>RAYF01000166.1 GCA_003611745.1 bacterium D16-36 | reverse complement strand
GGTGCACCAGCGGCCCGTCCAGCCCGGTCCTCTCGTACTAAGGCCAGATCCTCTCAGATATCCTGCGCCCGCGCCGGATAGGGACCGAACTGTCTCACGACGTTCTGAACCCAGCTCGCGTACCGCTTTAATGGGCGAACAGCCCAACCCTTGGGACCTGCTGCAGCCCCAGGATGCGATGAGCCGACATCGAGGTGCCAAACCACTCCGTCGATGTGAACTCTTGGGAGTGATAAGCCTGTTATCCCCAGGGTAGCTTTTATCCGTTGAGCGATGGCAATCCCACTTTCATGCCACCGGATCACTAAGTCCTACTTTCGTACCTGCCCGGCCCGTCAGCCTCGCAGTCAAGCCCCCTTCTGCCTTTGCGCTCTCCGGATGGTTTCCGTCCATCCTGAAGGGACCTTTGAGCGCCTCCGATACCCTTTCGGAGGCGACCGCCCCAGTCAAACTCCCCGCCTGGCGGTGTCCCCCGCCCGGATCACGGGCGGAGGTTAGAAGCCCAGTACTGCAGGGGCGGTATCCCAACAGCGGCTCTGCCGCAGCTTGCGCTGCGGCTTCACAGCCTCCCGCCTATCCTGTACATGCAGCACCGGACCCCAGCACCAGGCTGGAGTAAAGCTCCATGGGGTCTTTCCGTCCTGGCGCGGGTAACCAGCATCTTCACTGGTATTTCAATTTCACCGGATGCATTGTCGAGACAGCGCCCAAATCATTACGCCTTTCGTGCGGGTCGGAACTTACCCGACAAGGAATTTCGCTACCTTAGGACCGTTATAGTTACGGCCGCCGTTTACCGGGGCTTAAGTTCACGCCTTCGGGTTCCCCCTGAGCGCTCCCCTTAACCTTCCGGCACCGGGCAGGCGTCAGCTCATATACTTCACCTTGCGGTTTCGCATAAACCTGTGTTTTTGCTAAACAGTTGCTTGGGCCAGTCCTCTGCGGCCCGGTTTCCCGGGCGCCCCTTCTCCCGAAGTTACGGGGCCATTTTGCCGAATTCCTTGACAATGCTTCTTCCGTCGGCCTTGGGATCCTCTCCCTGTCCACCTGTGTCGGTTTGCGGTACGGGCCCGCGGCACACTATAGCGGCTTTTCCAGACAGCCACTCCGCAGGCTTCGCTACTCTTATCTTCGCTCCGCTTCACGCCTCTGCCTCCCGGCGGGGGGTTTGCCTCCCGCCCGGCTCCTGCGCTTGCACCGGTACTTCCATCCCCGGCCCCTGCCTTGTGCCTGTGTCCCCACATTTCTGATGCCGCGGGGTACAGGAATCTCAACCTGTCATCCATCGGCTACGCCTCCCGGCCTCGCCTTAGGCCCCGACTTACCCAGGGCAGATCAGCTTTACCCTGGAAACCTTGGACATCCGGCCGATAGGATTCCCACCTATCTCTCGCTACTCATTCCGGCATTCTCCCTCCGCGCCCGTCCACTGCTCCTTACGGTACAGCTTCGTCCAGACGCGGATGCTCCCCTACCAGCAGCCTGCATCGCAGGCTCCTCCGCGGCTTCGGCGGCGTGTTTCAGCCCCGGACATTTTCGGCGCAGGGACTCTCGGCTAGTGAGCTGTTACGCACTCTTTTAATGCATGGCTGCTTCTGAGCCAACATCCTAGCTGTCTTCGAATCCCCACATCCTTTCCCACTTAACACGCACTTCGGGGCCTTAGCCGGCGGTCTGGGCTCTTTCCCTCTCGGCTGCCCAACTTATCTCGTGCAGCCTGACTCCGCCCTAACGTCTGCGCGGCATTCGGAGTTTGATATCCCTTGGTAGGCTTTGACGCCCCCGCAGGAATTCAGTGCTCTACCTCCGCCAGACTTTTCAGGCAGGCTAGTCCTAAAACTATTTCGGGGAGAACCAGCTATCTCCGGGTTCGATTGGAATTTCTCCGCTACCCACACCTCATCGCCACCCTTTTCAACGGATGTGCGTACGGCCCTCCACCGCCTTTTACAGCAGCTTCAGCCTGGGCATGGGTAGGTCACCCGGTTTCGGGTCTGCTCCATGCGACTCCTCGCCCGTTTAAGACTCGGCTTCCCTGCGGCTCCGCACTTT
>RAYF01000165.1 GCA_003611745.1 bacterium D16-36 | reverse complement strand
TTTTTAATTTTAGACACTCCGATTATGGCATGGATTTGTGAGGGGCGCAATCCGTGGGCAGATTAGGCGCTTACGAAAAAGAATCCCTCATGTAGAGGGATTCTTTTTGTACATTCTGCTATAATGATATGTAATGCAAAAATAGATGAGGTTATTGGCTATATAAACTTATGAAATAAAAGTTACTGAAAAGTATGGTGCATATTGCATTTTTGGGTATAAATTATGGTGGGTAGGGATTAAACTCCTTACCCGTCATTTTTTTGCTTTCTTAGCTACTTAAACAGGGCGTTTTGGCACCAAAAAGCGATATATACGCCACTTGTTTGTAAAGTCACTTGACTTTTTGAACTGCGTTCAGTATAATGTATTTGAACAGTGTTCAACAGGAGGTGCAGTGTGGATAATAAAGAAGCAATCATACAGGCAACGATTAAACTCATTGAGGAAAAAGGGGAACATTTAGAAGAAGTTACAGTCCGTGAGATATGCAAAAGGGCAGGCGTTGGATTAGGGCTTGTAAATTATTATTTTGGAAACAAGGATAAACTCATCGAGCAATGTATTGAGCGTATGATAAACGGAACAGTGGAGGATTTTCAGAATATACGAGAGAAAACAGATGGTCTTACTCCTTTTGAGAAGTTGGAGTATTTAGGCAATATGACGCTTGATTTTCTGTTTGAACATTATGCTGTTTCCAAGATTTCTGTTCTTACTGATATGCAATATCCGAAAGAAAATGACAACACCTACAGAACTTATGCGGCATATCTTCCGCTTGTTGCAGCCTGTCGTCCTGATCTTAACGAAGCAGCGTTAAAGCGAAAAACGCTGTATTTGATTACCGTTATGCAGCAAATGTTCCTGCGATACGAAATCATATCACAAACATTGGGGATTGACCTTAGGCAGAAAGAAAAACGCAAGGATTTTCATACAAAAGTTTTACATGATATTTTGGAGGTATAAAGAGTGAATATAACAGTGATAAACGGAACAGAAAAACACGGCGTTACATACCGTTTAAAAGAGATGTTTTTAGCAGAATTTAGGAATAAAGCAAATATTACAGAATATTATCTTCCAAAGGATTGTCTGAGTTTCTGCACTGGCTGCTTGAGTTGTATATTAAAGGGTGAAAACACTTGCAAAGATGCAGAATATATTGGGAAAATTGATAAATCACTTTTGGAGGCAGATTTGCTTGTAATGACATCCCCTGCCTATGTGTTTCATGCTACAGGAGCAATGAAAGCATTTCTTGACCACTTTGCTTACCATTGGATGTCACACCGCCCTGCTCCTGAAATGTTTGGAAAGCGTGCAGTCATTATAACGCAATGCTTAGGCAGCGGAGCAAAATCTGCGGCGAAAGATATTAAGCATAGTTTATCTTGGTGGGGGATTTCCAAAATTGGGATATTCACTGGTGCTTTGATGAGCGATATTGTTTGGGAAAAACTTTCTCAAAAGAAACAAGCCGAGCTTACGAGAAAGATTCAAAGACTATCCAGTAAATTTGCCCATATAGATTATACAAAACCTGCATACACAAATTTAATTACAAAATTCAAGTTTTTCGCCTGCCGTATGATGCAGAAATCCATACATAAATCAGACCCCGAATACCTTGACGGAAAGTATTGGGCGGGACAGGGGTGGTTCGGTAGCGGAAGACCATGGAAATAATGGGGGGATTATACTAGAAGCAGAATCTCCACTTAACAGAATATATATCTCTTATAACCGTAGAGGCCACAGAGCCTTTGCGGTTTTTCTTTAATGCACAGGGGCGCATAAGGAAATTTACTGCTTACACAGTATGCGCCCCGCGCGCGAGTAGAGAAGATAACCTCCCCCTACTCGATTATTGTGGGAAATTTGACAAAAATTTGACTTTTAATAGTATAATATTTCTTGTGAAAGGAGCTGGTAGAATGCATACAAAAACGAAATTATTAATTATAGACGATGAAAGAACAATTTGTAATCTTATTAACTCAACTTTCCCAGCATAAGTCACGGAACAATGCCTGAATAAATAAAGGCTGAGATGCTATCCAG
>RAYF01000164.1 GCA_003611745.1 bacterium D16-36 | reverse complement strand
CTTATTTATGGTAGACATTCCTGCTATCTTGCTAACAGTCTCACCCTCTTTTACATCATACTCCAAGCATAAATCAGCAAATGGAAAACCCTTGACATCATAATAATACCGATAAACACAATACTCTTCCCCTTGTTTTAAATCTATATGGGCAGATAAACTGACATCTTTAAATGCTTTATTTAATAATTCAACTGATTCTTCCGTAACAGGAATACACTCCCACGAATCACTGAGGTCCCTCCCCAATAATTTTTCCAAAAAAGCTTTCAATTCCATCCCTTTTTTGTTCTTATCCTTTAAAAAAGAAACTTCTATATTCCGATAATCTTTTAAACGCTCCACAATTTCATATGCCGTCGGTACCCCGGACAAACCATTCTGCAACTCAGTATGCATCTGTGGGCAATACAGCCGTTTTGTATAATCAAATTCCTCCTCACCGGTATCCCAAAATGCATAAAAAGAATATTTTTCCCCTTCCTTATCCTGTAAAACATCTTCTGCACTAAATATGTAAGGACCCGATATATCTACTTCAGGCTTTTTGATCTGAAATTCCGCCTCCATTTCTTCCGAAACCATATCCATAACCTTAGAAAGTTTCTTTCCATACAAAGTTGGATTGTCTGCAAAATCTTTCTTATCCTTTAATTCTTTTGTTTCAAAATAAGTTTTCATATAATATTTTTTCAGTCCGTCTTTATATTTTTGGGCAGGCGTAATCTGCACGTCTACTGTCACATTCTCCATCAGGTCAAACTTTGCTGCCCCACTTGCTTTCTCCTCTTCTGTGAAACTGTCACGGTAGGTGACTTTTTGTGTTTCGTTGGACTTTTTCGTCTTTTCTATCTGACAACTGCTCAGTAATAATGTGATACAAAGAAAAAGACAAAAGAGTTTCCCTTTAAACATAAAGTTTTTCATTTCCAAATTCTCCTATCCCATTGCAGTTATCCCCTCCATAATAGCCTCTCCTGTAAAAACATCATAATAAAAATATTTACCGCCATCCGCCTCGCCGTCATACACCCTTACCCTCCAGAATGGCGCCACTGTCGGCTGGATTTCCCCCTCGCTGCCGTCCGTAAAATACCCTGTATAGACAATTCTCACTTCCGTAATTGTAACCGGTTTTGCAAGTATCTGCTTTTCATAATACTTCCTGACCCTCCCAAGGATGTCATCCGGGGTTTTAACCTTCTCTGTTTCTTTATACACGTCCCCCTCCATCCGGATATTATCTGTATCCAGATCTATGATCCCATCCTTTGAGATACGGCACAGAATTGGCGAATCGCAAAGCCCCACCAGAGTATTATCGGGAGCTGACATCCTTGCCAGTTCACTGGCAGTTTCCCCCTCCTTTAGCTGGTAATTTAAGTACGAGTCTGTAAACGGAAATCCCTTGACGTCATAATAATAGCGGTAGGTACAATACTCCTCTTCAGGTTTTATTTCTGAGACAGCGAATTCATCAACTTTGTTTAATGCGGCAACCGACTCTGCCGTAGCCGGAATACAATACCACACATCACTTAATTTTCTCCCAAGCAACTTCTCAAGATATTCTTTCAATTCTTCCCCTGTCTTTTGTTTGTCTTTGATAAAAGGTATCTCCATATCCTTATAATCCTTGAGATATTGGCTGACATCACCATCTGTCTGGGCATCTAACGCTTTATTTATCCCTTCTTCAAGGCTGATATACATACATGGACAATTAATCTCTTTATTGTGGGTATGTCCATCTTCTTCTATAAACCAATATGCAAAAAATTTGTACGCATTCCCATTTTTATGTTGGAAGGCATCTCTCACCCCGATTTCTTCATCATTATTATGGTATTCATCAAACTTCAGATTTCCTAAAAACTTTCCTTCCAGTTTTTCTGAAAGTATTTCTATTATATCTGTAAGTTTTCTTCCAAACAGAGTTGGATTCTTTATGAAATCATGTACGTTTTTCAAATCCTCTGTCTCATAAAAATGCTTCATATAATACTTTTTCAGACCGTCTTTATATTTTTCAGCAGGCGTAATCTGCGCATCTACTGTCACATTCTCCATTAATTCAAACTTTGCTGTCCCATT
>RAYF01000163.1 GCA_003611745.1 bacterium D16-36 | reverse complement strand
GATAACAGGGAGTTATCGTTAAATAAACATCGTCTGTAAATGGTGACATATTGATTTGGGGCAGTAATGAATATATATACTGAAAATTGATTTCCGTGCATTATGTGAAAAAATCTTGACAAGTACTGGATAGTATAATATAATTATCAAATGTGGCGTGTGAAAGCTGACCATAAGCCCCGGTATAAGCAATCAGACGCAGTTAGTTTGAAATTATATACGAATAAGTTAGGAGGTACTGGGATGAAAAGTTTTATGGCTAGCCCATCCACAATTGAAAGAAAATGGTATGTTGTTGATGCGACAGGGCATACATTAGGACGCCTTGCGTCAGAAGTTGCAAATGTATTAAGAGGAAAGAATAAGCCTATCTATACTCCACATATGGATACAGGTGATTATGTTATCATTGTAAATGCTGAGAAAATTAAGGTAACCGGTAGGAAATTAGATCAAAAGATTTACTATCATCATTCCGATTATGTAGGTGGGATGAAGGAGACAAAGCTCAAAGATATGCTCGCTAAGAAGCCTGAGTATGTGATTACACATGCGGTTAAGGGTATGCTTCCAAAGGGTCCGTTAGGACGCCAGATGTTTAGAAAGCTTCATGTATATACAGGTGCAGAGCACAAACATGAAGCCCAGAAGCCAGAAGTTTTAGAGATTAAAGAGAGAGCATAATTGAGAGGAGGAAACGAAATTGGCAAATGCAAAGTTTTATGGAACAGGTAGAAGAAAAAGCAGTATTGCTAGAGTATATTTAGTGCCGGGCACAGGCAAGATTACAATTAATAAAAAAGATATTGACGATTACTTTGGTCTTGAGACATTGAAGATTATTGCACGTCAGCCGTTTGAAGCAACAAATACAGGTGATAAGTATGATGCAAAGATTACTGTTCGCGGTGGTGGTTTTACCGGACAGGCTGGTGCAATCAGGCATGGAATTGCAAGAGCTCTTCTGACAGTTGACGCTGATTATCGCCCAACTCTGAAGAAGGCAGGTTATCTAACCCGTGATCCGCGTATGAAAGAACGTAAGAAATATGGTTTGAAAAAAGCGCGTAGGGCTCCGCAGTTCTCGAAGAGATAATTTTAAACAAAATGAGAAAAGTTATAAAACCCTTGAAAGTCCAGTATTTTCAAGGGTTTTCTTTGTGTCTGTGTTTTCTAAAATTGTGGTAAAAAGTGTTGAATTTTGAAGCGTAGCACACACATAGCACACAAGTAGCACACAAACGAGGGCATAAAAATCTTGTGTCTTGCGTAAGACTTTTGTATAATGCGGTTATTAAGAAAAGGGCGGTGTTTTCATGGATAGAACAGCGTATAAGAACCGGCATATCAAAGAGCATTACGACAGGATAAACCTTGTCATACCAAAAGGCGAAAAGGATAGGATAAAGAAAATATGTTCTGAAATAGGGGCAAGTGTCAATGAATATCTCTATATGCTTGTCTGTAATGACCTTGCGGACGGTACAAGCAGGATGGCAGAAAAGAAGCAGGGTTTTAATTCGGAACAAGCGCGGATGCTTGAAAAGTGGCAAGTGCCAAGAAAATATTATGAAATGATAGAAGATTTGTCCTATACCAAAGACGAGGGATATTTTATCTATCTGAAAAAGGGCTATATAAATGACGTGACAGGTAGCAGGAATATACATTGCATGAAAACATCAGAAGTAAGGAGGATTATTGGGAAAACGCATAAGCGATAAAAAGACCGTTACCCAAAGTAAGAGGATAGCGGTCTTGGCACTATATCAAATTCAATTCTGCAAAAGTGCGATTGTAGTCATATCCAAATATGGTAAATGGCTCATTTCCGCATCTAAAATCTAAGTCAAGGCTTTTGAGCATAAACAGCAACCCATGATAGCCGCCTAATTCTGCCAAGTCAGAATTGTGTGAAATATTGGCATGATTATAAATAATGCAGTCAAGGTCTTTGAATTTTGGAAAAAGATGTTTGTAGAGTTCGACTATTAGCGTTTCTTTTAGTAATGGATTTACTAACGATAAGATATGTTCATGTGCGTGTATCATTTGGGTTTGTCAAGTAAAATGTGTAAATTTTTAATTTTTCCTTATCGGCAGTTTTCAAAGCTGCCGATTTTGTATG
>RAYF01000162.1 GCA_003611745.1 bacterium D16-36 | reverse complement strand
TGTAAAACGACGGCCAGTGAATTGACGCGTATTGGGATGCAGAATTCGCGGCCGCTTCTAGAAAAGGAGTTGCTTATGACCACCCTGACCTTGAGCCCAGAGCTGCAAGCACTGACTGTGCGCAATTATCCGTCCGACTGGTCCGACGTTGACACCAAAGCAGTGGATACCGTTCGCGTGCTGGCAGCAGACGCAGTGGAAAACTGCGGCTCCGGTCATCCAGGCACTGCCATGAGCCTGGCACCGCTGGCCTACACCCTGTATCAACGCGTGATGAACGTTGATCCACAGGACACCAATTGGGCAGGCCGCGACCGCTTTGTGCTGTCCTGTGGCCATAGCTCCCTGACCCAGTATATCCAGCTGTACCTGGGCGGCTTCGGCCTGGAAATGGATGATCTGAAGGCACTGCGCACCTGGGATAGCCTGACTCCGGGTCACCCAGAGTATCGCCACACCAAGGGCGTTGAGATCACCACTGGTCCGCTGGGTCAGGGTTTGGCATCCGCAGTTGGCATGGCCATGGCCGCACGTCGCGAACGTGGCTTGTTCGATCCAACCGCCGCAGAGGGCGAGTCCCCATTCGATCACCACATCTACGTGATCGCCAGCGATGGCGACTTGCAGGAAGGTGTTACCTCCGAAGCCAGCTCCATCGCCGGTACTCAGCAGCTGGGTAACCTGATCGTGTTCTGGGATGACAACCGCATCTCCATCGAGGATAACACCGAAATCGCCTTTAACGAGGATGTTGTGGCACGCTACAAAGCATATGGCTGGCAGACCATCGAAGTGGAGGCCGGCGAAGACGTGGCCGCAATCGAAGCAGCCGTGGCCGAGGCCAAGAAGGATACCAAACGCCCGACCTTCATTCGCGTTCGCACCATCATTGGCTTCCCAGCCCCGACCATGATGAACACCGGTGCAGTGCACGGCGCAGCATTGGGCGCAGCAGAAGTTGCAGCAACCAAAACCGAGCTGGGCTTTGATCCGGAAGCACACTTCGCCATCGATGATGAAGTGATTGCCCACACCCGTTCCCTGGCCGAACGTGCCGCACAGAAGAAGGCCGCATGGCAGGTTAAGTTTGACGAGTGGGCCGCAGCCAACCCGGAGAATAAAGCACTGTTCGACCGCCTGAACTCCCGCGAATTGCCGGCCGGCTATGCAGATGAACTGCCGACCTGGGACGCAGACGAAAAAGGTGTTGCCACCCGCAAAGCCAGCGAAGCAGCCTTACAAGCACTGGGCAAAACCCTGCCGGAGCTGTGGGGCGGTAGCGCCGATCTGGCAGGTAGCAATAACACCGTTATTAAGGGCTCCCCGAGCTTCGGTCCAGAAAGCATCAGCACCGAAACTTGGTCCGCCGAACCGTACGGTCGCAATCTGCATTTCGGCATTCGCGAACACGCCATGGGCTCCATCCTGAACGGCATTAGCCTGCACGGCGGTACCCGCCCATACGGCGGTACCTTCCTGATCTTCTCCGACTACATGCGTCCAGCCGTGCGTTTGGCCGCCCTGATGGAGACCGATGCCTACTATGTGTGGACCCACGATTCCATCGGTCTGGGCGAGGATGGTCCAACCCATCAGCCAGTGGAAACCCTGGCAGCATTGCGCGCAATCCCGGGTCTGTCCGTTTTGCGCCCGGCAGATGCAAACGAAACTGCACAGGCCTGGGCAGCCGCCTTGGAGTACAAAGAAGGTCCGAAGGGCCTGGCCCTGACCCGTCAGAACGTGCCAGTGCTGGAGGGTACCAAGGAAAAAGCCGCAGAAGGTGTGCGCCGCGGTGGCTATGTGTTGGTGGAAGGCTCCAAAGAGACCCCGGACGTTATCCTGATGGGCTCCGGCAGCGAAGTTCAGCTGGCCGTGAATGCCGCCAAAGCCTTGGAAGCAGAAGGCGTGGCAGCACGTGTGGTTTCCGTGCCGTGCATGGACTGGTTTCAGGAGCAAGATGCCGAGTACATTGAGTCCGTTCTGCCAGCCGCAGTGACCGCACGCGTGTCCGTTGAAGCAGGTATCGCAATGCCGTGGTATCGCTTTCTGGGCACCCAGGGTCGTGCAGTGAGCTTGGAACACTTTGGCGCCTCCGCCGATTACCAGACCCTGTTCGAGAAATTCGGCATTACCACCGATGCAGTGGTGGCCGCCGCCAAAGATTCCATCAACGGTAAGTCGAAGAAGTCCAAG
>RAYF01000161.1 GCA_003611745.1 bacterium D16-36 | reverse complement strand
GCAGTTCGTGACAGACGGCTTTGTATCCGTTATGGTAATCTCCTGTAACATTGGGTGCAGTGTTATCATGCGTCCGCTTTTTGGCTGTATAAATCCCATTTCCACTAAATCATTTATGTTATTCATGTCATGCTGCCTTAGCCATGATGCAAACAGCTTTGACGGGATTCCCGACAATGGGACGAGCGACAGGCAGCGCATGATTTCAGTCTGCATTTCATCAAGATTATACAATGAGAACAGTGTATGGATATGGTCATAATAAGTTGCCCTGCGGTTCTCTCCGTCCTTTGTGATGCCTATCTTGTCGGTTGCAGACATTCCCGCCTTTTCTTCCTCAAGCTTTTTAAGAAGTTCTTCCGGCTCTAAGATACCTGTCTGTAACAGCCGTGCAGACAGTTCCACGGCAAAAGTATGGAAATGCACAGTTTCTATTATCTGCTCCATGACTGTCTTGTAATCGCAGGCGTCTGTATAGTAATGTCCTGCAAGTTCAAACAATATATTCCTGTCACTGATTTCCTCAATCAGCATACAGGGTCTGCTTTCTATCCTGCTGCGGGTGGTAAATAGCAGACGGCACTTATATTTGAGCATGACGGATAAAAATGTATCCTTTGTGGCTGTTGTATTAAAGTTATCAATAATGATTAATGTATCCTCTTTTAAAGACCGCAGAAAGCGGTTATGCTTTCTGAAACGTTCATCGTCAGTATCTTCCGGCAGGTCATCAGAAAAATCCATGCCGGTAACATCACGCATTAAATCGCCGCTGTATATAATATAAAGGATATTGGTGTACTCTTTTTTGTATTGTTTTGCGTATGCCTTTGCAAGCTCGCTTTTCCCAATCCCCGCGATACCATGTAAAAACACCTTTCCCTCGTCGGTCAGTAATTTATGCAGTGCGTCAAGTTCGCTGTCACGCCCGCAGAAATGACGGCATGGTTTTGGCACTTCATTCTCGTATATATAATCTGCCACCATCGGAGAAAAGTTTCCAGCGGTAAGCAGTTCTTTTGTCTTGGTATCCCTTTTTACAAAATTCCGCTCCATACCGAATAACAACAGGTCAGTAATATATTCTGCCTGTGCTTTATCCGTATTACAGGGATATGCACTGTTTAGTTTTTGCCGTTGCATTTCTGATATTGAATTATCCTGCACCAGTAAATCATGCATTTGGGTTATCACAAACCCTGTATCATAAAACAGCAGGAGTATATTTTCCTCAAAATTATCAACAAAATCATTCCTGCCCTTTTTATCAGAAATATAATATCCCGTAATCTTCGGGCTTACTTTTGCCTGACCGTTTATCCATCGGCAGACAAGCCCGTTATCCAGAACAAAATTATCCGTATCGCCATTTTGGAAATAATCATCAAACAGTATATACAGAAAATCAATCTGGCTTACGCATCTGTCTTCACTTATATAACTGCGCATGATACCCATAACAGAACAAAAATCAAGACGCTCCATGGTCTTAATACTCCTTTTCCATTTTTAGTCAATCAGCAGTCAGTCCGCGCTCAATGTGGTTCTGTCTGCTTTTCTTTAAACTGAAAATGATATTTCAATATCACGGAAGTTGATACTGCTAAAGAATGAGTATAGCACAAACCATTTTCCAATAAAAGAGAATTGGAGGAGATATATGGAAAAATCAGACAGCAATGTAAATTCCGGCTATTTTGAGTACGGTAATGTGAGGATAATCATATCAGAGCATTTTCCCGATAATGGAAAGACATTAGAAAACCTTATGGAGAACCTCATAATCCACGAAGCAAAACAGCATGAAAAACAAGAAGTTTCCTAGCTAAATTTATAAAAAGAACCGTTGAGAAACACCCACGAAAATGATATACTTGTAGGTATTGTAAGCGTGGGTTGTTTCATGAAAGGAGATTATATGAAACAGCCAAATATCAATACAGCAATTTATATGAGGTTAAGCCGCGATGATGATAATTACGGCGACAGCGTGAGCATTGAAACGCAGAGAACCATTTTGACACAGTTTGCAAGGGAAAACGGATTTCATGTAGTTGATGAGTACGTGGACGACGGATGGAGCGGGACAAATTTCGAGCGTCCCTCATTCCAGAAAATGATGGACGACATTGAATCCGGCAGAGTCAACTGCATTATTACAAAAGATTTATCCCGTTTTGGCAGGGAACACGTTATGATGGACTATTATCTGGAATATTATTTTCCTGAAAAGAAAGTCCGCTACATAG
>RAYF01000160.1 GCA_003611745.1 bacterium D16-36 | reverse complement strand
CCCATACTGACCATTGTACTTCCGGCAATCCTGCTGTTGTCCCTGCTTTCTATTCTGTATGGGGTAAAGCTGTTTCAAGATATGGTTTACCGGAACAAGGCAAAAAGTGAGAGGGTTATCCTGAAAAATCAGGTAAAAAACATGCAGGAACATATGGAAGAAATGGAACGTATTTACTCTGAAATACGGGGAATGAAACACGACATGAAAAACACTCTTGCCGTGGCCCTGCAGCTCTCCAAAGAAAAAGAATTTTTCTTGGAGGAAAAGGGTGAACTGCAGGAATATCTGGCTGATTTGAACCGGGCCTTTGACCGGCTGGATATGCGTTTCCGTACAGGGAATACAGTGGCGGATACTTTGCTTAATATGAAATACCATGAGGCGATGCGCCTAGTTCCGGATTTGGAGATGGATACGGATAGGCTGGTGTTTCCGCAGGATTTGAAAATCCACAGCTACGATATAGGCATTATTCTTGGCAATGCCGTTGATAATGCTGTCCGGGCGTGCCAGAAACTGAAAGAGAAAGAGCGGGAGGCGGAGGTTTTTATCCGTTTCGTGACCTTGCAGAAAGGAAACCTTCTTGTACTGAAGGTGGAGAACAGTTTTGATGGGAAACTGGTGAGAAGGCCACGGGAGGAATTTCCAGTGACAGATAAACCGGATAAGGAAAATCATGGGATGGGGCTTGTAAATATTAAAAATACGGTAGAGAAGTATCATGGAACAATGGATTATATGGTAAAGGGCAGGGTGTTTATCCTGTCCATGATGATGAAAAATGAAAAGTGTGAGAAAGGAATGGAGGATTGAGAGAAGATGGATTTTGGAGTGACAAATAAGCTGTGGGAGTATGGTATAAACAGTCATACCAGTGCAATAGCAGAAAAGAATGTTGACGGAAGTTTTGCGGAAATTGCAGCGGCGAAAGTGGCAGAGAAAGTCGCGGATAAGGGGAATGCCGCAGGAATGAGTTTCAAGGATGTGTGGCAGGCGAGGTTTCCGGGAGCATATTATCATACGATGGATGCGTACAAAATTCCGCAAGGTACATGGGAGAGATACGATTTTCCGCATGAGCAGTTCTTTAATGATAATGTAGATGAGTCTGTGTTAGATTGGAAACCAACAGGAGCAGAACCTAAATTGACAGATAAATCAGTGCAATCAAGGATAGATACAACACTTGGAAAAAAAGCCATTGTTGTACCTCCGGCGTTAGAGGAAAAAATGAAAAATGACCCAGCATTGGCACAAAAAGTAATGGCTAGAGTGGAAAGATTCATAGTGAATGATGAAGCAACGTTGCCACAGGGTAGGATATATTCTTGTGTAGTCATATTAGATGAAAATGGAGAAATTGCACATGCAGTTGGTTCAAGTGGGGGAGGTAATATTGTTGGTCCAACAGAGGCAGAACAGCGGCAGTTTAAGGCAGAGCAGGCAGCAAAGAAGAAAAGGCGTGAAAAATATATGGAATTGAATGAGGAAAGTGCTTTGAAACGGAAGATATTGGAACAGGAAACAGACAGGAGATATTACAAGAGTAGTGTGGCACGGAAGAATGCTTTCAATGCGTATGAAAAGAGCATTGTAGAAATATGAGATGAAAGTTAATGTGTGTGTTTTTCTTGTTTATGAAAGATGAAAGGGGAAATAAAGATGGATTTTGGAGTGACAGGTAAGCTGTGGGAGTATGGTATAAACAGTCGAACCGGTGCAATAGCAGAAAAGAATGTTGACGGAAGTTTTGCAGAAATTGCAGCGGCGAAAGTGGCAGAGAAGGAGGCTTCATTGGGAAGTGTTAATGAAATGAGGACAACTGCCGCCAATCACTATATGGGTGAATCTTATGAGGAACGCATAAGTAAAATAACGAATAAAACGGCAGCAAGTGCTTTTCAGACGGCTTATGCAAAGAAAATGGCAGGTGCTACAGATGGTATTTCAGCTATTAGCAGGGCATATAGCACTGGAAAAGCAGGCGCAACAAATTTTGAAGATGCTTTTCCACAATACGATGTCATAACCCATGTGGGAAATGCCAATATTTCTTCCGGCAACTGGCAGAGAAATGACTTTCCTTTTTGGAAGTATTTTGATAAGAATACAAGTGCGGATGCTTTAAATGATTGGAAACCTGAAGGTGCAAATCCATCGCAGATGCGTAGTGACCTGCAAAGGAATTATAGCAGTGTAGGTTCCGGACGGATTGCAATCCTTGTACCGGAGAGTTTGCAGCAGAAGATGGATGCAGATCCTGAGTATGCCCGGCAGATAATGGC
>RAYF01000159.1 GCA_003611745.1 bacterium D16-36 | reverse complement strand
AAATCCTTAAGAGGGCCCCTTAGGGATTTTGAAATTTTATTTATAGGAAAACTTTTGCTAGGGCACAAGCGAAGTCTGTGCCCTTTTTTACACTTATAATGGATTAAGTGGGAAGATGATTGAAAAATTTAGAGCAATATAGTACTATTAACTTATAGAATCTTAATAGCAAAGGATACTGTATTTTAAATCATTACTATAAAAGCAAGAAGAACTAAATGAATAGTCTATGGAATGTAGGGGGAATGCAAAATGGCAAGAGTTGTAGCAATCGGCACACAGGATTTTGAAAAGCTGGTAGCTAATAACAGTTTTTATATAGATAAAACACATTTTATAAAAGAGTGGTGGGAAAGCAGGGATGAAGTTACACTTATCACAAGGCCGCGCCGCTTCGGCAAGACTTTAAATTTAAGTATGTTAGAACGCTTCTGGAGCTTGAAATATGAAGGGCAGGGGGATATTTTTCACAATCTTTCTATTTGGAAAGAGGAAAAATACCGAAAACTTCAAGGAACATATCCTGTCATCTTCTTATCCTTTGCAATTATTAAGGAAAGAGATTTCAGAAATGCAAGAGCCAAATTATATGAACTTCTTGTTAAACTATATGAGCAGAATTCATTTTTAAAAAAGAGTGGTATTTTAGGAGAAAAAGAAATTGAATATTATAACCGTATTTCGTCAAATATGAGTGAAAGTGATGCAACGCTTGCACTGTATCAAATGTGTGATTTTTTAAGCAGATACTATGGAAAAAGAGTAATTATTCTGTTAGATGAGTATGATACACCAATGCAGGAAGCATATTTGCATGGGTATTGGGAGGAAATGGCAGCATTTATGAGAAGCTTTTTTAATGCCTCTTTCAAAACGAACCATTGGCTAGAACGCGCTGTGATGACAGGGATTACAAGGATAAGCAAGGAATCATTATTCTCTGATTTAAACAATTTAAATGTAGCGGCTGTTACGTCAAAAGAGTACGCATCCTGCTTTGGTTTTACAGAAGGGGAGGTATTCGCTGCTATGGATGAATTCGGCTTAACAGGCAAAGAGGAGGTCAAGAAATGGTATGACGGTTTTACGATAGGGAATCTGCTGGACATCTACAACCCATGGTCAGTCATTAATTTTCTGGATAAAGGGCAGTTAAAAACTTACTGGGCGAACACCAGCTCAAATGGGCTGGCAGGGAGCCTTCTGCGTGCAGGGAGCAAGGCAATCAAAATCCAGTTTGAGGATCTCTTATCTGGCAAAACGATAGAGAGCAGAATCCATGAAGAAATTGTGTTTGACCAGCTTAATGGGAGCGACAGGGCTGTCTGGAGCCTGCTTTTAGCTACCGGCTACCTAAAAGTAACTGCTGTCCACGGAAGGCAGTATACGCTGGCATTGACAAATTATGAAGTGAAGCAGATGTTTGAGGACATCATCCTTGACTGGTTTGACGAGGGCGATACGGGTTACAATGGCTTTATCAGGGCCCTTTTGAGTGACGACCTAAAAGAAATGAATGCTTATATGAACCAGGTTGCCCTTTCTATGTTTAGCTCCTTTGACGGGGGGATGCATCCATCAGAAAAAGCAAACCCGGAGCGTTTTTATCATGGATTTGTACTGGGACTGCTGGTTGATTTGTCAGGCCGGTATGAGATCACTTCAAATAGGGAGAGCGGCTTTGGCCGGTATGATGTCATGTTAAAACCCCTGCGAAAAGAGGATACCGGGATTATCTTGGAGTTTAAGGTGCACGACCCAAAAGAAGAATCCAGTCTGGAAGAAACGGCAGCGGCAGCGCTAAAGCAGATAGAGGAGAAAAAATATGACCGGACACTTTTGGACTTGGGGTTAGAAAAAGAAAATATAAAGAAATACGGGTTTGCCTTTGAGGGAAAAAAAGTACTAATCGGGGAATCAAGTCCACTATAGTAGGTATCTACACCTAAAAAGAAACCGAATGCATCAGTTTAATAGGCTGTTGGCCTCCGGTTTCTTTTCTAAGGTATAAACTATTTTTAACTTATAGCAAATTCTTGCTAAGGCACAGGCGAAGTTGGTGCGCTATTTTACAGATACTTATCTGCATCTCTTTCAGATAAATGATATTTCTTTATGATTGCTTCCTTTATTTCCCCATCGCTGTGGCCATAATCCCGGAGGGTATCGACCAGATAGTTAATTCCTTGTTCAATTCCCTCCGTTTTTGCTTGACGCCGTATCTCAATTATCCTTGATTCCACCATTTCATTAACTCAACTTTCCCAGCAGATATTTCTAAATAACTCCTGTATAAATGCGGCTTGAGAGTTCATCCAATCGGTCA
>RAYF01000158.1 GCA_003611745.1 bacterium D16-36 | reverse complement strand
ATTTCAATATTAGAGAAATATGGGCTTATTTACATGAACCAAAGCATAGCGCAGATATGCAATTATGCCGTCCTGCTGCATGACATGGGGGAGTCAGAGCGCGGGCTTTCCGCCCTCCGCAGGTGTGCAAAGACTGTGAAAGAGCATAACTCTGAATTATCGAGTGACTATGCCGCCATACAGGAAGCGATGGGAAGCATTAACCTTGCCTGCGGCAGACTGGACAAAGCAAGGGAACATCTG
>RAYF01000157.1 GCA_003611745.1 bacterium D16-36 | reverse complement strand
CAAAAAGCGTTGTCAATTTATGAACAGTTGTGGTCTGACGAGCCGCAGCTTATAGAAGCAAAGCAGGAGGAAATATTACAGCAGTACGTAGCCGCAGGGTTAGGCATTGGGAGTAGCTTTTTGATATAGCAGCAATTAAAATGTCACAGGCGCAAAAAATAATTGTTGTTGAGGTGAGCGACAGATTGTCGCCCACCTCAGTTATAGATCATATTTATAAAAGAAAAATGCAGGAACCAAATTTGTTATACAATCGTGCAGAACTTATTATATAACCATTTCGCTACACCATCAGAATCATTGCTTTCTATAATTCCGGTAGCGATTGCTTTTAATTCGTCTACCGCATTCTCCACAGCATATGATTCATCCGCTATTTCAAACATTTCAATATCATTTTTTCCATCGCCAAAAGCAACAATGTATTCAATTCCCAATCGCTCTTTTAATTGTAAAATTGCATTTGCCTTTGAAACATTTTGGGGTATAATTTCTAACCATTGTTCCCCACTATAGATATCTGTTTGAAAAATGCAATGATATTTTTCTTTGAATTGAATGTATAGTGGTTCCAATTTTTCGTATGCATCAATACAAGTGAAATAGAAAACATCTCCGAATTCCAGCGCACTATCAAATTCAACAGGTGTATCTCTTACATCCCCCTTACGAGTCAATAAAAATTCAGTTGTAGCACGATTGCATTTATTTACAACATAAGAAAATTTTTCTTTACCTGATATGTAAGCGTAAACAATAGGATAAATGCCTTGACGCAGTATTTCATTCAAAATTTCTTCTTTTTCATTTTGACAAAATACATTTTGTGCAATAATATCAAAAGTATCATTTTGCAAAATGACAGCGCCATTGTATGTAATGATAGGTATTTTGGCATTTAGTCCTTTTGTTGCTTTTGTAGCTGTTAGATATGACCTAGCCGTAGCATAAGAAAAAAGTATCCCATCTGACGTTAATTTATTAATCACTTGGTTAGTATACTCAGAAGTTTGGGCATCACTTCGTAACAATGTTCCATCTAAGTCTGATACATACAGAGTTTTCATAAATTCCTCCTGTTTTCAAAACGCAACATATATTTATATGAAGTTTGTTTACGATACAAACAATAATTTGTCTATATCTTTTGTTTTTTGATTATACCACTTTTATCCTTTATTTTCCACAAAAATATTGGGCATAGAAACCGCCACGCCCTATATTCATTCTTGTTTCAAGAATTTTTTCATTTTTAGTCAATTCATAGTCAATCCGCACTCAATGTATCATCTTCCGATTTTCGTTAGACTAATTTTACACGGAAACAGTACCAGATTGAAAAGTCAGGTACTAATATTGTGAAAATAACATTATCGGGAGGACTAAACGTATGAAAGAACTTAACAGTATCAAAATCATTGCCATAGACCACGGCTACGGCAACATCAAGACCGCAAACACGGTCACGCCCACAGGCATTACAGCCTATGACACCGAACCGATTTTCATGGGTAATATTTTAGAGTACAACGGCAGATATTACCGGATCGGCGACGGACACAAAGAGTTTGTGTCAGACAAATGCATGGACGAGGATTATTACCTGCTGACCATGATGGGCATTGCAAGGGAGCTTCACAGGGAACAGCTTACACGGGCAGACGTACACCTTGCCGCAGGACTTCCCCTCACATGGGTGCGCAGGCAGAGGGAGGATTTCAGGGCATATCTTATGAAAAGCCCATGCATGGATTTTCGTTTTAATGGAACAGATTACCATATTAACGTTGTCGGGTGCAGCATCTACCCACAGGGTTATCCAGCAGTTGTTGAACATCTTGTGGATTTTAAAGGCACAAACTTACTTGCAGACATAGGCAACGGGACTATGAATATTCTGTATATCAACAACAAAAAGCCCATTGAGAACCGCAGTTATACAGAAAAATACGGTGTCAACCAGTGCATGATTGCGGCAAGAAATGCAGTTCTTGACAGTTTTGGCGTTAAAATTGAGGATTCCATTATTGAACAGTTTTTACGTTCCGGCACAGCGGATATCGGCAGTACTTATCTCGAATGTATTAAAAGAACCGCTACAGAATATGTAAG
>RAYF01000156.1 GCA_003611745.1 bacterium D16-36 | reverse complement strand
GATGTCATTATATCGGTTAATTCTGTGACAATCAATCAGATTTATTAGACGTCAGAATAAACAGGCAGCAACACCATTGTACCCTTAGAGGTAATGAACATCACAACGCCGCCTGCCCGCACTTTATCCAGAGCCTTTGCGATAAAATAATCATGGATTAAGAACTTCTGGGCATTGTAACGGCTGTCATTGACTTTAAACTCCCCGAACGGGATATTGCCAAGCACCACGTCAAAGTGGCTGTCTGGGAGCTTTGTGTCCTCAAATCCCTCAATGGCGATACTGGCTTTCTGGTAGAGCTGCTTCGCAATCCTGCCCGATATAGGGTCAATCTCAATGCCGTGCAGTTTTGATTTCTCCATGTTTTCGGGCAGAAGTCCTAAAAAATTGCCCGTGCCGCAGGACGGCTCCAAGATGTTCCCCTGCGAAAATCCCAGACGGTCAAGTGCTTCATACATCGCTTTAATAACAACAGGGGGCGTATAAAAAGCGGTCAGCGTGGATTCCATAGCGGCATGGTATTCCTCGTCGGAAAGTTCCGCTTTCAGCTCCTTGTATTCGTTTGCCCATGCCGCATTTTTTTCGTCAAACGCCATAGACAGACCGCCCCATCCCACATACTTTGCAAGGGTTTCCTGTTCTTCGGGTGTAGCCAGGCGGTTTTCTATCTGAAGGTCGTGGAGCAGACGGATTGCTGCCATATTGTTTCGGAACTTTTCTTTTGCACCGCCAACGCCTAACGCATCATCGGTAATACGGTAATTGTGGCGGTCAGCAGAAACAGCAGGAGAAGTCGGGCTTGCCGTTGGAGCTTCTGCTTTTTCTTCGGGCGGTAATTCTTCCTGTGCCTGCTCCAAGAGCCTGCGGACATAGCCGATTTTCTCCACACGGTTTATCGGGAAGCCTGTACTGTTCTGGAAAGTGACGTCACGCATGGAAACATCGCCGCTGATTTTACCAACGCTTTCTATTACATAGCGGCGGTTGTCAATCACAAGCTCTTTGCCGATGAGGTCAGAATTATCCTGCTTCTCATCTGTTCCAGACGGGGAAGGCTTTAATCCCTGCTGTCCCTCACGTTCTGCATAATTCAGAGCATCGGCGTATTCCTGTGCTTCTTCCTCGGTTTCAAACGTCTGATAGACGCCGCCTACGTCATAGTACCTGTCAGCACTATCCTCTGGGACAGTGTTATCCCTTATGATAAACGGGTCTGAAAAAGCATCGGAAGTCTGCTCTACGGTGTAATGCGGCGTCGGCTCTGGGGCATGGGGTATGGGGTATGGTCTGGTTTCTTCCGTTTTTTCCCTGTTTTCTTCCCGATAAAACGGCTCAAGCTGTTCCTCCGTTACAGACACCAAATCGTGGAAATACAGATTGGAAAGACCGTTCTCAATAAAGTCGGCAAGGTCATCATACTGCGTATAGTCCACAAGCACGCCGTCAATATAGGTTTCCATACGGTACTGCAAAAGGTTGACGGATGCCTGTATCCCGTGCAGCCCGTCCTCAGTAGCCGTGTAAGCAATCTTTATATTGGACAAGTCCGTATAGTCTACTTCTGCGTCAAACCCAAATTCCATGTCACAATATGCGTCAATACAGCTTATCGCCTGCTTCAGCAAAGCATCCTCTGTGGATTCCCCGTGGGCTTCTGTTTCTTCGGTCTGTTCCTTATCCCCGCCTTTCCTGTTCCAGTCGGATTCAGTAGCCACTATCTCGGCAAGGAGTTTTTCATCTTCGGGTGTCAGCTCGGTATGACGCTCTAAGAATGGGATGAACACATCCTGCCCGAAACGCAGGGATTCCATTTTCTCTCGGTAGTAATCTTCCCCCTGCCGTTTCCATTCTGGGATAAACGGGCAGTCGGGGGAGAGGGAGTATTCATAAAAATTTCGGATATGGGCAATCAAATCTCCCTCGCCGTCACCGATGTCAAACCGCCCCTCGTAATTAAATTCTTCCCCGCCGATAACTGCATGGATTTCAAAGTCGGTCTTTTTATACCAGCCGACACCCTTACTTTCATCCAGTCTTTCATAATGCTGTTTTTCATCCAAAACGCCAAGCAGCCTGTTCCCAAGTGCAAAGCTAAGCTCCGTAAATCGGTCGTTCAGCTCCCTGTCATAAAAGGCGGGATGCTCGGAGAATCCGATGGAAAACGTGATGCTGTCGGTTTTTTCCTCGGCAGGTGTTCCCATTTTCTGGCTTTCGGTGATGACCGTTTTCAGATGGTCGTTGGCAGGGTTTTCCTTTAACTTTTCCTCAAAATCAACCCTGCTGAACTCTTTTCCAAACAATGGGAACTCCGCATTACTGTTGCTGCCTGTTTATTCTGACGTCTAATAAATCTGATTGATTGTCACAGAATTAACCGATATAATGACATCA
>RAYF01000020.1 GCA_003611745.1 bacterium D16-36 | reverse complement strand
AGCAGAGCGTAGACCAACGAAGCAAATGAGCAATCAGACAAGTAAGTATACCAGTTAATTATTATTTGCTATACTAGATATCATGAATCACCGTCCCCCGCTCTTTATACTCTTTGAGCACCTTTCCAGTCACCGGTATAATGCACATGCGGACACTATCCCCATATGCAAAATAAGGATACACCCCTACTGCCCCATGGCAGTACAAATCGCTGGGAGGATTGCCGCTGTCAAATCCTTTTTCCCCCGGAAAAATATTCTGGTAAGCTAACCGGTTAATTTTCTGATAAAGCCGGATAATCTTCTTTTTAGGCAAATCCGGCAAAAATACCCTTAATGTGTAAAAGCACAGCTCTTCATACTGTTTATACATGATTTCCGTATAACTGTGGTCGTCGAAATTAACCGTTAATTCCCTGACAGCCTTCCCCTTTTTGGGGGTATAAATTGTAATCGTAGGAAGCGTCCACATCTTCTTATCCGCTGTAAACTCATAATGAACAGCACCCTTATGCTTTCCAAAATCCTGAATATACGAATACCATTCTGAACACGGCTGTATATAATCACTTTCTTTGTCCCGTCTGTAATATTGATTATAACATTCGATAAAATCCTCAATAGAAACCGAAAATTGCAAATGTCCATTCTTCCCTTCCTCTGTCCCTATTTCCAATGCCTTGGACATTTTCTTCTTACCGGCAGTAGATTCTGTTTCTTTTCCCTCTGCCTTTACCGGCGGCATTTCCGTCCCGCTGTTTTTCTCACTCACTGCCTGCTCATTCTTTTTACAAGAAAAAAATAACACAGGGCACAACACAACTATAAGTAACGACAAATATTTTTTATATGAAATCATAAAGACCTTGCCCTCCTGATAGAAGATAGAGTTAAAAAGGACACCGTCTGAGCCGATGTCCTTTTCAATCTCATTTTATACTTACTCCTTACTTACGTATGAGCCATAAGAAAATGGCTTTTTCCCATCATAATCAAAGATAAAACTATTTAGGGCCTTTGCATTTTCGGTTGTTGATAAAGTAGAGCTTACGCCGTCCGTCAGAACCAGACAGGAACCGACACTAAACTCCCCATTATAGGAGCCACGGTAGTATCCCTCCAACGGTATCTGCAACTGATGGATTTCCGTTGTCCCCAGCGATATCATATCCATAATATATGCAATGATTTTTTCATTTGTCAAGTCAGTCTTAACATTATCTAACAGCTTATTTGCTATCCCCAGCCATTCTGTCCTTGGCAGGGATTTCACTTTCTCGAACACAGCGTTAATAACTGTACGCTGGCGCCATGTCCGCCCATAATCGTCCCTCAGGCCGTTAACGGTAGTCCCTTTTTTACGGATACGGCAGTAGCCCAGCGCCTGCGCACCGTTTAGGGTCTGCTTGCCCACCTTGACATTCCGGCTTTTTTTATCACGGATATAGTTTGTATTGTTTAGATATTCCACCTCTGACTCTGTCAATTCAACTTCGACACCGCCTACCGCATCTACCGCATCCGTAAATGCCTTAAAACCAACTTCCACATATCCATCCAGCTCTATATTAAAGTTAGTCGCAATCGTTTTATACAAAAGCTCGATTCCTCCGTAAGAATTCGCAGCATTCAGCTTATTGTAGCCATGTCCCGGAATATCAATATAGCAGTCACGCATCAAAGATGCCATTTTCAATGTTCCATGCTTTAAATCCATTGTGGCAACAATCATGGTATCTGTCAAACCGGAAGCCGTATAATTCTTTTCCTTCCGGTAATCATTTCCTATAACCAGTATATTTACAATATCATCATCAGAATTCACTTTGATTCCGCTCAAATCAACATTTTCCAGTACAGTATCATAATCTCTGGTAATATGGCTCAGCGAATCATAAAAAGTGACCTGTGCCTTTGCAGTCAAAAAGCCTACAAGGCCGCTGATAACCAACAAAATCCCAAGTACTATCTTTTTCCACATAACGCCTGTCCTCTCTGTTCATTATAAAATCTGATCGGCAAAGTAATGTAAATTATTCTACATGATTCAAAATAATTATGCAATCCCAATTTTTGACTTTCTCATTCTTAGAGATTCTCTTTTTTATCTTTATTTTGTGGATAATCAAACTCTTCCTTTCCATTATATTTAAAAATAAACTGCCTCAAAATTTTTGCATTCTCCGAAGGGTCGAATTCATTAGAGACACCATTTGTCGGTACAAGACACAACCCCTCACAATTCGGAAATTCATTTGGATTCTCCTTCGTATTTCCATCCCTGAAATATCCATTTCTAGGAATCTGAAGCTGGTAAATATCTGTTGTCCCCATCCAGACTACATCTTTTATGTAGGACAGAATCGAATCATTATCCAGATCTGTCTCCACGCTGGAGAGAACTTTATTGGCAACACCAATCCACTCTGGCAGCGGAAGCTTCTTCATTTCATTGAAAGCGGCACTGATTACTGTGCGCTGGCGCCATGTCCTTCCATAATCATCTACCAGCCCGTTTGCCGTCCTTACCGACTCCCCGATTTTATCATATCCTTTTCGGATACGGCAGTATGCCAGTGCCTGATCTCCGTTCAGGCGCTGCTTCCCTACTTTTATCTTACGGTTCTTCTTTTTTCTGATATAGTTTGTCATATTCAAATACCTTGCTTCCGTATCCGTAACCTCTATCTTTACGCCGCCAACTGCATTAACTACTTTTTCAAAAGCATCAAAGCCTACTTTCACATAACCGTCCAATTTAACATTAAAGTTTTGGGCAATCGTTTTATAAAGGTTCTTTACGCCGCCGCCATTCCCACAGGAGGCATTCAGCTTCTTCTGTTTCTCCTCCCCCGCAACAGTGACCAGCGTATCGCGCATCAGAGAAGACAATTTTAAAGTATTATGCTTTTTATCCATCGTCGCAATCATCATGACATCCGGCAGCCCGGACGCGTCATAAAACTTTTCTTTCCGATAGTCATCGCCGATTAACAGGATATTAACAATATCATCATCTGACTCTACTTCTATACCGCTTAAATCTACCTTGCTCAATGCGGCATCTTTATCCCTCTTAACATGGTTAAGAGTATTCTTCATCGTACTCTCCACCTTGGCTACCCCAAAACCCAGAACAGCACTAAGTATCAGCAAAAAAACCAGCAAAACCTTTTTCCACATATCTTTTCCCCCTTAAACAATCCCTCTGCTTACCCATCCACAGCATATAGGCTGTACACGTAAACATAAGTTAGTATAACACACTTCTCTTCATTTTAAAAGGACTTTTCATTTGACGAAAATTTCATTGTTCATTATAATGATAGGCAGGGCCAGACAGCCAATCCCTTCACAAAAACAGGCACTGGCCGTTCAGCAACACGATTCACAGCCGATTAAAATCAAAATGGAGGATTACTGCTATGGGAAAAAATGTTGGAAAAAACAATTGGGCACTCTTTCTGCTACTGTTAGCCGGTATTGTGCTCGGCAGCTTTATTGCGCAGATGACAGCCGGCCTGCCCGGTTTTTCATGGTTAAATTATGGACAGAAGTTCGGCCTTACCAAACCCCTGACGCTCGATTTGGGTGTTATGGTATTAACATTTGCACTTTCTATCAAAATAACGATAGGAAGCATAATCGGGGTGATTCTTGGCATCCTCATATACCATTTCATTTAAGGAAACGATGATTTAATCAGTGCTTCCTTAAATATTACTATTTATCATCTGACTCACAGGACTCTACGCTTCGTAGAGTCCTCTTTTTCCCTATATTACGGGAAAGCGGCACAACATCCGGCTCCCCTCTACCAGCAGTAGGTTTACAGGAAAAGGAGCACTAATATATACTATAACAGTTCCTTAGCAGAGAAAGGGGGGATAAATGTGGAACAGGAAAAGATAGGCGAATTCATTGCAGCACAACGAAAAGAAAAAGGCATGACGCAAAAGCAGCTTGGGGATGCCCTGAAAATCAGTGATAAGACAGTTTCCAAATGGGAATGCGGCAAGGGGCTGCCTGATATTTCAATTATAATGCCTCTGTGTGAACTGTTGAATATCAGTGTAAATGAATTATTATCAGGGGAACACTTGACGGAAGACTCTTATCCTGAAAAGGCAGAGGAAAATATGATGCAGCTGATACAGGAAACCGAAAACCAGAAAAGGGACAGTACGCGCAGATATTATTTCCGGACGGCTGCATGGATCTTAGGAAATTTATTAATACTGCTTGCTTTGATCATGACTTCAGCCTCACAAAAAAATTTTCCTATTTTTTTCTATTTTGATTTTACCGTTTTGGGAACAACACTTTGCAATATGTTCCTCACCTTATTTTTTTCAGGATACACAAAGGCATTTAGAAAAGCATTTTCATTTTTATGCAACAGGCCAGAAAGCCAGAAAGAACTTAAAAATGCAATTGCAGCTGTTTCCCTTGCGGTAAAATCCCTGATTATCGGTGGGATCTTTTGGACTATCTTTTTTGCCATTTACCTTTTATGGCTGTCAGATACATTTGCAGATGATTCATATATGTTCATGGCAAATCTGGCTATTACCCTGCTTCCTATATTATATGGTTTTTTTGGCACAATGATTCTCCTGCCGATAAAAGCACGTCTGGAAAAACAGCAGGAGTAACGCATTACAAGGAGGGATTGGATGGAAACTATTGTAAAAGCAGAAAAATTAATAAAATATTATGGGACAAAGGAAAACCCGGTAAAGGCAGTAGACCAGATTGACTTAGAAATCAAACGCGGCCTATTTACGGTGATTGCGGGGCGTTCCGGCTCCGGCAAATCCACCCTGCTCCATCTGCTCGGCGGACTGGACAGGCCAGATTCCGGAAACGTCTATATTGGGGAACAGAATATTTTTAAGTTAAATGGAAATGATCTAGCAAAATTTAGAAGAAGGAAAATCGGTTTTGTTTTTCAGGATTTCAACCTGATTCCCTCCCTCACCGTTCTGGAAAATATCATTCTTCCATTAGGGCTTGAGGGAAAAACCATGGAGAAACATGCTGCCGAAAAACTGTTAGAAAACATCGGCCTTCTGGATAAAAAGGATATGCTGCCGGACACCCTGTCCGGAGGCCAGAAACAGCGCTGTGCCATTGCAAGGGCTATAGCGGCAAAGCCAGCTATCATTCTGGCAGACGAGCCGACTGGAAATCTTGACTCCCAGACAGGGCTTGAAATTGTAACGCTCTTAAGGCAAAGCGTGAAAGAATACGGGCAGACATTAGTTATGATCACACACGACAAAAGCATTGCGCGCATGGCAGATAAGGCAATCGTAATAAAAGACGGCAAGGTGGTGGGGAGAACATGAATATGCTTTACAGAATCGCAAAACAGAACAGGATATATTACCGCAAACGGAACCTATTAATCGGAATTGCCATATTTCTTGCATCTTTCCTGATTTTCTTTATATCATCTTTCGCGGCCGTATTCCAGCAGGAATCATATGCCTCAATCAATGCATTCAATCCAAACTGGCAGGGACAATACCAGCATGTCCCAACAGAGCTGGCAGACAAACTGGCCAGCCATCCAGATACCGGGGAATGGGGCCTTTTTGCAGAAATGGCTTTTACGGAACTGCCCGCACAGAAATATGTCTATTACTATTGTATGTCAGATGACGCGAGGGATATGCTGCGCCTGAAACTGGCGCAGGGGCATATGCCGGAAGCAGAAAATGAAATCGCCTTAACTCCGGAGGCTGCCAGACAACTTGGAAAATCTGTAAAGGTTGGTGATCCTATTTCCCTGTCCTATCAGGTACTGCGGAATGGAAAAGCAGATTACAGCCAGCAAAAAGAATTCATTGTCTCAGGAATATTAGAGGACACTGAAGATTCTGCCGGACAGGCTTTCACAGCCCTTATTTCAAATAAGCTTCTGGAAAGAGAACTGCCTTCCGGGCAGGTATCCTATACATTCCTGTTCCGCATTTCCAACAGGGATATCTCCTCAACCTCCGAGGCCGAAAATATTATTAAAAATCTGGCGGCGGAATATCAGATTTCCGAAGAAAATATACGCATCAACAGCTATAACCTTGCAGCAAATTATACAGATCCAAATATGATCCTGATTATATCTATTATCATCTGTACTGTGGCACTGGCAGGAATTATCACAATATACAGTATATATTATGTAAGGATCCAAGAGCGCATTCAGGAATTCGGCAGATTGAAGGCAATCGGCATGACGCAAAAAGAACTGCGCAGGATTGTTTTTTTAGAAGGGATAGAAAGTGCCAAAAAAGCCGCCCCTTTAGGAATCCTCACCGGGTTGGCGGCAGAAATAGCCGCACTGCTTATCCTTCATGCAAATTCCTTGGACTACTTTCAGGAAATCCTGCCGTGGCTCTCCATCCCAAAACTTATCATTTTACATATAGGCACAGCAGCATTGTCTTTAGGCACCGCCTTTCTGATGATGTATATTTCCATGAAAAAGCCTATGCGGACTGCGGCAAAAATCACAGAAACCGAAGCCCTCCGTTATCCTGCCTATCAAAACAGAGGGACTTTACGAAAAAAAGCACGGATAAGCAGAAAACGCATCCATATATTTTATCTGGTGCGGAACCATCTGGGGCGCTATAAAACACGGAGTCTGCTGACCATCCTCTCTATGTCCGCCACTGGCATTCTTGCCATAATAGTTGCCACAGTCCTTTCCTGTACCGATGCCAGGCTATATGCAGACGATTTATGCCACGGGCAGTACATGATAGGAGAACAGATTGAATTCAGGAATGCAGAGCATCCGGAAAGGAAATGGGAAAATGTCATACAGGACAACCCACTTACCGATGACTTGCTGCAGAAGATTAAGGAAATCAATGGAGTAAGGGAAATCTCCGTTTTTGACAGCATCTTTGCAGAAATCCCAGAGATTTCCGACAAATTTGAGATTTTGGGTGTACCGGAAGAAAATAAATCTTTTCTCATGGACAGGATCACACAGGGCAGTGTTTCCTACGAAGCCTTAAAAAGCGGCGAACAGGTGATAGTAGATGAACACGCCGCAAAATGGTATTTTCATGGCTCTTTGAACATTGGAGATACTATTACCTATGTTGTTGATACAGGTAACGGCACCCCCCTGACAAAAAAGGCAAAAATAGCGGCATTCGGCGATTACCCTCTGGCTTTCCCGAAAATTCTTATGGCAAGCGATGCCTTTAAGGGCATCTGCCCTGCTAACTGCCATTCCGGCTGCTCTGTCTGGGGAGACGAAGATTATAATAAAGAAACTGAAAACCAGATTAAAATGATAATTGAAGAAGAGCCCCTCCTTCAATTATCCACATGGCAGGAATACTACGAACTGGAACAGGAAACAACCAGAGATGTCACAGCCCTATGCTGTATCTTCCTCGGATTCTTAGGCGGCATATGCATCATGAATATGATTAATACGATGATTAGCAGCGTGCAGCAGAGAAAAAGGGAAATCGGGATACTACAGGCTGTGGGTATGACAGACAGGCAGCTCTCCGGCATGCTGCAGCTGGAAGGAGGGCTTTACATCCTTGGCACGCTCTTTACCACAATTGCCTGCGGCTCTTTATTGTCCTGGCCAGTATTTTTATGGGCAAAAGATCATGGGATTCTGGGAATCCGAAAGTACGAATTCCCTTTCATGGCAGTATGCATTATAATCGTTATCCTAATCATTCTGGAAATCCTGCTCGCAGCATTTCTGGCACATTCTGCCAGAAAAGATTCCATCATTGACCGGATCCGGCTCTAAAACTTAAAACCACATAATAATAACCAGACAGCATCTGTCATAAAATCACTGGTGCTGTCTGGTTATCTTGCCATCCTTGTCGCCCACGATATGGCAACGGGCATATTTTTACCAGCGGAGGGAGGAAGAAATTTAATGTGAATTTTATTGTAAAGATAAGCGTTTTTTTATATAATTGAAGTGTGGCAGGATCAGGATATATCGTATCTTGTGCCACAGATTTTAGAAACCGAGGTGGTAAGGTGCCATACGATACAAAACAGACACAGGAAGTCAGCGTACTCCGCAGTGCGCAGCCCGCGGCAAAACGTACCGCAAAAAACAGCGTATTTTTAGACCTTTTCCAAGATAAAAAGAATTTGTTGAAACTGTATAAAACATTACACCCAGAAGATACAGACGCAACAGAAGACACGCTGGATATCGTAACGATAGACAATGTTTTGACAGATAATCTCTATAATGATTTGGGCATAATGGTAGGTAACAACAAATTGCTTTTGTTGTTAGAAGCGCAATCAAGTTGGACAGTAAATATTTTAATCAGAATACTTCTGTATTTAGCACAGAGTTACCATGAATATTTCGAACGAACCAGCCAGAGCCTATATAAGAGCAAGAAAGTAAAAATGCCAAAGCCTGAATTATATGTGATATACACTGGCAACAAAGGCAAAAAAACCGATACAATATCTTTATCGCAAGAATTTTTTGATGGTGCAGATATTGATATTGAAATAAAAGCCAAAGTCATATATGAGAGCGACAAGGACAATATAATCAATGAATACATTGTTTTTTGCAAAGTTTTTAACGAGCAGATAAAAGAACATGGAATGACGAGACAGGCAGTTACAGAAACAATCCGTATTTGCAAGGACAGGAACATTTTGAAACAGTATCTCAGCAGCAAGGAAGTGGAGGTTGTAACGATTATGATGAGTTTATTTGATGACGAGCAGATTATGAGGACTTATGCAAAAGATATGGAAAGAGAAACGACAAAAAGAAACGTGATAACAATGATAGAAAAAGGACGTATTAAAGTGGAAGAAATTTCTGCCTTTTTCCCCGAATTGACCTCAGATGATGTAGAAGAAATCGAAAGAGCGGTTATGCAGTTAGCATAATCAAGAAACCAATTTAATACTAATAAAACAGCATAAAGGCGCATGGAACAGTAAATTGTGAACCATGCGTCTTTTTTGTGCCCAAAAGGAGGAACATTTGCAAAGTGTCCGCGCTGGCGGACACTTTTGTAAAATTAGGAAAATTCTCAGGGTATAACTTCCTGCAACAAGCGAAGTCTGTGCCCTTTTTTACATATGCGCCCTATAATAGTTAATCAGGCATCCTTTTTCAATAATCTCCCTCTCATCATCTGTCAGGTCGCCCAGCTTCAATTCAAACTCCCTCATGTCTTTTCCGACAACATACGCCTTGATGCTCTCATGCTTCTTGGCAACTGCCTCTTTAATATCCTTCACAAAGATATAATCTCCTTTTTCAAACGGAATTTCATCAGGATACAGGAATGGCAGCATTCCCCAGTTAATCAGGTTGGAACGGTAACGCTTTGTCGCATATTCCTTCGCAATATTCGCCATACCGCCAAGCACCTTCTGGCAGGATGCAGCCTGCTCGCGTGCAGAACCGTCCCCCGGTTTCACTGCATAGATCATGCTGCCAATCTGGGTTTCCTTTGGCTCCACAGAAAACTTCTCATTTATTTTTGCAAATACATCTTCCGCCTCTGGAAGCGCCGCAAAAATATCTTCCCCTGCAATACGCGCCTTTTCTGCCCTCTGTACCTCTTTTGCCTTGCCCACATACTCCGGATCCTTACGGGACAATGTAAATTCAGCCAACCCAAGCGGATTGGAACGGAAGGAAGATGTCTCCCCGGAAGGAATCAGCTCGTCCGTCGTCGTAACCGGATCATGAATCTCAGAAACTACTTTTAATACAATATTATCTGTCAATGCTGACATTTCCGGCCAGTCCTTGATATTCGGCCCAAATTTAATCTCCACCCCTTTGTCCGGCTTCCCGACGCCGTCATAAACACGGTTTTCATAAATTGTGCTGTCAAAGAAATATTTTGGCTTTTTAAAGTCAACATCCACATCGGTAGCTGCTGTCAGATATCCCTGATTTGCCGCAGTTGCCGCAATAGAACGGGCATCCATTAACGCAACGGATGCAATCTGGCCGTTTGTAACCTTTGACCCTTCACGGTTCGGGAAGTTACGGGTAGAATGGCGGATTGACAGGCCATTGTTCGGAGGTACATCCCCGGCGCCAAAGCAAGGGCCGCAGAATGCAGATCGCACTGTCGCCCCCGTTGCCATCAAATCAGCAATCGCCCCATTCTTCACCAATTCCATAAATACCGGCTGGCTGGAAGGATACACGCTCAGTGAAAATTCATCCGCACCGATATATTTCCCGCGAAGGATATCAGCAGCATCGCAGATATTTTCAAAACCGCCGCCTGCACATCCCGCAATCACACCCTGCTCTACATAGAGCTTTCCATCACGGACTTTATCTTTTAAAGAATAGTTAATATTATTATTGTCAAGGCTGACAAGTGCCTTTTTCTCAACATCATCTAAAATATCCATCAGATTCGCATTTAACTCTTCTATCGTATAAACATTGCTTGGGTGGAACGGCATGGCAATCATCGGCTTAATTTCGGAAAGATCCACATAAACCATCCCATCATAATAAGCAATGTCAGCAGGCTTTAACTCCTTATACTCTTCTGGGCGCTTATGGATTTCATAAAATTCCTTAATCTTATCGTCCGTCGTCCAGATTGAGGACAGGCAGGTTGTCTCTGTCGTCATAACATCCACGCCGATGCGGAAGTCAGCGGAGAGATTTGCAACACCGTCACCTACAAACTCCATCACTTTATTTTTTACATAGCCATTTCCAAACACAGCCCCAATCACTGCCAGTGCAATATCCTGCGGGCCAACGCCCTTCTGCGGGGTTCCTGTAAGATAAACAGCTACCACTTCCGGCCTTGCAATATCATATGTCCTGCTTAAAAGCTGCTTAACAAGCTCAGGGCCGCCCTCGCCCATTGCCATTGTCCCAAGTGCTCCATAACGCGTATGCGAATCTGAACCAAGAATCATTTTCCCTCCGCCTGCCAGCATTTCACGGGCAAACTGATGGATTACTGCCTGATGGGGCGGAACATACATCCCCCCGTATTTTTTCGCACAGGAAAGGCCAAACATATGGTCGTCCTCATTGATTGTGCCGCCGACCGCGCAAAGGCTGTTATGGCAGTTCGTAAGCACATACGGCACCGGAAATTCCTCCAGGCCGGACGCCCTTGCTGTCTGGATAATTCCTACAAATGTAATATCATGTGATGTTAATTTATCAAACTTAATCTGCAAATTGTCCATATTGCCAGAAGTATTATGTGCCTCCAGAATACTGTATGCCATCGTTCCCTGGACCGCCTCATCTTTTGTTGGAACATGCCCACATTTCTGCTGCAAAATGGCAGCACTCTCCGTAGTATCTTCAACAATTTCCATGCCATTTACTAAATACACACCGTTGTCATATAGTTTTATCATATAAATATCCTCCTTCTTGCATCACAAATGTCATCCATATAATACACCAACAGTAATTATCGTAGAAAAACACGAAAAAGTCAAGTTTAGCAGCAAACTCACGGAAATCAATTTTTATTATTCATGTTCGATATTACTCCGCATCAACATATTATGATTCACAGTTGACTGCTTAATAAACGATAGCTCCCTGTTATCCGTCAAATTATTTCATATGCCTGCATCTGATTGTGCTTTTAGTTTTTTGCTCTCGCAGAATACGATACGCCTAAAAAGGAAGTACAAGATATGCCGCCAGACAACAACGGCTTTCCAGAGGAACTCTGTCTTGCAGGGCTTTGATGGATATGTGCCTTGCAGCACTGTCTGAACGGCATGCGCGGTTTCAGGTTTTCCTAGGAGGCACGCTTTCGCTACTTCTCATAACGCAACGGTACATAGCAGGACAAAATACGTCCTGCAAGTACCGGCGATTCGCAAGTGCCTCTGCGGAAAACCATGAAAACCGCTGCATGCTGTAAGTTTACGGAAAGGCACATAAATCAAGCATCAAAGCCGCAAGACAGATAGTTCCCCGGAAAGGCGAGATGTTGCAAGGCATATCCTGTACTTTCTTTTAGGCGTTTTACTTGTTTGTGAAGCAAAAAACAGAAACACAGTCAGATGCAGACATAAATAAAAATCGGCGGATAACAGGGAGTTATCGTTTAGAAAGCAGTCGACTGTAAATAGCAACAGATTGATGCGGAGTAACGAACATGAATAATAAAAATTGATTTCCGTGGCAAACTCTCTTGCACCATATTGAGGATTGTAGTAAGATAATCTAGAAGCAATGCGCAATATCTTGTCAGAACATACAGTCATTCCTATCTGACATTAAAAGTAAGGGGGGTACCTATGCGATTAAAACATTTAATTAGTCCGCTCGATTTAACTGTAGATGCTGTGGACGATATTATTGACCTTGGACTAAAAATTATGGAAAATCCCGAAAAATATGCCCATATTTGTGAGGGAAAAAAACTAGCTACTCTGTTTTATGAACCAAGTACAAGAACACGCCTTAGTTTTGAAGCTGCAATGCTGAACTTAGGCGGTCAGGTGCTTGGTTTTTCTTCGGCTGATTCCAGTTCTGCCACAAAGGGGGAAAGTGTTGCCGATACTATCCGCGTAATCTCTTCCTACGCAGACATCTGTGCCATGCGCCACCCAAAAGAAGGTGCCCCAATGGTAGCCTCGCTATATTCCAGCATCCCCATTATTAATGCCGGTGATGGAGGCCATAACCACCCGACCCAGACATTGACAGATTTAATAACGATAAAAAAATTAATGGGGCGCCTGAATGATATCACAATCGGCATGTGCGGCGATTTGAAATTCGGACGGACCGTCCACTCGCTCATCAACGCCCTTGTGCGGTACAAACAAATCCGTTTTGTCCTAATTTCCCCAAAGGAGCTGATGATTCCTGACTATTTAAGGAAAGACGTACTGGAAGCCGGCAATATCAGGCATATCGAAACAGATGATTTAGAATCTTTCCTGCCAATCGTGGACATTCTCTATATGACACGCGTACAGAGGGAGCGTTTCTTCAACGAAGAAGATTATATCCGTTTGAAAGATAGTTTCATTCTGGACGCTGCAAAAATGCAGCTTGCCAAAGAAGACATGTTCGTAATGCACCCCCTGCCGCGCGTAAATGAAATCGCATCAGAAGTTGACAATGACCCACGGGCAGTTTACTTCCAGCAGGCCAAGATGGGCGTTTATGTCAGGATGGCACTTATCATGCATCTTCTGGCCCTGGATACAATACCAATTTCATAACAGCACATAAGAAAATTTATTTCGATTCCGGACTTTAGAATATTTTAATATTAAGGAGGGTTTCTATGTTAAATATTGGTGGATTAAATGAGGGTATTGTGATTGACCACATCCGGGCTGGAGGCGCCATGGAAATATATAAATATCTAAATCTTGAAAAATTAGACTGCTCCGTTGCCATCATTAAAAATGCACGCAGCAACAAAATGGGAAAAAAAGATATTATAAAAATTGAAGGCCCCTTTGATGTGGATTTAAATGTTTTAGGCGTCCTTGACCATAACATCACAATAAACATCATAAAAGATAATGAAATTAAGGAAAAACGAATCCTCTCACTTCCGGATAAGGTAACAAATATTATCCGCTGTAAAAATCCCCGCTGCATTACAACAGTTGAACCGGAGCTGCCCCACATGTTCAAGCTGACAGACCGGGAAAACCGGGTATACCGTTGTATTTACTGCGAATCAAGATTTAAGGGAAATTAAAGACTTTCCATTTCTGCAGGCATTGTGTCTGGCCCGCCACTTTGCAGAATATAAGCAGGAGGGCATTTGTTCTTCAAATGCCCTCCTGCCATAATATTAAGAAAGCCCTACAATCTTTCCGCTCTCATCCACATCTATGCGCTCTGCCGCAGGATGCAGCGGCAGCCCCGGCATAGTCATCACCGTTCCAGTAATCGCTACCACAAACCCTGCACCTGCCGACACATATACTTCACGGATATTAACCGTGAAACCTTCCGGCCGCCCAAGTTTTTTAGGATCATCTGACAGGGAATACTGGTTCTTTGCCATGCAGACCGGCGTATTGCCATAACCAAGTTTTTCCAGACGTTCTATCGCCTGCTTCGCCGCCGGGGAATAGGTAACCTCTGAAGCACCGTAAATCTCCTTTGCAATCACTTCTATTTTATCAGCTATCGGCAGATTTTCATCGTAAATCGGCTCAAAATTACTTTCTTTGTTTTCCAGAGTCTCCAATACCCTCTCAGCCAGTGCTATCCCGCCTTCCCCGCCTTTTTCCCAGACTTCGGAAAGCGCAAACTCACAGCCGCGGCTCTCACAGAATTCCTTTACAAATGCAAGCTCCGCATCGCTGTCAGAGACAAAGCGGTTCAGGGTAACAACACATGGAACTTTATATTTTGCAATATTTTCAATATGTTTTTCCAGATTAACAATTCCTTTTTTCAAAGCATCGAGATTTTCATGGTTTAAATCCTCTTTTGCTATCCCGCCATTATATTTCAGGGCACGGACTGTCGCCACCAGAACAACCGCATCCGGTTTAAGCCCTGCCATACGGCACTTAATATCAAGGAATTTTTCTGCCCCGAGATCTGCGCCGAACCCGGCCTCCGTTATCACATAATCTGCCAGCTTCAATGCTGTCTTGGTCGCCCTCACGCTGTTGCAGCCGTGTGCAATATTGGCAAAGGGGCCGCCATGTACAAACGCCGGCGTATTTTCTACTGTCTGGATCAGGTTTGGCTTAATTGCATCCTTTAAGAGCGCTGCCATAGAGCCGACAGCATTTAACTGTCCCGCTGTTACCGGCTCCCCGTCATAATTATAAGCAACTATTATCTTAGATAAACGTGCCTTTAAATCCTTCATATTTTCTGCCAGACAGAGAATCGCCATGATTTCTGAAGCCACAGAGATAATAAAGTGGTCTTCCCTCACGACACCGTCCGCCGCCCTTCCAAGGCCTACCACAATATTTCTTAATACCCTGTCATTCATATCCACGCAGCGTTTCCATACGACCTGATTTGTATCAATCTGCAGTACATTTCCCTGCTTGATATGATTGTCAAGCATAGCTGCCAAAAGATTATTGGCAGATGTAATAGCATGGAAATCCCCTGTAAAATGAAGGTTTAAATCCTCCATAGGAACGACCTGGGCATATCCGCCGCCTGCTGCGCCTCCCTTGATTCCAAAGCAAGGACCCAGAGAAGGCTCCCTGAGGGCAATCGCTGATTTTTTGCCCATGCGGCCCAGAGCTTCCCCAAGGCCGACTGTCGTAGTTGTCTTTCCCTCCCCAGCCGGAGTAGGATTGATTGCAGTTACCAGAACCAGTTTTCCATCTGGATTATCTTTTACCTTCTCCCAAAGATCATCGGAAAGCTTCGCCTTATATTTACCATAATACTCCAAATCCTCCTCAGCAATCTCCAGTTTCTTAGCTATTTCACGGATATGGAGCATCTCTGCCTCCTGTGCAATTTCAATATCTGTCTTCATAATAATCGATACCCATCCAGAAAACCTTTCCTTAGGAACTCTGCCTTTCTCTTATTTTTTGTTCCCGCATGTGCAGCGAACCAGACGCAATGCAGGGCTATATAACATCCAGCAAATGATATATTAATAAACAGTAACAATCTCCCACTGATATTCCAGCAATTTTCCTGTTTTGCTATTGTACACTAACTCATATTTCTTATTTCCCTTGCGCATCTTTACCTCATACTGTGCCATTCCATCATCATGATCTAATACAATACTGATAACGGATGCGCTTTTAACCTGTTTCAGCGCTTTTTTCTTAATTTCCTTCTTTGAAAGATTCTTTTTGTTCTGATTGCCAAAAGCAGGGTTTAGAACCTCCCACTCATATTTCAATAATTTTCCATCTGAAGCACGGTACTCTAACTTATATTCTTTCCCAGATTTACGAAGCTCCACTTCATACACCAACACCCCGTCCTCTGTATCTGAATCTACATCAATTACTTTTGCAGAAGGTACTTTTGCAAGAGCAGCCTCCTGCGCCTGCTCTGGACTCTGCAGCCTTTTCGCTTCTGCAACAGAAAAACAATTTACAATAGAAAATGCAAAAATCAAAAAGCTACAAATAATGACATTTTTTACTAATTTCTTCATAATTTCATCATCCTTTCTTTTACTATTATCATTTCGGGGCAAATGGTTTTTGCCCCCAACAGTTCCTTAGAGCGTGTTTGAAATGAATTTCTAAACACGCTCTAATAAGTATATCATAAAATTAAAAAAAAGTAAGCTCCAATTTTTCACAAGCACGGAAATCAATTTTCAGTATATATTTATTACTACCCCTATTAACTTGGTGTCACTTACCGACGACTGTTTTCTGAACGATGTTTGTAATTAATACAATATCCCATCATAATACTGCAGCAGAAGCAGCGTCACTTCCGAATAATTCGCCTCCGCCCCATAATACTCCAGATAAGACTCTGTAAATTCCTTACTATATTTCTTTATCGCTTCATCCGCAATAATAAAGCTCTGCTTTTTTATCTTCTGAATGACATCTGCATTGTAACACCAGTCATCTAAATGTACCTGTTCTTTAATTTTCACCTGCTTTGAATATGTATTTTCATCAACCGCATCCAGATAATCCCTGTTAATATAATCTAATACTGCAAGATAGCCCGAATACTGCAAAAAAATATCTTCGCTGTTCACGCAGGCAAGATATGAAATAAAGTTTGCCTCATCCTCATAGATGTATCCCTTCAGATGGGATAATTCATGGCACGCAGTACTGCCATAAGATAAATCATTAATATAGCTGCTGCAGTTCACTTCCATAGAAAAGGGAAAATAAACACCTATCATCCCCGCCTGATACATAAAGTAAGAACCCCACAGCCGTTTCGGATTTGGATAATACCCGGACAATCTTGGATACTCCGAAGACAATGCAGCCATTGCCTTTTTTACTGCGCCATCCAGATTGCCGGAATACACGGCATTATCTTCTTTATCACGCCCTATCCCTGTACAGTACGCATTACACTGCTCTACAATATAATTTCGGAGTATCTCCAATTCCTTTACAGAATATGTTTTTTCTCCATTGCCATGGACAGAAAGCTTAGAACAATTGTATAAGATAGAACAATTCAATGTCATAACCAGCAAAATTGTCAATAAAAATACCAGCCAGCTCTTCATATATATTGTAAATACCCTGTTGAACTTTTGTTTTTTTCTGGTAAAAATCCACAGCAGCGCCAAAATAAGCGCCGCAAAAAGGGTAACGATAGCAAATATAATAAGTATCTCCCCTACAGAAAAAGGGAATATCCCTGTCACCCTGCTATATGTCTCAGACCAAAGCCCAAAAATATGGTCCGTATAAAAATCACAAAACGGTTCCCATACTGCCAAAATATTTAGCAAAAGAACCACAAATACATAAATAACGATAAACCTCCAGTATCTTGACACTCTCATCCAATATTTTCCCATAACCTGCCCCACAATCAATCACTGCTGACTCCGTTTCCAGTAGAACCCCTATAACACTCCCTCTTTCATTTTACTATAATCCTTTCTCTTCAACAATGTTAATTTTAGGAAAAACAAGCATAAACAAAATTGGTGGATACAGGGATTTATCATTACCATTGCAAAACCATTAAAATATCATCCGCATATGTCCCATCATCATATCTGTTAGCATTAGGAATTCGTCCGCACTCCTTAAACCCTAAACTTTTATACAAACGGCAAGCTCTCTCATTGCCATCTACTACCGTCAATTCAACTTGTGAAAAACCACTCTTCTTAATTTCACGCAAGAGTACGTTAAGCATCATCCGCCCCAAACCAAAACCTGTGTATTTTTGAAAAAGCGCTATTCCGATTCCAGCCCGATGGCTTTCCCTTCTGCTTCCATCTCTACCTTCAAATGAACAGTTCCCTGCATATTCCCCATCAACAAATGCTAATATCAAAAGGGCATCTTCTGCCTCATTATGTGACTTAATAAACTCTTCTTCCTGTAATGGCGTATAATTTACCTCATCTGCCTCACACATCAGAAACCTTGTCTCACCCGTTACAGTTTTTAGATAATCATATAGCATCTGTGCCTCATCCAGCCTTGCACTGCGAAGTATGATTTCTCTATCATCTAATGTATATCTTTGTTCTGCTAATAACATATTTACACCTCATCTTTCTCAAATTAGAGAATAAATTTTCAAACACACTCTAATACCCCATTATTTCATAAGCAGTATATTTATGGCTAAAATGATACCCAAGCTTTTCGGCCAAAGCCACTGACCATGTATTCTGTGCATCCCAACTTGGATACAAGCCCTTCTTAATACATTCCAATATCAGCTTTGCACCACACGCATATGCCAGGCCTTTTCTTCGATGGCCCTCCCTCGTATCGATTTCTATCTCAATGCCTTCACTATATGTACTATAAGATGAAGCTCCTGCTACTAATTCCCCATCTTTCAAAACAACCACACCCAAACCCAAATCTTTATATATCTCATAACCCTTATATTGAGATACTAAATCGTTTGCCCAATCATTGTTCCGGCACATATTATATTCTGCTTCTCCTATCATCCTTAGATCATAACCATCTGGCAATTTCGATACCGCTTGCTCTAATTTCACTATATCAAATATATTTTGTTCCTTTTTAATTGCATATCTTATAACTTTCTTTGCCCTATCTCTATAACACTTTTCAATCAATTCGCCCCATGCTTCATTCTGAGGAACCATAATAATAAAATCCTGCCTGCACTCCTTCGGTTTCCGTCTAACCAATTCTTCACTTGGGTTTCCAGCAAAAAATGCAAAATCCCCCAATATTGCCATTGCAGCATCCTCTGCCAAATTAGTATGTATCTCTCCCATAATGCCTTGTAGGCAAGACCATATGAGTGTTTCATTCCAATCTTTAAACATTTGATTTATATTCTCTTTCACAATATACCCCCTCCATTCAGTACAATCCTAACCAACACGGAAATCAATTTTCAGTATATATTCATTACTATACCCCGCCTTCCTTAATTTAAATGTTTTCCTTAAATTAAGAAAGCATTAATAAGTAGTTTGAAAGGAACTTTTAAACTTGCCGCTCCGCCATTTTCTCCTCAAGAGGAAATTTCAATGCTATTTTAATGATATGGGCAATGTTCTGTTCCCCTGCAAATCGGTTTGAATCCGCAAAATCCTCTGTAAGCGGCAGCCATTCCAAGGGATTTACTTCTTCCCGGAGCTGCACATCCTTCTGCAGTTGCCCTATATATATTTCTAACACATAATCCTGTTCGTAATATGTAAAATCCATCAACCGAAACAGACAGATATCATCATCTCCGATTCCTGTTTCTTCCAGCAGTTCCCTGTACGCCGCAGCAAAGGATGCCTCACCCGGCTCCACCTTACCGCCCACAAAATTGTACAACCCCTTAAACGGCTCCTTTGTCCTTTTGCAGAACAACACCTGATTTTTTGCTTCATTAAACACTACGGAACAATTTAAATGCCTCAATCAACTCATCCTCCTTCATTGCTTACGGTTCGTAATTTATTTAGGGAATATATTTATCTATCAAATCATACGCTCCTTTCGAAATCATATATACTCCATTGCCCGTCATAGAATTTCTTTGTTGTAATCCTCCGCAAATTCTGTCATGTTCTCAAAATGCTTTGGACAAATTCCCACTTTTTCATACTCTGCAAGATACTTATTTAGAGCCTGGTCGAAGACATCCACATTCACTCTCAGGTTTTTGGGGTTAAATTTATCCATAATTTCAAAGTCATCCACTGCAATACATTCTGCAATCCCATGAAACATGTATTGTAAAGATAATAAATTCATAAATGAGGAATACACATCGTCCCGGCCTGCCGCCTCGGCCATTTTATTTTTCCAGTTAGAATACATTTCCTCATATGTTCCACGCAGATTTTCTGCAGAAGAGGATTCCTTTTTCTTTGGAACCTGCAAATACCCGTCTGTCAAAACAAATAACTCTGTCAGTCCTGCCCGTATCTTTTCTACTGTTTCTGCCTGAATGACGGCAAGAATTCTGGTTTCAGGATCAAAAGGAAGTCCGAGCTGTTTAAGCTCCTCCAAAGCCTTTTTCGTTCCTCTTTTGAAATACTGGCCGTTATACAACATTACAGCATTTTCTATAAATTCAATAGCCGCTCCTGCACAGCTTCTAGCCTTTGATAAAGATTGTGTGAGATATACTTCTGCAAGCATCTTCTTTGCATCACTATACGCCTTGTCAGCCTTCTCATACCGTTTATCCGATACAAGCAGCTCTGCTGCCTTTCTTCTAATCCCATCCAGCCTTTTTAATGCGATTTTATCTTTGCAATAGACAATCTCCGAGTCAAAGAGCTTAGACAAATGTGCGTGGTCACACTGCGCATCTTCTTCAAGCATATCCCAGCTGGTACAGTAAAGATCATATCCTATATCAACATCATCTATAATAAATCCATCAGCCAGAACCTGTCCGTTTTCGTCATTGATCAGGATCATCAAATCAAGATCAGATTTTTCGTATTCATCTCCGGTAACAACCGAACCATACACACCAATCAGCACTAAAGCATCAGGGCATAAAGCATCTGCCTTTTTTATGATAATGTCTATCATTTTTTTATTCCTATCATTCATTCCATATCCCATTTTTCAATCCCCTTTTTGATATCTTCTGATTATCTGGCCGTCAGGCCGTTCTGACGGATACTATCCAATTCTTCTACAGCCCTTCATATCTGCCATATAGTTACCTCCCAAAATACCGATTATAGTTTGCGCTTCCCAGAAAACGGAAGTAATCAGCCAACCTTATGAAAACGTACCGTCTGTTCTTTCATGGATATTTTCCCGACCTGCCAGCCATATTCTGCCAGCTCCTTCTTATATTTCAGAAAAGAATGGTCAATCGGTATCCCCGCAATCTCCTGAATCTCCTCAAAAGTCAATTGAAAAGATTCTTTTCCACTTTTCTGCACATATTCCCACAAAGCATTGTATTTACTCATTTCCATTCTCCTCTCTTTTTCTTATTCATAAATCTTTCTCATATCCACACTCCTTTAAATTTTATTACAATCAGCCGGCTCGTGGAGCGTAGATTTTATTATTTAAAAACAAAAATTTCTTCAATCGGGGTTTCTACAGCCCTAGAAATATCAATTGCCAGCTTTAATGAGGGATTATACTGCGCTTTTTCCAGACGCATAATTGTTTCCCGGCGCACGCCTACTTTTTCTGCCAGCTGCTCCTGCGTCAGCTCTTTTATTTGCCGGTATTTTTTTAATCTGCACTCAAATTCTGCCATATCCTATTCCTCGCTTTCCCCTGCCTGCCCGTCATGGTCATACCGGTACAGCAAATATTCAGAGAGGAAAATCCCCAAAGCCAATGCAAGGGAAAGGGTAATTATCGCAGCAATCAGGGTGTACTCAAGGTTTCCAAAAAGTTTTCCCTGACAAAGAATTATCAATGCAGCAATCATGACCCCAAAAATAATTCTATAGGCTTTCAGCTTCGCGCGAGCAATGTTCTCACGGAAACGCTCATCCATAAATGTTCCTGACATCTTTCCCTCATAGTAAAAGCCAAAAAATCCGAAGAACAGGAAAAACGCAAACGGAAAAACTGTGCCGTCCACAGGGTATGTCCAGAAACCAGCAAACCCCAAAAACCCCAATACTCCCAAACACCCCAGCTTTGGATTTATTTTACGGGTAACTCCTGTTTCTTCCGCCTGTCTCTGCTTTTTTCCTACATGGATAAAAAGCATGACAAACAGTACAACAAGATAAACACAAGTGAGAGAAACCGAAACAATCATCGGCAAATCCCTTATGTCAAAAACATAATCCTTAAAACCCATTGGAACTATCAGGCGGGAATCATTATAAATTACCGCATACCATGACGAAAGAAGCACACTCAACACACATAGTATCCCACAGCCAATCCAAATTTTCTTTTTATTCATTTTCATCGTAACCCTCCCAGTTGTGATATATTTATCTCTTTATGTGATAAATATATCACCTATCTTGCTTTGTGTCAACAAAAAAGAGATAAAAATATCGCATTCAAGTAAGAGGGATTTTCTTCCCTACCCGCTCATGCGGGGCACATAACAACGGCCAGATAGGTCAACTGCTCCTATCTGGCCGTCTATGACAGGTATTCAATTTATGAATATGTAACTACCGAAGCTGCTCCTCCTTTCGCTTACATTCTCATATCTGTGCATATCCGAATGGTATCTGCCTTGCAGTCATAACGGTAGACGCTGTCGGAAAGAATCTCTTCACTGACAACACATGATTTGTTGACTTCCTCTACCATTTCATGCATCTCCTTTTCATCCATTGGGGCACTGGCAGGAATTGCCAGCATCTCATGGATACTGCTTGGAAGGAGATAATAATCTTCCCCCAGAAAACTGCCAATCTCTTTTAGGATATCAGTATAGAGAATAACTGATGCCCCGTTAATCCCATTAGAATTCGTGATCACATAAGGTTCATCCGCCTGCGCATTAAGCCCTGCAGACCCCATATCAAATCCTGTCTGGCTTTCTCCGTTTTTTTCGAAATCCAGCAACCTTTTCATCATGGAAGTCATACTGTATGCTTTTTGAGGAAAAATGCGTTTTGTATTTGCTTTTGCCAGTGCGAATAATGCCTCTGCATCCAAATCCCATGTATCTGACAACTGGTTTGTAATCCGGACGGAACCAATCCCTTCTTCATCCTGCCTTAACAGTATATGGAACGTCACTGCCATATCCAGAAATCTAAGATGCGGCACTGCCGGAAGCAGCAAAGAATTCCTCTCATAAGAAACAAGACGGAATATAATCCTCTCCTTACAGCTTTCAAGCGACATATCAAGATCCAGATTTTCCCCATCGCACAACACCTTATAATATGCCTCCTGAATCTGTTTTGCCAGAGAAGCAATATCAACCCCTTTCTTATACTCCTCAAAATAAAGCTGCAGATAGAAATTCGGCGAAAGCATCTGTTCCGGTGCCAGTATTACCAGACCATCTAATTCGGTAGAATTATTTTTTAGAACTTTGTGGATTTCTATCTTTACTTTTTCCGGGAAGCGCTCTTTCACTGCCTGTAACATCTGATTACAAAATTCCTGAAACTCTTTACTTCTTTCCATATTTGTCCTTTCTTTCCCACACGGATACTTCCACCCTGCCAACGCAGTTTTTTCTTCCGTATCTGATTTCGGAACTCAAAACAAATTATTTTAGTTCCTTAAAAATGAGAGTGATTTTGAGAAATTCCCTGTGTCCTAAAAACACTGATAACTCTTCTCTCTTTCACTGTCTTATTCCTGTTTAAAGGATGGCAGAACAATACCCATCTTTGTAAAGGGAGAGTTTTTACAGAAGATAAGACGGCGTAAGAACTGCGCCATAGACCTGCTAAGACAAAATAAGATTAGGATATAAAATAATCCAAAAAATATACTGATAAAATTCACCCGAAATAATCGTCCGGCTGCGTTTTATGCTGCCCATAATCATTTCGGTTTCACCTATCTATTGTCCGTCAGTGGTATCTGCCCTGCTGCCAGTGAATTTCTCTGTACATAGAGTACCAGATTCTGCCTATTCTGGCAATGTATATCCCAACCAAAAATAAAAGGCAGATTTATCCAAACACACAAAAAGCACAAGAAACCAAAAGATCTTTTCTCCGGCCTCTTGTGCAATATTACTTCCTGACACCACTATTTTTATGCAGAATGCCTATAGCTATTTGCTTAAAAACTCGTGAATGCCCTTTGCAGCGGCCTTTCCTGCACCCATGGCAAGAATTACAGTTGCAGCGCCTGTCACGGCATCACCGCCCGCATATACTTTTGCCTTAGATGTCTGCCCGTTCTCCTCTTCCGCCACAATACATTTCCATTTATTTGTCTCCAGACCTTCTGTCGTAGAAGAAATCAACGGGTTCGGGCTTGTCCCAAGCGACATGATCACTGTATCTACCTCTAATGTGAATTCAGAACCGGGAACCTCAACCGGCCTCCTGCGCCCGGAATCATCCGGCTCGCCAAGCTCCATGCGGATACATGTCATCCCAGTTACATTTCCCTCGCCGTCCGTATGAATCTCAACCGGGTTTGTCAGCAGATCAAAGATAATGCCCTCTTCCTTTGCATGATGTACCTCTTCCACTCTGGCAGGAAGCTCCTCCTCACTGCGCCGGTATACAATATGTACCTCAGCGCCAAGGCGGAGCGCTGTCCTTGCAGCATCCATTGCCACGTTTCCTCCGCCGACAACTGCCACCTTCTTTCCGGCAATAATCGGTGTTGCATAGGAATCGTCAAAAGCCTGCATAAGATTGCTTCTCGTCAGATACTCATTTGCTGAAAATACCCCATTGGCATTCTCCCCCGGAATCCCCATAAACTTAGGAAGGCCTGCGCCGGAACCGATAAATACGGCATCAAAACCCTCTTCATCCAAAAGCTCATCAATCGTTGTAGCTTTTCCGATTACCACATTTGTCTCTATCTTTACGCCGAGGGATTTTACATTATCTATCTCAGCATCCACTACTTTCGTCTTAGGAAGACGGAACTCAGGAATCCCATAGGACAATACCCCGCCTGCCTTATGCAGCGCCTCAAATATTGTCACGTCATATCCAAGCTTTGCCAGGTCCCCGGCACAGGTAAGGCCAGCCGGGCCGGAACCGATGACTGCAACCTTCTTTCCGTTCAGGGACTCTGCTTTCTGCGGCTTTATTCCTTCTTCCCTCGCAGTATCAGCAGCAAAACGCTCTAATTTACCGATGGAAACAGCATCTCCCTTGATACCGCGGATACACTTTGCCTCACACTGGCTCTCCTGCGGACAGACACGGCCGCAGACTGCCGGAAGCGCTGAGTATCTGCTGATTACCTGATATGCCTCTGCTGTATTCCCCTCCGCTATCTCTTTGATAAATCCCGGAATGTCAATATTGACAGGACATCCCTTCACACATTGTGGATTTTTACACTGCAGGCAGCGGACTGCCTCTGCCATCGCCTCTTCTTTATCATAACCAAGGCAGACTTCTTCAAAGTTTGCGGCACGCACCTCTGGCTCCTGCTCGCGCACCGGTACTCTCTTTAAAACATCTACTTCCATGATTAACCTCATTTCTGCACTGCTCTTTTTAGATTCTCTTATGTCTGGCAGCGCACAGACAAGTTTATCTGATAAACGCCCTTTTTCTATCTGCTTCGGCTAATTACAGTTGCCGCAGCCGCCATGGTGCGTATCTCCCTCCTTGCGGCGCAGGATTGCACGCCCTTCCTCTGTCTTGTACATCCTCTGGCGCTGCATTGCCTGATCAAAATCTACCAGATGCCCGTCAAATTCTGGGCCATCGACGCAGGCAAACTTTATTTCATCCCCTACCTGAAGGCGACAGGCACCACACATCCCTGTTCCGTCAACCATAATCGGATTCATGCTTACAATCGTAGGAATATTTAATTCCTTTGTCAAAAGTGCCACGAATTTCATCATAATCATCGGCCCGATTGCGATTACCCTTGTATATTCCTTCCCCTGATTTTTCACCAGCTCATTAATCTGGTCACAGGCATTCCCCTTAAATCCATAAGAACCGTCGTCCGTTGCTATGTAAAGATTTGCTGCAATCTCGCGCATCGGTTCCTCCATAATCAAAATATCCTTTGTCCTTGCACCGATAATAACATCCACATCAATGCCGTGCTGCTTCATCCACTTAACCTGCGGATAGACTGGTGCAGTTCCCACGCCGCCACAGACAAAAAGAAGTTTCTCCTTCTTTAACTCCTCCTCCGTCATCCCGAGAAGTTCAGAAGGGCACCCAAGAGGCCCGACAAAATCCATAAAGGACTCTCCCTCCTCATATTCTGCCATCTCCTCCGTAGAAGCGCCCACTGTCTGAAATACAATCGTAACTATGCCTTTTTCCCTGTCATAGTCGCAGACTGTCAGGGGAATGCGCTCCCCCTTTTCATCCATCTTTACAATGACAAACTGCCCTGGCTGGCAAGTCTTAGCAACCCTCGGCGCCTCAATATCCATAAGCCAGATATTGTTGGCAAGATATTCTTTCTTTAAAATCTTAAACATAATGAGCCTCCATTTTCTTTTTTTGCAGTAAATAAGGGCACAGACTTCGCTTGTGCCCTAGCAAAAATGCTAAAGAACTAAAGTTCTTTGCATTTTTGTTGGCGCACCGCCACACACCGAAAACCTTCTTATAGAGTATAAAAGGGCACAGACTTCGCTTGTGCCCTAGCAAAAATGCTAAAGGACTAAAATTCTTTGCATTTTTGTTGGTGCACCACCACACACCGAGAACTTTCCTAAATATATAGAAATACTGTATTTCTATATCTGAAATACATCCAGATTGTCACAGCATGACAAAAAACTGTTTGTATATCTTTCATCACTGCTTACATTCTCCCCAAACCATTCTGGCGGGACAAAATTTCCGGCTGCCTCCGCATCAGGAAATTCCACTTCAATAAAACACAGCCCCTCAAGCCTGCCGTGAAATACATCCAGCTCCCCTGTGAATCCCCCGGAAAGCGGCACCAGATAACGGGTTTTGGCAACCAGATGGTGATCGGTTTTTTCCCTCAAATGGTAGTAAGCTTCCCTTGTCAGGGGAACTTCAACTTCCTCACTCATCCGTGCGTCCAGTTCCTTCCCCTCCTCCCGGTGGGCTGACTTGTAAGTTAAAATATAATCCTCATTACTCTTGCGGATTCTTACAACCGGCTCTGTACAGAGATAACCCTGTTCTATCTCTTTCTTTTCATAACCTGCCAAGTCCCCCGGCAGACGGCTGACCCGAAATTTCTTTTCTATTTCCATCGTTATACCCAGCCTATTTATTCTTCTGCACTTGACGATGCCTGCGCATTTTTTCTCTTGCGGAGCTTAATGCCCAACATAATTGCGCCGAGCGCAACTGCGCCGCTCACAATATATTTTACAAAATACCACGCAAAAGCGCCTCCAAATGTCAAATCTGCAACTCCCTTTGCCAAAAGTGTGTTTAACAACATTCTGTCCACCATACCTTTCTGCATGAACCCTTTCATGCCTGCTATATTATAGGAAACAAAAAACAGTTTCCTATAATCGGTTTGCAGCAAAAACCTGCCTTTTATCGGCAGCAAAAAACGTACTGCCGATAAATTATATTATAGGAAACAAAAAACAGTTCCGATAAGTTTATTATCTGCGGTTTACAAGTTCCTTCGTGATATCTTCCCAGCTCAGGCCGCATTCTGCCATCAGGACCATCATATGATATAGAAAATCTGCAATTTCATATTTTAATTCCTCCGCGTCCGGATTTTTAGCCGCAATGATAATCTCAGAAGCCTCTTCCCCGCATTTTTTTAATATTTTATCAATCCCTTTATCAAATAAATAATTAGTATACGACCCCTCTTTCGGATGCCTCTTACGCTCCAGAATGATATCAAAATCATCTGTCAGGACTGTCAGGGGATTTGTAGGAATATAATCTTTCTTTGCAAGCTCCTTAAAAAAGCAGCTCCTATTCCCTGTATGGCACGCCGCCCCAATCTGCCTTACCTTTGCAAGAACCGTATCATTATCACAGTCCAGCGACAACGACTTTACATACTGGAAATGCCCGGAAGTCTCCCCTTTTACCCACAGCTCCTGACGGCTGCGGCTAAAATATGTCATCCTGCCTGTCTTTATCGTCAACTCATACGATTCCCTGTTCATATATCCTAACATCAGCACCTCGCCTGTACGGTAATCCTGCACAATTGCGGGAATCAGCCCGGCATCCGTCAGTTTAAAATCATCAAAATCTATCAGGCTCTCAAAGACATCTATGTCAATTCCCTGCTTCTTTAGCCCGCGCTTTGCCTTATAGATATCTTTCTCTTCGAAATAGTTTGTCATAACAGCCTGGACAGTCTGATAAGAAAAAATCTCTGCCAGATCATTTCGGATCAATCCATCCCGCACCATGACTTCAAGCTTTGTATTGGCAATCGCCTCAGAAAAACTCTTCGTCGTGTCAATATGCTTTAGGATGGCAGTTCCAAATCCCATCTCATAAAAGGCATCCAACTGCTCCGCTGTCTGGAAATCTGCTTTCATATCAATCTCAATCGCCAGTTTTTCCCTGCCAAAGCGTGCAAGGATCTCTTTTAATTCTTTCTCCTCCGGAAGCAGCGCCTTGCGGAGAACTACCTTGGATGCGCCGGTATATAAGGCCTTTTTGGCATCCTCAAAACGCTCCACATACAGTCCCACCACAAATGGCACGTCAATCTGCTTTTCGATACTGCGCACTACTCCTAAAAATTCTTCCCTTGACTTGTCATCGCCTGAAAAATTGTACAAATATAAGCCATCCGCACCCTCGCATGAGTAGCGGTCTGCCAGTGAAATGACGCTGCCTGCCATTTCATTTTCTGCATTGATAAAAGGAATCAGTTTTTTACGGTCCATTTTCATCCCCATTTCTTAATATTTTCTGCTGTATTGCCCCATACATATTTCCGCCAAATGGCCTGAATACATCTGCTAAAAAGCAATTACGCATGCTTTGAAGCGCTCTCCTACAGGCCTTCCAATTATAAGCTGCCTTTTGTAGACAACACATCCTGAATCCGCATGTCATAGGATACGGCTTCATCAAGCGCTTTTGCAAATGCTTTGAATGCCGCCTCAATGATGTGGTGGTTATTCCCGCCATCTAACTGTTTCAGGTGCAGGTTCATGCCGGCGCTGTAACTTACTGCATAAAAGAATTCATGCACCATCTCTGTATCAAACCCGCCTACTTTTTCTGCCGTAAAGACCAGATTTTCCTGAAGATACGGCCTGCCGGATAAATCCAGCGCACAGAGCACCAGAGTTTCGTCCATTGGCAAAATAAAATTGCCAAACCGTTTGATGCCCTTCTTTTCCCCGGCTGCCTCCCTGACTGCTTGTCCAAGGACAATTCCGGTGTCCTCAATGGTGTGATGGGAATCTACTTCTAAATCCCCTTTTACCGACACCTTCAAGTCAAATAGGCCATGTCTCGCAAAGCTGTTTAACATGTGGTCAAAAAAGCCGATGCCGGTAGAAATGTCTGCCTGCCCGGTCCCATCCAGATTTAAAGTTATCTGGATATCTGTCTCGCCTGTTTTCCGTGAGACGGCTGCAACCCTGTCTTTCATGTTCCACCCCATTCCTCTGCACAATTTCAAATATGTTAACTTTGCCAACACAAACAGTGGAAGAATGCTGCTTTGCAGCAAGTCCACTTTTGCGGACGTTTCTTCCTATGTGAATGGTCTTTTCATTCACACTTTTGCCGTGCCGCTTATTTTTCAATACCATAAGTATAACCTATTCTGTCAATCTAGGCAAATTTTTTTGTAATATATCATAAAATTTCCAACCATTTAGCCCATATTCTCACTGAAATTTATACTGAATAGCAGGTTATCGCCTGTTCACAGCTCCTTAATTGTTCGGTTGGCTGCTTTTTTGGATTGGCGAAACGGACGTGCTGGGATTTCTCCACACGCTCTTTGCGTGGGACGCTTGCGCTCATGCTCAGACGCAGCGGTACATAGGTTTGCTTGGGCGCGGCAGCGCTTTCAGCGCCTCATGAAAATCAAAAAGAATGCTTACAAGCAAGCTTGACTCATTTTTTCCGATTTTCATGGGGTACTTCGTACCTCTGCCACTGCCCAGAAGACGCAAACCAAGTACCGGCGTCTTCGAATGCCCCTGCAAAGATGTGTGTTCGAAATCTTTAGCACTGGCTGTGGCAAGTGGAAGGATAAGCATTTAAGTTGTAGACTGTGGAAAATTGCAAAAGAAAAGTATGAGTAGAATATTATAAATTAAGTTTATATAAAAATAACCAAGTTTTTTATACTCTTCTTTCTATCCTGCATGTTTTCCACAGCCTCCCGTCCAACGTGGGTTTCAACAACTAAAATGTAATATTGTCCCCGGTATCGTAAATTTGGCGCACTCTTTCAGCAGCCGTTATCTGGATATGTAAGATTGCCCTTAACATTTCAATGATGCCGCTGTCAAGAGCTCGTTGGTGCTTAGACCATGCTTTTTATGGTCTTATGCACCATTACGTAGCTCTTCAAGCGGAAGCGTGCGGCGAGTGAAATGTTAAGGACAATCTTACATCCCAAACAAAGGCAGCAAAGTACGCCAGACAAGATACCGGGGACGGTATTACAGTTTAGAAACGCACTGCTATGGAGTTGGCATGTGCGGTGAGTTTTTCCGCGGCTGCAAATTCTTCGATATCTGTATGGATCTTCTCAAGGGCCTCTCTGGAATAGGAGATAATGCTTGATTTTTTTACAAAGTCATCTACTGACAGCGGCGAAAAGAATTTTGCCGTCCCGTTTGTCGGAAGCACATGGTTTGGCCCTGCGAAGTAATCACCGAGCGGTTCACAACTATATTCCCCAAGGAAGATTGCACCTGCATTGCGGATTCTTGTCATGGTATCAAAAGGATTTCTGGTTACGATTTCCAGATGTTCCGACGCAATCTCATTTACCGTCTCAATTGCCTCCTCCATTGTATCCGCTACAAGGATATATCCATAGGAATCCAGCGATTTTTGTATAATCTCCCTGCGGGAAAGTTCCCTGACAAATCCATCCACTTCCTCCGAAACCTTCTCGGCTAACTCACTGCTTGTCGTAACCAGAATAGCGGATGCCATCTCGTCATGCTCGGCCTGCGAGAGCAGGTCAGCAGCCACATAGCGCGGGTTTGCTGTCTCGTCTGCCAATACAAGGATTTCGCTCGGGCCTGCAATCGAATCAATGCTGACATGACCGTACACTGCCTTTTTGGCAAGTGCCACAAAAATATTGCCGGGACCTACGATTTTATCCACCTTGCGGATACTCTCTGTCCCATAAGCCAGTGCTCCAATTGCCTGCGCGCCGCCTGCTTTGTATATTTCATCCACGCCGGCCTCATTTGCAGCAACTAATGTAACCGGATATACACTGCCATCCTTTCCCGGCGGCGTTGTCATAATGATGTGTTCTACCTCTGCTGTCTTTGCCGGCACAATATTCATAAGGACGGAGGACGGATAGACCGCCTTTCCGCCCGGCACATACACGCCGACGCGCTCCAGTGCTGTCACCTTCTGCCCAAGCAGCGTCCCGTCCGGTTTGCTGTCAAACCAACTGTAGCGCACCTGCTTTTCGTGGTATTCCCTTATATTTTTTAACGCCTTCCTGATAATCTCAACAAAATGGGAGTCTACCTTTTTGTATGCCTCCTCTATCTCTTCTTTCTTTACACGGATTGTCTCCCCAGTAATCTCTGCACCGTCAAACTTCTTCGTGTAATCAAAGAGTGCCTGATCCTTTTTGGTTTTAATATTTTCCAGAATCTCCCGGACTGTATCTTCATATTTCCCATACTGATTTGGGCTTCTCTTTAGAAGATTCTCCAGTATGTCTGCCCGCTCCTTCTCCGTCAGTTTTACAATTCTCATATTCTTTCCTCCTCCGCCTTGAACATATAGCAAATGCATGTATTTTATGCGTTTACTATAAAACATTCATCCTGCATCACTATTTCGGTATGACTGTCTTTAATTCCTTTAACAGCTTGGTTATCCGCTCGTGCTGCATCTTCATGCTGACCTCATTGACCACCACGCGCGCAGAAAGCGGGCAGATTTCCTCCAGGACCTCCAGCCCATTCTCCTTTAAGGTGGAGCCTGTCTCCACAATATCCACAATCACTTCAGAAAGGCCGACAATCGGCGCCAGCTCCACGGAACCATTTAACTTAATGATTTCCACAGTCTGGTGCTTCCTGTTATAAAAATAATCTTTTGCAATGCCCGGATATTTGCTTGCCACGCGGATTAAAGCACCGCTGTTCAAAAGCTCCTTTGCGCTGGCAGGGCCGGCTACGCACATGCGGCACTTGCCGCAGTTTAAGTCGAGCACTTCATAGAGCTTCCTTCCCTCCTCAAGAATCGTGTCCTTCCCGACCACGCCGATATCTGCTGCCCCCATCTCCACATAGGTAGGGACATCGGTGGCTTTTGACAGAAAGAACTTAAATCCCAGTTCTTCATTGACAAAAATCAGCTTCCTTGTCTTCTCGTCCTTCATCTCCTCACAGGTGACACCAATCTGCTCCAAAAGCCCAAGTGTCTGTTTCGCCAGCCTTCCTTTTGCCAAGGCAAATGTTATATATTTCATAGGTCTCTCCATTCTCATACTAATTCCCATCCGAAACGGCCTGCCGCAAAAAGGCAATAACGCTTCTCTTATCATAACAGGCTTTTTCCCGATATCACAACGGCTTGCGCTGCTCTTTCCCGGATGCCGTATCAAAAATAAGAAGTTCATCTTCCTTTTCCAGATAAAAAATTGTATCTGCCTGCATCCGCTTCGCATACTCCTTGTATTCCCCAAAAGGCTTTCTGGAAGATTTTCTAAGCATCTGCACAGACTGCCCCTGTTTCCGGTATTCCCCCGCTAACTCCACCGCCCTCCTTCTTAAATCCTGCGGATAGAGAAGAATGGTGCCGCCCAGCGTGCATTCTTCAAAAAGGTTCTGCCTCGACAGTGCAAGCATTAACTGATCCACAACGATCGCAAGCCCAATCGCTGCCGCATCCTTGCCAAACTGCCCTACCAGCCCGTCATAGCGGCCTCCTGTGGCGAGCGCCTCGCCGCTGCCGTACGTATATGCCCTAAAAATCACGCCGGTATAATAACTGTACTGGCTCAACATGCTAAAATCAATTGTAATATAATCCGAAAAACCATAGATTTTAAGGATTTCATCTACCTTCACCAGACGGTCAAGCGCATTCAGGACTTTCACGTTCCCTGTGCGCTCCTTCACAAACGCTGTACATGCCTCCAGATTATCTAAAAGCTCCGGGAGCTTGACAAAAATCTCTTTCAGGGAATCCGGCGCAGCCGTATTGTTTAAAAGCTCCTCCACACCGAAGAAATTCTTACTGACAATCAGCCTGCGAAGCTCCTCTGTCTCATACTCCTGAAACCCGGCCTCCTCCGTCAGGCCACGGAAAATATCGGCATGGCCGATTTCCAGCTGGAACTCCTTAAGCCCGCTTTTTAAAAGGCACTCCACTGTCATAGCAATCATCTCTGCGTCCGCATCGGAGGTAGCATCATTGTACAACTCAGCGCCCACCTGCGTGACTTCCTGAAGCTTTCCCTTGTACTTCCCAGTATTTACAAAAGTATTCCCCGTATAACACAGGCGGATCTGCATCTCCTCCTCCTTCTGGTACTTCGCGACACAGCGCGCAATAGAAGGGGTTACATCAGGGCGCAGCACGAGGGTATTATTTCCCCGGTCAAAGAACTTAAACATCTCCTTGGAGCGTACTGTCCCGCGCTCTTTGCTAAAAATTTCAAAATATTCAAATGTCGGCGTCTCTATATCGCGAAAACCGTAAGATTTCATTACACTATGCACGTCCTTCTCAAGCCTCAGCTTCCTCGCACACTCTATGCCGTATGTGTCCCTCACGCCGCCGGGCGTATGCAAAAGTTCCTGCCCCTCTGTGGAATTCTGAAAATAACTCATTTCCTGTTTCATCTCTCTGCTGTCCCTCCTCCTGCATTGCTACTTATTCATATATTTCGGTCGGCGTCTCCTCCTTTGGTGAATAGCCTTTTTTTCGGAGTGAATCTATAATCTCGTTTTTATGGTCTATACCAAACGCCTCTAATGTAATCCGAAGCTCCACCGCAGCATTCCGGTTTAAGCTGACAAACTGGTTGTGTTCCAGACGGATTACATTCCCCTGCATCTGGGCGATAATCCCTGCAATCTTTTCCAGTTCCCCCGGCCTGTCCGGAAGCAGCACAGCCACCGTAAATACCCTGCCCCTCTGGATCAGCCCATGCTGGACAACGGAGGAGAGCGTGATGATATCCATATTTCCGCCGCTTAAGATCGAGACAATCTTTTTGTCCCTGCAGTCAAGGTGCTTTAAGGCAGCTACAGTCAGAAGGCCCGAATTTTCTACCAGCATCTTATGGTTTTCCATAATATCAAGGAAATGCACGATCAATTCCTGATCCTCCACAGCGATAATGTCATCAATATTTTTCTGGATATATGGAAAAACCACATCACCGGGCGTCTGCACAGCAGTACCGTCTGCAATCGTGTTGACATTATGGAGCGTGACAACCTCACCTGCCCTGAGGGATTCCTTCATACAGCTTGCCCCAGCAGGCTCCACGCCAATCACCTTAATATTAGGGTTTAAAAACTTTGCAAGGGTGGAAACGCCTGCTGCCAGCCCGCCGCCGCCGATCGGCACAAGAATGATATCTACAGTAGGAAGCTCCTTGAATATCTCCATGGCAATCGTCCCCTGCCCTGTGGCCACTGTCTCATCATTAAACGGATGGACAAACGTAAGGCCCTGCTCCTTAGAAAGCTTCAGCGCGTACTGGCATGCCTCGTCATAGACATTTCCATACAGGATGACCCTTGCGCCGTAGCTTTTTGTGCGGTTTACCTTGATCAAGGGCGTCGTTGTCGGCATGACAATCGTAGCCGGGACCCCATAGATTTTAGCAGCGTAGGCCACGCCCTGCGCATGGTTCCCCGCCGATGCGGTGATAAGCCCCTTTGCACGTTCTTCCTCACTCAAAGTACTAATCTTGTAATAAGCACCCCTCACCTTGTAGGCCCCGGTATACTGCATATTCTCCGGTTTCAGGTACACCTTGTTCCCCGTCTGCTGAGAAAAATACTCACTATAAATCAGGTTTGTAGGCAGAACTACCTCTTTTACCTTATCTGCGGCTTCCTCAAATTTTTCCAATGTCATCATTGTCATTTCCCTCATTTCTATTTTCAAACAATGCATCTACAAACGCATCTGCATCAAATTTCTGCAAATCATCTATCTTTTCGCCGATTCCGATATATTTAACAGGAATATTCATTTCGGACTGGATTGCGATTGCGATGCCGCCCTTTGCCGTCCCGTCCAATTTTGTCAGGATAATTCCGGTAATATCGGCCACCTCGCCAAACTGCTTCGCCTGCGCAAGCGCATTCTGCCCTGTCGTCCCATCAAGAACCACAAGCGTCTCCCTATGGGCATCCGGAAATTCCTTATCAATAATCCTGTTAATCTTCCTCAGCTCCTCCATAAGGTTCTTCTTATTGTGGAGCCTTCCCGCAGTATCGCAGATTAAGACATCTGCCCTCCTTGCCTTTGCCGCATTGACTGCATCATAGACTACAGCAGCAGGGTCTCCGCCCTCCTGTCCCGCTATCAGCTCGACCCCTGCACGTTCCGACCATTCTGTAAGCTGCCTTGTCGCAGCCGCGCGGAATGTATCTGCCGCCGCCAGAATAACTTTTTTCCCATTATTCTTAAGCTGCCCGGCAAGCTTTCCTACCGACGTAGTCTTACCAACTCCGTTTACACCGACCAAAAGAACGACAGACCGCTTATTTTCAAATTCATATGCTGTTTCATCGACATACATCTGCTCTTTGATGGAATCGACCAAAAGCTGCCTGCAGACAGATATCTCTTTAATTTTCTGCTCCTTCACCTTTTCCCTGAGATTTTCAATGATTTTCTCAGTCGTGGCAACACCGATATCCGCCATAATCAGTATTTCCTCCAACTCCTCATAAAAATCCTCGTCAATCTCAGAAAAACCACTGAATAATGAATCAATCCCTGATTTCAGGTTATCCCTTGTCTTAGCCAGACCGTTTAGCAGCCTGCCAAAAAAGCCTTTCTTTTCACCCATAGCTGTCCTCCCCTGTTATCAGGAACTGCCCGGAAATACCTCATATCAGATAACATCTGTCCCCAGAACAGTCCCCAACAGTATATTTTAGCTGTTTTTATATTAATTTGCAATCTCTTTTTCATCCAGAAGGCTGACTGACACCAGCGTGGATACGCCTTTTTCCTGCATCGTTATACCGTACAGGATATCTGCCGCATTCATTGTGCCCCTCCTGTGTGTAATCACTATAAACTGCGTATCCTTTGTCAATTTATGGAGATACTCTGCATAACGGCTGACATTTGAATCATCAAGCGCCGCCTCAATCTCATCCAAAAGGCAGAATGGTGACGGTTTTAAGCTCTGGATGGCAAACAGCAGGGCAATGGCAGTCAATGCCTTCTCCCCACCGGAAAGCTGCATCATATTCTGCAGCTTCTTTCCCGGCGGCTGCGCCACAATGCGGATGCCTGCCGTCAGAATATCATCCTCCTCCGTCAGCTCAAGCGTCCCACGCCCCCCGCCGAAAAGCTCTTTAAACACATTGTCAAACCGTGTCCTGATCTCCTCAAACTGTTCCTCAAACTGTCTCCTCATCTCCGTATCCAGCTCTTCAATAATCCCCATAAGGACATTCGCAGCCTCAATCAGATCATCATGCTGCGTATGTAACAAATCGTACCGCTCCTGTACCTCCTGATACTGCTCAATGGCATTGACATTGACATCGCCAAGGGCCTTCATCCGGCTCTTTAATTTAGATATCTCGCTGCGTATCTGGGACAGGCTGTAGGGAACTTCCGTCTTTTTCTCTTCCGCAGTGTGATACGTAAGCTCATACTGCTCCCACATATAATTGGTATAAGAATCAATCCTCTCCACAAGCTTCTCCTTCTGGCTGTCCAGACGGAAACACTCTTTGTCAAGCTCACTCTTTTTTGCCGACAACTCCTCACGTTTCTCAAAAAATCCCTTATGGCGTATATTTAACTCCTCTTTCTCCTTTGTATCCCTCTCAATCTTACCAGAGAGTTCCTCAATCTGCTTCTGGAGCGAGACAATCTGTTCTTTTGCCCTCTCTATCTCCCCCTGCTTCTCTGCCACCTGCAAATCTGCTTCCCTGCCGCTCTTTAACATCTGTTCCAGCTCCTGCTGCAGGCCGGCTGCTGTATCACGGATCCTGTTCAGGTTCTCTTGGATAAACTGGCTGCTCTGGTTGTGCGCAGTAATCTCAAGCAGCCTGTCCGCCTGTTCCTTTGACTGCCTCCCATGCTCTTCCTTAAGCTGCTCAAGGGCGGCTGACAGCTCTTCCATGCGCCTCTCGCTCTCCTTGCTTAATCTTTCGTTGGAAAGCACTTTTTCATTTATCTGCCCAATATCCTGTTTCAGGCTGTTCTCCCTCTCTGCAAGCTGGCTGCTCTCCATGCGGATCAATTGGAGCTTCTCCTGATTTTTTTCCATATCCTCTGCCGCCCTGTCATAATTGAGCTTGGCAGTATTCTGTTTCAGGCTAAGCTCCTGCCTGATCTTTCGGCCCGCACTAATCTTTTTCGCCGCCTCCGAGGATTCTTTCTCATTCTCCGCTATATCTTCTGACAGCTCCTTTAACTTACCCTTTAATTCCCCGGAACGCTTCTTAAGATCTTCCATCTCACGGCGGCGCCCTAAAAGGTTCTGGCTGTTCTTAAAGGCACCGCCCGACATGGAGCCGCCCGGATTTAACAGTTCCCCCTCCGTTGTCACAATACGCAGCGTATGGTGATATTTCCCTGCCAGCGATATCGCATTGTCAATCGTATCGACTACAACAAACCGCCCCAGCAGATACTCCACCAGATTGCTAAACCTGTCCTCCGCTTCTACAAGGGTAGAAGCCATCCCGATAACGCCAGCTTCATTCATGACATTGCCTGACAGCCTAACAGGCTTTGCCTTTATGTTGGTAAGGGGCAGAAACGTAGCCCGGCCGTAACGGTTTTTCTTGAGGAATGCGATCATCCCCTTCGCCGTCTGCTCATTGTCGGTGACAATATTCTGGATGCTGCCGCCGAGGGCTGTCTCCACTGCAACTTCGTATTCCTTCTTTACGCGCACAATATCTGCCACAACACCCACAATCCCCGGATTGGCCTGCTTCTGCTCCATAATGCGTTTAATGCTCTGCCCGTAGCCTTCATAGCGTTCCGTCAGGTTGCGCAGGGACTGCAGCCTTGAATTTTCCATATGGAACTGCTGCTGGGTGTCACGGTGTTCGCGCCGCAGGGCCTCTTCCTTCTGCTCCAATGCCTGACGGAACTCCCGAAGCTCTGTCAGGGAATCATCCATCGCCCTGATGTCATCCGTAATCTCCGCCAGCGCCTTCTTTTCGTTCTCCAATGTCTCTTCAAATGCCGCTGCCTCTGTCTTATTCTCAAGAAGCCGTTTGTTAATCTCCGCCTTCTTGATATTATTCTGTTCCAGAAGCGTCTGCAGACGCTGCTGGTCTGACCTGACATCCGCATTCTCATTCAGGCAGGCAAGCATATTCTGGCTGCACTGGCTGATGTCCGCCTCCATACTGCCCATCTGCGCCTGCAGGCGGCTGATGTCCTCCTCGTCCGCCGCCTGTTCCTCCGCTAAGGCGGCAGCCTTTTTATCTGCCTCCTCCTTCTGCTCCAGATAATTCTCCCGCTCCTTCCCAGCTTCCTCTATCCTCTCCTGAAGAGAGTGTATCTGCTCCTCTGCATGGGACTTGTTCTGGGTAACTGTATTAATCTGTTCCTCAAGGACCTTAATCTCCCCCTCAGACTGGTTAAGGGAAAGCTTGTCCATGGACAGCGCCTCCTTTTTCTTCTCCAGGGCCTGGTCTAAATCCTCCAGCTGTTTCTGGGCGGCAAGGTATTCTTCCTTCGTCTTGTCAAACTCCTTCCCTGCCTCTTCCAAATCCCTTGCGGCAATCTCCTGCTTTCCTTCCACTTCAATAATCTGCTTATGGATATCGTCATACTCTGCCAGAAAGAGGTTGATATCGAGGTTGCGCAGTTCATCGCGGCAGCCCAGATACTCCCTTGCCTTCTCAGACTGTTCCTGCAGCGGCCCTACCTGCTTATCTAGCTCCGATAGGATATCTTCTATCCTGACAAGGTTCTGGCGCTCCTCCTCAAGGTTCTTCTCCGCCGCCGCTTTCCTCTTCTTAAACTTGACAATACCGGCAGCCTCGTCAAAAAGCTCCCGGCGCTCTTCCGGCTTGCCGCTTAAGATTTTATCAATCTGCCCCTGCCCGATAATGGAATACCCCTCCTTGCCAATACCTGTATCAAACAAAAGCTCCTGCACATCTCTCAGACGGCAGGAGGCACCATTTAGAAGATATTCACTCTCACCGGAGCGGTATACCCTTCGGGCAATCTTAACTTCCTCATAGGGAACATTTAACTTATGGTCCTCATTGCTTATCGTAATCGCCACATAAGCATAACCCAGAGGCTTTCGCATCTGGGTTCCAGCAAAAATAACATCCTCCATCTTTGCACCGCGGAGCTGCCTGGCACTCTGCTCCCCAAGCACCCAGCGGACTGCGTCAGCAACGTTGCTCTTGCCGCTGCCATTCGGCCCTACAATCGCCGTAATTCCATTGTGAAATTCAAACAATAATTTATTGGCAAATGATTTAAAACCATGAACCTCCAGACTCTTTAAATACATTTTTGTCTCCCGTCTTTCCTTATTTCAGGCCTCTTCCAATATTAAAATGGCCTTATATGCCGCTGCCTGCTCCGCTTTCTTTTTCGTCCTTCCTGACGCAGAGGCAATCTGCTTTCCGTCCACAAAAACCCCTACCTCAAAAGACTTATTGTGGTCAGGCCCTTCCTCTTTGAGCAGGGCATACTCTAACTCCGCATGGTCCCTCTGCACAATCTCCTGAAGGAATGTCTTGCTGTCGTAAAAAAGCTTTTTCTTCTCGATATCCTTTAATACAAACTGCTCCACATACTCCTGTGCCCTGGCAAATCCACCGTCCAGATACACCGCGCCTATCGTCGCCTCCATAGCATCCGATAGAATAGAATCCCTGTCCCTTCCTCCAGTCATATCCTCGCCTTTTCCCAGCTGGATATAATCCCCCAACTGGATTTCCCTTGCGCACAGGGCAAGGGTCGGCTCGCACACATAGCTTGCCCTGGTCCTTGTCATATCCCCTTCCGGGCTTTTAGGATGCTCCCTGAAAATCTTTTCACTTGTTATAAGCTCCAGCACCGCATCCCCCAAAAATTCCAGACGCTCATTGCATTCATACTTGCGGAGACGCTTTTCATTGGAATAGGAGCTATGCGTCAGGGCTTTAACCAGAAGATCCGGATTCTGGAACTTATATCCAATCCTGTCCTCAAATTCTATAATCTTTTCCTGTCTCATGTCTTCCCCTTAATTCTCACCAATCGCCTGCAGTGCCTGCTCTACCGTCTGGATAGATGCTATTGCATCTTCATCAATCACAACATCAAAGGAATCTTCAATTCCCATAATAATCTGAAATACTTCCAGAGAATCCGCCCCGAGATCGTCCACAAAAGACATTTCCGGCCTTACCTCCTCCGGTTCAATGGATAATACCTCCGCAATAATCATTTGAAGTTTTTCAAATTCCATAACGATTCCACCTTTATTCTGTAGTCGGAACTATTCGCAATCAATTATTAAGAGTTCCTTATATTTTCTTTTATTTTCTCATTTATTTCTTCTTCATTAAACTGAATACACTGAATAATTGCCTGTTTAATCTCTTCACTGCCAGAGCTTCCATGTGCCTTCACCACCAGCCCATTAAGGCCCAGAAGCGGCGCCCCGCCCTGATCTGCGCCCATAAAATCCTTCATCGTCTTTTTAAGCGCCGGTTTTATCAATATCCCGCCAATTTTACTCCTGAGGGTGGACATAAGCCCTTTCTTCACCTCTTTTAACAGTGTAGAAGCTAATCCCTCATACAGTTTTAGTATGACATTGCCCACAAATGCCTCACAGACAATGACATCCGCCTCCCCTTTCGGAATGTCCCTCGCCTCAATGCTGCCCACAAAATTAATGTCTGTACATTCCTTTAATAAAGGATATGTCTCCTTAACTAAGATATTCCCCTTTTCTTCTTCTGCCCCGATATTCACGATAGCAACCCTTGGATTCTTTACGCCCGCCACATGTTCCATATAAATAGAACCCATCCTTGCAAACTGGACCAGATGGGATGCCCTTGCATCCACGTTGGCACCGCAGTCAATTAAAAGGGACGCCCCCTCTGCAGTAGGGATTAACGGCGCTAACGGCGCACGTTCAATTCCTTTAATCCTCCCGACAACAAACTGCCCTCCTACAAGAATCGCACCCGTGCTCCCTGCTGACACAAATGCATCAGCTTCGCCGTGCTTAACCAGATTCATGCCTACCACAATCGAAGAATCTTTTTTCTTCCTAATAGCCATTACCGGCGGCTCGTCAAAGCCGATTACATCCTCCGCATGGACAATGCGTATCCTCTCCTTGTCATAAGTATACTTTTCCAATTCCCGCTGGATATCATTCGTCCTTCCGGTTAAAATAACCGATATGTTTTCAGAAACTTTTAATGCCTCAACTGCGCCCTGAACCGTTACTTCCGGCGCATTGTCCCCCCCCATTGCATCTACCACAATTCTAATCTGCCTGCTCATATCGAAGCCTCCATTTCACTGCTGTCATACAGTACGCAATGTGTATTCACTATTAATGCAAGATATTCAAAACATATTGTACTAGAAAATCACTACAAGTGCAACAATTAAAGGGCACAGACTTCACCTGTGCCCCAGCAAAAAATTAAAAAACTTAATTTTTCCCTTCCCACTCTGACATAATCTCCTCGCAGGAATCTACATCAAGCTCTTCTACCGCAGTCAGCAGTTTTTCCAAAAGCTCTTTTTCTGCATCCCGGTAATTATATTTCTTCAGCTCCACAGCCACTTCCTCCATCTCGTCCATATCAAGGTCATCAAGAGCTATGCGCATATTCTCAAAAAGCTGTGTCAGGACATCCCATGTCACATCTTCCTTAAACTCATCTGTCTCCTGCTCCTCTGGAAAATACTCTGCCAGAATATCCAGATATGCGCGGTACTGTATCAGCATGGCATCTGTATTCTCGTGGATTCTTGCGCTGTTGCGTTCATTCCCGGCCTTCTCCATATCCGCTGCCCTATCAGACAGCGAAAGGGCGCCAATCTGCTTCGACGCACTCTTTAAGGCATGCACCTGTATCGTATAGGCAGGCCAGTCTTCTTCCTCCTCCAGTTTCTTAATCAAAGCCGCCTTCTTCTCAATCACACGGTAATAATCCCCCAGAACGCTCCAGAACAAATCCTCGCTCCCCAAAAGCCCTAGAGAATATTCTATATCCAAATCACCAATTGGCGGCAGTTCAGTCTTTGCCTTACTGTTAGAATTTGTCTCCCAATGCTCTTTTTTCACTTTCTCAGGATCCAGCCATTGCTTGATTTTCGACGCCAGTATCCTCATCTCAATCGGCTTGGCAACAAAATCATTCATGCCCTCCTTCATAAACATCTCTTTTGTACCATCCACCGCATTTGCTGTCAGCGCAATAATCGGTACATCATTATATTCCTCATGGAACCTCCTGATAATATGGGTCGTCTCAACACCGTCAAGCTCCGGCATCATATGGTCCATTAAAATCAAGTCATACTTGAATGCGGAAATCTTGCCTATCGCCTCCCTGCCGCTCAGCGCCGTATCAATCTGAAGCTTCAGTGGCTCTAAAAGCCCCTCTGCGACTGTGAGGTTAATCGTATTATCATCCACAATCAAAACATGGGCATCTGGCGCAATAAAATCAAAATCCTCCTCATCGTTATTCATGGAATCAATATGCTGCCCCTCATTGTTCAAAATCATAGAAAGATTCAAAGCGTAAATCGGTTTCTTAATAACCAGAAGGTTATCCATGCGGTACTCTGCCTTGACATTAAACTCGATCAGCAATACTCCCGTCATCTCCGGGTGCTCCCTGATAAAATCCTCTACCATCGGTGTCAGGTTCTTCTGTTCCATAAAAAGGAACATCCTCTTATCACTCTGCAGGTTCTCCAGATCCTCCATCGACTCCAGATGAATATAATTTGCACCCAGTGCCCTGCTGTCTTTTCTCAGCTGCTCATTAATATATTTATTGCTCATCAAATCAACAACAAGATCCTTCTCATGGTCTTTTACAAGGATGCTCGGCGTATCGTCAATTATTTTCTGCGGCAGTTCAAAGAAAAACTGGCTTCCCTTCTCATATTCACTGGTAACGCCAATATAGCCTCCCATCAGGCTCAGAAGCTGCTTGGAAATAGCAAGCCCAAGGCCGGTCCCCTCTATATTACGGTTCCTCTTGCTGTCTAACTGCTGGAAAGACTGGAACAGCTTGCCCAAATCCTCCTTCTTAATGCCGATACCAGTATCCTCAATCCAGACGCACAGCTTCAATTCCTTCTCATCAATCCTCTCATATCCCATCCTCAGGAGAACCTGCCCTGTCTGGGTGAATTTCACTGCATTGTTGGCAAGGTTAATAATAATCTGCTTAATTCTGATATTATCACCAAAAATCTGATGCGGGATATTAGGCGCAATATCTAAGATCAGCTCCACATCTTTATCGCCAATACGCGTCATAATAATATTGGAGATATCGTTAATAATAGACATCGGCTCATACTCCACTTCCACGATATCCATTTTACCAGATTCAATTTTTGAGAAATCCAGTATGTCATTGATAATCGTCAGAAGCGCCTTGCCTGATGATTTAATCTGATTAATGTAATCCCTAGCCGCAGGTGACAATTCCTCCCTCAACGCCATCTCCGCCATACCGATTACGGCATTCATCGGCGTCCTGATTTCGTGGCTCATGTTGGCAAGAAAGTCCGACTTCATATTGGCAGCTCTCTCGATATCCTTCTTCGCTTTCTGGGCAAGGTATTTACTGTAAGCGATATCAGACAGTACACTGGAAATCGTATATAAAAATTCCGCACCCCTGTCAACCTGTTCCTGGCTCACACGGGGAATCTCTTGAACAGCTTTAATATATTCGTCCGGGTCTACTCCGAATTCAGCTGCATTTTTCCGAATCAGATCATAATCCGGCTCCTCAACCAAAACCTGCCCACCCATAAAACAGCCTACCAGCCTGTTTTTCGCCCGGATTGGCGCTGCAAAGTCCACAAGCCCTGCATGGCAGGTATATGTCACGGCTTTTCCGGCTTCCAGAGCCAGCTCCGCACCGCATTTGTCACACAGCTCACAGCGGGGACCGCCAACTTTAGATGCTCTGGTATATTTTTGACAGAAATCTGAAAAATTCGTGCCATTAGTCACTGCTACGCCATTTCGGTCTGCTGTCAGTGTTGAAATTCCAGTCATCTGGGAAAAAGCGTCCTGAACCCTCTGCAGCACATCCACATCCAGCAAATCAGTAATATTTAAATTCTCATCCATGCCGCCACCCCCAAAAATCTACTATTGAATAATTGACTGAATCGTTGAAAGCAGTTTTTCTCTGGCAATTGGCTTCAGAAGATAACCCTGCGGTTTCTCGCTGAGAGCCTCCCTAATCTTATCCCCCTCTGTTATGCCTGTCAGGAAAACTACCGGTATATCCTTGGTTGCCGGGTTTTCATGGATTTTCTTCAAAACAGAAGGCCCGTCTTCATCCGGCATGACATAATCCAATAGAATCAGGTCTGTTTTCTTTGTTTCGAGGAACTTTAAAGCCAGCTTTCCATTTATCGCGGTAGCGACATCATATGTACTGCGCAGATGCTCTTTGATAACCTTTAACATCCTAATATCATCATCCACCACCAGGATATGTTTTTTGCGTATCTCATTCTGAAGCGAATCCAGAATGTCATCAATCTCTGAATCTGCCTTTTTCTGCTTTTCGGCCTGTTCACGTTTACTTGCCTCCAGAGCAAGTTCCGCCTTCCTCTTTTCTTCCTTCCTTTTCTGCGCCACCTTCAAAAATGCCAGAAGCTTCTCCTGTATCCCTCTGGATGTAATCGGCTTTACCATCTCCAGATCAGCAATACCTGCCGTGGTCCTGCGGAATTCACCGCAATCCTTGCTGTCCCCGATAATAGCAAGCGGGATATCTTTTCTGGCAAATTCGCTCTTTATCGGAACCATGCGGCTGATCGTATCCCTGTTCTCTGCATTCATGCAGTAAACAAGGATATCCGGCTTAAAATACTCTGCATGGCTCATAAGGTCCTCATAACGTGATGATGATGACTGTGATTCAAACACCTCATCCATATGTATAAAAAAGTCGTCAATGACCGTATTATTATCCCCTGTCAATAACACCTTATATCTCATAATAATCCTCCATTTCTGCAAGGTGAACCCTGTTCACATTTTTTCTATATTAGGAAAGTTCTCGGTGTGTAGTGGTGCACCAACAATAAATGCAAAGAACTTTAGTTCTTTAGCATTTTTGCTAGGGCACAAGCGAAGTCTGTGCCCTTTTCTATATCTTTTCCCCACCCTCAATCCTTCTTATAGAAAAATGACTGCAGGGTGGAAAAATTATATTTAGCCGGGGCAATAATCTGTTCGGTGCTTCCCACAAAGAGGATTCCCTCTTTTTTCAAAGAATCATTAAACTTTTTATAAATCACCTGTTTTGCCTCTTCTGTAAAATAAATCATGACATTACGGCATACGATCAAGTCACAGTGGTCTGGATATGGGTCTTTCAGCAGATTGTGCTGGCTGAACTTAATGCATCTCTTCACTTCGTCCTTAATCTGGAATCGCTTATCATCCAGCTTATTAAAATATTTATTTTTCAAATCAGCCGGAAGCCCCTTCAGGCTCTTGTCATCATAAATTCCAATCTGCGCCTTTTCAAGCACCTGCTTATCAATATCTGTCGCAACAATCTGAATCTTATTTAACGGGACAAACTTTCCAAGAACCATAGCCAGAGTATACGGTTCATCCCCTGTTGAACACGCAGCGCTCCAAATCTTAATGTTGTTCCCGAAGTGCTCAAAGAGATAAGGGAAAATCTGCTTCTCCAGAAGCTGCCACTGATCCGGATTGCGGTAGAACTCAGATACATTTATCGTCAGATAGGCAACAAACTCCTCTAGGAGCGCCTTATCTGTCTTTAAAGCTGCAACATATTCATCATAACTAGATTTCTTCGCCTTGTTAATCAGGGAATCAATCCTGCGCTTCATCTGGCGCTCCTTATAACAGCTCAAATCAATCTTAGTAAGGTCAAAAATTTTTTTCTTGAAAACTTCATAATCACCCATATTTCCACTCCATTCCTGCGCTGCTGATACACGTTTCCAAGTCTGCGTCAGGCAGCGCCCAGACACAGACTTGCATATATACCCAAAAATCGCCAACCTGCTGAACACAGATTGGCGAATCATCATCCTGCTTGCAGAATCAACTCAAGCCTATGGAAAAATCCATATATTTTTTAATTATTCCTCTGTTGCCTCTTCTTCTGCCGGTGCTGCCTCCTCCGTCTCTTCTGAATCATTCAGTAAAGCCTTGATACTCAGGCTGATTTTATGTTCTTCATTTTTAAAATCGACAACCTTTGCCTCAATCTCCTGGCCTACTTTTAATACATCAGACGGCTTATCAACATGTTCTTTCGAAATCTGTGATACATGGAGCAGTGCATCTACACCTGGCTCTAATTCTATGAATGCCCCAAAATCTGCCATTCTGGCAACCTTACCCTTTACTACAGAGCCGACATTATATTTGCCGTCTGCATTTAACCAGGGGTTCTGGTCTTCAAATTTCAGGCTCAGTGCAATCTTATCTTCCTTAATGTCTTTAATCAATACAGTAGTCTTATCGCCGACGCTGAATACTTTCTTTGGATTCTCTACGCGCCCCCATGACATTTCAGAAATATGGAGAAGCCCATCTGCGCCGCCCAAATCAATGAATGCACCGAAATCCGTAAGGTTCTTGACAGTACCTTCCACTTTGTCGCCAACGTGAATCCTCTCAAACAGCTCTTCCTGAAGCTTCTTCTTCTCAGCTACCAAAAGCTGCTTTCTGTCACCGATAATCCTCCTCTTCTTTGGATTGAACTCGCTGATAACAAATTCAATTTCCTGCCCTGCATACTTTGTAAGGTCTTTCTCATAAGTATCTGATACAAGGCTTGCAGGAATGAAGACCTTCGTCTCCTCTACCACAACACTCAGTCCGCCGGATAATACAGCAGAAACAGTTGCTTTTAAGACTTCCTTATTCTCAAAAGCCTCTTTGATGCGCTCGTTGCTCTTTTCCATGGCAAGGCGCTTATAAGTAAGGAGCACCTGCCCTTCGCCATCATTTACCTTCAGCACCTTCGCCTTCATCACATCGCCCTCTTTGACAACGGATGTGAGATCAATCGGCTGGTTGCTGTATTCATTTCTGGTAATGATACCATCAGCTTTATAGTTAATATTGAGAACGATCTCATCTTCTTTAACGCTGATAACTGTCCCTTCTACAATCTCTCCATTGTGGATTGTTACTAATGACTCATTAGCCAATAATTGTTCAAATTCATTGTTCATATTGTCTGACATATGATTGAACCTCCTTAATAATATTATTTGGGGTTGAAGCCCCGGCAGTAATACCCACGCTACGAAAGGATTGAAAAAGTTTCAAATCCAGGTCATCAAGTGTCTGTATAAAATGTGTGTTCAAGCACTCTGCTTTACAGATTTCGTACAGCTTCTGGGTGTTTGAACTATGTTTTCCACCTATCACTATCATCGCGTCGGATAGCCTCGCAATGGTACCCGCTTCTGTCTGACGCTCTTCGGTAGCGTTGCAAATTGTATTCATAACAAGTATATCATAACTCTTTTTGGATAAAATATCAACTATATCTTCGAATTTCTTGTAATTAAATGTCGTCTGGGCCACTACGCACACTCTCTGACCCTGCGGAAACGTACATTTTACGGCATCTTCAGGGGTTTGGGCCACATAGCACTCGTTGCCACACCAACTGCAGATTCCTTCGACCTCGGGATGGGAAGCGCTGCCAACCACGACAATAGCATATCCCTCCTCCCTTTTTTCCCTAACAATATTGTGGATTTTTTTGACAAAGGGGCAGGTCGCATCCACGATACGCACATTTTTCTGCTGCAGCGCCTCGGTTACTTCCCTGCCCACGCCATGGGAACGGATAATAACAGTTGCATCCTCCCCCTCCTCAATATCCTCCACGGCCTCCAGCACAACAACCCCTTTCTCCTGCAGGTCTGCAACCACCTGCTCATTGTGGATAATCGGCCCAAGGGTATATACTTTCCGCTCTCTCCCTGCTTCGTCATATACCATCTGGACAGCACGCTTCACCCCGAAGCAAAATCCCGCGCTCTTTGCGACTGTCACCTCCATATTGCCTATCCTCCTTAAACTGACGCAGCATCCCCTAGAGCGTGTTTGAAAATTGCTTTTTACAAGATGTGTTTCACACTTTGTGGGAGATTTGTTCCAAATTTAGGAGGTGTAGCGGGCTACATTGACTAAATTTGGGGCAAATATAGCGCAAAGTGGGGAACGCAGATTGTGAGAATGAATTTTCAAACACGCTCTAGCCTGTTCCGGTAAAGGGAAACTATCTTTGCAGTCACTTCGTCAATCGTCATATCAGAAGCATCCACCAAAACAGCATCCTCCGCCTGCTTAAGCGGCGACACTGCACGGTTCATATCCTGCCCGTCCCTTGCGATAATATCTTTCTCAATCTGCCCCAGGTCGCACTGGATTCCCCTCTCTGCCTGCTCCTTATATCTTCTTCTGGCCCGCTCGGCGGAGCTTGCCGTCAGGTAAACTTTCAAATCCGCATCCGGCAGCACGCAGGTCCCAATATCCCTGCCATCCATAATGACATTTTTTTTCTGCGCCAGCTCCCTCTGCAGGCTTAAAAGCTTTTCCCTCACAGCAGGGTACTTTGAAGTATCGGAAGTCATCATGCTGACTTCCTCTGTCCTAATAAAGTCATTTACATTTTCCCCATTTAAGATAACCTGCTGCTCGCCATTTTCGTATTCAATGGACACCTCAATATCCCCGCAGGCATCCGATACTCTCTGCTCTTCATCCCCTTTTATCCCGTGGCGCAGAAAATAAAGCGCCATGGAGCGGTACATTGCCCCGGTATCTACATAAATAAAACCGAGTTCCGCCGCTGCCCTTTTTGCGATTGTACTTTTGCCTGCCCCGGCAGGCCCGTCTATTGCAATACTGTGCATATCTTCTCTCCTTTTAATATATTGTGCCCGCTGCCAGAAACACGTCCCGCGGCACTGTTTTGATAGAAGGAAATTCCTATGGGATAGAACTTCCCGCAAGATACCCGGTGGACCATGCAATCTGAAGATTATACCCGCCTGTCCTCGCATCAAGGTCAAGGACCTCCCCTGCAAAATACAGGTTTTTCACTTTCTTTGACTGCATTGTGGCGGAGTCGACCTCCCTAACAGAGACACCGCCCCTTGTAACCACCGCCTCATTATAGCCGCGGAAGCCCGTTACCGTAAACGGGAACTCCTTAAACAGCCCCACAAGGCGTGCCCGCTCCTGCTTCGTCACCTCGTTTACCTTTTTTTCCGGCAGGATTCCTGACAGTTCCACCATTACCGGTATCATTTTAGCCGGAAGGAGCTTGTGCAGGCTGTTTTTAAAGAAACAATTTGCCAGCTCCCTAAAATCCCGCAAAATCCTTTCATCTAACTGCCCTGCTGACAGCGCAGGCTTTAAATCAATCGAGGCGGAGAGTTTTTCCAGTTCCCTTCCGCTTACCACGCTGCTTGCCGACAGTATCAGGGGGCCGCTCACGCCAAAATGGGTAAATAGCATCTCGCCGAGTTCCCGGAACAGCACTTTTTTCCCCTCTTTTATCGTAAGCTCTACATTCCGCAGCGAAAGCCCCTGCATTTTTGCAGCATAGCCTTCCTTCACGATGATTGGCACAAGGGACGGCACTGTCCTTTGTATGCTGTGGCCGCAGCCGCTGGCAAAACGGTACCCGTCCCCCGTAGAACCGGTTGACGGGTAAGAAAGCCCCCCTGTTGCCACAACCACCGCATCCGCCCTTTTAACAGGCCCTTCCCTGCTGCCTGCAGGCACTATACCGCTGCAGGCCCCGTTTTCTATGCAGAGGCTTTTGACGGCAGTATTCAGATGGACTTCCACGCCCCTCTGTTTCATGGCGCCCTGCAGGGTACGTATCACATCAGAAGACTTATCCGAGCGCGGGAATACCCTGTTTCCCCGCTCCGTCTTAAGAGAAAGCCCCTCCCTCTGGAAGAAATCCATCACGGCGGCGCTGTCAAAAGCATAAAAGGCACTGTACAGAAATTTCGGGTTCTGCATCACATTATTTAAAAGCCCTTCCACATCACAGTTATTTGTGAGGTTGCAGCGCCCCTTCCCCGTGATATAGAGCTTTTTGCCAAGCTTTTCATTCTTTTCATATAAAATAACGCGGTGGCCCGCATCCGCGGCGGCAACCGCCGCCATCATCCCTGCCGCTCCCCCGCCTGCTATGATTACTTTACTCACCGCCCTCTATCCTTTCCAGAGCAAACTTTAACGCTTCCTGCACAGACTGCTCCCTGACTTCCATCCTGCCTCCGCCAAAGGCAAATCCCCTTGCCTTCGCCTTTCCCTTAAAACAGGTGCCGATATAAACTGTGCCTGCCTTTGTCCCGTCCGCAGAATCGCCAGGCCCTGCACATCCTGTGACGGAAATAGTTAGCTCCGAGCCGGTCGCCCTCCATGCCCCCAGTGCCATCTCCTCCGCAACCTCTGCGCTGACAACCGTATGCGCTTCTATTGTCTCCGGTGAGACACCGAGAAGTTTTTCTTTTACCCTGTTTGAGTAGGTGATATACCCCTCCTCAAATATATCTGACGCACCGGATACATCGACAATAGCTGCAGCGACCATGCCGCCCGTGCAGGACTCCGCTGTTGACACATGGCAGCCCTTTTCCTGCAAAATGGCCACCAGACGTTCCTTACATGTTTCCATCATCAAGCACCTTCCAATTCTTCCAGAGATAATCAGCCAGCGAGACTACCGTCAGCGCCAGCGCCGCATAGATAAAAATATATTCCACAATATTCATCCATTCCCAGTCAAAATCAAGTATCAGGAGGACAGACATCAGCATCTGCACTACGGTTTTAACCTTCCCCCACCAGCTTGCCGCGATGACGACACCGGAATCCGACGCCACCAGACGGAAACCGCTGATGATAAAGTCCCTGCTGATAATAATAATAACTACCCATGCAGGCATGGGATTGTCAGGCAGCGCCACAAAACAAACCAGCGCCGAGCATACCAGAAGCTTATCCGCCAATGGGTCCATAAATTTTCCAAAGTTAGAGACAAGCTGGTACTTCCTTGCAAGATATCCATCCAAAGTATCTGTCAGGCTGGCTATAATAAAAACTGCTGCCGCGATATATTTTGAATAGGGAACAAATTCTGTAAGCATAAAAAAAACAAAAAAAGGTATTAAAACAATCCGTAACATTGTTATTTTGTTTGGTAGGTTCATCGTGTCACTCCATTTCCGCGTCACGCCAGACGCAATCTGCCTTTTGGATATTATTCCCTGACAGGCTCACCAATCAAATCATACTCCTTTGCACCGACAATATTCACAGTTACAAAATCCCCAGACATCAGATTCCAGTCACTTTCCAGAAAAACATACCCATCTACATCCGGCGCGTCCATATATGTTCTGGCGATATACACCCCTTCTTCCGGAAGCCTTCCCTCTATCATTACCTCAAGCGTCCTGCCCACCTGAGACTTACATTTCTCAAATGCAATCTCCTGCTGCAGTTCCATTATCTCATTTTTTCTTGCTTCCTTGACATCTTCATCAACCTGCCCCTCCATACCCGCGGCAGGCGTCCCCTCTTCCTGCGAATAGGTAAAAACCCCAAGGCGGTCAAACTTCATCTGCCGCACAAATTCTTTTAATTCCCCAAACTCTTCCTCTGTCTCCCCCGGAAAACCTGTAATAAGCGTTGTCCTGAGCGCTATATCCGGAATCTTCTTCCGCAGCATTCCTACAGTATCAGCAATCTCTTTCCTGTCCGTCATGCGCCCCATACGCTTTAAAACAGCATCTGAACCGTGCTGGACCGGAATGTCAAGATAATGGCACACCTTGGGCAGCCGCCGGACTGCGTCAACCAGCTCTTCCGTAATTTCCTCCGGATAGCAGTACAGAATCCGAATCCACTTTAACTCCTCTATCGCCGACAGTTTCTTCAAAAGCACCGGAAGGCTTCTCCTGCCATATAAATCCTCCCCGTAAAGCGTCGTCTCCTGCGCGACCAGAATCAGCTCCTTCGCACCGCATTCCACAAGATGTTCAGCCTGTGCAAGCAGATTATTCATCGGGACACTGCGGTACTTTCCCCTGACCTTTGGAATCACGCAGTATGTGCAGTGCTTATCACAGCCCTCGGCAATTTTGAGGTAGGCATAGTACCCTCCTGACATGCTCTCACGGTCTGTGAGTGGCTGCGGCAGATAATTAATATCCCTCAGGTACTCTCTTACTGTGCCCTTTTCCTGCATCCCCCGGCTGATTGCATCCACAAGGGATTCATAACCCATCGTGCCGACAATCACATCAACTTCCGGGATTTCCTTCTTAATTTCTTTATGGTACCGCTGCGCAAGGCACCCCGCAGCAACTAATAGCTTACAAACTGCAGTTCCCTTGTATTCTGCCATCTCAAGCAGCGTATTGATGCTCTCCTCCTTGGCATCCCCGATAAAACAGCAGGTATTCACTACAATAACATCTGCCGCCGCCTCATCATCAATAATCTGGTGCCCCGCCTTTCTAAGGCTGGCAATCATCATCTCACTGTCCACAAGGTTTTTATCACAGCCCAGAGATACAAAATAAATATTCAAAATAATCCTCCTCCGGATAGTAACAGCCAGTCTTCATCCTGCCATATTATTCCTGTGACATCAATGCAGACTCCACGCAGTTATGCATCAACATTGCAATCGTCATCGGCCCCACGCCGCCAGGAACAGGCGTGATAGCCCCCGCCTTCTCCTTCACTGCCTCAAAATCCACATCACCGCAGAGCTTGCCGTTCTCATCCCTGTCCATACCTACATCAATCACCACGGCGCCTTCCTTGATATAATCAGCGTCCACAAACTTTGCCCTGCCGATTGCAACTACTAAAATATCAGCGCGCCTTGCCACTTCCTTCAAATCTTTTGTGTGGGAATGGCAGATGGTAACCGTCCCATTTTCCCGAAGGAGCAGCAGCGCCATCGGCTTACCGACAATATTGCTCCGTCCGATAATCACACATTCCCTGCCGTCTATCTCAATGCCGGAACGCTTCAGAAGCTGTATGATTCCAGCCGGCGTGCAGGATACGAACCCCCTCTGGCCGATGCTTAAAGCGCCGACACTCTGCGGATGGAACCCGTCAACATCCTTGGCTGGGTTTATTGTCTTTATCACCTTATCCTCGTCAATATGCTTTGGAAGCGGAAGCTGTACTAAAATACCGTTGACCTCCTTCTTCCCATTTAATTCCTGCACCAGCGCCAGAAGCTCTTCCTCCGTCGTCTCCTCCGGAAGCTCATAGGCGAGGGATTCAATCCCCACATAGGCACACGCCTTCTTCTTATTCCCGACGTAAACCGTAGAAGCCGGATTGTCCCCTACCTGAATGACTGCAAGGCAGACAGAAATCCCCTGCCCCTTAAGCTCTGCCACCTTTTCCTTCAATTCATCCTTTATCTCCTGCGAAATCCTCTTTCCATCTATTAATTCTGCCATAACTATACCAATCCTCTTTTCTTAGGAACTGTATAAAAATAAATTTACATTTTTGTCAGAAAAATGCTATATATCAGAATATTTTCCGAATTGGAATCCGTAAATTGATTTTATATCAGCCCCTTATAATAATTGCCGCACTGCGCACAGGTTATCAGCAAAAAATCCATCAGACCTTAAATACACTACCGCCGACAAACTCCCGCATCAGGGAATTCTTAGGAATTCCTTCGCTGCTGATCCCGATAAAGTAATCTAAGAACTTAAGCAGCCGTTTCGCCTCCACATACTCCGGGGCATTCTTGGGAATCCCAAACAGAATAGATTCCGCATACGGCTTTAAAACCGCCAGCTCATAAATCAACGCAGAATTAAACATTACATCCGCCTCTTCCTGATATGGGAAAATATACTGGTTTTCCCCCCTGCGCACGGACGGCCATCTGGCAATCGTCTGCGCCGCATCTGTGCCGCGCGTTCTTGCATCCCTTACCATGCGGCGTATCAAACGCCCGTCTGTCGTAGAAATCCTGTTGTGCTCGTCGATATTAATCTGCGTCAGCGCACTGATGTAAATCTTAAATTTGCTCTCCCTTGGCAGGCTATACGAAAGCTTATCATTCAGCCCGTGTATCCCTTCTATCACAAGAATATCATCCGGCCCTAACTGCCTGTAGTCTCCCCGGTATTCCCTCGCCCCCACAAGAAAATTAAAAGAAGGCAGTTCGACCCGCTCCCCCCTCAAAAGGGCTGCCATATCCTGATTAAACTGTTCCACATCAATTGCCTCAAGGCACTCAAAATCATAATTGCCATTTTCATCAAGCGGCGTCTCCGCACGATCCTTGAAATAATTGTCAAGCCCGATAGGATGCGGCTTTAAACCATACGTCCGAAGCTGTATGGACAGCCTGTGGGAAAAAGAAGTCTTCCCGGAGGAGGACGGGCCTGCAATCATAATAAACTTTTTGCCGGAATCCTCTGCTATCCTCCCTGCAATCTCAGCAATCTTCTTCTCCTGCAGCGCCTCCTGCACCAGAATCAGGTCGGATGCACCGCCATGCGCAATCACATCATTGAGCGCGCCCACCGTGTCGACATCCACCATCTTCCCCCATCTTCCTGCTTCCTGCAGGGTACTAAATAATTTAGGGCTGTCATGGAATTCCCGGAGCACATCCGGTTTTTTCCTGTTCGGAATATGTATCAAAAAACCCTCATCGTATTTTTCAAGCGAAAAATATTTCAATATTCCTGTGGAGGCAGGCATATAACCGTAATAATAATCCTCAAAACCATCTAACGAATAAATATTCACCCTCGATACACGGCGGTATTCAAAAAGCTTTTTCTTGTCATACATCTTATGCTTTGCAAAAAGCCTGAGTGCCTCTGCCGTCTCAACAGAACGCTTTTCAAAGGGAAGATCCCGCCTGACAAGCTCCAGCATACGGTCCTGCACTTCCTGCAGCAGCTCCTCTGTTACGGCAATCCCCTCCGCTTCACAGTAAACACTGTCCCCTAGGGAATGCTTTACAAAAATATTGCGCAGTTTCCCAGAATCTGCCACGCTGTAAAATGCCTTTAACATCAAAAGGATTACGCCGCGCTCATATGTTTTATGTCCGCTGCTTGTCGCTGTCGTCAGAAAGTCAATGACAGCATCCTCCTCCAATGTCTTTGCAAGCTCGGCAAGCCTGCCGTCCTTTTGCGCCAGAATAACATCAAACTGATATTCCTGCGCAAAATCTTTTGCAATTTCCCCATATGTAATCCCGCTGTCATACTCCCTGACAGCCGAACCCACCGTCACTTTAATCCGATTCCCCATAATAATCCTCCATGCTGCGCTTTTTGCGGCACAAATAAAAATGAAAAATGCTGCCTTGGTATGATTCAACCTATTTCTAAAATGCTTTCTATCATTTTTCGCATCTGCAGTAATTCCTGCTTTCTCTCTGCACTGCCTGCACAAAGCTCTTTCCCCTCCATGCCCTCAAGTGCCCTCGATACACGTTCCCGCTCTTTTTGTAAAAATTCCAGAAACACCTTATCTCTGTCCTCCGCCAGTCTCCTGCCGTAAATATAATCGACCTCCTGCCCATAGGACTCTGTCCCCGGGACAGCGCGTATGATCACGTAATATTTTCCCTGCTCCGCTACCATTTCCTCCGCTGCAATCCGAAACCCCATCTCATGGATGCAGTGCCGCACCAGCCATGCCTCCGACTGTGGGGATAGGACTAATTCAGATGCTGACCTGACAGCCGCACCGCCATCCCGCAGGATACGGCAGATTAACGCACCGCCCATTCCGCTGATAAGAATCGTATCCGCCTCCCCTACGGCAAGCCCCTTCGCCCCGTCCGACAGGCGCAGGGAAATCTTATCCTGCATCTGATACTGAAGAATATGCTCTTTAGCCCGTTTTAAAGGATCTTCGTTGATATCCATCGCAACCGCCCTGTCCGCCAGATGCTGCTGCACAAGATAGATTGAGGTAAAACCATGGTCACAGCCGATATCTGCAACCACACCCCGCGACTTTACATTGGCGGCAATCCGCCTCAGCCTGTCTGACAGATGCATTATTCCAGATAATCCTTTAACTTGCGGCTGCGGCTCGGATGCCTTAATTTGCGGAGCGCCTTGGCTTCTATCTGGCGGATGCGCTCGCGGGTTACCTTAAATTCCTTGCCGACTTCCTCCAGCGTTCTTGCACGGCCATCCTCCAAACCAAAACGCAGCTTCAAGACCTTCTGCTCGCGCTCAGTAAGGGTGCTTAGCACCTCCTCAAGCTGCTCACGCAACAGCGTAAACGCTGCCGCCTCGGCAGGAACCGGCACATTGTCGTCCTGAATAAAGTCGCCCAGATGACTGTCCTCCTCCTCGCCAATCGGCGTCTCAAGCGATACCGGTTCTAGGGAAATCTTCTGTATCTCCCGCACACGGTCTACCGGCATATTCATGTGCTTTGCAATCTCCTCCGGATACGGTTCCCTTCCAAGCTCCTGCAAAAGCTGCCTCTGTACACGGACAAATTTATTAATCGTCTCCACCATATGCACCGGAATACGTATCGTCCTTGCCTGATCCGCAATCGCCCTTGTAATCGCCTGACGGATCCACCATGTTGCATAGGTGCTGAACTTATACCCTTTTTTGTAATCAAACTTCTCGACCGCCTTAATCAGCCCGAGGTTCCCCTCCTGAATCAAGTCAAGAAAAAGCATGCCGCGCCCCACATAACGCTTTGCAATGCTGACAACGAGACGAAGGTTAGCCTCAGCCAACTTTTTCTTCGCCTCCATATCGCCCTGCTCCATGCGCTGTGCCAGCTCTACCTCTTCGTCCGCAGTTAAAAGCGGCACTTTGCCAATCTCTTTCAGATACATACGGACCGGATCTTCTATGCTGACACCCTCCGGCACAGACAGGTCAATCTTCTCGATTTCCTCGTCATCCGGGACTTCCCCGCTGGCTTCTATCTCCAGAAGGATATCATCGTCTGTTTCCTTCCCCTCCGGAATGCGCAGCACATCCACCCCTTCTGATTCCAGAAAATCAATTACCTTCTCCGTCTTTTCTTCGTCCAGGCCGATATCATTAAAGAAACTGTTGATTTCCGCAAGCTCCAGAACATTTCGCTTTGATTTGGCAAGCAGCTTTAATGCCGCAAGCTTCTCCCGGAATTTCTGCTCATCTCCTGCCGGATTCGCTTCTTTTTTCTTAGCAGAACTTTTCTTTCCGGCAGAGCCCTTCGCCGCACTCTTTTTCGCAGGCTTTTTCTTCTCATCCACGAAATCCCCGCCAGTCTGTTTCTTTTCTGTTGCCATAGTGTTCCTTCCTTTCCTATATGTACTGAAACGTCAGATGCTCCCTTGGTTACTGACTTAAGCTATAATTTATCCATCTTTCAAAGAAATATGCAATTTCTCTGGCGTCTGCCACCGTTTCTTCTCCAAAATAAGGCTTTGCAGCTCCCCCATATCTGTCAGGTTGCGGATCCGATGCTCGATACTATGCTCCTTGATGCGGAACACCAGCTCATTTAGCGCCTTTTCCCTCTCCTCAGGGCTCATCTTTGCCTGAAAATCCGTCTGGAACATCTGCGCTGCCATTTTCTGGGCCTCCACATCCTGAAAATGATTAATAATCTTTGCCGGAACCAGTTCCCCTTCTTCCAACTGCTGATAAAGCAGAACTGCCGCCGTGTGGTAATCCTCTTCTACAAAGTCATCCGTTTTCACCAGTTCGCTTACCGCCCCAAAAAGGCTGGGGTCTTCTATCAGCCACGACAAAAGAAGGCGGTAAGAATAACCAATCCCCCTTTCCTCCCTTTGGCGGCTGCTCTTTAATCCCTCCTTCCCAGATGGCCTTTGATAGCCATCCGGGAGACGGCTGCTGTACCGAATGACTAACTCCCGTAAATCTTCCTTCCTGATATCATACTTTGCAGCGACTGCCTCCAGATAATTATCCCTCTGGACCTTGTCCGTAAATACAAGAAGTTTCTGCGCAATTTCATGATAATATTTCGTCTTCTGTTCCGGGTCGGCCATATCATAAAGGTGCTTTATCTCCTCCACCTCAAAAAAGAAGCTGTTCTGTGCCTCTGCAAGGCGTTTTTCAAATTCCTCAGAGCCAAGTGCCTTGATAAATTCATCCGGATCCTTGTACGGCTCCAAATGTACGACTTTCCCATTGATGCCAGCGCTCCTGAGCATCGGAATGGCACGCATCGCCGCCTTCCTCCCCGCGGCATCGCTGTCGTATGTCAAAAGCACTTCCTCTGCATAGCGTTTCATAAGGCCCGCCTGCTGCTCCGTAAATGCTGTCCCCAGTGACGCCACTGCGTTCGTAAAACCTGCCTGATGCATAGCAATTACATCCATATAGCCCTCGCATAATATAAGGCTCTGCCTCTTTCCCTGTCTGGCATAATTCAGCCCGAAAAGATTCCTGCTCTTGTCAAACAGCTTTGTCTCAGGCGAATTAAGATATTTCGGCTTTGCATCCCCCATAACGCGTCCGCCAAATCCAATTACATGATTGCTGATATCCATGATTGGAAACATCACGCGGTTCCAAAATTTATCGTATACTCCGCGTTCCTCCATCTTAAACAATCCGGTTTCTTTTAGAATACTGTCCCCGTAGCCCTGCTGTTTCAGATAGCGGTACAGTTCAGCCCCATCCTGCCCTGCATAGCCAAGCCCAAAACGCCGGATTGTCTCGTCGGAAAGCCCCCTCTCCCTCAGGTAATCGTATCCGATTTTCCCCTGAGGTGACTTTAGCTTCGCATAATAATAGCGCGCCGCCTTTGTATTAATCTCCAGAAGGGTTGTCCTAAGCCCCTCCTGCCTTTTTTGCTCTTCGGTCAACTCTTTCTGTGTCAATTCGACTCCGGCACGCTCCGCAAGATATTTTACCGCCTCCGGAAACGAATAATTTTCGTACTCCATCACAAACGTTATGACATTTCCCGCCACGCCGCACCCAAAGCACTTATACATCTGCCTTGCCGGGCTTACGGAAAAAGAGGGCGATTTCTCGTTGTGAAAAGGACAAAGCCCCATATAACTGCTCCCGGAACGCTTCAGCTTCACATAGCTGCCTATGATATCCACAATATCGCTTCTTCTGCGGACTTCTTCTATCTGTTCCTCCAAAAACCTTGGCATGTCCCCTCCCCCTTTCCTTGTCCGTTCCGTCATATTCCACCCAGTGTGGAATCAATGGGCACAAGCCCTCTATGTTAGTTATTCGACGCAGAAAATAATTTTCCTTTTTTTATTTCTTAGGAAAGTTTTTCGTATGTGGTAGTCACCAACAAGCGCAGTCTGTGCCCTTTTTTACTTATAGGCAAATTCTCATTACGTAGCGATACACCAACAAGAATTTTCGCAGAAAATTCTTGCTAGCGCACCAGCAAAGTCGGTGCGTTTTTTTATTTTAATCCCCATGACTTCGGTATCATAATCTCTTTATACAAATTCACCGCATATCTGTCAGTCATGCAGGCAATGAAGTCGCAGACCACCCTCTGGCCTGTCTCCCCGGAATGAATCAGATCCAAAAATTCCGACGGCATTTCTTCTATATTATGTATATAGTATTCATATAGCTGGTTAATCATATTGCTGACTTTTCGCTCTTCCCCCTTCGCCAGCGGATTTGTATACACGCTGTCAAAGAGAAAACTGCGCAGGGAAAACATCGCCCTCTCCACAGGTGCGGACATGCAGATATCAGCTTTGCCTTCACTGTTCCTCACAATATCATGCACCAATGTATTCAGCCTGAGGTTCGTACTGTTTCCCAATATCTGCGTCAAATCTTCCGGAATGTCCTCCTCCCTGATAATCCCTGCACGGATGGCATCATCAATATCCGAGTTGATGTAGGCAATCTTATCTGACAGGCGAACCACCTTCCCCTCCAATGTCATAGGGGTTGACTTTGTCTGGTGGTTCAAAATGCCATCCCTGACCTCCTTTGTGAGATTTAACCCTTTTCCGTCTTTTTCCAGCCGCTCCACGACCCTGACGCTCTGCTGGTTGTGGCTAAACCCGCCGTGGTCTTCCGTAATGTGGTTCAATGCACGCTCCCCCGCATGGCCGAACGGCGTATGCCCTAAATCATGCCCCAGGGCAATTGCCTCCGTCAGATCCTCATTCAGATAAAGCGCCCTTGCAATCGTTCTCGCATTCTGTGCCACCTCCAGCGTATGGGTCAGGCGTGTCCTGTAATGGTCCCCCTCCGGTGCCAAGAAAACCTGCGTCTTCTGCTTTAACCGCCGGAATGCTTTGCAGTGGAGTATCCTGTCCCTGTCCCTCTGAAAGTCCGTGCGGATATCACACTTCGGCTCCTCCCTGTCCCTTCCCAGCGACTGGTCTGCAAAAGCAGCATACTTGCTTAAAAAGGAGTGCTCCCGCTCCTCCTGGCGCTCCCGCAGGTTATACCATACTTTTTCCTTATCCATATTCCACCCCGTTTCTATGCTGCGGCAAATATACTTAGGAACTGTAAATAAATTACTCATGACAAATAATTCCTTAACAGTTCCTTACCACCATGCACCATCTTATAGTATACAGCCCATCAGTTAGTATACAGCCCATCAGTCTGCCAGCTGCGTCCCCATATAATAAAATCCCCTGCTCTCGTCCAGACGGACTGGGACAATACTCCCTATCTGTGACGGCCTCCCTGCAAAATGTACCACGTAATTCTGGCTGGTCCTCCCTGTCACTAGGGAAGTGTCCTGCCCATTCCTCTCCTCCACAAGCACATCCTGTACCGTCCCGACTGCACGCCCTGTCCTCTCAGCAGAAACCTCCTGAACCAGAGCTAACAGCCTGTCAAAGCGCTCTTTCACAACATCTTCCGGCACCTGGTTCTCCATCGCTGCCGCAGGCGTGCCGGTACGCCTGCTATAAATAAAGGTAAACGCACTGTCAAACTTCACCTTTTTAACTACGTCCATAGTCTCTTTAAAATCTTCCTCCGTCTCCCCCGGAAATCCCACAATAATATCAGTTGTCAGGGAAATATCCGGCACTGCCCTTCTTATTTTCTCCACAAGAAGCAGATAATCCTCCTTTGTATAGTGGCGGTTCATAACCTCCAAAAGTCTGCTGCTGCCGGACTGCAGCGGCAGATGCATCTGCTTGCAGATTTTTTTTGAACCCCGCATTACATCTATTAAATCATCTGACAAATCCTTTGGGTGCGAAGTCATAAACCGGATGCGCTCCAACCCCTCGATCTGCTCCACCTGCCGCAGAAGCTGTGCAAAGCTGACTGGATGCTTTAGGTTCTTCCCATACGAATTAACATTCTGCCCTAAGAGCATCACCTCCACCACGCCGTCAGCAACCATACCCTCAATCTCTGCAATGATATCTTCCGGCTCACGGCTGCGCTCCCGCCCCCTCACATATGGGACAATGCAGTAACTGCAGAAATTGTTGCAGCCAAACATAATATTGACGCCGCTCTTAAAGAAATATTTCCTCTCGTTTGGAAGTTCCTCGACAATCTGATCCGTCCCTTTCCAGATATCGACAATCATCTTCCCACTGCCTGCCCCGCTAAAGAGTTTCAGGGCCAGAAGCTCCGCCAATTTAAAAATATTATGCGTACCAAAAATAATATCCACATTGCGGTAGCTCTTTTTTATCTTTTCCACAACATCCGGCTCCTGCATCATGCAGCCGCACAATGCGATAATCATATCCGGATTCTCCTTCTTTTGCTTTTTAAGCTGCCCCAGCCTCCCATACACCTTCAAATTAGCATTTTCCCTGACTGTACAGGTATTATATAGTAGAAAATCCGCTTTGGCAGAATCCCCCTCCTCATACCCGATCGTCTTCATAATGCCCTGAATCTTTTCGGAATCCCGCGCATTCATCTGACAGCCAAACGTCTGGATAAAAAATGTCGGACGGCGGCCGTTCCCCCTTTCAAAATCCCTGGCCCACTCCCGGCATTTCGCCATATAATAATACTGCCGCTTAGGCTCTTCCTGCGGCGGCCCCTGATTCAAATCTATTCTGTCTAAGTCAATTTCATTATACATTTTCTACAACCCTGTCTTTCTGTCTTTTCATTCATTAACATATCTGCAGCCATGTTCTACAAATCCTTAGTATAATAAATAAGAAGACAGATGTAAAGAACACATATGATAAAAAGACGGAAATCAATTGATGTTTGTGCCTGCACCCGGTTATTTTTCTTTTTTTCATTCACAGGCAAGCGAAACCGCCTCTATTGTGCAAACCATAAAAAGAAAAACAGCTTCTATAATTGATTTTTATACAAAAAAACATGGGCAGAAGGCACAAACCAAAAAAATGTACAAAAAACAAAAATAGTTTTCTAAAATATTATAAAAAATTAGCAAAATCATCTTGCGAAAAAGCAAATATTATTGTACCATCAAGTTGTAATGATGTTGGGGACAGAAGGTATTTTCCCTAACTGACACTACGGATGGCTTAACGGAACCGTTACGATTCACAGCCACCTCCAGAAAGCGGCACACTCTTCATGTCTGCACTTAAAAAGCCGCTGTTTTCCGGAGCCAGGAACGAATCGCCTTACACAATGTTCCAGACAGTTGTGGAGAGTAACACCACAAAGTGAAAGGAGAAGAAAAAACTCATGAGGCAAAGCAAAAAACAATCCTTTTTAAGTACTTTAAAAAGGACAGGGGCGTTACTATTGACCATGGCACTTGCAGTAACGGGGTTGCAGCAGACAACAACTGCGGATGCTGCGGCAAGCGCATCAACAACTGCGGGCACGACGAGGATTTCTGTGCACGACCCATCTGTATTTTATGATTCATCCAGTGGAAAATATTATATTTTTGGATCGCATATGGCACAAGCGTCCAGCTCTGATTTAAGGAACTGGTCTGCGCATGGGGAGCAGGGCTATTTCAACAAATCACTGTATGCCAGTGAAAACGTAGAAGGTATTTACTACATACAGAACAAATTCAGCGGATTATATCTCGATGTTGAGGACGGTTCGCAGAATAACGGCGCAAATATCAGGCAATGGTCTTACAACGGCTCCGACGCACAAAAGTTTAAATTAGTATCTGCCGGTAACGGATATTATTATATCCTGACCGGCGCGACAGGCTACAAAAGCTGCCTTGACGTATCAGAAGGATCAGCTAAGGATGGCACCAACATCATGCAGTGGGAATACTGGGGCGGCGAAATGCAGAAGTACAGGGTTGTAAAACAGCCTGACGGAACATACGCCATCCTAACCAATGCAAGCGGCTGCAAATCCGGGCTGGATCTGTATGACTGGTCAAAGGACGCCGGCGGCAATATTAACGAGTGGAATTACTGGGGCGGCGACTGCCAGAAATGGAATCTGATAGAAGCCGTTAAAAACAGCGGAAGCACAAAGGCAGCATACGGGGAGGCACTGGAAGACTCGCTCGCATCCTCTTTCCTCTGGGCAGGTTACAATGACTGTGACTGCTCTGGCGGATACGGCGTATGGGCGCCAGATATCGTATACAATCCGGATTATGTCTGGAAAGACGGCAGCAAGGGTGCATATATGATGTACTACTGCACCTCCTCTACAGCAACACGTTCCTGCATCGGATATGGGATTTCCAAATCTTCTGCAGGGCCATTCTCCTATGTAGATACTGTAATTTATTCCGGTTTTACACAGGGGGATGCTAATGTAACAACAACATCTGCCCTGGGGACAAAGACTGTAAATACCTGCTACACCAACACAAATATACCAAGGCTGATTAGCGAAGGGAAGTTAAACGGTACCAGAAATGCCTGGTTCAACAAGGGGAACTTTAACAATGCCCTGTTCCCAAATGCTATCGACCCAACTATTTTCTATGACGCAAACGGAAAAATGTGGATGGTTTACGGTTCCTGGTCAGGCGGCATTTATATTCTTGAACTGGACAAGAGAACCGGGCAGCCGATTTACCCAAAAGTTGACGGGGGCAATACAGACGGATATTTTGGTACAAGGATTGCCGGCGGTTACAGGAAGTCAGGCGAGGCGCCATACATTTTATATGATTCTGCAAGCGGTTACTACTATCTGTATGTGACATATGGATGGCTTGGCGTTGATGGCGGGTACCATATCAGGATGTACCGTTCCAAGACGCCAAACGGTGATTACAGGGATGCCGCTGGAAACAGCGCTGTATTCTCCTCCTCAACCAATCAGGCAAATAGGGGCATCAAGGTATTTGGCAATTACAAATTCTCTTCCCTTGATACCGGTTACAAATCCGGCGGCCACAATTCTGCATTTGTCGACACTGACGGCCAGAGATACCTTGTATACCACACAAGGTTTAACAGCGGGACAGAATACCATGAGGTAAGGGTACACCAGCAGTTCCTCAACGAGGACAACTGGCCTGTCACAGCAGTGTACGAATATCTCGGAAGTTCCATCCAGAACACTGGCTACAGTATGTCAGATATGGCAGGGACATATGAGATTGTCAACCACGGCTTAGATGCAGCAACAAAAAATGTCGGAATGCTGCCAACCGGCAGAGTCACATTAAACAATAACGGAACGATTTCGGGCGATTACAGCGGAACCTGGAGCTATACTTCAGGCAAGTATTTCTGCAAAATGGTAATTGGCGGCGTAACCTATAAGGGCATATTCTTCAAGCAGAAGGACGAAAGCGCCAGCCACAAACAGGTGATGACTTTCTCCCTTATCGGCTCAAACAACCAGACCATCTGGGGTTCAAAGGTATCATCTGCAAGTACAGGAAACGTTGAGGGCACTTTCTTTATCAAGAACGCATTCTCCGGCCTGTATCTTGATGTTGCCAACGGAAGCGCTGACAACAATGCTAATATCCAGCAGTGGTCATACAATGGCTGCCAGGCCCAGCAGTTTAAGATTGTCTCCGACGGGGACGGCTATTACCATATCTTTACCGGGGCGTCCGGCTTTACCAAATGTATCGATGTCGCCGGAAAGAAAACGGCTGACGGTACAAACATCCTGCAGTATGCATACAAAAAGGATGCTGCCAACCAGCAGTTTAAGATTGAGCAGCAGGCAGACGGAACCTACGCTATCCTCTCAAGGATAAGCGGATGCAAATCCGGGCTTGATGTATACGACTGGAGCACCAGTGCAGGCGGAAATATCAATCTTTGGAATTACTGGGGCGGCGAATGCCAGAAATGGATACTGGAGTAATTAACAGCTTGAAATATTTCATCAGGCAGAGTGAGCGAGGGGAATTTACAAAAACAATCCAAGTTCACACAAAATCAAATATACAGAAGATTCATTAGAATTGCAGAACAGATGTCCGATGGGCATCTGTTCTGTTTTCTCTTATTAATCCAGTATCTTTCCATCCGTGGAGATGGTAACAACCCTCCAGGGAATAAATTTACCACTTGTCTGTAAAGCTTGTTTTACAGCATTCTCAATACCGCCGCAGCAAGGTACTTCCATACGGACAACGGTAACGCTTTTAATAGGATTGTTCGAAAGTATTGCAGCCAGCTTTTCGGTATAATCGCCCTCATCAAGTTTCGGACATCCAATGAGCGTAATATGGCTGCGGATAAACTCATTGTGGAAATTTCCGTAAGCGTAAGCGGTACAATCCGCCGCTACTAAAAGATTTGCACCGTCATAATAAGGAGCATTCACAGGAACAAGTTTTATCTGCACAGGCCACTGCGAAAGCTGGCTGTGAGTAGGCCCGGCAAAACCAGCTTGGTCACAGTTCTCTCTGTGGATAGCTTTGGACTGTGTTCCGGGGCAGCCACAAGGGAGCGGCGCTTTCTTTTCCTTTGCCGCGCGGACAGCAGCTTCGTCATAAGCAGGCGCTTCTCTTTCCTCAAAAGTAATTGCATCCATGGGACAGGCAGGGAGACAATCTCCAAGGCCGTCACAATAATCTTCACGGGTCAGCCTTGCTTTGCCGCTTATCATTTCAATTGCACCTTCGTGACAGGCGGCAGCACAGGCACCGCAACCGTTACATTTTTCTTCATCAATTCTAATGATTTTTCTAACCATACTCTCACTCCTTTTCAGTTTTAAAAATATTGACCACATTTAGCCATTAGCAGCCCTTCGCTGTACCTTATTTCTCACGGAAATCAATTTTCAGTATATATATTCATTTCCGTGCTTATTTCTGAAAGTGTATTGATTTTACGGTTTGATAATAATATAATAAACAAAACAAGTCTGTTGTTTTTACAACAAAAAGGAGAGTAGCGTGAAAAAATATATTCCTGTCCTCAAAAAAACAAAACTATTTGCTGGGATTGCTAACGATGAGATTGCTTCTATGCTCCTCTGTCTGGATGCGCAAGTGCATCACTACAAAAAAGGGGAATACGTTTTAAGGGAAGGTGAACATTTAAGCAACATTATGATTTTGGTTGGCGGCCGTCTCCATATTCAAAAAGACGATTACTGGGGAAACCGGAGTATATTGGAACAAATCAGCATGGGAGAAATGTTTGGAGAGGCATACATCGCTCCAGAAAGCGAGCCGCTTCTAAATGATGTGGTTGCCGCAGAAGACAGTGTTGTTATGTTCTTCAATGCGAAACAGATCATTACAACCTGCTCTTCCGCCTGCCGTTTTCATACCATGGTTGTGCAGAATCTATTTTTTTCAATATCCGAAAAAAATAGAAAAGTTGTACGAAAACTCAGCCATATGTCCAAGCGCTCGATACGGGAAAAACTCATCTCTTATTTATCTGAAGAAGCCACGCGGCAAAACAGCTCAAGCTTTGCAATTCCATTTAACCGCCAGCAACTTGCCGACTTTCTTTTTGTCGATCGGAGCGCAATGTCAAATGAACTTAGCAAGATGCGTAAGGAAGGGCTTCTGGAATTTGAAAGAAATTGTTTTAAGCTGTTATAAATACAGAGTATAATATTCCCATAGTAATATATTCACAAAACACATTATAAGGAGATAAAACATGTTTAGAGAAATGCGCAGAAAAAAACAAATCTTAACCCCTGAAAAAAGTATTGAAATTCTAAAAAAGGGTACTTCCGGCGTTTTAGCGCTGTCAGGAGATGACGGCTATCCTTATGCCGTTCCCCTCAGCTATGTATATGAAAACTCCATGCTATATTTCCATGGAGCAAAGGAAGGCCACAAGATTGATGCCATCAGAACATGTGATAAGGCATCTTTTTGTGTAGTCGAGCAGGACCATATCGTTCCGCCAAAATACACAACGTACTACCGGAGCGCCATTGCTTTTGGCAGAATCCGCATTCTGGAGGATGAGAAAGAAGTCAGGAGAGCCGCCTGGCTATTAGCTGTCAGATATTATCCGGAAGATACCGAGTCCGGCAGGCAGGAAGAAATCAATAAATACTGGAAATCCCTGTGCATGATGGAGTTTTCCATTGAGCATCTCACAGGAAAAGAATCTATTGAATTAAGGTGAACTATATTGTCAAAAAAAAATTGAGCCCCTGCAAAATATTTTTGCAGGGGGTGTTAGTCAAATACCCCGCAGCAAGCTACGGGGCATGCCTTAGCTTCTCTTTAGCATGTCCGCCCCAAGGGGCGGGGTATTTGACCCGCGCGCAGTCGCCAAGTGCAAGCAAGCTTGCGTTTGGCTCGTTGCGTACGCGAGAATAAACCCTAAAACTGTCATTCAATTGTCAGAATATCAGCAAAGCCTGTGACATCAAATATATCCATCACATCCTCGTTTACATTTCTTATCACCATGCTTCCCTGCTTATTCATAATCTTCTGCGCGACAAGCAGCACCCTTAACCCCGCCGATGATATGTATTCCAGCGATGAAAATTCCAAAACCAGCTTGTCTACGCCGTCTATATTGCTTTTTAGCTCCGACTCCAGCTGTGGGGCTGTCGTTGTATCCAGCCTCCCCTCTATTACAAGTGTCAATGATGTCCCTTCCTTTGTTTTCGTAATGACCATATTATTTTTCCTCCTTGCTTTTTTATAATTATATTTTTTTTAAAATCCTAAGTATATTCTGACCATCCTTATATTCATAAGAGATATTGTCCATGATTTTTTTAACCATATAAATTCCCAATCCCCCTATTTCCCGCTCTTCTGCGGACAGCGTAACATCCGGATCATCCCTTGCCAATGGGTCGTAAGAAATGCCATGATCAATAAAGCTGATCCTGACTGCCAATGGCTCCTCCTCCACTTCCACGCGCACGGTTGCAGCACCGACTTCAGGATGATACGCATAATGGACAATATTCCCAAAAAGCTCGTCGATAGCAATATCTATCTGTGTCTGTGCTTTCATCGGGCAGCCTATGGCTTCCAGCTGCTCATTTACAAAATCCGTAACTGTCTGAATATTTTCCACGGTTGCAGCAATTGTCAATTCTTTCATCACTATACCCCCTTCTTCCTTCCTTTATATTCCAAACAGAGCATAGTGATGTCGTCAAACTGCGGCGCACTTCCTACAAAACTGTCTATATCTTCCCTCACTGCCGGCAGAATCTCTGTTGGGGATTTTGTGCTGTTTTCCCGCAGGATATCGCCCAGCCGCTGCATTCCATACAGTTTATTCCCTGCGTTTGTTGCTTCTGTCACGCCGTCGGTATATAGAAATATCTTATCCCCTGCCTCAAGCGTAAGGCTCCCCTCTCTATAATGAATGTCTTCCATTCCTGCAAGGACAAAGCAGGCATGGATTTTATATGGTTCAAACATTTCTCCTGCCCTGCAGATAAAAGGAATTTCATGCCCCGCGTTTACGAAATGAAATTCACCTGTCACAATGTCAAGAACTCCCTCAAAAGCAGTGATGAACATCCCCTCACTGTTAGATTCGCACAGAATATTGTTGACCTCTGAGAATACGGTTCCCAAATCTTCCCCCGGCTGCGTATGGTCCTTAATCAGGGTCTTTCCGATTACCATAAACAAGGCTGCCGGAACTCCTTTGCCGGATACATCCGCTATAACGATTGCCACATGCCTCTCATCCACCATAAAAAAATCATAAAAGTCGCCGCCTACCTCCCTTGCCGGATCCATTGTGGCATATATGTCAATTTCCTCTTTATCAGGGAAAGCGGGAAAAATACAGGGAAGCATTGACTGCTGGATGCTTGTCGCTACATTCAGCTCTGCCGCCGTCTTCATCGTCACAGCACTCTGGTTGATGGAATAAAATATCATCCAAAATTCCACAAGGAATATCACACATATAGTAATATACAGTGGAAAAAACCAGAAATTATTCGGCAAAATCCCAATGCGGCTTGAAAACCTGTTAATCACATAAAACCCCACTACCGACACCACTAATGGAGGTACAAATGTCGTCATATTCCCCTCAACGGATTTTACCGTGTTATGGATATATTTTCTCAGGAAACGGACGTAGAGAAAGACCGACACACCATAAATAACTAGCTTTATCCCGATAAAGAACAAAAGGTTTGGTGTTTCATAAGGACTCTCCTCCATCAGCCCGAGCATCGGGGCAACCAAAGTATCCGTCGTCCCGCACAGCATGAATGTGATGACATTTGCAATTAAACAGCCCATAAGGGCTATCGCCAACTTTACGGACCACGTGCCCTCATATAAAATCTGTGATACAATACAGACAAAAACAGAAAGCCCCAAAATACCCATAGTATCATTATACAGGTTTATCCGGTAACTGATAAATGAAGCAGCATAACCAACCAGCGCTGCAGCACTCCATACCGCCGCCCGGACCATGCCGTTATATTTCGGTTCAAGTGTAATGCCCGACAAAATCCCTGCAAACACAGAAGCAAGAAATACAGCAAAACTCCATAAAGCAACTGTAACCATAGCTTTACCATCCCTCCCTCACATTTTTAAAACATGTCCATGCCCTCTAAGGCATTCAGATACCGGTTTAGGTATTCTTCCGTAACAGGAAGCCACGCTTCCCCTGCCAGTGCAAGCAGGGCGTTTGTCGTTTCCTGTGTAACAGGTATTTCCCGATATCCTTCTCCAGACCTTTCGGTCAGCAGCCCCTCTGTGACAGCACGCCCTTCTTCTGACTGCTTCATCGACTGCAATAATTCCTCAAATTCCCCGTCTGGTACCATGCGGACCTTATGCCCCATCTTGCCAAGCGATGCAAATAGCCTGACAAATTCGACCTCTTTGGGCGGATACACATGGAAGACCGTGTGGCACAAATCCGTTTTCGCAAGCACTGTAATCATGTGCGCCGTTTCATCCACAGGAGAAAAATTAACGCTCGCATGATATATCGATTCTGGGACCGTACACATTTTTATGTAGGCAGAAAGCTGGCGGGTAAATGCATTTGTCCTCATATTCATCTGAAACTCACCATCGCTGCTCCTGCCCTGCAGGTTCCCCACCCGCATAATCTTTACCGCAAGCCCTTTTTCAACTGCTGCCTTTAGCAACACATATTCCGCCATATATTTGGAATAAATATACTGGTTAAATATTTCCTGCCCGATATACAAGCAGTTCTCTGTAAACTCCATTGGTTCATGGGCGGCGCCGCATGCCCCTCCTACACTGATTGTAGAAACCTGGCAAAGCAGGGCGCCTTCCTGCAGCGCATATGCAATCAGATTTTTCACTCCGCCCACATTTACACGTTCAAGGCTGTTCCCATAAACAAAGTGGGAAACATTTGCAGCCGAATTAATAACCGTATCAATATGTTCTGTAAAATCCTCCTCGAAAATCTGCGGTTCTGTAATATCCCCCTCTACAACAAACCATTTTTTCCCATAACTCTCGGAGAAATCCTCTTCCGCATAATAAAACAACGTACTCTTCATGCGCTGTACGGCTGTCCGCCGTCCGCCCGGACGCACAAGGCAGAATATTTTCTGGCAGGCTTTTGGATTTTTCAATAAGTCGACCAAAATATGGACCCCAAGATATCCGGAAGCTCCCGTTATAAGTACATTGCCAAGCTCCCTGCCGGCCTCTTCCCTGCTGCTGTTTTTTGCAAGATACGCATCAATCCCTGTATAATCCAAGCTTCCAATCGGATAACTTCTCCTGCCTCCATCCTCACTTATTTTTGCAGCAAGTTTTGCAGGCGTCGGATACCGGAAAACATCTCCATAATCAATTTCCGCTGCTTCCCCAAATTTAATCTCTTGTTCAATATCCACCATCAGTTCCACAGCGCTCAAAGAATCCCCGCCAAGCTCAAAAAAATTATCGTCAAGCCCAACCTGCCCTATCCCAAGCACATTGGAAAAAGCTTTACAGACAGCTCTTTCCATATCGTTTTCCGGCGCCCGGTATTCCCTTGTAAAATCAACAGGAAGCTCCCCCAGTTCTTTTATATCTGTTTTCCCGCCCGGCGTCTGAGGCATCTGATCCAGCTCTTTTAAAATATCGGGCACCATATAAGACGGAAGCTTTTCTTTTAAATATTCCTTTAGCAGCCCTGTATCAACTGTACAGCCCTTTTCTGTCGTAAAAAAAGCAGCCAGATGCTCTGTCCTTTCGATTTTTTTCACAATACAGACTGCTTGGGACACATTTTCGTATGTTCCCATTACATTCTCTATCTCAGTCAGCTCTATCCGAAGCCCCCTAAGCTTAACCTGACGGTCGCAGCGCCCATAATACAGCAGTTTTCCGTCCCAGCAAAAACGCCCTATATCCCCGGTATGGTACAGCCTCCTTCCGGCATAATCTGTAAACTTTTTTTCCGTTTCTTCTTTTCTGCCTTTGTATCCGATTCCTACACCTGCCCCGTAAATGCAGATTTCCCCGGATGCGCCATATGGCACCTGCTTTCCGCTTTTATTCAGGAGCAGGAGCCCTGTGTTTGCTATTGGCACTCCAATCGTCCGGCTGTCCCCAGATTCCGTTATGGTTGCCCCTATCGTTGTTTCTGTAGGCCCATAGCCGTTATAAATACGTATTCCGTAATTATTTTTTAATTCATGAACGAGGCTTTCCGGCAGTACCTCGCCCGCAGAAAGCACAGATTTAATCCCTTTAAGCGCTAAGGCAAAATCAGGATTCCTAAGATAAGATACCATCCTAGATGGCGTACAGTGCAAAATATCTGCCCCGTGGCGTAAAATATGTTTTGCAAGCTCCCCGGCGTCAACCATTGCTTTTTCATTTCCAAGCTCTACAAACAGACCATTTAAAAGCGGCACAAAAATCTCAAACAACGATATGTCAAAACAAATAGAACCAATTGCCACAATTCCTGTCCCATTGGATACGATGTCACGGTTGAAAGGGTTGTTATCCGGATGCACAATATTTACAATCCCCCTATGTGTGAGCAGGACTCCTTTCGGCTTTCCTGTCGTCCCGGATGTATATATGCTGTATGCTGTCTGTCCCTGCCGTATCTTTGGCAGTTTCAGCTCTTCCCCTGTATGGGAAAGCAGCTCTTCTACCGCGAGGTATTCATATTCTTCCGCCGCTGCCACATCCGCTGATGAGATTAGGAACTTCGCCTGGCTGTCCTCTATGATATAACTCACCCTGTCTTTTGGATACATAGGATCAACAGGGATAAACGCCGCACCCGTCTTTGCAATTCCAAGCATAGTTGGAATCAGGCGTATATCCCTTTTCAGCATAAATGCCACACTGTCCCCATTCTGCACGCCCTTTTCCATCAGACCGCAGGCAATTGCATCAGATGCCTTATCCAGCCCGTCAAAAGTATAACTTTCCTCTCCTGCATATAAAGCAGGGCGCGCCCCATATCTGTATACCGCATTCTGGAACAAAGAGGGAATCGTTGCATTTTCATCTATCTCCACCTCTTTCCCCCTGACAGAAAAGAGATGCCCCTGCTCCATGTCCCCAAGAACTGGTATATCACAGACAGGCTTCCCCCCAATGCCGCAGTTCAGTATGCGAACAATGCTTTCTGCAAAATATTCTGCCCTCTGCGCGTCATAAACGCCCTTTCTCAAGTCAAAAACAAAGGACATCTCCCCATCTGCCTGAAAAATATTCCAAGTAAAATGGTTATGCATTGCCCCTGCCACACTTAATTCCAGAGAATATTCCAGTTCTGTCTGAATTTCATAACGGTAATAATTAAATACATATTCTGAAAGGCTGCCTGCAGCCAGGTTTTCCCCCCTCAGAACGCGTAATATATTTCCAAAACCATATTCCTTATATTCTGATGACAATCTGGCAGCTTTTTGTACCTTCCGGCAGACCTCTGCAAAAGAATCCGCCTGCCCCACCCTTACCCGCACCGGAACCAGAAGCGTATAGCAGCCCAGCGTCTTCATTTCCGCTTCTTTCCGGTTTAAACGCGGCATTAAAAAAACGGCGTCCTTTTTACCCGTAGCCTCCGCAAGGTAAACCGCATATGCCGCCGCCAAAACATACGGCACCGTTACGCTGTTTTCTCTGGCAAAGTGTTCTACACGCTCCTTAAGCCCACTCTCCGGTTTATAAGGAACAGATATCTTTTCCACACTTTCTGCGGCGTCCGCAAAAACAGCCGGTTCAAATTCTGCGTCGGAAAACATATCCCGCCAAAAGGCCTCACTGTCTTTTATCATGCCTGCCGCCCTGGCGGTATCAGCAGTTTCCCGGCATTCTTCCATCTTATCATCGAAGAAAACAGATATCCCTGCTTCTTTTCCTGCAAGGATATCAAGCACCTTCTGCGCAAAAAGGCACATGCCATACCCATCTATAATGATATGGTGAAAACGGGCATAAAGCATGGCTCCGCCCTCCCGCAGTGGGATTACTGCCGCATCATATAATTCTTCCGGATACCCTAACGGCACACAGTCTTTTTTCTGCACATAACGGCATGCCTCTTCCTGTTCCATTTCTGGCAGGAGACTGCAATGGGAGGCTGCCCTGCCACAAAGGGCAAACTTCTCCTCCCTGCCTCTAGTATCAAGGACAGCGGCAGCTATGTCTGCATTCTTAAATACCATTTCTGCCGCTTCTTTTACCTGCAGTGCTGTAAATTCCATCAAGACCAGCTTTACAGAAATGACATTGACCGCATCTCCTTTATAAGTGCGCTCGCTTAAAGCAATCTCACGCTGCGCCTGATTCAACCCTGTTTCTTTCATTTGCTTTATCCCTTCCCACAATAATAATCCAAATACTGTTCCCGCAGACACCGATAAGCTCCTCTGGGCAGATAGATTGTCCGCCCATTATCCAAATTCACCTCTTGTGCATTCATGCTGTCAATATGTTCCAGATTAACGATATAAGAACTTCCTACCCGCACAAATTCCCTGCAGATAGAACACATACAGTAAATCTTTTCTAGCGTCAGGCTCTGGACCAGTTCTGTCCCATCTGCCATATAGATATACTGCTGTTTCCTCTGGGCTTCACAGTATACCACATCATTTAATGATACTTTTATGATTCTCTCTGCCCTTTTCAGTAGGATATATTTTTTCCGCTCCTGCTCTATCTTCTCCAAAAGCATATCCATTCTGGAACATAACTTCCCTTTTGATAGCGGTTTAATAAGGTAATCGGAAGCCTCAACATCAAACGCCTCCAAAGCATGTTCCTTGGAAGCAGTTAGGAAAATAAGTTTTGCCCCACTCCCTATTTCACGGAGTTTCCTCGCAACTTCCATTCCCAGCGGCATATTTTCCCCCTGTTTTCCCGGCATATAAATATCCAGAAATACCAAATCCGGTAAATAATTACTCTCTTTAACCATAAAAAGCAATTCATCTGTATCTTCAAAGCACTGAATCACAAAATCTGATTCCGGGTAATTCTGCCCACAGGCACTCAGCAATCTTTCTGTTTTTTCTAAATCTGCTCTTTCATCATCACAGAGCGCTATCTGAACCGTCAAGCTTAGCCACTCCCCTTTCCGTAACTCCCGTCCCCTTCCCTGCAAACAGGCTCTACATTCATAATCAGGCGAAAAACAAACACGCCCTTTTCATTTTTAAAATCATATTCCCCACCGTACTTCTCAGCAGTACGGATAATGCTTAAGACCCCAATGCCGCCTGTAAATTCCGATTTCGGCTTTCCATCCTTTAATTTAGCATCCATAAGACAGGTATTACTACAGGAAATAATCAGTTTATTTTTCCTTTTTATAAGCCTCAGATGGATGAAACATTCCCGTCCATCCGAATGCTTTTTCACTTCCATGCAGGCATAGATTGCATTCTCATAAGCATTGGCTAAAATTGCCACCAAATCAAGACTTGAAAACATCAGGTTTTTACCAATTTCCACATCCAGCGTAACCTCAATTCCCTCACTTTTCGCTTTTCTGGTATATGCTGCCAGAATATTGTTCACCGCAGTATTGGTGCATATTATTTCCGGTGCGCCCTGTGCAATCTCTTCCTCATACTCTTTCAGATACTGCAGTAATTCTTCTCTCTGTCCCCTGCGTGCATACTCTGCTATAACTGCATTATGGTGCCTTGCATCATGGCGTATTCGCCTACCGGATTTCACAGATTCTTCCAGAATCTCCAACTGCCGTTCCAAAAGCCTATAATTCATCTGCATCATCTGCTTTTCCCTCTCGTATTCCCTCTCATTGCCAATATGGCAATAAAAACGGAATATCAGAAGCTGCAGGGTTCCTGTCAGGATAACATTGACTATAATCTGAAAAAGACGATAAAAAGTCATTTCCCTGTTCAGCCCCGGATTAAGAATGTAGCCAATTCCCAGCAAAATACAAATAAGCATAACTGCCACACTAAATTTATCTGCCTCTTTCTCTATGTAGTCTCCAAATCCCTGAATGGAGTCCCATACATATTTGTAGAGCAGGCATGCAATCAGACCAATTATCAGAACACGCGCAATAATATCAGCCCATACGTTTCTGTCGAAAAAGATCATGGAAATCTCCAACCCGGCAATCAAAAATACCGCCATAAACCAAAAAATCAATGCCAGCTTATACACTGACAGGTAGAAGGCATCCCTGCTAATCCATATGGCAAACCCAATAAAGCATATGTACATTGTAAACGCCACCATCCGCACACAGCTTTCCCAATCCAGCACATACCAGATACATCCTAAAGCAGACACCACCGTACAAAAGCATGTATAATATATAATAGTCCTTTTTCTGTCAAACCGGGATTTAGCAATTCCGGAAAACAACAAGACTACTCCTGCGAGACTGATTGCAAACCGGATAAATGCGATATATACAGATCCTCCTAACATAATTCGCCTTATTTCCTCCTCATCTTGGAACTGAACGCCGGACAGAATCCGGCAGCTCCACTAATCATAATATATAAAAATATTGCAGCCTTATTCAAGACCCTGAAACGATAGAAGAAATTATACCATATCCACCCATAAACAAATCAAGAAATTTCTGGAAATTTTGCCACCCTATAAACAATTCTGTGTAATGCCGGCATTATTTCTATGTTTTTAGCATCATATGTAGTTCTACCACTGTATTGTTCATATTTAACACCCTCGTATACTGAATATCCGATATAAGCTTTTTTAACAATGGGATCCCGCCCAATGTCACGTGCTGTTCCTGCTCCTTATATTCCAATGGGTTAAAAGGGACGCCGTCATCCCGGATTCTCAAAATATATTTATCGTCCTGAACCGTAAAACTGATATCCATATAATTTGGAGAGCCCCGGTAGCCATACTGCACGATATTGACAGCAAGCTCCTCTACGGCAAGACCAAGAATCTTAGCTTCCCGCTCCGCAATGTGGTTGTCTGCGCAGAACAGCAGAAGCCTGTCCCGGAAGGCTACGACTTCCTCTATGTCATTCCCTATGGAACAGTCTAAGAATTTTTCATCTTTGACCTCGGGAAGCATATAGACGCCCCCTGCCACAAACCTTCCCCTGTGCTGTCCCCAAAACCGGTACAGGAAGCTAAGCAGAATGGTAACCGCCTCACTTGCCACCGCCATCAGGCATGCGCCGGGAAGCCTCCACAAAAAGATTCCGATAAGGGAAAACGGCACAATCACCAGAAACCCCTGTAGCACCGTAACCACCGTAGATAATCCCGGCTGCAGGATTGTCTGGTAATAAGACATCAAAAACTTGTTGTACACATAAAATGGGAAGCTGCAGGCAAATATGCGCAAAGCCGTCTTACAGAGCCCAAGCATGTCTCCCCCTGTAATTCCAAACAGCCCTGCAATCACCTGAGGTACGGCAAGAAATACCAAAAGCAGCCCTGCAATCGCAAGATAACTGTAAGCCAAAACCCTCCTGCACAGGGTACGGATTCCAAAATAATCCCGCTCCCCATACAGTATGCCTGCAATATTCTGGATCAACCCAATGATGCCTCCCACACACAATTCTGCAATCAGCACGGCATTGGCACAGACAGAATAGACTGCCATAGAATCATTTCCCAAAACCCTTACAATAGCAGAATTCACGATAACGGATTTGAGTGCAGACATCAACGTAAAAGCTGCACTGGGAATCCCTGCCCTCGCCGCCTGCCCGGCATACCGAAACAGGTTTTTGCCCGGTTTCTGCAAATGCAGCATCCGGTTTTTGGAACGGAAATAAAACACTACTGTCACCATTCCTGCCAGATAGCCTACCACTGTAGAAAGGGCACTTCCTGCCATCCCCATACGCAATCCTTTAATAAACACAAAATCCAGCAGCAGGTTCACTATATTTGCAATGATAAAAAGCATGCTGCCTAACTGGGGATGGTTATCTGCATTCATAAAATAACAGAATATAATAGCAGCCGTCAGAATCGGAATCCCCCCAAAATTCACCATAATATACGGGCAGGCAAGGGCTGCCAGCGCTTCATTCCCAGAAAGCGCCAGCGCTAAAGTTTTTGGAAGGAACGGGGTAAACAGCATGAAAAGCAACGACACTGCAATTCCCGCCGCCAGCGAAGCGCTGAATACCCCGCCTGCCTTTTCCATATCCCTCTTCCCCAAAAGAACTGCCGCCTCTGCTGCCCCTCCCATCGCGAGCGTCATCGCCGGCATCTGAAGCAGCAGCAATACCGGCATGGCAATCTCAATCGCCGCCATTGCGTCCGCCCCAAGGAGGTTGCCGACAATCATGCCATCCACCACGTTGCCAAGCTGCATGGCAACCGTCATAAGCACGCCCGGCAGAATATACTGATGTATTTTCCTGTTAATCAGAAATGCGTTTCTCTCCATTTATATTCCCCATTCTGCAAAATGAAAAATGCTGTTTTTTCAACCTATCCTTCCATCAAAGAATCCCAATGTCTCCAAGGCCTCTATGGCATGTTTCAGGTAATTCCCATCCGGCATAGGCCACTTAAAGCCAAGGCGGTACAGGGCTTTTGTGGTAAAACTGTTATCCCCGTCAATGTATACGCTGCTGCCGGCATCATCACCAGACGCATAGGCAATCAGCCCGGCTATCAGCTCATTCTTATCCTCATTTTCCAGAGCCTTTGAAAGTGACTGGCCAAACTCCCTGTCACTGACTGTCTCAACAGGAATCCCCGATTGGTTCATCTGCAAAATTACATCTGCCATCTGGATTAAATAGCTGCTGTAAGCATGGAACACGCTAAAGCCCCCCTTGACAGAAGCCAGTTTGACAATCGCCTCTGCCGTGGAGTCAATCGGTGAAAATTCCGTAGGCATATCCAGCATGGATACCGGGAATTTACCCAGCGCTACATATCCGCGGAGAGTACGCATAAAGCCATTTGTGACCGAATTAATCTGGAATTCCCCGTCACTGACACGGCTCATCAGGTTGCCGACACGGATTACCTTACCCTTCATCCCTTTTGCCACAGCCTCCAGCACTGCCTTCTCTGCACGGAACTTTGTGTCAATATATTTATTGGAAAGGCTTTGCCCGAAAAACAGTTCATTCTCGTGGAGCCTCTTCTCCTTCGGGAACTTCCCTTCCACGTTTTCCCCGGCAATGCTCACCGTAGAAATCTGGATTAACTCACGCCCTGTCCTGCTGCACAGATGGATCAGGTTCAAAACACCCTGATAATTTACCTGCTCTAAGGTATCGTCTGCAGAAAAATGCTTGACACATGCCGCACAGTTAATCACCCTGCCGAAATCATACTGCCCCAGTGCCTCCACATCAGCCTCTTCCGTAATATCACCTTCGATGATGCGGATACGGCTGCCAAAAAGTTCCTCATAAGGATTGTTAAAATAATATGCCAGCATATTCTTTAACCGTTTCTCCGGAGAAGATGCCTTTCCTTTGCGTATCAGGCAATAAATAATATTATCCTCACTGTCAATCATATTCTTTAAAATATGTGCACCAAGGAAACCATTTGCACCCGTCAGCAAAACATCCCCAAGGGCAGAAGGCTGTATATCATCTACATATTCCACAACATTGTGGCTTAACACCTGGCCTAAAGAACCCTGTCCTTCCCGGCTTTCCTCACTCTCTCCTGTCCCGGCAGCCTTTTGCTGCACCTCACAGATATGGCGTTCCAAATCAAGCGGCGTCTTATAATCAAACAAATCAGCGTAAGATACCTGAATTCCTGCGCTCATGCACTTCATTGCCACTTTAGAGGCCGACAAAGAAGTCCCGCCATTTTCAAAGAAGTCATCTTCAATTCCAATCTGTTCCACACCCAATGCCATCTCAAAGATTTCACAGAGCCTGCGCTGCAGCTCTGTCTGCGGCTTCACATAATTTTTATTCTCCACATTATACTCTGGCTCCGGCAAAGCACTCTTATTTACCTTGCCATTATTCGTAAGCGGCAGTTCCTCAAGCTGCATGAGAACACTTGGCACCATATAAGGCGTCAGGTATTTCTGCATAAAACTGGTTAACTTTTGTTTTTCCACCTGGCTCTCTGCCACAAAATAACCGCACAGGAACTGGTTAGAATCCTTCTCTTTCACAAGAACTACACTGGATTTCACGGTCGGGTACTGGTTCATGACATTTTCAATCTCATCTAATTCTACCCTGAGGCCGCGCAGCTTGACCTGATTATCCATGCGCCCCATAAATTCAATTTTCCCATGATGGTTCCATTTCGCCAAATCACCGCTGCGGTACGCATTCCTCCCCTCAAACTGGATAAATTTGTCCGCCGTCATATCAGGCTTGCCCACATATCCCCTGCCTACGCCGTTTCCAATAATCAGGAGTTCTCCCGGCACTCCGGCAGGCAAAAGGTTGCGGTACTTATCAATCATCACCATCTTAATATTTGCCATAGGCTTCCCTATGGTAATCTTATCCCCCGTCACCTGGTCAAAGGCACAGCCAATCGTTGTCTCCGTAGGGCCATACCCATTGTATATGATTGCATCTGTCCCCAGCGCCCTAATCTTTTCGTAGAGGGCTTCTGGAAATGCCTCAGCGCCCACATTAAACACCTTAATCCCTGACAGCGCTTTTTTCATCTCCGGCATATCAATAATATTTATCAAAAATGACGGCGTACAAGTCATCATATCCACACCATTTTCCAAAATCAACTTGGAAAGGGCAAGTGGATTGTGGATTTCCTCCTCATTCGCCATGCAGACCGTAATTCCATGGTAGAGCGGAATACACTCCTCCAAAATGGACACGTCAAAAGTGATGGCGGCAAATGCTAGGGAAACCGTAGCATTGTACACATAGGACTGCACCTCCACATTGTAGGGATTATCATCCACATAGTTCACCAAGTTCCGGTGTTCTATCATAACGCCCTTTGGCTTTCCGGTGGAACCGGAAGTATAAATGCAGTAGCAGAGATTATCCGGATGGATATCCACCTTAGGATTCTCCTTATTCCCGCCTTCCGCCAAAAGCTCCTCTATCAGCAGAACCTTTGCCGACAGCTTAGAAAGCAACGCTTTACGTTCCTTCGCCACCGCCTCAGGCATCAGGATAAACTCTGCCCTAGAATCCTCCATGATATAACTGATCCTCTCATCTGGATATTCCGGGTCAATCGGCAGAAATGCACCGCCTGCTTTTAATATTCCCTGCCTTGCAGCATACACATCCACCGTCCTTGGCAGCATGACGCCCACCATCTGCTCTATTGATAAGCCCATATCCAGCAAATGGTTCGCAATCTTGTTGGCATTCTCATTCAGTTCCCGGAATGTAAGGCTTACACCGCAGGCAATCACAGCCGCCCTGTCTGGATAAAGCGCCGCCTGCCGCTCAAACAGGATATTGGCCGTGGTCTGCTCCACCTCATAATCCGTTTCATTATAGGATACAAGCTTACGGCGCGCCTCACTGCTTACCATGGAAACTTCCTTTAACTGCTTCTTTTCCTGAAATTGCTGCACTGCCATAATAAGGCTGTCAACAAATCCGGCAACCGTAAGTTCCTCGTACAGATCACTCCTGTATTCTACCTGATAAGAAACTTCATCCCCATTCACAACTACATCCATAGACAGAGGTGCTTTCGGCGTATCTAGGGAAAGTTCCTCCATAACAGCTTTCTCTCCGGCGATTTCCCCAAACCGGAAATTATCCCCCTGAAATGCGAACATCAGATCCGCCTTAATATTATATGCCCGGCTGATTTCTGCAAAGGAATAGATATCGGCATTCATGCTGTTTATAAGCTGTTCCCCGGTCTCCCGAAGATATGCCCCAACCTCTTTTTCCCCTTCCAGGCTGCAATAAACCGGAAGCGTCTTAACCAGCATACTGACAGTGGAAACCAGACGGGAATCATTTCTGCCATTATAAATTGTCGTAAATACTGCCTCATCCTTATAGACATGGCGCCCTGCCACAAAGCCAAATGCTGCTGTAAACAGCGTATTTAACGTAATTTTCTGTTCTGTACAGAATTTATGCAGCGCTTCCATATCTGCCTTGACAGCTCTCTTGTATATGCCAAGCCCCGGTGCGTCTCCCCTGTGGTCTTTTGCAGGAAGAAAATCCGTATCGCACCCTTCAAAGACAGAATCATAATATTTTCTGGCAAGGGCATACTCTGGTCCCTTTAATGCTTCCTGCTCCACAATAGCTGCCTCATAGCCGCTGAACTTTTCCTTTTTGATGGACTCTCCGCTGTATGCCAGATTTATATCTTTCAGGAAAATACCGCAGGATTCCCCATCGCTGATGATATGGTGGAATTCCATGAAGAAATATTTTCCCTCTGGCGTATCATACAGTTTCATGCGGAATAGCTGCTCCCCAAGAATCTGATACGGCTTTACCAGTTCCTCCCTGTGCAGTTCCTTCTGTATCTCAACCTCCACAGGCAGGTCATCGTTCCTTTTTTGCCAGATATCGCCATTATCATCCATGCACAGCGTGGCCTTAATATAAGAATGCGCCTCTACAGCTTCCTCAATCGCCTGTTTTAACCGCAGCAAATCCACCTTCTCCCCCAAACGGAACAAAAATGGGATATTGTAAATCGTGCTTCCTGTGTTGGCCGCACATTCCACAAAGATACCGTTCTGCGTCTGGGTCAGAGGATACAGTTCCTGCTTCTCAAAGCTCTCTTCCTTTTTGCTTTCTTTGATAAACTGTTCTAACTTTTCAACCGTATTATGCACCTTTAAATCTTTATTGCGGATAACCGCACCAGCGAAGGCATCAGAGAGAATCACATTCAGTTTCACTGCCCCAATAGAGGTAAGCCCCGCATGATAGATATCCGTAGTCACGCCAAACTGCTGGTGCCCCACTACTTCTGCCACACAGTCAAAGATTTTCTGCTGCACCTCCCCTTTTGGCAGGACCATCTCTTCCTGCTTCCTTTCCGGGACAGGAAGCGCCCGTTTATTTACCTTCTGGTTCTGATTTAACGGAATCCTGTCAATCTGCATGGTTACTGCCGGGACCATATAAGGCGGCTTGCTCTCCTCAATAAACGCATTCAGCGCTTCCACATCTACCGTATGGTCCGATACCACATAGGCGGCAATATATTTCCCGCCGGACGGCTCGTCAAAGGCTGCCACGACAGCATCCTGAATCCCCGGAAATCTTCGGATAATCTCTTCCACCTCCGTAAGTTCAATACGGAAACCGCGAATCTTCACCTGGCCGTCTCTCCTGCCGATAAACTGGATATTTCCGTCTGGCAGGAAACGCACAATATCCCCGGTGTGGTACATTCTGCCATATCCTTCCAGATTACAGAACGGATTTTCAGAATAAGCCTCCTCTGTCTTTTCCGGCCGGTTCAAGTAACCTCTGGATACCTGAACACCCGAAATACATAATTCACCCGGCACGCCTACCGGAACCCTTCTGCCCGAACTGTCCAAAATATAAAGTTTCAAATTGGACAGAGCCTTTCCAATCGGCGGTTCCTCCTCATATTCATGGAGCGGATATGCCGTTGTAAAAATAGTACATTCCGTAGGGCCATATACATTAAAATATTCTGTGCTGCCTTCTGGTGCAAAAGGCACCAGCGCTTCTCCCCCCATGGACAGGTATTTCAACGTATCATTCTTCATGCTTGTGGCAAATGCCCGCCCAATCTGTGTCGTCATAAAGGAATGGGTAACCCCCTGCTCCATGAAATATTGGTTCAATGCATTTAAATCCAGCCGGATGGACTCTTCAACAATGCAGACTCCCGCCCCTGTCGTCAGAGCAGGATACATGTCCATCATATTGGCATCAAACCCATAGCTGGCATACGCCGCAACACGGCTTTCCTCCGATAAATGATAAAACTCCCTGTACCAATCACAAAATGCAGCAATATTTCTATGCTCCAGCATACAGCCTTTTGGCACCCCTGTAGAACCCGAGGTATAGAGAAGGATAAACAAATCCTCCGGCTTTGGCGGCTTAGGAGCCTTATCGCCCTCTGGCAGATTTATAATATCTTTTGTCAGGAGCACTTTTCCTTTCCAATCCGGAACCAACGAAAGAAGTTCCTCCTCTGCAATCAAAAGCTGCGCATTTGCATCCTCCATCATAAATGCCAGCCGCTCCTTAGGATAAGAAGGATCTAACGGCTGATATGCTGCGCCTGCTTTGGACACGCCAAGGGAGGCAATTGCCATATATTCACATCTTGGGATCAGGACTGACACCACCTGCTCCCTGCCAATGCCAAGGCCTGAAACATAGGCAGCAATGCGGTCTGTGATCTCGTCCGTCTGGGCATAGGTATAGCTCCTATTGCCATATACAACGGCCATATTTTCCGGTGTTTTCTGTGCCTGTTCCCGGAATAAATCAACAATAGTCTTACTGTTGTCATAAACCTTTTCTGTATCGTTAAAGTGGTCTAACATCTGGATATCAAGCTCCGACACAAGAGAAATCTGCCCAAGCCTTTCACACGACAGCATTCCCTTTAAAGTCTGCAAAAACATCCCCAACAGCCCTCTGGCAGTCTCTTCCCGGTAGAAATCCTTTCGATATTCTAAAGACACCTCATACCCCTGCCGGCTCTTCATTACCATCACCGACACATCTGCCTGCACATCTCCGGTTGAAATTGGCTCCGCCGCATACTTCTTACTGTCAAATACCAGCCCGCTAAACATCTCCCCCTGATACACAAAGAGAATATCTGACGAAATACCGTACGTCCCTGCCAATTCGGCAAAGGAAATACAATCATGCCCCATCACTTCATAAAAATTCTTCTGGAATCCCTGCAGATATCCCTCCACAGACACGTCTTCCTTCCATGACTGATAAATAGGAAGCGTACGGACAAACATTCCCACAGACTCAGCCATATCTACCCTGTGCCTTCCGTTATTCACAGTGCAGAATAAACTCTTATTCTCCCCACTGTATTTTCCAAGGGCATAAGAAAATGCCCCCAAAAACAGTGTATTTTCTGAAATCCCTTTCTGCCTTGTAAATTGCTCCACTGCCATGCAGGAAAATTCTTCATCCAGGGCAAGCCTTACTTCCCGGCTCTGTACGCCCGCCTCTTTTTTCTTATAATCTTTAATTAATGCTTCCCCGAAATCTTCCCCGGAAAGTTTTTCCCTAAAGTAATCCCTGGCCGCCTGGTACTGAGGTGTTTCTGCCAGAGTTTCTTCATAAGCTGACAGATCCATCAGCGAAATTTCCTCTGCCTTAGGGTTCCCCCCTTGGTAAAGCTGGGAAATTTCATCCAAAAATACCTTTACCGACGTACCGTCAAAAACAATATGGTGCACGTCAAATAAGAAATAATAATGTTCCTTATTATGGTAAAGCGCCATCCGGTATAACGGCTCCCCTTCCAGGCGGAACGGACGGACAAATGTTCTCTTAACTGCTTCAATATCTTCTGTCTCCCACTCCCCAACTTCTGCTCTCAAAAATTCAGGGTGTATGCACATCACAGGCGTTCCCTTACTTAACGCAATATTGACGCCAAAAGCTGGGTGCATTGCCACCGCTTTTTTCACCGCATCCCTGAAGCGTTCCCCGTCAAGCCCTGCCGGCAGCTCACAGCACATTGGGATATTGTACATAGTGGTTTCGGGATAATTGATGCACTCTAAGTAAACGCCCATCTGAGAATCGGTAAGAGGATACTCTGCCCCCTCTTTCATCACCGCTTCTGCACAGCGTTTATCTTGCAGCGGTTCGCTGCCTTCTTTTATATGTATGCCGTACTTCTCCCGCCCTTCTGCCAGAAGGGCCGCAATCTTCTTCGGCGTCCTGCCCACTAAAACCATCTCTGGCGTAAGGGCAGATTCATCCAAATCCTCCGCCAGCTTCAAAACATTAATGGAATCACCGCCCAGCTTAAAGAAATCATCATCTATCCCCACTGCCCCACAGTGAAGTATCTTTTCAAAGCTGTTACAGATGGAACGTTCCGTTTCATTTTCCGGCTCCCTGTACTCTGCCTTGTATTCCTCCATGCCCGGCGGCAGCAAAGCAGCCCTGTCCAGCTTGCCGTTCGCATTCTTTGGAAGGCTGTCCAGCCTTTTGAAAAAACGTGGAATCATATAACCGGCCAGCCACTCCTTTAGATATGCACGGATTTGTTCCGGCATAACCTCCTGCTTTGGCACATAGTAGCCACAGAGATAATTCTGCCCATTTTCATCCTCAAAAGCCTTGACAACCACATTATCTATTTCCGGCATAGATGCCATGCGCAGTTCAATTTCTCCGGTCTCCACACGCTGGCCATTGATTTTCACCATCCAGTCCTTGCGGTTTATGTAAATATAATTTCCATCCGGCAGTTTCCTTACCATATCTCCTGTATGCAGGAGAACTGTACCATCCTCCTGCTTTACAAATGTGCATTCGCTCTGCTCTTTCAGATTCAGATAGCCATCGGCAAGAATCCCCTGAATACAAAGTTCACCCTCCTCGCCCTCTGCAACTTCCCTGCCCTCTTCATCAAGCAGAAAAAATGTAAGCCCTTCTGCAGGCTTTCCAATCGGTGTGTTTTCCACTGCTTCCCCGATTTTATAGGTAGATACCAGACTTGCAGTCTCACTGCAGCCATAAATGTTATACAGCTCATATCCATCCCCCGCCAGCATAGAAACCCTCTCGCTTCCGGTAAATACCTTTTTTAGGGACTTATCCTTGTTTTTGAAAAAACGCAGCATCTGGGGACTGATAAAAGCACAGGTGATTTCCTTTTCAGCGAAATAATCCTCCAAGAGACGCACATCCCTTCTGGCATCCTCGGGAAGAATATGGGTGCAGCCGCCGCCGGACAGAACATTGAAATACTCTGTCACTAATACAACAAAAGACATGGGAGCCGTTGCCCCCCATACATCATTCTCATCCAAACCTGTTAAGTTCCTGCTCCGCCGCACCCCTTGCGTAAAGCTTGCCATGCTGTGGACAATCCCTTTTGGTTTGCCGGTAGAACCGGAAGTATAAATAATCATGGCGCAATCCCTGCCTGATACTGCATCAGGCTCTGCCGGATCATAACTTTCTATATCGGAAAGCCAATCCTCATCTATTTTTGCCGTTGCCTGACAGTCTTCCCAGATAAACTGGATACGCTCTTTAGGATACTCTGGCAGTACAGGGACAAAAGCGGCGCCACACATTAAAATGCCTATTTCTGCCGCCACATACTCCATTCTCCTGCCCATACAAACCATGACAGCCTTTCCTGATATATCCCCTGACTCTCTAAGCTTCGCCGCTATTTTGCATCCCAAAGTATACAACTCCCGGTAGGTTGTAACCCTCTCTCCGTTGTAGTCTGCCACTGCAGGCCTGTCTGGATATTTATACACCGTGTATTGGAATTCGTCTAAAAAATTCATTTAATCCTCCTTCTATCCTTCGCTTTTTGCTGGCATATTTTCCAAAGTATGTTTCGTAGAATACCCTGTCCAATCGTAGTAATCGCACTTGAATTTTAACAATGTCTTGTTATGCTTTTCAAGCAGGCAGGAATACATTGCACTTTTCAGGGTATAAATCGCATCATTAGGAACTGTCATGAAATTATTTTGCGACAGCAAAAAGATCAATTTTCGTGGTGAGAAAGAAACTTGATAGAAATATGTGTGTGATTGTGGTATTATATTAGAAATAAAAATCGGAATTTGCAGATGAAAATTTTGAACTTTCCTTATTTTTCAAGGCTTTTAAAGCTCATACAGTGAATTTATATGTATTTTCCATTGTTTTTGCCCTTATGGGCAGTTTACAAGGGAAAGTTTTTTCTGAATGTATCTTATCGTTGCCTGCCACTTTATCCAAATTCCAATACATCTATACTTCCTGTAACTGCATTTCCTGAATCTGTTTGTGTACTTCCATGCCTCGTTTATTATAATAATCACGTCTTTCTAAGTTTTTCCATAAGCATCTTACTCCTTTAATTTGTTCATTTCCGGCTTTTATTCTCGCGTACGCAGCGAGCCAAACGCGAGAATAAAAATGCACTTTTAATTAAAACAAACAGGCAATCATTGCGGTTGCCTGTTCGGATTCCATTGCTTCTGCCCCCCTCAAGGAAAGGTATCAGCGCACTATTACAACTCTTATCATATTACTATTTCTCCCTCTTCTATCGTTATGCTGTTATGCGTACAAGGTCGACAAAGTGGCCCTAATTGTAATTTTGCCTCTCTTGCCATATCATTAGCTTTCCTTGCTGTTTCCAGTAAAAACTCAACACTTGGTGCAGGATAATTTGCCATATCAGTACCCGGTGCAGGTACAAATGCACTTAGTACTGGAAGGCAACCACAGTCAAGAAGCGCACGCACACCATTCAAAGTATCCTCTTCAGATTCCAAACCAACAACTAATGAAGATCGAACACTCTTTTCGCCAAAAATCTCAACCGCTTGAAGTATGAATCTGTAATAGTTATCCTTACCCACTGCTGCTTTATCAGGAATAAACCTGTCTCTAAACCTGTCATTATACAGTTCAAGATTAACTGATAACGTTTTTACACCACATTCATCATACAAATAATGCAGAAATTCATCATAGTCCTTCATCGAAGTTTGTTCCGGCCTCATTCCTCTAGGAGACAACATAACATCAAAATCAAATTGTGGATATTTATGTGGAAAATAGTAATATATATCGTTTATCCATGCATAGCTATTTATTTCTTCATTTGGGGTTCCACCACTTATCAGTACATGGCATGGTTTATTATAGGGGTCATTCAGCGCAATATTGAATGCCTGATCAAGCTGTTCACATAAAATTTCTTTATAGTACGCTTCATTGCTGGTACAAAAATTGCAATGATAACTACATCCGTGCACTGGCGAAATGCGTACTCTGTCCGCATGGGTCATCACCAACTCTCGCACCGGTGTATTGTCGCTTAATCGCTCAACATCCAACGCATATTTTGGGACAGGTATTATACAAAACGAGATTTTTATAATTCTATTATGATATTTTAATATTAACTTATCTTCAAATACATCAACTTCAAAGGACGTCCCCTGAAACTTCTCTGGTATATTCACATATACACGTTTATCCAACACAGCAACTATACCACCTGTAGTAGCATAATCAGAAAATGTAATATGCCCAAAACGATTATGGCACATTGTCTTACGTGCTGCAGCTGTAAACTTAGCTCCTTGCTGCATTAAACGAAGCTTCAGTTCTGTATAATCCATCAACTCACTCCCTTTGCCTTTCGATATTCTTGTAACAGTTCTATGGCCGCCAATGTCACGGCACAGAACGGTGTTTTTTCAGCCAGTGGATTGTCCCAGTGTCCGTGCGGATGCTGTATTTTAAGAGTGCGCTGAACAGTACGCTCTATAAGTGCCCATTCCTCCTTTGTCAGTGCAAGACCAAAAATATTGTAGGCCTGCAGTACTGTGTATGCTGCCAATATATCAGGATGGCTTGGCCAGAAATATTCGCCAGCAGAAAAACCATTCGCCGTTGGTGAATTAAATCTGTAACTCCCAACCTTATTGATAACCCTTTTCTCATTATCCTGCCAATAATGCAAAAAATCATAACAATATTTAACTATGTTTTCCCGTTCATCCTCACACTGCCACCAGACCGGTATAAATGATCTGCAAACTCTCGCAGTGCTAACTATGACATCCTCAATATTGTAATCCTGTGCCTTGGCACCAAAATATGGCGCCCAAATTTGGTATTCCTGCGACTCTGCCGTGTGCGAACATAAATAGTTGTATGTATCGGAAATTATTTTACTGCAAGCAGGATAAAGATCAAATCTCTCAGTACTGTCAAAGACTCCGCTGCCCTTGCAGACACCCATAGTGGATTGAACTATTCTGGTGCAGTTTTCATTTGACGCACCTTCTCGTCCATCCTCATATTTATATATCCCAAAACTGCCATCCGAAAGCTGCATACGGAAAAGAAAGCCCAAACCTTCCAGCACAGCCTGCTCAACATCTTTATATCCCGTTTTAAAGTTGTCGCAAAATTCGTCCTCTATCATATGTCTTTGTTCATACAGAGAACATAATGCCATTACAGCCAGACACGTCGCATCCACTGTCGGATGATCAGATTCCGGCTGATCCTCAAGCGGAAAGAATCCTCCTCTATCCCAACCAGATGCCACACACTGACATGCAATAACCTTATTCAACAGAAAAGTAAGGCACTTTACAATCTCCTCCGCCTCTTTACCGCATTCACGCAAATATTCCGTCGATTGACACAAAAGCGACATTGCATCCGATGTGGAGGTTCCTGCTACATTATAGCCTATAATCTGATCATCAGAATCATTACAGCTAAAAAATGCCGGAAGCCCACCAATATCCTTGCTGTTTTCTGCAAGTTCAGATACATGGATTGTCCAATTGATACCCTTTATTATTGAATCACGTTCTTTATCAACTGATAAAGGATCTGCCGCATTTGCTTTATCGCCTACAATAAATAATTCAGTAAATTGATCCCATTTAACCATCTGTTTATGGAACATAAAATTATTGTTGTATTTCCATAAGCCATTAGTTATTAGAAAAGCACCTGTCTGTTCCAGTAATTTCTTTGCTTTGCGAACGGACACAGCTCTATTGCCAACAATATCCTCGACTAACAACTCAAACTCTTCCATATCGACTTCTATACCTTTAACAATCAGATCTACCATGCCAGTTATAAGCTTATGTTGTGTCTCAATATCAGCTGAACTGTCAGCATTAAGTATAAGAGATCGTAAAATTACATCTTCATTCATAATTTTATCCCTCCAGAATCAAAAAACAGACAATAGTAGTTTTAGCGATGGAACAAATGGGGCTGGCCTTCGGATGAATTGATTGTTATCATATGTCGGAATACCTGTCGAAATCAACAGTTCAGCAATCGCTAGTGGATATAAAATATCATCTGCAAAATTATCATATTCAATATCAATCCCACCCATTTGTGCAAGTTGATAAAGCTCGTCCACTGTAAAGCCCCTTGTAATACCTGCACCTTTTGGAAATTCCGAGCGTAAATATTCTCTCAATATTTGTAAAAACTCATATTGAACCTCCTCGTCCAAATCAAGATCCTCATCAGCGGCCAAATACTCTTTGAACATGGAAAACTCTAAATATGCTTTATCATTGTTGTAACGAATATATTTGTCATTGTTTACAACACTCTGGAGTAATGAAAACACCCCTCTAAAGCTATTTACCATTTTCATCCATGCCGGAGAAAGATAATCAATCAACTCAGGATCTATCACATTTTCAATGCAAAAATCAGCATCAAGATACTCCTTCATAAAAGTTTGAAAACGTTGATTTAAGACACCGCGCAAAAAATCTCTGTCTATCTGTTCAAATTCATATAATGTCTGCTGATCACGGAGACAACTGCTCAGTTTTGGATCTTTAAGTGAAAAATCACCGATCACAATCGCTTTTTTACCCGAATCATCCAAATACTCCTGCAGATGATTCATTCCATTGAGCAAATTCTCATATTTGGTTTTTATATCAACTTCATCTATAATTAATATATCACCAGGATATTGTTTCATCAATTCAGGATTTCCAGCAACAGCCTTCGCAGTCAGAAAGCTACTGCCTCTGGGAACACCTATTCTCTCCTCTGCAATCATATGATTGACCAAAAAAGTCTTGCCGGTTCCTAATGGTTGGGAAATTATCAGAATTTCCCCTGAGTTTAATTTAGCCGTTTTATTTTCCATCTCTATCATACTCTTTTCTCTGCCATAAAATGGTGCCTGATATTGTGCTGAATATGTAAACACCTGTTGGCTGCAGCGCTTTAAATCTTTGTTTGTTATCATGATTCATACCTCACTTTTTTCAGAAATTGTAAGCTTGTACGGAATATTTGCTGTATCTCCCTCAAGGCTATCCTCAATTATTTTTGTCACCTTTTCCATTATCTTAACCATAGACAATCTCTCATTGTATGCCCTATTAATGAATTCCTCATCAAAAACATCGTTGACGGAAGAAAACATTACATCATCATTTTTATATGACGATACCAACATACTGTACATTTCAGCTGCGCTGTACCGTTTATAAGGTATTTCATAAAATGGACGCGTATAGACATTTTTTATCATCTTAAATATTTTTGGTGTGGAAATATATACCTCACGCATAGCAGCAGGCGTAATATTCATCCCATCGTATTTATTTTTGATTATACCCACTAGTTCCAGCAAATTATCCTCAGCAATCTTTCGTGGGAAAAGATACATAAAAACACACTGTATTTGAAAATTTGCTAAAAAAAAGTTTACACAATCTACAATAGATAATTTGTCGAAAAACTTGAACTCACTATAAAAATCTTTCGCGTTATTTTGACACTCGGTCAGCCTTTTCTTTTTTTTGCGCAAATGACCTATCCATGGGGTACTGCCGGTATCTTCAAAATCAAATACTTCATACATATAGGTCTGCTGCATTGGTACTTCGCGCATAATGTCCGCAATACCATTTGCCAGCTTCCACTTTGTTCTGAATTCAAATTCCTCCTCCGTGAGTGAACCATCCAACTCATTTTTTTCAAAATCAAAGTTGATGAGAAGCCGCATATGGTCCTTTTCTAGGTCACTTACAATTTTTTTGTACAATGTAGTTGCACCCCAGCCCGGCTGAACCTGAATGGATACAAGATTATTTGTGGAAATACGGTTTCTTATTGGCAGTAAGCGAGTGGACACTATGCTTGCTTTATGTATATTGCTTTCGTCCAGCGGTATCATCTGTGGAAAATCAGTATCTTCAAGCCCAACAATCTCTTTCCAATAAATGAAGTTCTCTTTGCTCATATTATCGCTCCTCCCCTTCTGTTTTTTCTATAATTGCCCCACGGTTTTTAAGGAATTCAATATCCTTCTCTGTAAGTCCTATGCATCCTTTGAATTCAGCACGATTACAACTTATCCTTGCCTCGATTGGTTCCCTTATCAGCTGATAGTAGTCATTTTCTACAAGTTCTAAAACAGCCAATTTTTCACCGGATAAAGCAATATACTTCCCATCATTTGATACACAAAAGCCTTCTATCGCATCGCCTCTTATTGCATGATTTTTATTCTCAAATACCCACTCAATATCTATCTCCTTAAACCTTTTCTCTTCATTAAATGGAATATAACTGACAGTTCCTAAATTCCCAGTTGATTTTTCTATAATCATTAAAATATGTTTTGCTTTCACCCATGCAAGTTCAATAGGATTAACACAATGATACAAACATCTCTCATCACTCAATAGGCTAGCCTGCTCTATTTTATCATACATTTCATCAACCGGTATGTAGTAAACACCTCTTCCCACTATAGAATATACCAGAGAATCGTCTGCAAAACAAATATCTCCAAATTTCAAATCCTCCCTATGCAGCGTCCCCTTGCCTTCAACCCTTCCATTTTCTAAACCTTGTAATTGCAGCAATACCAAGCTCTTTTTATTATCAGAAATATAAGCGATCAAATTTTCACTTCTCTGCTTATCAATTGTGCGCGTGTAATAGTGTATATCTGCCACATCAAATTTTTCAACGGCTTCCTCGCCATCCTTCACATGTATCTTACGATAACTCCCACTATTCCAGTTATAACGATAAAGTCCTTCACGATTTGCGCCAACGTATACAGAACCTTCCGTACCACTTGTTCCAATAGATTGCAAACCACTGCCAACGATATACGCATTTTTCAGCTGTCCATTTTTGATATAACTGATCCATCCATCCTGGCTGGCAGTATACACTCCCGCCAGATCAGCGATAACATCCCTAACTCAAACTTCCCATCCAAAATCAGGGCATAAAGCCTGAATAAATGCAGGCTGGGACACAAACCAATTGATAAGT
>RAYF01000155.1 GCA_003611745.1 bacterium D16-36 | reverse complement strand
CTGTATGTCAGGAAAATGGGAAAGTTTGAGACAGTGAATGAGGTTAAATCTGTGACAGCTCATGAAGTTATTAACACGATTATTGTCATGGTTGAGAGTAATCTCCAAAGGACTACTATCTTGCCGAGTGAAAAAGCCTTTGCGTATAAGATGCGGCTTGAAGCCATGAAGCGACAAGGACAGCGTACAGATTTAACTTGTTCCCCAGTGGGTAACAAGTTGCAAGGCGTAAAATCATCAGATGAACTTGCCGAGAAAGTCGGGGAAAGTAAAAATCAGATTTTCCGCTATATCCGTCTGACCGAGCTTGTACCCGAAATCCTGCAAATGGTAGATGAACGCCAGATAGCGTTCCGTCCTGCGGTGGAAATCTCCTATCTTTCCGAGGAACAGCAGTACACGCTTTTAGAAGCGATGGGCTACAACGATGCCACGCCCTCTCTCGCACAGGCTATCAAGATGAAAAAGTTCATGCAGGAGGGAAAGCTCACGGACGGGGTTATCCAGAGCATCATGCAGGAGGAAAAACCGAACCAGAAAGAGAAGCCCGCCTTTAAGGACGAGCGGATAACCAAGCTCATACCGAAATCCATCCCAAGAGGGCAGGAAACAGATTTTGTCGTAAAGGCGTTGGAGTTCTACAACCGCCATCTGCAAAGGCAGCGGGGGCAGGAAAGATAACCGCACACTTGGGGAGAAGTCCGCCCTTTGGGGGGATAGAAAATTTTTTTAAGCGTCTCCGCTCCGCTTCGGTCGGCGTTAAACGTGTGCCACTGGCACACAACGCCCCCCTCTCCACACCTCTCCCCCTAGATACTGCCAGTAACTATCCGAGAAAAGAACAATTAAAGGCTGTCCAGATGGGCGGCTTTTTTTTCTGCCAGAAAGTCAACTATCAACATGAGAACGTACAGGAGGTAATGAATGAAGATATGTAAATTATTGAGGAAGGCTGCGGCGTTTGCCCTTGCTGCGGTCACGGCGTTGTCCGCCGTCCCTGCCACGACAGCGTTTGCGGCAGGCGACATCGGCACGATTTCCTTTACCCACACCTATGACGGCGCAGGGAACGCAATCAGATATAATTCCAGTGCGAACATCGGCGGTCATACCGCAGGAGGAACGGGCGAATATAAATACCGTATGTTTGTGGACGGGGAAACGGCGTTCTGCCTTCAGCCGGGCGTACCCTTAAAAACAGGGAACACGCTGGCAAAGGCATCTTCCAACACATGGAACGCCCTCTCCGCAGACCAGAAAAAGGCGGTGGGGCTTGCCCTGCTCTACGGCTATCAGGGAAACAGTGGGAATTTATCTGGGAGCGACGATGAGAAATGGCTTGCCACGCAGACCCTTGTATGGGAGTTCGTCACGGGATGCAGACAGGCAGCAAGCCCGTACAGCCAGACAAGCACGACCGTTTACAGCCTGCACTTTGGCTCTAACTATGCCAACAGCGGGGCGAGGGCGGCTTACGACCAGATTGTGTCATTTATGACAAGGCACAGCACGATTCCAAGCTTCATGTCGGCAGGCAAAAAGGATATTACAAAAGAACTTGCCTATAAGGACGGGAAGTACAGTCTGACATTGACGGATAAGAACAATTCCCTCTCCGAGTATTCCTTTACCAGCTCCGACAGCAATGTAAAAGTGTCCAAGTCTGGGAACAAGCTCACCATCACGTCAAAAAAGGCGATTGACGGCAAGGCGAGGATTACGGCAACGAGGAACAACACGCCAACGGTCAGCAGCGGGGCGAAGATGATTGCCTACGGCGACCCGAATTTACAGGATGTCATTACGGGCGTGGAGAACGTGGACACTATGACGGCGTATATCAACGTGGAAACGCCGACAGGCACGGTCGCACTGAAAAAGACTTCCGAGGACGGCGTTGTTGCGGGGATTTCCTTTACCATCAAGGGCGACGGTTTCAACAAGACCGTAAAGACAGATAAAGACGGAAATATCACGGTGGAGGGCTTATTCCCTGGCTCTTACACCGTCACGGAGCAGTCGATTGACCGTTATGAGCCGCAGAAAACCCAGACCGTGACGATTATCGGCGGGAAAACATCTACGGTCACGTTCAGCAATACCTTGAAGCGTGGAAGCCTTGAGGTTGTCAAAACATCCGAGGACAATCTTGTGGAGGGCGTAAAGTTCCACCTTTACGGAACATCGTTGAGCGGCTTGGCTGTTGATGAATATGCCGTGACCGATAAGAACGGACTGGCGAAGTTTGAGAATGTCCTTATCAGCAGCGGCACACCTTATACCCTTGAGGAAGTGGACACGGCTATCCGCTACGTTGTCCCTGCATCCCAGACTGCCCCGATTGAGTGGAAAAAGGTCACGAAACGCAGCTTTACCAACATCTTGAAGAAATTCAA
>RAYF01000154.1 GCA_003611745.1 bacterium D16-36 | reverse complement strand
CTTGTCTGTGAAGCAAAAAACAGAAACATAACCGGATGCAGGCACAAACAAAAATTGATGGATAACAGGGAGTTATCGTTAAATAAACATCGTCTGCAAATAGTGACATATTGATTTGGGGCAGTAATGAATATATATGTTGAAAATTGATTTTTAGAGTATACACCTCAAAAAAGATATCAGCTGTTCCGTGTTCACAGCGCATTCATATTAGTCGGAACTGGACACGAACAACACCCGGGTTCTGTCCGGATGCTCCTGCAAAGAACTGATACCTTGAAACTATTATAACATTATCCCCTAGAAAAACAATAAAATTATCATACAGGGCAGCTCTGCTGTGGAAAATCTGTTACTATTCACTCCATGCCCAGTAAAAAATTCTTAAAGAAAACCTAAATCACCCTGTATATACTTTTCTTATGCCGCTATTTATGCTATGCTTTATAATAGTAAGAATCAATTGCAGTTGGCTCGTTGCATACGTGAGAATAAAGGAGACCCCGCCATGACACATAATGAAAAAAGGCTATATCTGATTAAGGAACTTTTATCAGAGCTGCCGCAACATAGGGATATGGAAATTCCAGATAATACAGAGGAACAGAAACGGCTTCTTAGAAGCCTTATGAATATACGCCCTCCTCATCCGATTGGAGAAGAATTTCTAAAAGTGCAAGACGAATATCTAAGTGTAGAGGTTGAGGAAAAGGGGATTACGGACAGTGATGCCCTGCCCGTATCTCCTATCAACAATAAACTTACCCTTTGGCGCGGAGATATCACCACACTAAAGGTGGATGCGATTGTAAATGCTGCTAACAGTGCTTTAAGGGGATGTTTCGTACCTTGCCACTCCTGCATAGACAACATCATTCACAGCGTCAGCGGCATCCAGCTGCGTTTGGCTTGCGACAAACTGATGACAGAGCAGGGGCACGACGAACCGACAGGAAAAGCAAAGATAACACCTGCTTTTAATCTTCCATGCCGTTATGTCCTGCATACAGTTGGGCCGATTGTATATGGGCAGCTTACAGAACAACACTGCAGACAGCTTGCTGACTGCTATCGGTCATGTATGGCACTTGCAGCGGATAATGGACTAAAAAGCGTTGCTTTCTGTTGCATTTCTACAGGGGAATTCCATTTTCCACAGAGAAAAGCGGCTGAAATTGCCGTACAAACGGTTACCGAGTATTTGCAGACAGACAAAAGGCTTCAAAAGGTAATATTTAATGTTTTTAAACAAGAAGACTACAGCATCTATAAAAAGCTACTCGGATAAGGCACAACATTGAAAGAAGCTTTCCCGCAAGCCTGCAAAAATCAGACGACTGTTGAAATTGCGTTTGAATTTGGGGTTGTCAGGGAGTGTAAAATAATATTCGGAGAAGCCTTCACTTACTGCATCTGTTTTGCGAATCCAAAATACCAACTATCCAAACTTCCCTCCTACAGCATACACATTTTTTCCTATCATTTGTGTATACTGTTCCAGAAAGCGGAGCATTCATCCAATCCCAGCCGCCACCAGCCATCATTTCATCTTAAGTACCTCTTTTTTTATTTTCCGGTATTTTGACAAGACCTCCTGCTCTGAAGTTATGATTTCCAAATCCTTAGTTTCACCGTAGCTATATTCCCCCTCCTCCAGCCTTCCACCATCTGCCAGTCCCAATTTCCCCGGCTTTACCGGAAATTTAGAATACAGTGCGACAACCGGCAGAAAGGCATTTTTTTCCCTGTCTGGCAGCCGGTAACCTGCGGCAGTTTTCAGCTTCTTTAAAAATACGTAGTACTCTTCCCCCTCCTTCATAAGCTGATAGCCCTCCTGTGTATCATAATATTTGCTGACCGCATAGGAAAATCCTGCCGGCTCATAGATAAAAATTTCCTGCCCCGGCTTTATGCCACCCTTATAAACCTCCCTGACGACCACCTTCGTTTTGGTAACAGCATAGATGGACAATACTCTATCTTTTGTGGCGCTAACCTTTGCAATGAAATCCGCCTTACCCGCCAGACTGTTGTAATCTTCCACAGAATCCGAAAAACTACCCTCCTCAGAACCACGTAACTGGATACGGAAATCCTCCAGACTTTCTGCCTGTTCCATCTCCTCAAATGTCCCATACCCTGTAAAACTAATCCGCACAAAGCATCCTGCAGCAAAGCACAGCAGGATAATCCCCAAAACCACAAAAAAATATATTTTTGTCCCCTTTGTCATTACCTCTTCCCCCTTTCCTTCTAAATCACACGAAAATCAATTTTTATTATTTATCATTGCTGCTCCGCATTAATTTGCTTCTATTTGCAGTCGACTGCTTTCTAAATGATAACTCCCTGTTATCCATCAATTTTTGTTTGTGCCTGCATCCGGTTATGTTTCTGTTTTTTGCTTCACAGACAAG
>RAYF01000153.1 GCA_003611745.1 bacterium D16-36 | reverse complement strand
CGTTCTGTCGTAGCCGCTTCCGCCTACATGAGCTGTTCCAAGCTGTATAACGATTACGATGGCATAGAACACGACTACACACGGAAACACGGATTAGTCCATCAGGAAATCATGCTTCCGACAAATGCACCAACGGAATGGTCAGACAGGGAGAAATTATGGAACGCTGTTGAAGAAGCAGAAAAAACCAAGGACAGCAGACTTGCACGCGAATTTGTCGCGGCGCTCCCCATCGAGCTGTCCAAAGATGAATGGATTGACCTGTTGCGCCGATATATCAGTGATAATTTCGTATCAGAAGGTATGTGCATTGATTTTGCCATACATGATACAGACGGACATAATCCTCACGCACATATAATTTTAACGGTGCGTCCACTGAACGAAAACGGGAAATGGCAACATAAGACAGAAAAAGAATACCTCTGTAAACGCAATGGGGAAGAAAAAGGGGTTACCGCTGCCGAGTTCAAATCCGCACAGAAATCTGGCTGGGAAAAACAATACCAGTATAAAGTTGGCAGGAAAAAAGTATACATGACGCCATCCGAAGCAGATACAATAGGATATGAACGTGTATCAAAATATCCTAAGAGTACCAAATACGGAAGGCAGAACCCCATAACCGAACGTTGGAACCAATGTCATTAAGTTAAGCAACTTCGATTTAACCAAATAGATGGTCTAACTCAAAATTTTTAATAAATTTCACAAAAAGTGTTGACACAGAGCCTAAAATGTGTGGCCGCTCCCGCTACTGATTATATTTTAAGAGGTAGCGGGAGCGGCCCTTGAAATTGGAAACAAAACTATTTTTTAATCCAATTTCAAGGAGGTATTCATTATGTCTTTTGCACAAAAAGTGAAATCCGCCCTCTGGCAGATTGTGGACGATATGTCCTGCAACATTTCCCCGTTTGTCAAAAATCCCGGAAAGGATTTTACCCGTAAGAGCAGACTGGGGTTTATACAGCTGCTCCGTTTTTTGCTCTGCATGGAGAGCGGCTGTATTAACCATGAGCTGCTGAAATATTTCAATTTCAATCCGGATGAAGCCCCCACTGCCTCTGCCTTTATCCAGCAGCGGGCCAAGCTTCTCCCTGAGGCTTTCCACCACATCTTCAGACAGTTGAATTTTCAGTTCCCCACAAAAGGTTTTTTGGGGAACTATTCCCTCATTGCTGCAGACGGCAGTGAATTTAATATCGCGCGTAACCCAAGAGATGCTTCCACTTTCCATCCTGCCAGCGGCAGGTCAAAAAAGGGGTTTAATTCCATCCACACCATTTCTCTGTATGACCTGCTTTCCAAGAGATATCTGGATGTAACCGTCCAGCCTGGCAGGTTAAAAAATGAATTTGCAGCACTCTGCCGGCTTATCGACCGGTACCGTTATGGCGGCTGTCCAATCTTTATCGCTGACAGGGGCTTTTCCAGTTACAACGTTTTCGCCCATGCCCTTGAAAAAGGCGCTTACTTCGCCATCCGTGCTAAGGATATCAATACAAAACGTCTCCTTGGGATCAGCTGCCTGCCAGGGCAGCTTGACCAGTGGGCCGATGTCATCCTCACAAGGTCAAATTCCAAAAAGAAAAGGCGTCACCCTGAACTGGCCTCCTGTTACCGCTACATATGCAAAGCCGTCCCCTTTGATTTTATCACGGACAGCTGTCCCGAATACTGTATGCGGCTACGCGTGGTCCGTTTTGAGATAGCGGAAGGGGTTTATGAGAATATCATTACTAACCTTCCCACAGGTGAGTTTTCGTTGGAACAGATAAAGCATATTTACCATCTCCGGTGGGGCCAGGAAACTTCTTTCCGCGACCTGAAACATACAATCGGGGCCACACATTTCCATTCCAAATCCCCGGAATTTATTGAATTTGAAATCCTTTGCCGGATGACCCTGTATAACTTCTGTACCATCATAACAATGGAAGTTCCCATAAAAAAGAAAACGGATAAATGGGAGTATCAGGTTAATCTGTCAATGGCGATAAAAATATGCTTTGCATTTCTCACGAATCATATGGATGCCGGAAAGGTAAACGGCCTGATCAGCCGTTATATACTGCCGGTCAGGACAGACAGAACCTATGCCCGCCAGCTACGGTTCCAGTCACCTGCCAGTTTCGCCTACCGTTTCGTGTGAAGCGTAACTGCCGATTACAGTATACCATTTTTTGAGACAGATGTGCAATCTGTCTGTTTGCCATACCCGAAAACTCCCATTACATTGGATATCCACTGATGGAAACTCTGATATTGGCCAAAACACCCAAATCATTCCAACATCCGACCGATTTATGGCAGGAATCCTCTGACAGGTCTTGTTAACTTAATGACATTGGTTTTGGACGGGGCGGAATCAATATCGCCTTTGTGGGCGCTCCTGATGTCCCTGATAATGGTATGCATATCATCAT
>RAYF01000152.1 GCA_003611745.1 bacterium D16-36 | reverse complement strand
ATTTTACTCTGAGGTATTTTTTTATCAACCTTCTTTCTTGGAATTTCCTATATTTGAATTATACAGGAAGCTCCTATCTTTCTTTCCTGTTACAACACTTGCACTTCCTGATTTTTTTCGCCAAACTTTTCTTTTATCTCGGTGCAGATTTCTTCCCTGCTTATGCCTCTTTGTTCCTGCGTCTTAATCATCTTATACGCTTGAAAAAGCGGTGAAGGTCCAATTTCCGAGCTGAAAAATCCGATCCCCTGATTCCATGCCAAAAGTTCAAACACATCATCCAGCGCTGCGGATTCAAGACCATAGATATATGCCTTTACCAGTTCCCGCACAGCCTGCCTCATTCTTCCTGCGCCAACTGCATTTGTCAGGGAAAGAAGCAGACGCATTTCATAGGGGAGAGTGCGCTTCTCACTCTGCCATGTTGCCTGCCAAAAATCCGCCGCGATACGCCCTAAGTCCTCATCAATCATAGGATAATTCAGCAATGCAAGCGGACGGTATGGTGCAGAGCCTTCCGGCTCTTTTTCCTCTGTCCGGTAAAACCAGACATGAAACTCATTTTCTGCCAGCTTCTCTGTATGATGTATATACCCCAGCATATCCATCTCCTTATATAGCGGGTAAGGTTCAAAAGTCTGTATGACCTCAATTCCCTCCCCGGCTTTTAGCGTCATGGCACGTCTTTGTAAGCCGGGAAAGAAATTTCCCTGCACATAGCGTACATCCACTTTGAAGAAGTCTTTCTTTTTATCCTTCCATTCCTCGTACTTTATCATGATATCCTCCTTTATTTTCTTGCTTTGGTGATTACATTATAGTAAAATAAGCAGAGCAAGTATGTTTGAATTCAAACAAAGAGGTGAGATTTTGGAAAAATTTTTAAACGTATTAAAAAAATGCCCGCTGTTTGCAGGATTATCCGATGACGAGATTTTAACCTCGCTAAAGTGTATCGGAGCAAAAGTCAGAAAAAACGCCAAAAATCAATACATCCTTCAGGCAGGAGATTGTACAGACTGTATCAGCCTGCTTGCGTCTGGGACTGCTTTAGTCATTCAGGAAGATTTATGGGGAAACCGGAACGTTATGACAAATCTTATGCCGGGCGACTACTTTGCCGAACCCTTTGCCGCCATTCCTGATGCAGTTCTCAGCGTCAGTGTTGTTGCGACAGAAAATTGTGAAATTGTGGAAATAAATATGAACCGCCTGATTACCATGTGTTCCGCTGCCTGCAGCCATCATAACCGCCTGATTAAAAACCTGATTACAGCTTTTGCCCAAAAGACACTGTTGTTTAACGAGAAGATAACGCACATGAGCAAGCGAAAAACACGTGATAAGCTGCTTTCCTATTTATCTGCTGAAGCAGCCAGACAAGGATCACTTTCTTTTGACATTCCCTTTGACCGCCAGCAGCTTGCCGACTTCCTCTGTGTAGAACGTGCAGCAATGTCTGTAGAATTATCAAAGCTGCAAAAAGAAGGGCTTCTGAAAACCTTTCATTCTCATTTTGAATTAAGTCCAAATGCCACAAATTAAAACAGGTCAATCTATACATAGCAGATTGACCTGTTTACAAAATACATATTTGTTATCAAATCAGCGGTTGCCTTCTGCAATCCCATAAACGGATTGCAGAAGCATTTTTCCTGATGATGTCTTAAAAACACAATCTATAACATTTCTGATATTGGCTTCCTGATATCCGGATTCGTCAGCATTAACCAAATAATCAGCTTCCAGCAAAATCTGGTAATCAATCCCGTCAACCTCCTGAAAAGTATGATGATGTGCGACCAAAAAGATGATACGGTTCACCATCTCGTTCGACAGCCCTGTACCCTTCAGGAATTCTTCAGCTAATACAGCGCCTTCTTTTTCCTGAAGTTTTCCATTTGTATTTCCATATTTTTCCCGGCACAAAGGACACGCAATATCATGTATAATAGCCGCAATTTCTATTATTCTCTGTTCATCATCCGCTACTTTCTCACACTCTGCAATCGTTTTTGCATAGGCATACACTTTCATAAAATGATTGATATCATGAAGATTTCCTTTTGAATACTTTACCATTTTAACCATGATTTCTGAAACAGTCATATCATTTCCTCCTGTTATCTATACATCGTCTATAACCAATAGTCCACAAACTTACCAGTCACATCGTACAATTAAAAGCCAACCTTATGGCGAATCGTCATCCAAAACATCAATCCGTTCTATTTTAAAGACATTTAATGTGTCCACATCAGGACAGGCAAAAACCGCTGTCCCCTTCTCCTGTCCGGGTATTTCGCCGCCGTATCTTAAAATATCAATATATAGAAATGCAACATGCATAGCCATAGGACAGAGTTTTCCACGCTCTGTATCAAAATCAAAACTATCACCTATTTTGTGACCCCTATGACATCCTTTCGTGCCTTTTTGATCAATCAATGTGATCTGGATTCCAGGTTTTTTCATATTTATAATCCGCCTTTCTGCGAAAGGCACCAATGCGTCATGAAACGTGTCGGCTGACTTCCGCTTTCCATTTT
>RAYF01000151.1 GCA_003611745.1 bacterium D16-36 | reverse complement strand
TATGTCAGGAAAATGGGAAAGTTTGAGACAGTGAATGAGGTTAAATCTGTGACAGCTCATGAAGTTATTAACAACAATATGCCAAAGGGTGCAGAGAGCAACAGCATCTCGCACCAGAGGCAGCTTATGATGGAATATGTTTCGGGACACCCTGACCTGCAGGGGTACCGGATAGCGGAGTTTGTGGACGACGGGTATTCCGGGGCTGACTTTACCCGTCCGAATTTCCAAAAAATGATGGATATGGTAAAGGCAGGAAGTATCGGCGTAATCATCACCAAAGATTACAGCAGGCTTGGGCGTGATTATCTGGAAGTAGGAAATTATATGGAATGTATCTTCCCGCTGATGCAGGTGCGGTACATCTCCGTGAATGACGGGTACGACAGCCGGGAGTCCTTCGGCAGCACCGGGGGAATGGATGTGGTGTTAAAGAACATTGTCAATGCCATGTACTGCCGGGATGCCTCAAGGAAAGTCCGCTCGGCAAAGAAGATACTGGCGCAGCAGGGGAAATACATTGCCGCATTTGCCCCGTTCGGCTACCGGAAGTCAGCAGCGGACAAGCATGTGCTGGAACCCGATCCGGATGCCGCACCGGTCGTCAGGCTGATTTTTAAGATGGCGGCGGAAGGGAAGAAGTACACGGCAATCAGCGAGTATCTGAACCGGAACCATTACGATTCCATTCTGGAATATTATGAGAAGAACAATATCAGGCGCAACAACAGGAGGGATATCGGGGAGAGATTGTGGTCGCCTGCAACGGTGATGGAGATACTTTTCAATGAGGTTTATATTGGGAAAGTTATCAACAACAAGACTGCTGACAATCTTGATACCGGGCATAAGGTGAAACAGAGGGATGCTGCGGACTGGATTGTGGTGGAGAACTGCCATGAACCGCTGGTATCGGAAGAACTTTATGAGAGTGCGCATAAGGCGGCAGGCAGGAGACCGTACAGGGAAAGGAAAAAGAACGGGGCATGGAAACGCGGGCTGGTTGTCTGTGCGGGATGTGGGAAGGCAATGATTAAACATTCCAATGGAAACTATTACCGGTGCAGGGTACACAAATACAACGTGAAACGCACAGAACTGGAACAGAATGTGCTGGAGTGCGTAAAGGCTATGGCACTGGCAGGCCTGCAGGATTTGGAAATGAAGAAAAAGCAGACAGACTGTAAAGATACCCTGTCAGATGAAATTGCCCTGCTGGAAAAATCCCTTGAAAAGTATAACAGGCAGAAATTTATAGTATATGATGAATATACCAAAGGTAAAGTATCGAGGGAAGTCATGGCGGAAAAGAATGCCGGTATCAGGAAACAGATAGAGGAAACGCAGAAACAGATAGACGAAAAGATGGAAAAAGCCGCCAGGCAGGAGTTATGTCCGGATGAACAGGACACCGAAACATTGTCTGCATTAAGTGTGCTGGATGAATTTGACCCGGATAAAATCCGGCAGCTTGTCAGCCAGGTGCTGGTGCACAGTGGGACGGAGATTGAGATTGTCTGGAAGGTGGATGATTTTATTTCACAAGCGTAATATGCCTGATATGCAGGTTAGAACTTTAGAATTCATCGGGGATGCCAGCGGTGGCATTTCCGATGAAAAAAATAAAATTTTTTTTGTTCCCTACTTGACACTAGCAGAGAGCCACAATTACAAGAACCTGTTCCTTTACACGAAAATGAGGAATGTGGCAGGTATCGCACAGACAGAAGCACAGAAGTCTTCTGATATGTTTGCCAAGTGCCAGTATCTTGATGAAATCACAGGCGGCAAGGGTGTGACCTTTGCAACCGGAACACCGATTTCCAACAGCATGACGGAGCTTTACACGAATATGCGCTATCTTCAGTATGGAACATTACAAAAGCTAGGACTGGGACATTTCGACGCATGGGCGGCATCTTTCGGGGAAACACAGACCGCCATAGAGCTTGCACCGGAAGGAACCGGATACCGGGCAAAGACAAGATTTGCGAAGTTTTTCAATCTGCCGGAGCTGATTGCACTTTTCAAGGAGAGTGCGGACATTCAGACACCGGATATGTTAAAACTTCCTGTGCCGGAAGCAGAATATGAAAATGTGGTTCTAAAGCCGAGCGAGTTCCAGAAAGACATGGTAGCGTCCCTAGCGGAACGTGCCGAAGCAGTCCGGGACAGGCAGGTACAGCCTTACGAGGACAACATGCTAAAGATTACCAATGACGGAAGAAAGCTGGCACTTGACCAGAGGCTGCTCAACGATATGCTGCCGGATGAGGAAAATTCCAAAGCGGCAACCTGTGTGGAGAAAGCCTATAAGATATGGGAAAATACCAAAGAGCAGAAGTCAGCACAGTTGATTTTCTGTGATTTATCGACACCGAAGGGCGATGGCACTTTCAATGTGTATGAGGATATAAAAAATAAGCTCATGGAAAAAGGAGTGCCGGAGCAGGAGATCGCATTTATCCACGATGGTGCGACACGTTCCTGTATATAAAATTGTAGGAAACTGCATACAAAAACAGGCACTAATAAAAGAACGTGAAAGTT
>RAYF01000150.1 GCA_003611745.1 bacterium D16-36 | reverse complement strand
GTAAGCGCCCAATTGATAGGCGTCATTAAAACATGAAACACTCCTTTGATGGAGTGTTCAAATTTTGATACGTTTACTTCAGTTATCAAGTTTGCATAGTTCGATCACGTTTTCATTCCATGGCATCATTCTCTCAAGCTGTGCATCCTCCATTTGATCATTGGGACGCTGATCCAGAAGATATTTGATGTATTTATAAACATTCAGATGATGGGCGGATGCCATTTCCGCAAAGCTGTATGCTATCGCACTTGCTTCTGCACCCTCCGGGGTGTCACAGAACAGCCAGCCTTTGCGTCCGGTAACAAAAGACTTCATTTTCTGCTCGCTTAGATTATTGCTGAGGCTGCAGCGGCCATCCTCAAGATAGGTCATCATGATATCCCTGCGGTTTAATGCATAGTTTACTGCAGCGGCAAATTTACTGCCTCTGACCGGTGTCTGCTTTTCCAGCCACACCAAGAAAGCCTCAATCACCGGCTTTTCATGCTTGAGACGTCCGTTTTTGATCTGCCTGTATGAGTAGCCTTTTTCTTTAAAGTGCCGCTCGTACGCAAACAGTTTGTCGCAGTATTCGACCCCCTGCACTGCAGGAATGCTGATATCACGCTGTTTCCCTTTGGGGATCGCATCGAAGAAATATCTCCGGATATGTGCAAAACAGCAGCAGCGTCTGATATCCTTTACCTTGTTATACCCGGTGTATCCATCCACCATAAGATACCCGTGGAAACCTTCGAGAAACTCACTTGCGGTATCTCCACTCCGGGTCGGTGCATAATGGTACAGGATGATCGCCGGCATTCCGTCTTCGCCGCTCCGGAACAGCCACATATATGACTTGGCAGCTGCTTCCCGTCCTTCCTCTTTCAGCACCTGGACAGGTGTTTCGTCTGCCATGGCAAAGTTTCTTTGTACCAGCAGGCGGTGGCAGTACTCATACAGCACTTTCAGATATATGCCGGTACATGCGATCACCCAGTTTGCCATAGTAGTGCGGCTCAGGGCGAATCCATACTGGAGCCAGTCTTTTTCCTGACGGTATAACGGCAGTCCGTTTGTATACTTCTGGTAAATGACCCAGGCAACTGTCGATGACGAAGCATAGCTTCCAAGCAGTGACGGCGGCACAGGGGAATGGATGATGTTTGGCTTTTCCGCTTCCTGTTTACACTTCGGACATCCGTAGTGGATACTGACGTACTCAACCACCTTTAAGGTGGCCGGAATGTATTCCAGCTCTTTACGTACAACTTCTTTCCCGATCACTTCCAGAGGAGTTCCGCATACGGGGCAGAACTGCTCCTCATCCGGCAGCGGTACTTCGACCCGCTCCACGGGAAGGTTCTTTGCCTTTTCCTCGAAGGTTGCTTTTGGTTTCCTGACATGGGATCTCACCGGTATCTCTGCAGCAGGCAGGATAGCCGGCTTCTCCTCTTCCGGTTCATCAAAGAGCGTCAGCTGTCCGTCGGTTTCGGCTGCATGTTTTTCACTGGATCTGCCGAAGAGTTTCCTCTTCATATAATCCAGCTGCTCATTCAGAAGCCTGATCTGGACAGTCAGTTCTGCCACCTGGGCGTTGCTGTTTTCTAATGCAGCACGGAGTGTTTTATTCATCTGTCGCTGTTCTGAAACAGAGTCTTTCAACTCCCGGATCAGACGGTCTTTTGCATCGGCACCCATGGGCGTTTCCTCCTTGATCTGATGTCATTATTATATCATATTTTGGCATAAAACAAAAGCGGAAATCCCTTATTTTTCAATGGTTTGCGGCATTTTCACATAGTCTGTTCCGTTGGTCTTATGGCTTTTGGCTGTTCAATCTCCAGGCCATCCATCAGCCATTCAAACTGCTTCCAGGTAAGGCTTTTGACCTCATCCTGATTGCGCGGCCATTTATAACTGCCGGATCCGGTCAGACGCTTATAGAGAAGGACAATGCCGTCCTTCTCCCGGTAGATCGCCTTGATCCGGTCTTTCTTTCTGCCACAGAAAAGAAAGAGACAGTTATCATTTGTATTCATCTTTAACTGTTCCTCAATAATGGCACACAGTCCATCGATCTGCTTGCGCATATCCGTTCTGCCGCAGACAATATACACTTTATCCAGAACGGATATATCTCCTAGCAAACCGTCTCCCGGAGTGTCAGGAGAACACGTTTTAAAGTCTGTTCTTCAAAGTCATTTGACAATGCGATGCTGACGCCGCCATACTGAAGCATAATGTTTGCAGCCTCCGGTATGTTGACAACCGGAATTCCGGCAGTTTCCCGAACCGGATCAGGCTGGATGTTTACACAGACAACATCCTGTTTTCCTGCAGCAGACACATTTCTGCCGGAACATTCTGTTTCCGGAAGGTCGTAACAGGCATGCTGCCGGAGCCTGCGTACCCAGTAATAAAAGGTACTTGGAACAATGTCGTTATCCAGACACCACTGTCTGTCGGACAGACCGCTTCTGCGGCACTGCATGACAAGCTCGTAAATCTTATCATAATCTAATCGTTTATTTGCCATCTGGCACCTCCTCAATGTTAGTGTTATAGTAAACGTCTCCAACATTGAATGAGACACTTCGCGATTGTTGGAGTGATCGTTTTTAATTTTAGACACTCCGATTATGGCATGGATTTGTGAGGGGCGCAATCCGTGGGCAGATTAGGCGCTTAC
>RAYF01000149.1 GCA_003611745.1 bacterium D16-36 | reverse complement strand
GGTGCGACACGTTCCTGTATATAAAATTGTAGGAAACTGCATACAAAAACAGGCACTAATAAAAGAACGTGAAAGTTCTGATTAGTAGAACTGACAGACTGATAGGTAGAATGAGAGGGTAACGCCTTGAAATGCCACCCTAATACTCCGTTGTGCGTAGACTGGAAACGGTCTGGGTGCAAAGCACGGTGAAGAATTGAGGAAGTGCATCCTAACGTAAAGCCGAGGAAAGTTTGGCAGAGGTGCCAGATGTGCATGAAACTTATGGGGTCTATAAGACTGCTATGGCGAGAATGGAAGAAATTCCTGACGAAATTGTGAATGTACGGGTCTAAAGGATAAATGTGTAGAAATGCACATGCTGCAAAAGCAGAGCCAGTGTGGTTGAGTAAAAATCGTCGTTATGAAAGACCATATACTGTTACAGGCAGTATCAAGCTGGCAGGCTCAGAGCAAGAACCTAAGGCAGTTATGAACAGATAGGTCTGTTGGAACGTGGAAGGCTACCTGCGTATTATTACGTTTGTGACGAAGAACAATAAGCACATTAACAGGTGGCAAGAGCAGTGGCACAGTACCTGTGAAGCAGTGATAACAAGCTGTGGAGGGATAGCCACGAGTCATTAGTCATGAAAGTATTAGGATTATCATTCAGACGTAGGGTTCGAGTAAGACAAAAAATTCACCCGCCCATGAAAGGAGTGATGTTCCTATGCCAAAACAAATTTTGAAATCGCAGAAATTGCGAAACAATGAATACTATGATACGCAAGAGATATTTGACGGACTGTATGAGAGAAGTTCTAAGGGAGAGATATTTAAAAACCTTATGGGACTGATAAGTTCTGACAATAATATCAGGCTTGCCTACCGCAACATCCGAAACAATGGCGGCAGTGATACCGCAGGAGTGGACGGATACACAATAGAACAGGTCAAAAGCTTGAGCGAGAAGGAATTCATTGAAAAAGTCAAAACCAAGTTGAAATGGTATCAGCCAAAAGCGGTAAGGAGGGTAGAGATTGAGAAATATCCGGGCAGTGGAAAATACAGACCGCTCGGAATACCAACGATTGAGGACAGGTTAGTACAGCAATGCATATTGCAGGTTCTGGAGCCGATATGTGAAGCAAAATTCTATGACAAAAGTTATGGATTCAGACCAAACAGGTCGTGCGAAAACGCCTTGGCACAGGCTAACAGTTACATGTATGCTGGAAAACTACATTTTGTTGTTGATGTCGATATAAAAGGCTTCTTTGACAACGTAGACCACAGCAAGCTGATAAAGCAGATGTGGGCGTTGGGAATAAGGGATAAAAAGTTGATTTCGATAATAAAGGAAATGCTGAAAGCACCAATTAAAATGCCAGACGGAGAAATTGTATATCCCACAAAGGGAACGCCGCAGGGAGGAATCTTGTCCCCACTGCTGTCAAATATTGTTCTCAATGAATTAGACTGGTGGGTGCAGAGCCAGTGGGTAGAAATTCCTACCAGGCATGAATATTCCTGTAAAGACAGCAAAATGAACATGCTGAAAAAGCACACGAAGCTAAAAGAGATGTACATTGTGCGTTACGCCGATGACTTTAAAATATTCTGTAGGTCATATGCCGTGGCAGAAAAGGTGTTCCATGCAGTGAAGCAATGGCTGAAAGAGAGATTGAGGCTGGATATATCGGAGGAAAAGTCCAAGATTACCAATCTTCGGAAGAAATACACCGAATTTCTAGGCATCAGACTGAAAGTGCGGAAAAAACGCAAGGAACTTGTTACAACAAGCCATATGACGGAGAAAGCCATACAGAAAGTGACAAGGAATCTCATCAGCCAGGTTACTGCAATACAAATGGCAAAGGATAGGAAAGACAGGTACGCACAGGTTCAAAAATACAACTCTATGGTCATAGGTGTGCATAATTATTACAGCATGGCGGTGCTGGTGAGCCAGGACTGCGGCAGAATCGCACGGCAGGTAAACTGTGTGATGAAAAATCGTTTTGGTAAAGAATTGAAGTCCCGAAAACAGATTGAACGCATGAAGCATAAGAAAAATAGGAAAAGGAGGCAAAAAAAGAGATACGCTGGAATCAAAATAATTATAAACAAGAGCATTGTGGAAAGATATGGTTCCAGTGAACAGCTTAGGTTTTTGGATGGTTTTGCCGTAGCCCCGATTGGATATGTAAAAATGAGGGTGCCAATGAAAAAGGCGCAGACAGTAAATAAATATACACCACAGGGAAGAGGCGAAATACACAGAAAGCTTAGGATGGATTTATCGACTATCAGAACTTTGATGGAAACGGTGGACAGGAGAAGAACAATCCAGTTCACAGACAACCGAATATCCAGATATGTTGCACAAGGTGGAAAGTGTTATGTGACAGGAAAAATCTTGCAGAACGGAGAAATATACTGCCACCATAAAAAGGAGGGCAAAAAGAAGGATGACAGCTATGGGAATCTGGTTATTGTCCACAAGGATATTCATAAGCTAATTCATGCGAAAAAGCAGGAGGACATAAGACATTATTTTAGTAAATATGGCAAATACATCAACTTGGGAAAACTAAACAGGTTAAGGAAAGCAATAAATAATTTTGAAATTAAAGAGAATGTTTTGGATAATTCTAATGCTAAATGATTAACGATGGAGCGCCGTATGAGGGGAAACTCTCAT
>RAYF01000148.1 GCA_003611745.1 bacterium D16-36 | reverse complement strand
CCTAAAGATTTCACCGATTTCATTCCCTGTACTGCCGGCTTCCGGATTTTTCTTAATAATCAGGAGGTCAATCTGCAGAGGCTTTGTATTAAGATTGTGCTCTTTTTCAAAGATTAGTTTGTTCCGGTCCTCTCTGAACTCAAGATCCATTGCCCCGATAAAGCCGGGGTGCCACTGGGTATTTGTATCTTTCATGCCGTCCCCTCTCTTTCGTTTCATAAATTATAGCATTTCTTAATTCCTATTTCAACTATACCGCCAGAATGTTTATTATACTTTTAAAAGATATATAAAATTCTTCTATAATTTAATAAAATTTCAGGTAATCAAACAGTTTCTTAATGGTTTACAGAACTAAAAAATAGTGATATAATTGGTACAATTTGATGTTAAGTTAAGAAAGAAACCTTTGCTATGAATTGTTTTTCTAGCAGAATAATCAATAGGAAACTATTGTGAAATTTTATGGGGGGATTATGGCAAGAGTAGTACCGATTGGAATACAGAATTTTGAAAAACTTGTTTCTAATGATAGCTTTTATATAGACAAAACAGAATTTATAAAAGAGTGGTGGGAAAGCAGGGATGAAGTTACGCTTATCACAAGGCCGCGCCGCTTCGGCAAGACATTAAATATGAATATGCTGGAACGTTTCTGGAATATCAAATATCAAGGACAAGGTGCGCTTTTCCAAAATCTTTTGATATGGAAGTATGAAGATTACAGACAGCTGCAGGGGACATATCCTGTTATTAGTTTATCCTTTGCGTCTATCAAAGCAGATAATTATATGGATGCAAGAGAGCATCTTTTTCAAATTATAGAAGACTTATACATTCAGCACCTTTTTCTCAAAAAGTCAGGAATACTTGAGAAGAATGAAATAGAATATTTTGAACGCATAGGAAGAAAAATGAGCAACAGTGATGCTGCTATGGCGCTGCACCGCTTATCTGGTTATTTATGCCGTTATTATAGTAAAAAAGTAATTATTTTGTTGGATGAATATGATACGCCGATGCAGGAAGCATATTTACATGGGTATTGGGAGGAAATGGCAGTGTTTATGAGAAGCTTTTTTAATGCCTCTTTCAAAACGAACCAGTGGCTGGAACGCGCTGTGATGACAGGGATTACAAGGATAAGCAAGGAATCATTATTCTCTGATTTAAACAATTTAAATGTAGCGGCTGTTACGTCAAAAGAGTACGCATCCTGCTTTGGTTTTACAGAAGGGGAGGTATTCGCTGCTATGGATGAATTCGGCTTAACAGTCAAAGAGGAGGTCAAGAAATGGTATGACGGTTTTACGATAGGGGATCTGCAGGATATCTACAACCCATGGTCAATCATTAATTTTCTGGATAAGGGGCAGTTTAAAACTTACTGGGCGAACACCAGCTCAAATGGGCTGGCAGGGAACCTTTTACGCACAGGAAGCAAGGCGGTCAAAATCCAGTTTGAGGATCTCTTATCTGGAAAAACGATAGAGAGCAGAATCCATGAGGAAATTGTATTTGACCAGCTTAATGGGAGCGACAGGGCTGTCTGGAGCCTGCTTTTAGCTACCGGCTACCTAAAAGTAAATGCTGTCCATGGCAGGCAGTATACGCTGGCATTGACAAATTATGAAGTGAAGCAGATGTTTGAGGACATCATCCTTGACTGGTTTGACGAGGGCGATACGGGTTACAATGGCTTTATCAGGGCTCTTTTGCGCGACGACTTAAAAGAAATGAATGCTTATATGAACCAGATTGCCCTTTCTATGTTCAGTTCCTTTGACGGGGGGGCGCATCCATCAGGAAAAGCAAACCCAGAGCGTTTTTATCATGGATTTGTACTGGGACTGCTGGTTGATTTGTCAGGCCGGTATGAGATCACTTCAAATAGGGAGAGCGGCTTTGGCCGGTATGATGTCATGTTAAAACCCCTGCGAAAAGAGGATGCCGGGATTATCTTGGAGTTTAAGGTACACGACCCGAAAGAAGAACCTAGCCTGGAGGAAACGGCAGCGGCAGCGCTAAAGCAGATAGAGGAGAAAAAATATGACCGGACACTTTTGGACTTGGGGTTAGAAAAAGAAAATATAAAGAAATACGGATTTGCCTTTGAGGGAAAAAAAGTGCTGATTGGGGAGTCAAATCTGCTGCAGTAGGTATTTACACCTTAGAAAAGAAACCGAAGGCCAACAGCCTATCCAGCTGATGCATCCGGTTTCTTTTTAGGTATAGATATCTAGAGCACCAGCGAAGTCGGTGCTCTTTTTACAGATACTTATCTGCATCTCCTTCAGATAAATGATATTTTTTTATGATTGCTTCCTTTATTTCCTCATTGCTGTGGCCGTAATCCCGAAGGGTATCGACTAGATAGTTGATACCCTGTTCAATCCCGCGCTCGAAACCCTGCTCAATTCCCTGCTCAATCCCCTCGGTTTTTGCCTGACGCCGTATTTCAATTGATCTTAATTCCACTATTTCATTGACCTTTGATTCCACCATTTTATTGACCCTTGATTCCATCATTTCATTAATTTTCGGTCCCATAATCTCTAATAATACATCGCTCATACCATCATCCCCAATCATTCTTTCTATCAACTGCCTGTTCTCACGCAAGCATACCTCCAACACAGAATCAGCAGATTCCGTATCTATTTTTGACTTGAACTGCCGAACATCCCACAGCATGCGCC
>RAYF01000147.1 GCA_003611745.1 bacterium D16-36 | reverse complement strand
TAGTCGTGTTCTATGCCATCGTAATCGTTATACAGCTTGGAACAGCTCATGTAGGCGGAAGCGGCTACGACAGAACGACCTGTTCCGCGGCTGATAACTTTTGCTTCAAGGTGGTAAATTGCCATATAATTGTATACCTTTCTTAAAATACTGTTCAATTGATTGGAAAAATCAGAAGTGCATTTTACATATCTGGTTTTTGCAAATTTATCTGTTTTGGAAATGCAGCATTAGATGAAACTTGGTCTGACACAACCTTGTGTGTATCCATAAAAGTAACGGCTGCATATCGTCCGTTCCGCCTGCGGAACAGGACAAGCCCTCTGCAAGAGCGCACGTGCCCGACCAGCGGGAGGGATACCACCGCCCGATTTATCGGGTGGTGAGTAAGTGCGCCCTTATCAGGGAAAGGACTACGAAAGTCCCCGTAAGCATACCGTCAGTTCACGCTTTAACTGCTCCATGCTCATATCCCTGACTGACGGAGCGATACTTTCGAGAAGCGCCCCCTCCTGTATCAGCCTGTGTGTCCTTGCTTTCTGCTCCTTTACGCGGTTTCTCGCCTTCGCCTCCTCTACACGGTGCTTTGCCTGCAAAACCTTCTTTTCTTCCTCTGACATATTACTCTGGCTCATAAAAGCCCCCCTTTCTGCCGTTTCCAGCTTATTACGGTATTTGTTTTTACGTTATTGGTACTGATAATGGAATAAGTAGTAACAGATGATTTAATCAGGTATTTAATGCCTTTTATTGATACTGATAGAACTAAATCTGTAGCTTTATCAGCACTAATTCTATGTGACATTAGTGTCATTTTCTGGGTGTGACAGAATGTTTCCTGCTTCTTTAAAATTGGCTTCACAATTGATTGCCCGTATATTCTGGCTGCTGATTTTTAGCGGTACGTATACTTCAAGAATTCTGTCATAAATTCTGCTTCGGACTAAACCGCATGGATTTTTGAGTTCGTTTAGTGTTAAATTTGTAGTGACTATCAGCGGCTTTTTGCTCCTGTACCTTGTGTCAATCACATTAAACACCTGCTCCAGTGCAAACTCGGTACTGCGCTCCATGCCAAGGTCGTCAATGATTAAAAGGCTGTACTGGTTAAGGCTGTCTATATAGCCGTTTCTGTCTTCCTGAAACATACCCGTAAGAGTGTTTAATATCCGCCCAAACGTTGTCATCATAACAGGTATACACTGGTCTAAAAGGGCGTTCGCTATGCACCCAGCTAGAAATGTTTTGCCTGTACCAATATCTCCCCACAACAACAGTCCAATCCCTTTTTCAAGCATTTCGGGAAAGTGGAGCGTATATTCATAAGCCTTTTCTGACTGCCGGCTGTTATAGCCCACGTCTTTATCAAAGGTACATTCATATAAAGCCCTGTCATGCAGACCCGCGGAACGTTTGGCGGCTATGTCGTTCAAAAATTCACGCCTGATGCGCTCAGCTTCTTCTTTTTCGTATGTCTCTCTTTGACACTGGCACATAATATCAGGCATATATGTTTTCCCTAATGCAGATACACGTTTTTGTCTTGGGGTATTGCATTTTTTACAGTAAATAAGACCGTCAGATGTGTTGATATATTCATCATCATTTGGTACGGCTGATTTTGTGGTTTGGGTAAATATATTTATTTTGTTATTGTCATTCATAGGCTTTCATTTTCCCGACAGGAATAATCCCTGTATTCTTTTTCTTGATATTTCGTTTTATATCCATTGTTTTTAATAGTGGACAGTTTTCTGTCCCTCTGTGTGATAATATTCTGTCCCTCCGACAGACAGTTTTCTTTCTCTCTCCGCTGGTATTTTTACATAGATACGGCTTGGCATACCCGCGCCCTGCTTTACCCGTCTTATTAAATCTGCCTTTTCCAGTGCGGCTAGAGAGGTTTTTACGGTCATTTCGCTTTTATGAAGTGTTTCTGCAAGGGATTTGACAGGGTAGTATAAAAAAGTATGCCCCGACTCGTCCGTCCATTTATCTGATTTAAGGGAGAGCCTCGCCCTGTCCAGCAGAAATGTATATAAAATCATGGCAGTTTCATTTATTCCTGCGTCCAGCAAAAATCGCGGAAAGACCATATACGGGGCAAGGCTGTTTTCATTTTTAAGGTACTCATTCATAAACATATCTCCCTTTTATTCATAAGGTACTGCAAAAAAATAAATCATAACTTTTGCTTTGGACAGTTCCTATGATATTATTCACCAAGAAAGTCCCAGTCCACATCTTCATCACTGTTCTGATTATCTGTTAAAGCTGTATTGACCGCTGACGGCGCTGGTACATGAACTTTGGTCTGTCCAATGCCCGACATCAGACCTGTAATGAATAATGGGAGTGTTTTCTCCATAGTTTTTTCAACTGCGCCTACAATCTGCCCTACAAACTGTTCCTCGCGCTGCCTTGTTTCAAAATAGGGATCGTCTTTCCTGTGGTAGTAACGTTCAAAATAATCACATACCGATAAGGCGATGGCATTGCTGTGCGATTTAAAAGTGCCCTTGTCCATTGTCTGTAGATACTGCCACGCCTTACGCTGCAAATCCTTGTCGAGATTAAAACGTAAATTAGTGCTGCGGATATTGTTCCTCATGACTGCTCCTTTCTACGAAGCGCATGGTACGCCAAAAATTCGTACCCCTTTGCTATCGCGCAAATATCATCAATAATTGTCACACGCTCTTTATCATAGTTTCCAAAATATTTCAGCAGACAGCCACCCCCGCCGACAACATATAATCGCATAAGGTCGGGACTGTATTCATAACGGCGCAGGGTAGCGAAAAGATTACTTAC
>RAYF01000146.1 GCA_003611745.1 bacterium D16-36 | reverse complement strand
AGGATAATCATAGAGCAAGAAAATTTTATGAAAAAAACGGATTTATTTATTCAGAAGTATTTCGGGATGATAATATCAGTGGGAAAGATATAAGAGAGGTATTGTATTTCCTTGTATAGATAAATTCAAATTGAACAAAATCGCTGTGCGATGGCCTGCCAAGGCTATGGCATAGCGATTTTCTATTTTCTATAACAAAAGCAGTGGAAAGTAAGTCCTAAAAGTAGTATTGTTAAGTCACCACAACAAAACAATCAAACAGGATCGTTCCCACTGCCTATGAAAAGAATACCACCCTTCCGCTTGATTGGCAAGCGGTTTTATGACCCGAATGCACCTCCGTGTAAAGCAGTGTTTTTGATTGTTACTGATTTTACATGGAGGATTTTATTATGTACGAAAAATATTTAGAACAGCTTGAGGAAGCCGGAAAAATCCGCAACCTCAAAGAACGTTCCATCAATTGTTATAAAAACTATGTTTCTTACTTTCTAAAATATCAAGGTAAGAGTCCGGAAGAGCTTACCTGCCAGGATGTCAGGGCTTTTCTTCTTGCAAAAAAGGACGAAGGGCTGAAAGCCACTACACTGAACCTTTATAATTCCGCCATCCGCTTTTTCTATCGGAATGTCCTGCACATCCTTTGGGATGACATTACAGTCCCGTGCATGATTCCGGAACACAAACTTCCAACTGTTTTGACGATGGATGAAATCGACCGCTTGTTGGACGCTGTTGATGACATAAAATATAAAGCTATGTTTGCAACGATGTATTCTTCCGGAATGCGTGTTTCCGAAGTAATCCATCTGCATTATGATGATATCTCCCGCACAAATATGCAGATCCATGTCCGGGATACAAAAAACCGGATGGATCGCTATACGATTCTTTCCAAACGGTGTCTGGACATCCTTACACAATACTGGTTTGAGAAAGGACGTCCCCGTGGAATCCTGTTTCCTAATAAATTTACCGGTAATTACCTGACAGTCAATACACTGGAGCAAGTGATGCGACGGGCAGTATCCGATGCTGGACTTCCAAAGAATGCAACGCCACACTCTCTCCGTCATAGCTTTGCAACTCATCTGATGGAGCAGGGAGTAGAACGACAGAATATTCAGGCACTGCTTGGACACCGTGACCCAAAATCTACAGAAGTTTATCTCCATGTCAGCAATAAATCCCTCATGGGAATCCAAAGCCCATTTGACAGGAAAGAAGGCGCGGACTATGAATAAGCCCACCATTCAGGATATTTTCCAGTGTTTTTATCCGGCATACCTTGAAAAGTTTTCTCCTTCTCCAGAACAGGCAAAAGTCGCTCGGAACATCTTGAACTGCAAAACCGGGGCATATGGTGCAAACGTCAGTATATGCGAAGACTGTGGTGCTGTTCAGATTCACTATAATTCCTGCCGTAACCGTTGTTGTCCCATGTGCCAGGCTGTTCCAAAGGAAATGTGGATGGATGCCCGCAGAGAGGACGTGCTTGATGCACCTTACTTCCATCTCGTATTTACAGTTCCGGATATCCTGAATCCGGTTATTTACAGTAATCAGAAGCAACTGTATGACACACTGTATCACGCTGCTTCTGCTACAATCCGTGAACTGGCTGCTGACCCCAAGCATCTTGGTGCTTCTGTTGGATATATCTGCATCCTGCATACATGGGGTTCTGAAATGAACTTTCATCCCCATATCCACACAATACTGCTCGGCGGAGGATTGACGCCCAAAAATGAATGGAAGGATAACGGCACTGAATTTTTCCTTCCAGTCCGGATCATTTCCAAAGTATTCCGTGGAAAATACATGGAAGAATTGAAAGTGCTTTGGGAAACCGGTCAGCTTGAGTTTCATGGGACAGCCGGAAAATACCGCAACCGCTATGCATTTAAAGAACTGCTTAATTCCTGTTACTCTGCGGAGTGGATTCCTTATTGTAAGAAAACTTTTAACGGCGCACAGTCTGTGATTGATTATCTGGGAAAATACACCCATCGGATTGCCATCAGCAATCACCGCATCATCTGCATGGATGATGAAAACATTACTTTTTATGTAAAAGATTACCGGAACAAAGGACAATGGAAAGAACTGGTCCTTTCTGGTGTTGAATTTATACGACGGTTTCTGATGCATGTGCCGCCAAAACGTTTTGTCAGGATTCGGCATTATGGTTTGTTATGCTCCCGTACTAAAAGCAAGAAACTTACTTTGTGCCGAAATCTTCTTGGATGCCAAAAGTATCTCTCGAAACTTCGAGGTAAGGAAATGCCGGAAATATTAAAACAGCTTTATGGGATAAATATTTGTGTGTGTAAAGCCTGTGGTGGGCATCTTGGAAAACCACAGCTTCGAATGCCACAAAGATGTTAAAATCTTATTCTTTCATACGTTTTCTGAAGCCTCAAAGTTTGAGGTTTTATTGTTATGCCCATTTATCTGGAATTACTTGATTTCTATAGCTTCCGCACAGAAAATCCTGTATAATCATGGGCAAGAACAAAAGATTGAAAGTCCATAGGTAGAAGCTACCCGGACGCTCACTTTGTTCAATTAGGTCAAATCGAAAATGGTGTAAACGAAGGGGCAGTTCACTGGAATGCCAAAACTGCTTTTTCGTTTACCCCATCATCGATTCTAACCTAAAGAATTTGTGAGGATGAATGTGATGCGTGAATTGATGTTGGTTAGGCCATCTATGCAACATTGTCAAGTGATGAGTTTGATTTTTTGCGCAAAAAAAGCAGGGACTAATTAAAATCCCTACCTTTTGCTTACATATTCTTCATAACGAAAGGGAGTGTAAAATAAAGTGTGTAAGTTAGAAATGCAAAAACTCTAACTGCACACTTTATTTTTCTGTATAAGGTGT
>RAYF01000019.1 GCA_003611745.1 bacterium D16-36 | reverse complement strand
ATAACAGGGAGTTATCGTTAAATAAACATCGTCTGTAAATGGTGACATATTGATTTGGTGCAGTAATGAATATATATACTGAAATTGATTTCCGTGTATATGGGGTATGAGCAGTATTTAGAATGGAGGTTTTATGATAGAATTAAAAGGAAAATATAATGAAGCAAAGGTATTTACTGATGTTGTAGATGAAGCATCTATTTCACAGGTGCTTCTTTTGCTTAATCAGGAGTTTGTATCTGGAAGCAAGATAAGGCTGATGCCTGATATTCACGCGGGAGCTGGTTGTACCATAGGAACAACAATGACGGTTACAGATAAAATCGTTCCTAATCTGGTAGGAGTGGATATTGGGTGTGGAATGGAAACCATCAGAATTAAAGAATCTCATATAGAGCTGCAAAAGCTGGATAAGCTAATCTATGAGAAGATACCATCCGGTTTTAATGTGCGTGAGAAAACGCACAGGTATTATGAAGAAATAAATTTAGAAGATTTATTCTGTATTAAACATATAGACCCAAGAAGGGCGGAGAAAAGCTTGGGAACCTTGGGCGGTGGCAATCATTTTATTGAAGCAAATAAGGATAGTGAAGGAAAAATTTATATCGTTGTGCATTCTGGCAGCCGTCATTTAGGCTTAGAAGTAGCAAATTATTATCAAGAAGAGGGATATAAGTTATTGAACGGTTCTGCAAAAAAAGATATTGATAATCTGATTGCTGATTTAAAATCACAAGGCAGGGAGCGGGAAATTCAGAAAGCTATTGCTGCATTGAAAAATACTAAGAGGACTGATATTCCCAAACAATTAGCTTATGTATCTGGAGAATTATTTGAGCAATATATCCATGACATGAAAATTGTCCAAAGATATGCTGAGCTGAACAGGCAGGCAATGATGGATGAGATTATTAAAGGAATGAAAATTCATGTGACAGAGCAATTTACGACGATTCATAATTATATTGATACAAAAGCAATGATTTTAAGGAAGGGGGCTGTATCTGCCAAAGAAGGGGAGAAACTGCTTATCCCAATTAATATGCGGGATGGTTCTTTGATTTGTGCCGGGAAAGGGAATGATGATTGGAACCAGTCAGCGCCTCATGGCGCGGGGCGGCTGATGAGTCGTTCAGCAGCCAAAGAATCATTTACAGTGTCTGAATTTAAGCAGCAGATGAATGGTATTTATACCACATCGGTCAATAGGGACACTCTGGATGAGTGTCCGATGGCTTATAAAGGTATGAGTGATATTGTGGATAATATTGGTGATACAGTTGATGTTATTCAGGTGATAAGGCCAATCTACAATTTTAAAGCCGGTGGTGATTAAGGCTACGGAAATCAATTCGAAAATCAATTTCCGTGGTATGAATCGCAGTACCCCTTGAAACATGGCGCATCATGTGATATGATAGTAGAGATTTAAAAATCTATTTATTTTCAGGGCGAGGTGCGATTCCTCACCGGCGGTGTTCCTCTTGGGGTAAGCCCGCGAGCCGAAAGGCATGATTTGGTGTGATTCCAAAGCCGACAGTATAGTCTGGATGAAAGAAGATGATAGAGAGTTTGTGTGATGAAAAGTGTGCCCTGAATGCATTATGTATTTAGGGCTTTTTATATGCACAGGGGCGCATAAGCGAAGTCGGTGCGCTTTCCTAATTTATAGGGAGGTATGGTATTGGACAGGGAATATATGCTTCGGGCAATTGAGTTGGCCAAAAAAGGAATTGGGAAGGTAAATCCCAATCCCTTAGTGGGTGCGGTGATTGTGAAGGATGGCAGGATTATCGGGGAAGGTTACCATGCCGGGTATGGCGGCCTTCACGCGGAACGCCATGCTTTTTCGAATTTGACGGAGGATGCAGAGGGGGCTGCGATGTATGTGACGCTGGAGCCATGCTGCCATTACGGGAAGCAGCCGCCTTGCACGCAGGCGATTATAGAGCATGGGATTTCTAAAGTGTATGTAGGTTCTGATGATCCAAATGAGCTGGTGGCTGGGAAGGGAATCAGGCAGCTGCAGGATGCTGGTATCAAGGTGGAAACGCAGTTTATGAAAGAGGAGTGTGATGCCTTAAATCCGATGTTTTTTCATTTTATCACTACAAAGACGCCTTATGTTGTGATGAAATATGCTATGACAATGGATGGGAAGACGGCATGTGATACAGGAAAGAGCCAGTGGATTACTGGCGGGGAGGCACGCAGCCATGTGCAGGAGACCAGAAACGCGTTGAGGGGCATTATGGTGGGGGTGCAGACGGTGATCAATGATAATCCAAGCCTGACCTGCCGCATTCCGGGGGGCAGGAACCCTGTCCGCATTATTTGTGACAGCAGCCTCCGTATTCCGCTTGATTCTAATATTGTCAGGACAGCAAAGGAGATTCCTACAATAGTTGCAGCTGTATCGGAGAAGCAGGAAGAAGCGGATGCCTTACGGGAGGCAGGCGTGCAGGTTCTGATTGCCAAAGAAAGACAGGGTAGGGTAGATTTACGGGATTTGATGCGAAAACTTGGTGAGCAGAAAATAGACGGTATTCTTCTGGAGGGCGGCGGCACGCTGAACCAGAATGCTCTGGAGAGCGGGATTGTAAACCATGTGCAGGCATATCTGGCACCAAAGATTTTTGGGGGGAGCGGCAGGTATACACCGGTAAGCGGCATTGGGGCCAAAGAGCCGGATGGGGCTTATTTTCTGGAAAATCAGAAGATACAGTGTTTTGGCAGGGATATTTTGCTGGAATATGATGTAGTGGCAAATCATCCACAATCTTAAAGACAGGGGGTTGGCTTCATATGTTTACAGGAATTGTCGAGGAGATGGGAAGTATTGTTTCAATTGCCAGAGGAAGCCATTCAGCAGTCCTTACGGTGAAGGCGGATAAGGTGCTTGAGGGGAGCCGGACAGGGGACAGCATTGCGGTAAACGGAGTCTGCCTGACGGTAACCGGGATTGCGGCTGGGCGGTTTACGGCTGATGTGATGGCAGAAACCCTCCGCAGGAGCTCGCTTGGCAGCCTGACAAGGGGCAGCCTTGTGAACCTAGAGCGGGCGATGGCAGCTGACGGCAGGTTTGGCGGCCATATCGTGGCAGGCCATATTGACGGCACGGGCACTATTTTGTCTATGGCACAGGAGGACAATGCTGTCTGGATAGAGATTAGGGCAGGGCAGGAAATTTTAAAATATATAGTAGAAAAGGGTTCTGTCGCGATTGATGGAATCAGCCTGACAGTGGCAAAGGCGGGGGAGCAGAGCTTTGCAGTTTCAGTAATACCGCATACGGGCACAGAGACAACGCTTCTTCGCAAAAAACCGGGGGATATTGTGAATCTGGAGAATGATATTATTGGAAAATATGTGGAGCGGCTGCTGCATATAGACTCAGGGGAAGCAGGCGTTCATGAGGGAGCGGGGGGCAAGGGCTCTATTACTATGGATTTTCTGTTGGAAAATGGCTTTTAAGGCTGGTACTAAATTGTATAGCAGTTGGGAAATGGCTTTTAAGGGCTGTACTGAACTGTATGGCAATGGGGCTGGAGGATTTTAATAGCCAGAGGAGCCGCTGAGAGCAGTGCGTAATAAATATTTTATCAATAGTTCTTTGATGATAGGAGGTAGGAAGGTGGATTATGAATTTAATTCAATAGATGAATTGCTTGAGGAGATTAGAAATGGTAAAATCGTTGTATTAATTGACGACGAAGACCGTGAGAATGAGGGGGATGTAATCTGTGCTGCGCAGTTTGCAACTACGGAGAATGTAAATTTTATGGCTTCTTATGCAAAGGGGCTCATCTGTATGCCGATGGATGAGAGTTATACGGATAAGCTGGGGCTGCATCAGATGTGCGAAGTGAATACGGATAACCACTGTACGGCATTTACGGTATCTATTGATTATAAGGATACAGAGACAGGGATTTCGGCGTATGAGCGTTCGGTTACAGCGATGAAGACAGTGGCTGTGGAGGCGAAGCCGGAGGACTTTAGGACGCCTGGCCATATGTTTCCGTTGCAGGCAAAGAAGGGCGGGGTTCTGGAGAGAAATGGGCATACGGAGGCAACCGTGGATTTGGTGAGGCTTGCGGGCCTTGAGCCGGTCGGTCTTTGCTGTGAGATTATGCGCGATGATGGCTATATGGCGAGGACACCGGAATTAGTCCGGTTTGCAAAGAAGCACCATTTAAAAATAGGGAGGATTGCCGATCTGGTGCAGTACCGTAAAGAGCATGAGGTGTTGGTAGAGTGCGTGGCAAAGGCTAAGATGCCAACGCGTTATGGTGAATTTATGATTTATGGATATGTAAATAAATTGAATGGGGAGCACCATGTCGCTCTGGTCAAGGGGGACATTACGGATGGAAAGCCGGTGCTGTGCCGTGTGCATTCGGAGTGCCTGACAGGGGATGCACTTGGCTCTGCAAGATGTGACTGCGGGCAGCAGTATGATGCCGCAATGAAAATGATTGCGAAGGAAGGCAGGGGGGTTCTTCTCTATATGCGTCAGGAGGGGCGCGGGATTGGCCTTATTAATAAAATCCGTGCCTATGAGCTTCAGGATCACGGAAGGGATACGGTAGAGGCGAATCTGGAGCTGGGATTTCCGGAGGATGCAAGGGATTATACAATCGGAACCCAGATTTTGGTTGATTTGGGAATCCGTGAGCTTCGCCTGATGACAAATAACCCATTGAAGGTTTATGGCCTGGCCGGCTATAACCTTGAGATTGTGGAACGTGTTCCGATAGAGATGGAGCCAGGGAAGTATGACTTGTTTTACCTGAAAACAAAAAAGGAGAAAATGGGGCATATTTTAGATTTATAAAAAGAATGGAGGTAGTGTGAAAAATACATTTTTCACACGCAAATTTGTGTCTGCGCACACTTGCCACAAATTTGTTATGCACAAAGAACGTGTGCAGAAATGAGGATTATTATGAAAGTATTAGAAGGAAATGTTGTAGCAGATGGGGCGAAAGTTGCCATTGTAGGGGCGCGTTTTAATGAGTTTATTGTATCAAAATTAATCAGCGGCGCAGAGGATGGGCTGGTGCGCCATGGCGTAAAAGAGGATGATATAACACTTGCATGGGTTCCGGGGGCATTTGAGATTCCGCTGGTGGCAAAAAAACTTGCGCTGTCTGGAAAATATGATGCGGTTATCTGTCTGGGCGCTGTTATCCGTGGTGCAACAAGCCATTATGACTATGTATGTGCGGAAGTTTCCAAAGGGATTGCAGCAGTCAGCCTTGAGGCTGGCATCCCGGTAATGTTTGGCGTTGTGACGACGGATAATATCGAACAGGCGATAGAGCGTGCCGGGACAAAGGCAGGGAATAAAGGGTATGACTGCGCATTAGGGGCTATTGAGATGATTAATCTCGCCAAGCAACTTTAAGTCAAATACTTCGTAGCAAGCTTCGGCGGTTCTAAATAAATGCCAGTGGCACTTATTTAGAACCGCCGAGTGAAAAAAATTTCATAACTGCAAAAATTCAAGGAAAGGAAAAATTTTTATCTAACTATTTCTTATGATATTCCAATCTGTTCTTTGATATATTCCATTGTCATGTAAGGAATTAATGTTAGCCCTTCTTTTGATAATATTTCCGTTGCGTCATCCTTTCTTTGAATAGCACAAAGAACAAAATCAACTTTTGCACCTGCTTCACGCAACATCTTAGCACTTTTAATAATCTGTCCCCCTGTCGTAACTATATCCTCAACAATACAAATATTTCTCCCGCTAATCGGTGCGCCCTCTGCAAACTTACACGTTCCATACTCTTTTGCTTTTTTTCTAACAAAAGCACATTCAATCCCTGACTCTAAACTAATCGCCGTTACAAGGGGAATTCCTCCCAGTTCAAGCCCTGCTAAAATTTGAATATCTTTCGGTATCAGTTCGCACATTCCCTTTGCAATTTTTCTTAGCAACTCTGGATTTGCTTCAAATAAATACTTATCAAAATATTCATTTGAATACTGACCTGAGCGCAATAAGAATTTACCTTCTAAATGAGCCTCCTTATAAATCTCCAGAGCAATATTTTTCTTCATATGAATCTCCTTCCACTTTTACTATATTTCAATTTGTTTCATTGTTCAATGCTGTTATTTTACCATAACCGTACACACAATTCCATTATATTTTCTTAATCTTTCTTTGCCCTTTTCTTTGTTGTGGCTAAGGATATTCTTTCTCCATAATAATATATTTGTTTGGTGAAGCAATGAGGAGATATGTTAAAAATTGATTTCCGTGGGAAGATTGTTTTTTCTGTTGACAAAAGCAGAGGATAAGGGGTATACTTGAAATAAAGTTAGTTATAACTAACAAAGCGGCCGCATTTTGAAGATGTGGGTTAGCATTGCTAACTTATCATGAAGGAATATCGTTTTGCAGGAGGAATTTAAGATGTTTATTCGTATAAAAGATGCAGTAAAAAAGTATGGGGATGGGGAAGCTATGGTTTACGCCCTAGACCATGCCGAATTGGAGCTTGAGGAGGGGAAAATCTGCGTGATACTTGGCCCATCCGGTTCGGGGAAAAGTACGCTGCTCAATATGCTGGGCGGCCTTGACAGCTTAGACAGTGGGGAATTGACGGTGGCAGGCCGTAATCTGGCGGGGTTATCTGGCGACCAGCGGACTGTGTACCGGAAGGAGAATGTGGGCTTTGTTTTTCAGTTCTATAACCTGATCCCTGATCTGACGGTGGAAGAAAATATTGAAGTGGTGGCGGACATTTCCAGAGAACCGTTAGATATGGAGGAAGTGCTTTCGGCGCTGGACATAGGGAAATACCGCCGCCGTTTTCCGAGAGAGCTGTCCGGAGGGCAGCAGCAGAGGGTAGCGATTGCGAGGGCGATGGTTAAAAATCCAAGGCTCCTGCTCTGCGATGAACTGACAGGTGCATTGGATACAAAATCTTCAAAGCAGGTGCTGAGATTTGTGGAACAGATGAACCGGCAGTTTGGCACGACCATTGTCATTATCACGCACAATGAGGCTATTGCAGGCATGGCGGACAGGATTGTCCGGTTAAAAGATGGAAAAGTGGTGGAAAACAGTGAAAACAGTGGGAAGATTCCTGCCAAAGAACTGTCATTGTAAGGGGGGAGAACGGGGATGATGAAGTTAAGCAAACGATATGCCCGCAGTATCCGGGAAAATCTTTCATTTTATATTGCTGCTACGGTGCTTACTGTGGTTACGCTGCTTTTGTATTTTCTTTTCAATATAGCAGGCAGCGCCATTCTGGATTTCGGAGAGGACTTCTTCGCCCGGAACAAGCTGGAGGACGCACATTTCTCCACTTATATGCCGATTCCTGGCAAAGAATTGTCTGATCTGGAGGAAAAATATGGTATCGTTCTGGAAGCGCAGCGGTATATCAATATAGAAACGGGCGATGTGGCTGCCCGTGTTTTTGAGCGTACAAAAAAAGTGGATTTGTATGAGGTTACTGAGGGGCGGGACGTAGTCCGGGAGGATGAGATTGTGATCTCGGAAGGATATGCAGACGCAAATGGTGTCGGGCTTGGCAGCAATATGAAAATCGGCGGAAAAGAGTATGCTGTTGTCGGTTTTATGCAGCGGCCGGATTACCTGTATATGTTAGAAAACGAGGACGATTCCTACAAAAATATTTCCACCTTCTATCTCTGCTATATGACTGACAGTGCCTTTGAAAAATTAAATGCAGAGGGCTGCCAGTATCTTGTGCGGTACGGTGAAAATTCAGATACAGCGGCTTTCCGCAAAGAAATCCACGAAACATATTATATGCGTTCCTACAGTGCCGCACCAGAAAACAACCGTATCCTGATGGTGGATCAGCAGGCAGAGATGTTCCTCGTGATGTCTTATGTGCTGCTTGTCATTCTGCCTTTGATTGCGGTGGCGTTAATTAGTATCATTATCAGCCGCAAGGTGAAGTCGGAGCAGCGCATAATCGGCACGCTATCGGCACTTGGGTATGGGAAGGGCCAGCTAATGCGGCATTATGCGGGATTTGCTGCCATTCCCGGACTGCTTGGGGGAATCCTGACGGCGGTGGTCTCCGCAGCCGCCGCACAGCCTCTGGGGGAAATGGGCCTAGCGGATTATGAGCCGATGCGCATTACCTGTAAGTTAAATCCGCTTGATGCGGTACTTGGCATCCTTCTTCCTACTGTGCTGTATGTAGCCGCCGCGCTGCTGTCCGTCAGACGGCTGCTGAAGAAAGACACGGTCCTTCTGCTGAATGGCAATGCGGACAGCGGCAGGAGAAAGGGCAGGCGGCTTTTGGCTGATAAAAGGATACATTTTAGTAAAAAGTTTGCCGTCCGTTCCCTGTTGGGGAATCCGGCAAGGAGTTTTGTAGTGCTGCTAGGTGTATTCCTTGGCTGTTTCATTATGCTGCTGGGGCAGGGTTTTTTTGATTCCATAAACTATATGGGCGGTGTGGCGGCAGATGCCCTTGGGAGCTATGAGTACCAGTATGTCCTGAATGAACTGCTGGCCGAAAATCCGTATGGGGGAGAATCATTACTGGTTTCCGGTATGGAAGATGGGGACGGGAATTCCATATCGGTGATTGGGACAGCGGCAGATAACCCATACCTGAATTTAGAGGATAAGGATGGCGGCGCCGTCTCCATAGGCGATGGTTATTATATAACGAGCCTTGCCGGGCTTACGCTTGGGTGGAAGGTCGGGGATATGGTAACGGTTTATAACCCGCTTTCCATGGAGAAGGGCAAAATAAAAATAGCGGGCGTGATTCAGAACAACGTGCAGAAGAGTATTATCACATCCAGAAAGTCGGCGGCGGAACTTATGGGTCTTGATGAAAACGGATTTAATTGTATCATCTGCGATACGGCGCTTCCGGTTCCTGAATCGAAAGTTGCCCAGGAGATACGCAAATCGGACATTACCGACCAGGTGAAGACTATGGCAGGGCAGATGGATTTCCTGCTTAAGATTATCATTGTTCTGGGCATCATCATCTGCATTGCTGCTGTGTATGTGGCGATAAATATGCTTGTGGCTGAGAGCCGCGGAAATATTTCCATGCTGAAGGTGTTAGGCTATGATGACAGGCGGATTAACCGGATTGTCCTGCGTTCCCATCATATCCTGCTGCCCATAGGCATCCTGCTTTCTATACCGCCTGCCTATGTGGCGGCGCACGCATTCTTTTTGCTGATGATGGACTATGGCGTCATGCTGATGGATGTTTATATTTCCCCGAAAAGCTATGTTATCTCCATTCTTTTGACGATGGACTGCTATTTTGGTTCCCTGTGGCTTCTGCGCCGCCAGGTAAAAAAGGTGGATATGATTGAGAGCCTGAAGGGTAACAGGGAGTAATTGTTTAGAAAACAATCGTCTGTAAATGGCACCAAATTAATAGGGGCAGTAATGAATATATACTGAAAATTGATTTCCATGGTAAGCAAAAGAATTAGATAGACAAGGCAGGTAAAAAGTGGTATCATTTTAATATTGGATTGTCGCTTTACTGGCAAGCCTATTATCATACATAACAAAAGGAATTTATATTATATTGATAAGGAGAGATATAAAATGAATCATGTAATATGGAATGATAATTTAAATCTAGGTGTTGACTCCATTGACAAAGAGCATCAAGTGCTTTTTTCCACGATGAATAAGCTGCTTAAAATTAGTGAAGCCAAAGAAAAAAGCGAATTTGCATGCCGGGAAGGGGTAAAATTTTTAAAGAACCATACCACGGAACATTTTGAGCATGAAGAAGAATATATGCGGTCTATTGATTATGCTGATTATGAAATACATAAACGTCTTCATGACGATTTCCGTTTTGGCACTCTCCCTGCATTGGAAAGAGAAATGGTAGAGGCAAATTATTCAGAAGAATCTCTGCGCCATTTTCTTGGCGTATGTATTGGCTGGATGGTTTCGCATACACAGACAGAGGATCTTGCCATAGTCGGCAAAGTCATGAGTAAATGGGCAAACCTTCCCCATGAAAAGGAGAAGGATGCTCTGGAGCAGACGATTATCCAGCTCATTCAGGATATATTCCATTTAAAGGCAAAGCTGTTGAGCGAGCAGTATGCTGGGGAAAATTTTGGTAAGAAGATCTGCTGCCGTCTGATTTACCGCAGTAAGAAAAAAGAAAAATGGGAGATTACACTGATATTTGAGGAGTCTATACTGCTGAATATTGTCAGTGGAATATTGAACTCCGAATATCAGAAGGTGGACGATATGGTTATAAATATCGCCCGCTATCTTGCAAGGCAGTTTATAGAGCGCATCAGCGAAAGTTTCCCATCTATTGATTTGTATGAAGTAGAAAAGGAGGCGCTGCTGACGCAGGAGCAGCTGACAAAATCCTTTGAACGTGCACAGCCGCCGTGCAGCCTTCTGTTTAGCACAGAGGCGGGATATTTTGCGTTCTGTGCTGCAACATATGATTCCAATCAGAGTAAAATCAAATTTACGATTGACCACTCCAGTGCGATGCAGACAATCAGGGAGTATCTGGCAAAAGAGGACGTGGTGCCGAAGAAGAAGGTACTTGTAGTGGATGATTCTGAGTTTATGCGCACCAGAATCAAACAACTGTTATCAGAAAATTACGAAGTGATAGAAGCTGATTCCAGTATAACCGCAATTAAAAATCTGGCAATTAACAGGCCGGATTTAATTCTGCTGGACTATGAGATGCCCGTCTGCAACGGGAGGCAGGCTCTGGAAATGATCCGTTCTGATAAAGAGACGGCAAATATACCGGTTATGTTCCTCACTGGCAGGAGGGACAGGGAGAGCGTCCAGAAAGTAATGGAATTAAAGCCGGAGAGATATCTTTTGAAAACTATGCCGGACGCTGATATCAAAAAAAGCGTTGATAATTTTTTCTCCAAATAAGCAGGCTGGGAAGAGATATTTTGGGAGAATAAACAGCTAAATTACGGGGCTGTCGCACTAATCAGTTAGTGTGCAGCCCTTTTGTGATACAGGAAACTTTTCATTGTCGGTGGGATTGCTGAAAGAGGAAAGTTTTTCATTAAAGTCGATAGCAGAATCAGTAACAGAGCAAAACGAAACGGAGGGAGGAAGAAATTTAATGTGGATTTTATTGTAAAGACAGAAGTTTTTTTGTATAATTGGAGTGTGGCAGGAGAACTTTATGTATTGGTTTCTGTTGCGTAAAAGGTTGTGAGGTGATATTTTGGATATAAAGGAGCAGGAACATCAACAAGATTTGGAAAAAATAAAATCATTTAGATATATGGACGATGATTTTATGACGGTCTGCCTTGAAGATAACTATGAGGGCGTGGAATTGATACTTCAAATTGTTTTACAGCGTACGGATATAAAAGTTACGTCAATCAGAACACAGGAAGTAATGAAGAATTTGAAGGGACGTTCTGCGATTTTAGACGTTCGAGCGGTTGATAGTACCACTAAAGAATATGATATAGAAATTCAGAGAAAAGACGCAGGAGCAGGTGCAAAGAGGGCAAGACATAACAGTAGTCTTTTGGACGCACATATATTAAGAGCAGGAGAAGATACAGATATAATGCCTGACAGCTATGTTATTTTTATTACAGAAAATGACGTTATGGGAAAAAATAAAGCTGTATATCACATACAACGGTATGTGGAAATCGACGAGGGAAAGGAATTGTTTGGTGACGGTTCGCATATCGTATACGTGAATGGTAAATATAGGGGCGATGATGAAATCGGAAAGTTGATGCATGATTTTTCATGTACTAATCCGAACGATATGAATTATGAAGCACTTGCGAAACGGGCAAGATATTTCAAAGAAGATGAGAAAGGAGTGGCGGCTATGTGTAAAATCATGGAAGATATGAGGAATGAAGCTGAGTTAAAAGGTGTAAAAAAGACAGCTATGCGTATGATTCAGGCAGGAAAGATGCCACTGGAAGATATAGCTGATTATACCGAATTACCTCTTGATATAATTGAGGAATTAAAAAAACAGATAATGCAGATGGCATAATCAAGAAATATTAAAACAACAGCGTAAAGGCGCATGGAACAGTAAATTGTAAACCATGCGCCTTTTATGATAAATACGTTCTTGACAAGTAGCAACAGGTGGGGCAACAATGATATATGCTAGAGCGTGTTTGAGAATGAATTTTCAAACACGCTCTAATTGGCTTCCATGGAAAGTAAAAAATAGAGGTTGCCCAAATGCCCTGGCTGAATTATAATTTTAACTAAGGAAGCTGTTACTTTGGAAGTTCGGTTCCGCAAGGTTTTGCGCAGGATACAGGCAGAGTTTGTGAAATCTGGCAGTCTGGGTAATATATGGCTGGCAGGAGGATTTAGAAGGAGATACAGCATGGAGGGCAATAGAGCAGGAAGCTATGATGTACGGGAAGATGAGGGGAAGGGAGAACAGAAACAGTATTTTAATGTATATCATCCGAATGCGCTGACGGGAATGGACAGTGCAGACGTGTTCGAGGTTTCGGAGCGGATGAACCTGTTTATCAAAAAGATATATTACCAGTGTGGTTTCCTTTCCGGCACTGCTGCTGGGGAGCGGCAGATGGAAGTTAAGAATCTGCAGGCGTATAAGAGGGAACTGGCTGCCTGTTTTGCGGAGAAGGGGATTTCCATGTCTGCGGCAGAAGTGTATGGGAAGGAACCGGACAGGCTTCTCGGTGAAAAGCTGGCATATTTCCGGCTGCTGGATACAGAGCCGCGTTTGATGGGTTCCGACATTATCAGAGGGAATATACGGATGGGGGACCGCAGGGTGGCGTACCGGAAGCGCCAGATTTTTGAAATGACAAGGTTTCACGGGCTTTCGCTGCGCGGCTACACGCCGCCGGCGGCTGATATGATCTCTGGGCTGATGTCGGATTTGTCTGCCTATGAGGGGGAGAGGAACCGTTCAGAGACATTGATCCAGTCTGCGCTTATCTGTTACCAGTTTCTGGCTGTTATGCCATATGAGGAGGACAATCTGCTCTGGGCGGGGATCTTGGCAAATGCTTTTCTCCGGGAGAGGGGGCTTTTTGTTGGATATTACATACCGTTAGTGCGCTATTTTCTGGAGAGGGATGCAGAACGCAAAGCAAGCATGGGTGGTGTGCGGCAGGAAGGCAGGTATGAAATCTGGGTAGAATTTTATCTGCAGGTTCTGGAGGAGGCGATGGAACGGACGAAACGTTTTGTCGTGGCGGCGGAACGGCTCCATGAGAAATCATGCCTTGCGGTTTCAGGGGAAAAGCAGCGTGATCTGCTGGTGAGGATGATAGAGTATATGGAGCGTGTACCGATTTTTGATATTAAGGATATTGCAGGTGAGTTTGATATTGTGTACAATACCGCGGCAAAGATGATTGCAATTTTTGAGAAGCGGGGGCTGGTTTCGGAAATATCGAAGAGGCAGAGGTATCGCCTGTACCAGTACGATGCCTATGTAAAAGAGATTATGAAATGAGAGTGCTGCCGCACAGTGTGGCAGCACTCTCATAGATTACAGGATTATGATAACTTTTCAGCTATATCATAAATGAGGCGTTCGCTCTCTTCCCAGCCGAGGCAGGGGTCGGTAATGGATTTTCCATAGATATGTTCACTGATTTTCTGGTTGCCGGGTTCGATATAGCTCTCCACCATAACACCCTTGACTAGGTTTTTGATGTCATTTGAGACATTCCGGCTGTGGAGCACCTCGGAAATGATGCGCGGCTGCTCGTAATAGCGTTTATTGGAATTTGCATGGTTTGCATCAATGATGCAGGCTGGGTTTTTCAGGTCCAGATGGTGGTACAATTCTAACAAAAGCTGTAAATCCTCATAGTGGTAATTTGGCAGGGACTGGTCATGTTTGTTGACTGCGCCGCGCAGAATCGTGTGGGTCAGAGGGTTCCCGTCCGTTTTTACTTCCCAGCCGCGGTACATAAATGTATGGCTTCCCTGCGCTGCAATGCAGGAGTTTAACATAATGCTCAATGTTCCGCTGGTAGGGTTTTTCATGCCGCACGGGATGTCTATGCCGCTGATGGTAAGGCGGTGCTGCTGATTTTCCACGGAACGCGCTCCTACAGCGACATAGGAAAGGATATCGGATACGTAAGGCCAGTTTTCCGGGTAAAGCATCTCATCTGCCGCAAAAAGGTGTGTTTCTGCGATGGCGCGCAGATGCATTTTGCGCATGGCAATCAACCCCTCTAAAAGGTCAGGGGCCTTTTCGGGGTCCGGCTGGTGGACGATGCCCTTGTAACCCTCGCCGGTAGTCCTTGGCTTGTTAGTATAGATACGCGGGATAATGATGATCTTATCCTTCACTTTTTCCTGCACTTTTACAAGGCGGTTGATATAGTCGCATACGGAATCTTCGTTATCTGCCGAACATGGGCCGATAATGACAAGGAATTTATCTGATTTGCCGGTAAAGACTTCGGCAATTTCTTTATCTCTCTCTATTTTTAATTTCCGATGCCCCTCCGGCAGTGAATACTCGGAGAGCAGCTGTTCTGGCGACATGACTTCTTTTACATATGTTACACCCATTTTTTTCTCCATTCTTGCAGGGGAATGCCTGCATGTTATTATTTGCACAGTATTTTATTTTATTATAAAAAGAGGTTTCCGTCAATGCCCTGCCTGGACTGAATTACTGAAAATTGATTTCCGTGGGACTGAATTTAATTAAATTAACCTAAATTAAATATTGAATAAAAACAGAAGGTATGTTAAGCTTAAATTAAGTTAAAAATGCGGTGAATTATGATTAAAAGGAGGAGAAACAAATTGGAAGGTGAGCGGAAATTCAATCAGGAAGGCAGGGGGGCTTTTTTGGGGAGTATTAAGGGGAAGATTGCGCTTATGGGGGGGGGATTGCAATTGCGGCTTCTGTTGTTCTCGGCTATGTAGGGATGAGTGCTTTGAATAAGAATAGCCGTAACAATGAGCTGCTTACAGACATTAACAGGATTAATCTGTACCAGTATGAAAACCAGAGTCTTGATACCTCATATCTGTATTTTCTGGAGGATACCTATCTGGAGAATATTACAGGCAACCTTGGTAAGATGGAGAAACTTACGGAGTCTGCGCTTGGCAGGGGCAGCCGCAGTATTTCGGGGGATATTTCTGCTATGTCGGATACGGTAAAGGCGGCAAAGAAGAATTACGAGGAAATCCGTGCTTTAAGCAGTGAACGTGGGTTTACTAAGGAGGATGGTGAGTACCAGCAGTTTCTGTCACAGGATGCGGAGATTGACGGTATTTTTACGCAGATTAAGGATGACAGGTCATGGGTTGACGGGACATGGATAAAAATTGCTGACAGGGCGAAAGCAGTCACTGTTGGTGGAAAGAGGTATTATAAGCTTACTTATAAAAATGAAGTGCCGGATATTGGTAAAAGGGAGAGCTTTTTGGCGAGGATTGGTGCGACAGCGGTAGATTATAAGGGTGATCTGTTTGTCAATAACATAGTATTCAGCAAGGGCAGTGAGCGCAAAAGGGTAGAGCTTTCATCTCTGGACGAGGCATCCCTGTCCGGCTCCTACGGCGATGCATTAAAGAAGATGCGGATTGCAAAATTCGGGGGAAAGGAAAGCATTGCCGTTACATCAAATTTTACGAAAGCGAATAATGTGTGGGAGGAAGTCTCTATTAAGCTTCCTGTGGGCGATTATGACATACAAAATTTTGACTCTGTGTCTTATGATCTGTATATCAGGGCAGGGAGCGGCAGGCAATTGACTGCTGCTTGTGCATTTACAGACAAATATGATTTTAATGGGGCCTTGGAAAAGATTAATGCTGATTTTTCGTCCTACAGTAAACATGTCGTAGAGGGAAATGATGTTTCTAAAGAGGCGGGGGATATTAACAGTGCATTTGAGGAAATACTAAGTAACCTGAAAGTATATGTCAGTGACGCAAAACTGAAGGAAAGCATAGAGGGAAAGGTAAAGGAGAAACTGTCACAGTTTACCGGGATGGCAGAGAAGGATAACGAAGTGTTAAGCCTGAAGACAGAAAATAATAAGCTGTCCAAGCAGCTCACAGGATATACGGATGAGGTGAGGGAACGGATTGATACAGAGACAAATGCGTCCAAAGGCAGGCTGCTCCTTATTATTTTGGTTGTATTGATTGCCAGTGCGGCCATTATCGGCACGAATACGTTTGTCATCAGCCGCAGCATGAACAGGAGTGTCACCCGCTTCAGGAAAACACTCTCCGGTATGATGGAGGGGGATCTGATGGTAAGGGCAGACGAGTCGGGAAGGGATGAATTTTCACTTTTTGGGAAATATGTCAATGAATTTCTTGGCAAGCTGGCGGGAGTTATCCAGACGGCGCAGAATATTTCGGAGAAGGTAAAATATTCCGGCGATGAGCTTGACAGCATGGCGAAGGGCAGCAGCGTTACTTCATCGGAGATCAGCAAAGCGGTGGAGGATATTTCAAGCGGCGCGGGGACACAGGCGGAGGAAGTTGAGGTGGCATCCGCGCAGATTACGGAAATGGGCAGCACATTCGGGCAGATTGTAAAGAATGTAGATTATCTGGGCAGCGTGACGGACGAGATGAAGAAAATCAGCAGGGAATCGTCTGTCTTTATGGGTGAACTCAGTGATGCAAACGGAAAGACAGACGATGCATTTTCGCAGGTTGTGCAGCAGATCCATACGACAAACGATTCTGTGAAAAAGATTAGGGAGGCGACAGAGTTAATAACTTCGATTGCGAGCCAGACAAACCTTCTGTCGCTGAATGCCAGCATTGAGGCGGCAAGGGCAGGCGAAGCCGGAAAAGGTTTTGCTGTCGTTGCAACTGAGATATCGCAGTTTGCAGCACAGTCAAGCTCCTCTGCCGATATTATTAAGGGAATTATCGAGGAGCTGGTGCGTGAGGCGGAGCTTACTGTCAGTATTGTGGAGGAAGTGTCGGCAATCCTTGGCAGGCAGCAGGAAAAGCTGCATCAGACAAAAGGGCATTTTGATGTGCTGGAGAAGGGAATAGAGAATTCTGACGGGGAGACCGGGCAGATTAAGGCAAATACAGGGATTTGTGAGGATGCGCGAAAAAAAGTGGAAGAGGTTATTATCAGCCTTTCTGCAATTTCGCAGGAAAATGCAGCGGCTGCGGAGGAGACAACAGCATCTATGGCCGAGCTTGATGGGACAATCTCGAATCTGGTAGGCACAGCGCAGGAGCTGAACAGCCTTGCTGATGAACTGGACAGTAAGCTAAAATTTTTCCAGATTGATTAGGATATCCTGCTGCGGCAGCTCCCCTCTAGCAGACAGGGAGACAGGGCTTTTGCAGGACGCGGGATTTGGAGCATATTGGGAGGAGGGGAGATATGTTAGAGGAAGATTCCCTTATTTACAGTAAGGAGGACAGGAAGCCGGAGAGGGCGCAGATACGGAGCATGCCCTTAAAAAAGAGGCTGCAGTATTTTTTTCAGTATTATGCGCTGTATGTTTTGGCGGCTGTTATAATAATCAGTGTGGCTGCACTTCTGCTGTACCATTATTTGAAGCCGCCTGAGGTAATCAGCCTTTATGCTGCCGTTTACAACCAGGCATGGTCAGAGGAGGGCAAGGCAGATCTGGAGAGGCTGCTCCGCGAAAGGGCCGGCATTGACGAGGATGCAAATGTGTATATTGACGACTCCTTTTTTGACGGACAGCAGGGGTTAGATAAGCTGCAGGTGTATCTTGCGAATAAGCAGGTTGATCTGGTGGTTGCCTCTAAGGAGGATTTTAAGACGCTGGCTGGATACGGTTTTTTTAAGGATCTGGAGCAGGTGCCTGATATCCCTGCGGCCTGCAGGGAAAAATTAATAGGGGCACGCGGCTATCTGGATACGGACGAGATATCGCTTGACGACCATGAGACGGGGCAGGGTGAGGAGCTTTTTTATGGAATGGAGCTAGAAAAAAATCCGTGGAATCAGGCAGAGGGGCAGAGAGGGCAGGGTATTGTTGTTTCTATTGCGGCCGAGGCGCCGAATGAGGGGAATGCGGTCTCTTTTATGGAGATTCTTGCGGAAGGGAAATAGGGAACTGTATTTTATTAAATTATAATAAATTAGGAGGAGAAAAAAGATGGATTATAAGAAAGTGTATGAAACATGGTGTACGGATACGTATTTTGACGAGCAGACGAGGGCTGAATTAAAGGCGTTAGAGGGAAATGAGGAGGAAATCCAGGACCGTTTTTACCGTCAGCTTGAGTTTGGGACGGGGGGGCTGCGCGGCGTTATCGGCGCAGGGACAAACCGCATGAATATTTATACGGTCCGTCAGGCGACACAGGGGCTGGCGAATTATATCATCCATGAAAACGGGCAGGACAAAGGGGTTGCGATTGCATATGATTCCAGAAGGATGTCACCGGAGTTTGCAAAAGAGGCGGCACTGTGCCTGAATGCAAATGGCATTAAGTCGTACCTGTTTGATTCCCTCCGCCCTACGCCGGAGCTGTCCTTTGCAGTGCGGAGGTTAGGCTGCATTGCAGGCATTGTTATTACGGCAAGCCATAACCCGAGGGAATACAATGGCTATAAGGTATATTGGGAAGATGGTGCGCAGATTACGCCGCCGCATGACAAAAATATTCTTGCGGAAGTTGCCAAAGTCACAGATTTTGGGATGATTAAGACAATGCCTGAGACGGAGGCTGTGGGGAAGGGGTTATTCCATATCATTGACAGTTCCGTTGATGACGCATATATGGAGGAACTAAAGAAGCAGAGCATCCATCCGGATATTATCGGGAAAGTCTCAAAAGATATTAAGATAGTCTACACCCCTCTCCATGGGACGGGGAATATCCCGGTCAGGCGTGTCCTGAAGGAGCTTGGATTTGAGCAGGTCTATATTGTTAAGGAGCAGGAAGAGCCGGATGGCGCATTCCCGACAGTTGCCTATCCAAATCCTGAGGACAGCAAGGCATGGGAGCTTGCGCTGAAACTAGCAAAGGAAGTAGACGCTGATATTGTACTTGCGACAGACCCGGACGCTGACCGCCTCGGCGTATATGCGAAGGACTTAAAGACAGGCGAATATGTGAGCTTTACCGGAAATATGTCCGGCGCGCTGATTGCAGAGTATATACTCCGTGAGAAGGCGGCGAAGGGCGAGTTGCCGGAAAATCCTGCTATCATAGAGACGATTGTGACGACAGATATGTTAAAGGCAATTGCAAAAGAATATAATGCTGCTTTGATAGAAGTCTTAACAGGATTTAAGTTTATCGGGGAACAGATTAAGATATTTGAGCAGGAAAACAGTTACCATTATGTATTTGGCATGGAAGAGAGCTACGGGTGCCTTGCAGGGACTTATGCGAGGGATAAGGATGCCTGTGTGGCAGTAATGATGCTGTGCGAGGTTGCCGCTTACTACAAGACACAGGGTAAGACGCTCTGCGATGCAATGGAAGAGATGTACCAGAAATATGGCTTTTATCAGGAAGGGCTTGCAACAGTGACGATGAAGGGCATGGACGGTGCAAAGCAGATTGAAAACCTGATGGCAGAGCAGAGGAAGAATCCGCCAAAAGAGCTTGGGGGATTTCAGGTTCTTCGTGTCAGGGACTATAAAGAGGATAAGGTGACTGACATGCAGACGAAACAGGAGACAAAAACGGGGCTGCCGATTTCTAATGTTATTTATTATGAGTTGGAAAATAATGCATGGTGCTGTGTAAGGCCATCCGGTACGGAGCCGAAGATTAAATATTATTTCGGCGTGAAGGGTGACAGTGCAGCGGATGCGAAGGAAAAGCTTGCTAAGCTTAAGAGTGATATTATGGGATAAGCCGGGGCGGGCAGATTTTTGCTGCCCGGCAGAAATGAGGGATCAATGAAACGATATAAGAAGGTAACAAAGCTTACGGATAACCCTTTTTTGAATTTGTACCAGATGGATGCCCTTGATAAAGAGCAGAAGGAATTTAATTATTATTTTGCATCCAGAAATGATACGGAAAAATTAAAATTGGCTGTGCAGGAGAATGTGCCGGAGGGGGTAACGATTTTTGCCATGACACAGGAGGCGCAGCCGAGGATGGTGTTGATTAAAGAATACCGCTATCCGTTGGATGATTACATCTATGATTTGCCGGCAGGGCTGGTGGAAGAGGGTGAGGAAGCAACGGCTGCGGCGGCAAGGGAGCTGAAAGAAGAGACGGGGCTTTCCTATACCCTGTTTGACACGGGGAGCAGGATTATGGAAAATCCGGCTTTTATGGCGCCGGGGACATCCGATGAGAGCAATATAACGACGTTTGGGTATGTAAACGGGGAGGCAAGTGAAGCGGGATGTGAGAGTACGGAGGATATTCAGGTGGTATTGGCGGATAAGAAGCAGGTTAAAATAATATTGGAGCAGGAAAAAATCTCTGCGAGGGCGGCTTATCTTATGCTGTTATTTTTAGCTGTTGATCCGCAGGAGCCTTTTGCATTTTTAAAAAATTGCTGTCAGGAGGATGGGTATGATACAGTTTGACAGGGAGCATCAGGTATTTAAGATAGATACAAAAAATACCAGCTATGTGATGGGGGTGGTGTCTGGAAGATATTTGGCACACATTTACTATGGAAAATATATAGAATCGACTGATTTGGGCTATGTCCTTGATCTGGACAGCAGTTCCCTTCAGGATGCTGTTTTTAATGAGGGGGAAAAGGTGACATTGCTCGACAGGCTGCCGTTTGAGTACTCTTTTGCAGGAACCGGGGATTTCAGGCAGAGCTGCCTGGCGGTGACGTCATCTGCAGGGCAGCAGGGAGTGGAGTTGGTGTATGATTCCTATGAGATATTTAAGGGGAAACCGGGGCTTGACGGCCTTCCGGCAACGTTTGGCGATAATGCGGAGACGTTAGAAGTCACGCTTAGGGACGAGGTATTAAATATACGCGTTGTACTCAGCTATTCGGTTTTTGCGGATTCGGATGCACTGATGCGCTCCTGCAGGGTTTTCAATGACAGCACGGAGGATGTCTATTTGGATTGTGCCCTTTCAGCCTGTCTGGAGCTTGGCGGGGGAGAATATCAAACGGTTGCGCTTCACGGCTCATGGGCAAGGGAGCGCCATATGGAGCGCCTGCCGGTCGGTTTCGGGACTTATCTGGTGGAATCAAGGAGGGGAATCTCAAGCCACCAGAGCCACCCATTTCTGGCACTGGTTTCCCCGGACTGTACGCAGGAGCACGGTGAGGCATATGCAATGAATTTTGTATATTCCGGCAATTTTTTTGCATCTGCGCGGAAGGATCAGTTTGAGGGACACCGGATGGTTATGGGAATCCATCCGGATGGATTTCGCTGGAAACTGGCAGCGGGGGATGTTTTTCAGGCACCGGAGGTAGTGATGGTGTATTCGGATGCCGGGCTGGACAGGATGACGCATATATTTCACGATTTATATCGGAACCATCTTATCAGGCAGCGGTGGGTGTACCAAAAGCGCCCGGTTTTAATTAATAACTGGGAGGCTACGTATTTCGATTTCGATGCCCGCAAGCTGCTGTCGATTGCGAAAGAGGCAGCCGGCCATGGCATAGAAATGCTTGTGATGGATGACGGCTGGTTTGGCAGGAGGGACAGGGATGACTCGAGTCTCGGCGACTGGACGGTGAATGAGGAGAAGCTTGGCTGCAGCCTGAAATCTCTGGTGGAACAGGTCAATGCGCTGGGGCTTAAGTTTGGAATCTGGCTGGAGCCGGAGATGATCTCACCAGACTCTTCCCTTTACAGGGAACATCCGGACTGGGCGCTGCAGATACAGGGCAGGGAAGGCGGCCAGGCGAGGAACCAGTATGTACTGGATTTTAGCAGGCCGGAGGCATTAGGGTATATTTGCCAGAGTGTGTTCCAAGTGTTAAAAAGCGCAAATATTGAGTATGTCAAATGGGATATGAACCGCCCGCTTACGGATGCTGCCAGCACATATCTTCCAAAAGAGCAGCAGGGAGAGGTTTTCCACCGCCATGTTCTGGCGCTTTATGCCTTTCAGGAACGGCTGCTTGAGGAATTTCCGGATCTGCTGTTAGAAAACTGCGCAAGTGGGGGCGCAAGGTTTGACCCGGGTATGCTTTACTACAGCCCGCAGATTTGGTGCTCAGATGACACAGATGCAATAGAACGTCTGAAAATACAGGAGGGGACGGCATTGATTTATCCATTGTCAGCGATTGGCGCACATGTCTCTGACTGTCCGAACCATATTGTGGGAAGAAATACGCCTTTTGCCACGCGTTCGGCGGTTGCGATGGCTGGGACGTTTGGGTATGAGCTGGATATAACAAAAATATCTGAGAAGGAGAAGGGACAGATTGCTTCGCAGGTAAAAACTTATCAAGAAAACATTGACTTAATACAGCAGGGGGATTATTATAGGATTGCTTCTTACCAGAGGAATAATCTGTACGATTGTTATGAGATTGTGTCTAAGGATCAAACGAAGGCTGTGGTAGTTTTTGTGCAGGTGCTTGCTGAGGCGAATATGCACAATCGGTTGATTCGGCTGCGGGGCTTAAAGCCGGAGGCCGTTTATCAGGCTGGCGGGAATTGTTACCGCGGGGATGCATTGATGCAGGCGGGCCTGCCGTTAAAGCGTCTGAGGGGGGATTTTCAGGCAGAAGTGATATCTCTGGTCGAACGGAAGTAAAATTAATGAAATGAGGCAGAGGGAATGGCAAAAGCAGTTACATTATCGGACATTGGGAAAAAATTAAATGTCAGTACGGTTACAGTTTCTAAAGCGCTGTCGGGGCAGAAAGGGGTAAGCGATGAGCTGAGGACGGAAATTGTAAGGCTGGCAGATGAGATGGGATATATCAGAAAGGCATCCGGCACAGAAGAAGAGGGGCGCAGAAGTTATAATATTGGTGTTATTGTAGCGGAGCGCTATTTAAAGGAGAGCCAGTCTTTTTACTGGAAAATATATCAGGAGATTTCCCAGAGGGCGATGGGCAAAAACTGTTTTACCATTCTTGAAGTGGTTACAAGAGAGGCGGAAGAGGGATGCCAAAAACCGATTTTATTGGAAGAGAAGAAGGTAGACGGTTTTGTGGTAATAGGAACCTTCCAGCATAAATATATTGATAAGCTGACATCCGTGTCTTCTGTCCCGGTAGTATTTCTTGATACGACAGTCGGGGCAGAAGGTGGGGATTTTGTAGTATCCAATAATCTGCTAGGCGGATATCTGATGACAAATTATCTTTTCGGGATGGGGCATAAAAAGATTGGTTTTGTCGGCACAAGGCTTGCGACGCCAAGTATTGATGACAGGTTTTTAGGATATTATAAGTCCCTGATGGAGCATGGCATTTCCTTAGTTGAGGAATGGGTGGTTGACGACAGGGAGAGGGAGTTCGGCACGGTGGATTACCAGTCCAAGTTTGTGCTGCCGGAGAATATGCCGACAGCTTTTTTCTGCAACTGCGACCTGACTGCGGGTTATATGATACGCAAGCTGGAGGAGGAAGGGTTTCGCGTGCCGGAGGATGTTTCCGTGGCAGGATATGACAATTATGCGAGTGAACAGCTTACGAATGTCGGAATTACGACATTCGAGATAAATACGAAAGAGATGGCGAAGCGGGTACTCCATATCCTTATTAATAAAATGAGCCATTCCAGATATTCCACGGGTGTATTTATGATTTCCGGGAAGTTTGTGGAGCGCGACAGTGTGAGGCGAATCGGCCCGGAGTTTCCTGCTTTGATATAGGCACCATTCCGGCGTGGTCCGTGGATTAGTGCCTATGCTGCAGTGTTACAGCGTATTTGCTGTGGTATGCTGCTTTTAAATCTTCTGTTTTGTTGTACCGTTCGCCAATGCAGAATTCTTTGGACCAGACCATGAAATAAGCCCAAGGGATTCTGGACTGCTCTAACATCTGGATATCAGGCAGATAGCCGATTTCGGCGAGGGCGGCTACTTTGTTTTTGCTGGTAGCATTGATTAACTTCTGGTATTCTTTTTTATAATCAGTTTTTTCGCGGTTTTCCAGATAGATATCAGCAGAGATGATGTCTACGTAATCATCCCCCGGATAGCCTTCTTTTTCCGGGCAGTTCCAGACCCAGAGCAGGTTGTCCAGATGGTGTATGCTGGTGTAGTAGTTATACATTAGCTTATAAAGTTTAGCGGCAGTTTCCGGGCCTTTTGCACCCCACCAGAACCATGTGCCCTCGGATTCGTGAAACGGCCTCCAGAGGACAGGGATTTTTTCTGATTGGAATCTTTGCAGTTGTTCTGCTATTTTGTCCATATCCTTATAAAATGCAGCGCGTTCCGGGGTATCCGGCTGCAGGATTTTTTCAGCGTCAAAATCTGTAAACTCACTGAAAAAGCTCTTGTCCCTGCCGCCAAGAGGGGAGAACCAGTGGAATGTCAAGGTGACAATCCCGTCGTTGTTTTTTGCCCAGTCAATGGCTGTGTCCATTGTGTTCTGGTTTTCGTATATTTCAGTAAGGCAGGCCTTAGAAGCATCCTGAAAATTGATATTCGGCGAATAGGAGAGCAGTTCAAAACCGCGCAGCTTTGGTTCTTTTCCGGTTATTTTACGGATATGGCTGATTTCTTCCATAGGGACTGTCTGTGTGTGCTGGCCAGTGATGATTTTGTTTCCTGCCGTCTCATATAGATATTGCAGCAGGCTGCGTGCCTCCTTGGTGGCGTTTTTGTTTACTGGTGCTGTCATAATGGCTGTTTCCTTTCTGTGCAGCATATTGTTTTAGGTATTGATTCTACACTAATTTTTGTTTTTTGTCCAATAGGAAAATTCTCGCTGTGTGGTGGTACACCAGCAAAAAAAGTGTGGGGAGTGTGAAAAATACATTTTTCACACGCAAATTTGTTATGCACAATAGAACAAAGGTGAACGAAGTTCACCTTGCAGAAATGAGGAGTGTAATGGGAAAGAGAAAAGATGTGAAGTTAGAGGACATTGCAAGGGAACTGGGGATCAGCATTGTGAGTGTTTCGAATGTATTAAATGGCAGGAAGGGCGTGAGTGAGGGGCTTAGGCAGAAGGTTCTTGAGAAGGCGAGGGAGTTAGGGTACAAGATGGCGGATTCTGCCAGGTTCCGGGAGGAGGAGTCGTGGTGCATTGGCATCATTGTGGCGGAACGCTATATTAAGGAGTACCCTTCTTTTTATATGGAGGTTTACCGGCAGATTGCGGGAATTTTGACGCGAAGGGGAAACCAGACAGTGCTGGAGGTCGTGGATGAGGACAGGGAGAAGCTGCGCTACAGCCGCCCCCCTTTTGCAGATATAGATTTGCAAGGGGTGATTATGGTTGGGGAGATGCATCCGGAGTATATCGAGAAACTAAAAAAGGCAACCGATGTGCCGGTTGTCTGTGTAGATTTTTACAGGACAGAGGGGGATGTAGATTATATAGCGACGGATAGTTTTCACGGGATGCAGCTTGTCACACAGAAACTTATTGACTATGGGCATAAAAAGATAGGGTTTGTCGGTACCGTCCATGCTACGAGCAGTATTATGGATAGATATATGGGGTATTGCAAGGCTCTGCAGATAAACGGGCTCCGGGAACACGAGGAGTGGGTGATTGATGACAGGGAAAAGGATGGGTATGGTTATCTGCTTGATTTCGTCCTTCCTGCAGTACTGCCGACAGCTTTTGTATGCAACTGCGATAAGTGCGCCTATATTTTGATAGATAAGCTTAGGCGCCGGGGAATCCGTGTACCGGAGGATATATCGGTGGCCGGGTTTGATTATTTCTATCAGGGTACAGGTAAGGAGCCGGAGCTGCTGACATATGAAAGTGATTGGAAAGCGATGGCACAGGTCAGTGTCAATACGCTTTTAAAGAGGATTATGGGGAAGAAGCCGCCTGAGGGGGTGCGGATTGTGGAGGGCGGTGTTGTAATCGGGAATACAGCCAGAAGAATATAGGAGATTGCGAAAATTGGAGGCAGGGAATGTCAGGAATTGTAAAGTTAAAGGATATTGCGGAGGAGCTTGGAGTTAGTGTTGTAACGGTTTCCAATGCGCTGTCTGGGAAGAAGGGCGTCAGCGATGCGGTGCGCCAGAAGATTTTGGAGACGGCGCAGAGGATGGGGTATGATTATTCCAAATATGCGAAAAAGGAGACGGATACTGCTAAAATTGGCGTCGTCGTTGAAAAAGGGTACCTTACAGTGGGGGCATCTTTTTATTGGGAAATGTACCAGCAGGTTATCTATGCTGCGGCAAGAAGAAACAGTGTTACGATGTTTGAGGAGATAGATGAGAATGCCACGGGAGCGGGAAACCTTCCAAGGATATTGTCGGAGGGTGAGGTAGATGGTGTTTTTATTATTGGGTGGTTCAGTAAACCATATATACAGAAAATTGTGAAAGAATCAGGAGGGCCGGTTGTCCTTTTGGATTTTTACGACCGGGCATTTGCGTGTGATGCCGTTATCTCCAATAATTACGTCGGAATGTATAAGATTACCAGATACCTGCTCGAACATGGGCACAGGGATATTGCTTTTTTAGGTTCTGTTGGGATGAATGACAATATTATGGACAGATATTTTGGATACCGGAAAGGGCTGGCAGAGTGGGGGATTCCGGTCCGGAAGGAATGGGTTCTGGAAGACAGGAATATCAGGACGGGTGAGATGCGGGTAGAACTGCCGGAACGGATGCCGACTGCGTTTGCCTGCAATAATGATCTGGCAGCAGGGTACCTTTATGATAAGCTTTTGGAGAAAGGGTACCGTGTGCCGGAGGATATTTCGGTGGCAGGATATGATAATTATTTGTATGGGCATCCTTTTGCAAGGGAACTGACGACATATAATGTGGATATGGCTAAAATGGCGGAGACGGCTGTTGATATCCTGTTAAAAAAACTTAAGAAAGAGAACAGGCATCAGGGGGTGCGCTATATTGATAGTGACATTATAGAGCGGAACAGTGTAAAAAATATTAGCAGGGAGCTTGTGTAGTGGCATGAAGTATTCCTGAAAAACACGGGGAAGTGAATTATTTAATAATGGTTTTTTCATGTGTGATAACACCTTGATGTATTTCCTGATATAGCCTTATATTAATACCTGCACTGATGGAGAAACCAGCCAAAATAAATATTAATATGCAATAAATACAGAAACGTATCATTCTGGTTGTGCGGATATTTCGCATAATGTATTCAATATCTGCCCCTTCGTAATATTGAATTACTATATCTGTGGGAATTCCAAGATGCTGTTGTAATTCATCGTATGTAATATCTGGCTTTAACTTGCCTAGTTCTATAATACGCATTTTGCAGTCTCTTATAAGCCGTTTTTCCTGTTGGCCTCTAGATGGAAAAACAGATTTAATATCTTTGTAATATCTTTTAGAATCTTTGTTCATTAGGTTTCCTCCAGATTTGAAAAATCAAAATTCAAAATTTTTTCTATGCTCTTAGTTACCTGATAATAGTCTTTTAATAACTGTTCCAGCCGCTTTTCACCTTCTGGCTCAATATGATAATAAACTTTAACCAGACGCTTTCCAGTTTGCTTTTTATAATCTGAGATATACTTATTATCAATCATTTTATAAAATGCCGGGTATAGTGAACCTTCAGGAAATGATAAATTTCCGTCAGAAAGTCTGGTAATATATTGTGAAATCTGGTATGCGTAGCAGTCACCATAATATTTCAGGATGTGCAGCACTACTAGTTCACAAGATCCACTTTTAAAGCTGTTTCTTGTCGCCATAATAATCCTCCATGCCGCCTGACGGCTCAAATAGTACGATTCCTTTTCAATATTATTATGGCACAAAAATAAAAAAAGTAAATACCTATTTTATCTAAATAGTTATTGACAAAAACAATTAGAAGTATATAATATTAATCAGAGTTGCCAGATGGTAATAAGAAAAAATTGTCAAGGAGGGGAAAGAAGATGAGAACATAAGATTGATGTGTAGGAAACAATAACCGTTAGTGTGAAATTTTGGATATCATGGAGGGGGAAAGGAAAATGAAACATAAATTTATTGCAAGTCTGCTTTGTATTTGTTTATTATTGTGTAGTATAAGTATGATGCCGGAAAAACGTGCACAGGCTAAAACAGTCTATCTTACAAGTAACGCAATTACGGTCGTTAAAGGGCAATATGCTTTTATCGGATTGAAAATGAATTCTAAGGTTCAGTGGAGCGTGGCAGGAGGGAATATAAAAATTCATAAAACTTCTGGAAAAGGAAAACCATGGCCATACTGTTATGTCAAAGCAGTAAAGACAGGTACAGGTATAGTAAAATGCATAGTAAATAAAAAAATCTTAAAGTGCAAGGTTAAAGTCTTGGCTAAATCGGCGTTTATCGGGGATTTTACCGATGATGCGAGGGAGGTATATCTTGATATTTTTAAAAATGGCAGTAAATATGTAGGTTTTTTCAGGCAGTTTCGTTTAGCACAGATGGATTGGCTGGAGGGGACAATTAAGAATGGTATTTTAACTTTAAGTGGCTCTGATCCTGCAGGCAAGCCGATTACGGTTACTTTATCATGTAAGGGCAGTAAACGGATTTTTACTTTTAAGAAAACAGTATGGGAGCATTTTACGCAGGGCAGTACTGTTATATTAAAAAAATGCAGTGGAAGCGATGGGTATAAACATGCTTTAGCCGGGTTTATGTAAATATCCCTTTGTGGTGTTGACCATGTGGACAAGGCAACGATAAGTTATTTAGTTTTATCCGTGTGGGCGGTCTGTATGTGATTGTAAAAAAAACAGATTATATGGTAGTATGGAGATACAAAAACGGAAAGGAAAGCAGGTGAGAAGATGGGGCTTTCATGTCCGGTTATTAGAAAAATAGAGGACAACCAGACGGCATTAGATGATTTTGAACGAAACTTTTTTCAAAAGGAAGATAAAACAATATGGGAGATTATAGCTTCCTTTCCAACAGTGTACATCCATAAATGGAAGCGTACCTGTAATTACGATATATATATTGGTGAATCAAATAATGTTTTTGCACGCACGCAGCAGCACTATAATGAGGGGAATAAAGCTGGTAAGTCGTGGCAGAAAGAAATGCTTAGCAGTTCTGCTAGCTTATATATTATTGGACATGAACATTTTAATAAATCAATGACACTCGATATCGAGAATCGATTGATGCACTATTTATCTAGTGCACCAAATGTACGAAAGATTCATAATATGCGTGGAAATCCACAAAAAAAATATTATCCAATAAATGAATTGGATGTTATATTTTCAAGAATATGGAGGGAACTCAGAAAAGATGACAAGGAGCTTTTTCCTGAAGAAAGTACTATAAAAGATTCAGCTGTTTTTAAAGCATCACCATTACATAAGCTTGCCGATGATCAAATTGTTGCTAAAAACATGATTATTGATAGAGTAAGGAATGTGTTGCGAAATAATCAAAAAGGTCAGATTATTTTTATAGAAGGCGAGGCTGGGACTGGGAAAACTGTTTTAAACAGCAGTACATTTTATGAGATATTTTGTCAGGCGGAAGAGAATGATAATGAAGATATAAAATGTAGCTTGATTGTAAATCACAAAGAGCAGTTAACAGTATATGAGCAAATTGCCTCAAAACTGGGATTGACGGATAAATATGGTGAAGTGGTTTTCAGACCAACTAGATTTATTAATACACATTCGCCTGAGAACCCGATAGATGTTGCATTTGTAGATGAAGCACACCTTTTGCTGACACAGGGAAAACAATCTTATACGGGGGAAAATCAGCTTCAGGATATTCTAGAACGAGCCAGAGTGACAGTTGTAATGTTTGATGAAAATCAGATTTTGACAACCGAGCAGTTCTGGGAAGCAGAATTGCTCGAAAAATACAGGAATCAGGCCAGAGACGCGCAAAATTATTTGATGCTTAAAAATCAATTGAGAATGCGGGCGGATAAAATGACGTTAGCATGGATTGATTCCTTCACAAAAGATAGAATGATTCAAAAAATACCAGATTCGCCTGAAAATTATGAGATTCGAATTTTTGATTCTCCTGATGAGCTGGAGCATGCAATTCGAACAAAAGCAAGTTCCCAAAAAACTTCCTTGTCAAGAATCATAGCAACTTATGATTGGGAGTATAATGCAAATTCAAATCAGGCAGGTCGAATCAAAAAATATTGGGAAGTTATAATTGGGAAATGGCATAAACCATGGAATAGGGAATTGGAGAAGAACCTTAGTGTGGAAGAAAAGAAAAAAGTCAAGAATTTATCATGGGCGGAGCAGCCACAGACAATAGATGAAGTTGGATCAACATTTGTGATACAAGGATTTGATTTAAACTATGCTGGTGTGATACTTGGTCCATCCGTAAAGTACCGAGATGGTCATATTGTTTTTGATTCGCAGGCAAGCTGTAATGCAAAGGCGGTCAGAAACAGGACTTTATCTGATGGAACAAAGAAAAAATATGGAGAATTATTGTTGCAACATGAAGTAAGAGTTCTTATGACACGAGGCGTAAATGGATTATATATTTATGCATGTGACGAGGAACTTAGAAATGCATTGTATCAGGCAAAAAGGTAAGGGATATATATATGAATCAAAAGACAATTGATAGAATTAGACGATTTACAGAGGAACGTGATTGGGATCAGTTTCATTCTCCGGCTAATCTGGCAAAGTCTATCATGATAGAGGCAGGTGAGTTGTTGGAATGTTTCCAGTGGGATGATGATGATTATGATATGGAGCACGTTAAGGAAGAATTGGCAGATGTTCTAGTGTATTGCCAAAATATGTTGGATAGGCTGGAATTAGATGTCGATGAAATAGTGAATAGTAAGATGGATAAAAATGAGGCGAAATATCCCATTGAAAAAGCTAAGGGAAATGCTATTAAATATGATGAGTTTTAAATTGCATAAATACAATATATATCAAGGCTGCTATGTTCTGGAAATATTCCGATGCCAAATATGAAAAGAAAGTTAAACAAAATATTCGAAAAACTGCAACTGCGAATACCGGCAAAATAGTCTTATCGTTTTTTCGTTTTGTGACATATATAGGAAAGAGCCTTCTTTGTAAAATTTAGTCAAGTCAAACAGGTGATATTAAGGAAGTCGAGAACCATGATTCTCTGATGGAGTTAAGTGGAAAATATGTGGTGCTGTATAACAGCCGGCGTGCATGACTTGGTAAATGGGATATGCCTGCATTGGAGGGGCTTTATGAAAAAATTAAGGGAAATAAATAAACTGATTTTATATAATTGGAGGCCGCTTTTAGGTTTTTAAATATTGGGTTAGCATCTGGTGTTTTTAGCACCATAGCTATACCAGAATTCATTCTCGACTATATTTTTGCTGATCTGACACTGTCTCTTGTGCTTGGCGGTGTAACATTCCTGCTGATAGCTTTGATGATGAAATGGCTGTATGCCCTTCACTATTTTACGCTGGAGGGGTGCAGTTTCCGGGAAGCACGGAAAAGAAGCAGGCTGTTGGGAAAGAAGAAACGAATCAGGGACTTTATGGAGATGGTATTGATTCAATTTCTTTTTGTGCTGCTTTATCTTGTTTTCGTTTTTGCTGCCGCAGCGTTGGCGGCTCTGGCCGGAAAGCTCTTTTCCGGCTTGTTTGTCGTGCGCTGGGTGATGTCCACATGGATATGGATGGCAATTATATTTTCCGTCGTTGTTGTCTTTGTGATTGCGGTGCCGGTCAGCTATGGATGTGTCAGTTTTTTGTACTACTCCCATAAAGAAGAATTGAATGAGCCGGTAATACACAGTGTAGCACCGCCATATAGCAAAAATGAGGGGCATCCGCTTTCTATCCGGAGAATACTATGCGCGCATTTGAGGGGGCAAGGGAAATGGGGGCGGATTGGATTGAACTTGATGTGCAGCAAAGCAGGGATGGACAGATTATCGTTATGCATGATACAAATTTTAGACGTACAGCCGGTGTGGACGCCAATACATGGGAACTGACTTATGAAGAAATTTTAGGATTGGATGTCGGCAGTTTTTTTGACGCTGCCTATGCTGGAGAAAAAGTTCCACTGCTTTCGGAGGCAGCACAGTTTGCAAAAGAAAATGGGATTAAGCTGAATATCGAACTAAAACCAACAGGACACGAAACAGATTTTGAAAAAAATGTCATTGATGTGATTCATGAGGCGGGTATTGAGGATGCCTGTGTGATTACCTCACAGGTATATGAAGTGCTGGAAAAAGTAAAAGCCTGCGACGATTCTGTTACCACTGTATATGTGATGAGCCTTGCTTATGGCGATATCAATCAATTGGCGGCTGCGGATCATTTCAGCGTTGAGGCGACGAGTGCTACCAGAAACCTGATTTCCCACGTTCATAGCGCCGGAAAAGAAATATATGTATGGACAGTGAATACCGAGGAGGGTATCAATAAAATGATCAATCTGAATGCGGATAACATTATTACGGATAATATTAAATTGGCAAAGAGATGCGTTTATGAGAGCCAGTACAGCGATTTACTGCTGGAATACCTGAAATTGTTCCAATAATTAGAGAGAGGCGGTCTGGAAGTATCATGAAGTTGCCAGACCGCCTCTCGGTTCAGTTGACAGTACCTAAAATATTTATAATTATCTATGCTGTGAAACTTTTAGATAAATCTTTAATTGTTATTCCGCAATTTCATATCCCGCATTATAAAGAATATCTAGTGCTTTTTGATAATTATTTTGCTTTATTAGAACATAATCGGTATTAAAAGTTGAGATTGCAAATATACTGATATTATTTTGTGCTAGATTTTTACAGATATCAGACAGTATCCCAACTAAGGAAAAATCCAAAATTCCCTGAATGCAGAATGCTTTCCAGCCGTCATCTCTTTGGGTTGCATTAAGCGGAACATCATTTGTAATACATACTAAAGAATTTTCATCATTTGTTTTTCCGATAAAACAATATTCTGCACTCAAATCTATAAGCGAATAATCCTCCACTTTACATACCGAAAAGTCATAACCTATCTTTTTTATCTCCATAATATGTTATCCTCCACAAATTTGATTTTATATTGCTGGTATCAGGCTGCCTTTAAGTAGAATATCACAATCACATTTATATTTCTATCAGGTTTCCGTGGAATCTGCAGAATGTCTATTGACAGCAAGAGAATTTTGAGTTACCTTAAGTCAGTGCTAACTAATAGTGCTGAGAGTACATGTACAGAGCAGGAAAGGAAAAACATAAAAGGCAAGAGGGGGGATACTGGGTGGATAAGTATAAAATTATGCTTGTTGATGATGAGCCGGATATATTAGATTTACTTGAAAAAGCCTTGAACATAGAGGGGTTTTATAACATTATTAAAATTGATAGTGGGATTTGTGCTGTGGCTACGTGCAAGGAAATTCAGCCGGATATTATTATTTTAGATGTTATGCTGCCGGACATAGATGGGTATGAAGTATGCAAACAGATTCGGGAGTTCTCTTACTGCCCTGTTTTGTTTCTTTCATCAAAAAATGATGAATTGGATAAAATACTTGGTTTGGCTGTCGGTGGTGACGATTATGTTACAAAGCCGTTTAGCCCGAAGGAAATAGCATATAGAGTGAAAGCTGGGCTGCGCCGTGCGGAATACAGGCAGGTTCCAATACAGGGGTTTTCTATTCAAATTGGCGAACTGATGATAGACACTGACGGGTGCAGGGTGATGAAGGGCGATAATGAAATCGGTCTGACTGCAAGGGAGTTTGAGATTTTACGGTATCTGGCGGAGAACCTAGGCCGGGTAGTCAGCCGTGAACGTTTATATGAAACCGTTTGGGGTGAGGACAGTTTCGGGTGCGATAATACGGTAATGGTGCACATCCGCCATCTGCGTGAAAAGTTAGAGGAAAATCCGGCAATGCCAAAATATATTATCACGATGAAAGGTTTAGGATATAAATTGGTAAATCCATATGGGAAATAAAAAGCAGCTTAATCCATTTTTACGGATATTTTTTATAGTGTCAGCGTTACTTCTTATTGCTATTGTTATTGCAATCGCAATGTTTTATTACATTTTCGGAATAACTGAGCCGGAAGGTTTGAGCCTGGCGTCATGGCCGGCTACGTTTACAGATAGTTTTTCAGTATGGATGGAGAATGATAACGGTAAAATCAGAATAAAAGAGATTGGGCTGGAGCGTTTGGACGAGTACGGGCTGTGGCTTCAGGTTATTGATGAGACAGGGGAAGAAGTTTTTTGCCGCAACAAGCCTGAGAGTTATCCGGCGAGATACTCTGCATCAGAGTTGATTTCAATTTGCACAAGCGCATATGAGCGGGGCAATACTGTTTTTGTGAATAGCTATGAAAATTCTGGAGAGACATGGAGCTATCTGATTGGATTTCCCTATGCGATAGGAAAGCATATGCTTTACTATAACGGAGAGAATGTCGGACGGCTTTCGCCGTTATTCCGCAAGGGAATATTCTTTACTTTATGTGCGATTCTCTTGTTTGTAGTTTGTTATGGCTTTTGGCTTATCAGGCATCTTGGCAAAATAGCAAAAGGCATCGGGGATGTTTCAATGCGTTCCTATAGCCCACTGCATGAGAAAGGCATTTTCGGCGAAGTTTATGGGGCGCTTAATAAGATGGACACAGAAATCCGCCGAAGTGACAAGGTCTGGCAGGATACGGAACGGATGCGCAGGGAGTGGATTGTTAATATTACACATGATTTGAAGACACCGCTTTCGCCAATCAAGGGTTACGCAGAACTTCTCATGGACAGCCCTGCCCCTGACGGTGGGACGGTACGGGAATATGGCGCGATTATCTTAAAAAATGCAAATCATACAGAAAAAATGATTAACGATTTGAAGCTGACCTATCAGCTGGATTCCGGTGTAGTGCCATACTGTCCGCAGGCTATCCACCTTGTGCGTTTTCTAAAAGAACTGGCCATTGATATTGTAAACACTCCTGCGTTTACGGACCGCAGCATTGAGTTTGAAAGCAATATACAGGAATGTGAGGTTTGTGTTGACATTGATCTATTCCGCCGTGCCGTGAGTAACCTTATTATTAATGCGTTGACGCATAATCCGCCTGAAACAAAAGTAACAATCAGTATAGGCACCGATCAGGAAAGGAGGATATTGATTCGTATTTCTGATAATGGAATCGGCATAAGCGACGAGGAACAGTCGGAGCTTTTTAACCGGTATTACAGGGGGACGAATACGAAACAGAGGCCGGAGGGAAGCGGCCTTGGTCTTGCAATCGCAAAACAGATTATCACTCTTCATGGCGGCGATATTGCTGTTAAAAGCAAGCGGGGTGAAGGGACACAGTTTATTATCATTCTAATATATTAGTATAGGATATTTGTTAAATATCCTATACACTAGAATAATAGTCAATAAACACAGGGAGGATTTTCTTCCCTATGTATTAAAAAGGGATGTAGCTGTTATAAAGCTACATCCCTTCTTATTTCTTCTTCCTCCTCTTCCGGCTGTGCAGGCGGTAGAAGGTGAAGTTTTACTTTGTCTATCCGGTTTTTTTCGGCCTCTAAGACCGTATATGTTGCGAATTCATCACTGACACATTCCCCGGCTTCCGGGAAATGGTCAAGCAGATTGATAATGTGTCCTGCAATTGAATCATAATCTTCAGATTCCAAAGTAATTCCAAGCTGTTCGTCTACATTGTCGAGCTTAGCCACTCCCAGCAGTATATATGTTTCATCATCTATTTTTGTGATTTCGTCCTCTTCATTTGTATCATATTCATCGCGGATTTCACCAACAATCTCTTCAATCAGGTCTTCGATGGTAAGAATACCTGAAGTGGAACCATACTCGTCCAGAACAATGGCCATGGGAATGGATTCCTGTTTCATTTCAAAAAAAAGTTCGGAAATCTTTTTGTATTCATAAGTAAAATATGGTTCCCGCATGATTTCAGAAAGGGAGAAATCTTTTTTAGAACCCTGATAAAAGAATAAATCCTTTAGGTTAATGATTCCAACAATATTGTCACGGCTCTCGCTGTAGACGGGCATACGGGTAAATGTACACTCGGAATATAATTCTACCAATTCATTATATGAGAGCTTAACGTTTGCAAAAGTCACATCCATTTTGGGAACCATGACATCTTTCGCAAGGGAATCACCGAAATCAACCACGTTGGTAATCATTTGGCGTTCTTCGCTCTCTATGACGCCTTCCTGATGGCTTACATCTACAATGGTGCGCAGCTCCGTTTCTGTAATGGCAGGCTGTTTATCTGCATCAATGTGGAGAATGTGCAGCAATCCATTGGAAAGCTGGTTCATCAGGTAAGATAATGGTGTCAGGACAGTTGTAATGGCATAAATTGGCTTTGCATAGAAAAGAGCTAACTTTTCGCTGTTTACAGTTGCAAAGGATTTCGGGACGATTTCGCCAAAAATCAATACCAGAACTGTTAAAATACCAGTGCCAAGACCTGTAAAAGCACTGACCAGATCAGAAAACCCTAATTTATGTGCCAGTTGAATTGCAAATGATGTGGTAAGGGATGAGGCGGTAATATTTACAATATTATTGCCTATCAGAATGGCACTGAGCAGTTTGGTTGGGTTTTCTGTCAGTTTCAGTACCAGACTGGCATTCTTGACTTTTTCATCTGCAAGAGATTTCATTCTCATTTTGTTTACAGTAGTCAGACAAGTCTCCGCTGACGAAAAGAAAGCAGAGAGAATCAGCAGGATAATTAAAATAATTATCCGCGAGGCGTCACTCGAATCCAAATAATCAACTCCTATCAATGTTTTCTTTTAAAATTTAGTATATTTAGCATCTATTTTACAATAGAGACGACTTGTATGTCAAGTATCATGTGAAAAGAATGACAAAATAAGAAAATTTTGCGAATTGTCAAAAAACTCTTGATTTTTCTTTTAAAAAGATATACAATTAGGACAACAAATAAATGACAGCGATGTTCGTCGTGAGGATGTTAGAGAGGAGGTTGGTATGCGTAAGAAATCCCATATTTCCTTGGCTCATTATTTGATGAACAGTGAAGGGATGGAGTCGATTCAGCATCATAAAGGAGCTTTTTATATTGGCAGTATATTGCCGGACTGCGTTCCAAGTTTTTTGGTCCGCAAGCATACGATTGAAGAATCCTTTGATGTTTTAGAAAAAGAAATGTACAAAATGGTATCACATTATGACCAGGAAAAAGGTACGGATCGTTATTTTTACATCCATTTAGGAGTGATTACCCATTATGTATCAGATTATTTTACGTTTCCCCACAATGCGAATTATGACGGAAAGTTGAAAGATCATTGTATCTATGAGGAAGAATTAAAACATGAGATTCGTTCCTACGTGAAGAGTCCGGAAGCAGTAAGAAAACGTTTAGGGGAGACAGTTTATGACCCAGAGATGATTTTAAACTTTATTAAAAGGATGCATCAGATATATGCAGAGACGAAAAGTGCGGTAAAGCGTGATTGCGAGTATATCTTATGCTTATGCCATACAGTGGTTGATGCAATACTCCTTTTATTCGAAAAAGGTTTTCGGTCATCCTGTTTATCAGTATCCGGCTAGAAGGATTATGGAAGACGGCAAGTTTTATGAGAGCGGAGCCGTACGGCGTATAGAGGCAGCCTGTTTATGGAGTATTCCATAGGCAGGCTGTTTTTTTGGCTTACTGTGTTCCATTTAGGGAAAAGATGTTGTATGATAGGATGGAGGTGATGATCAGGGGGGCATGAAGTTATCTGTCTGTGTGCTGCAGATGGATGTGGTTCCCGGAAAGGCAGGTATTTGAGATGAGTGGAAATTTCACAGGAAATTTAATAGGGACAGGCTATTTTCTGGGCTACCAGATAATTGGCCTGTTATTATCATTTTTTATATGGAAAAAGGAGAACTATATTGTCCGCATTCTTCTTGGCAGTGTTTTTGGGAGCCTGCTGCTGCAATGGATGCCTGTGCTTTTTTCGTTTGCGATGGGATTTAACAGGGGTTCCCATATTGCATCGCTTATCTGCGCTGCGGTTCTGGCCGGGGGAATCTGTTTTTTTGTGTGGAAAAGGACAGGAGCGAAGAGCGGGGTTTTTGAGAAGAAGACATGGAAGGAGATATTTCGGGAATACGGGTATCTGCTTCTGATTCTGCCTGTTTTTTTCTTTTTTCTTATTTTATTGTCTACCCATACTATTCCGTATGTGGAGGATGGGAGCATACATACCGGGCAGGCAACGAATGGCGATATGAATATGCATCTGGCTTTTATCAGCAGTGTTGCAAAGCAGGGGATTTTTCCGCCGGAGTACTCCATGCTCCCGGGGGTAAAACTTTCCTACCCGTTTTTGTGTGATACGATTTCGTCAAGTATATATCTTTTTGGGAGCAGCCTTAGGTTTGCGTATAATCTTCCGATGGCTTTTGCTGTCCTTCAGGTAATGGCGGGCGTTATGCTGCTTGCGAAGGAGGTATTGAAGAGCAGTGGGAAAGCAATGATTGCGTGGGTCTTCTTTTTCTTTAACGGCGGTTTGGGGATTTATTATTTTGTGAAGGGCGTGACAAAGGATACTACTGTATTTACCAGAATATTTACGGAGTTTTATCAGACGCCTACTAATTTTATGGATGGGAATATCCGCTGGTCCAATATTATTGTGGATATGCTGCTGCCGCAGCGCGCTACGCTGTTTGGATGGGCTGTATTGATTCCGGCGCTCTATGTTCTTTATCGTGCTATTTTTCTAAAGGAGCGCAGCTATTTTGCCATTGCTGCCATTATGGCGGGCTGCCTTCCGATGATCCATACCCATTCATTCCTTGCCATGGGCCTTGTCTGTGCCATGTGGCTGATTTATTCGATGCGCACGGAGCTGAATGCCGGATGGAAGACGAAAGAATCCCATATTGAGTTATGGGTATTGTTTGGTTTTTTCCTGCTGATGTGCAGCCTTGATATGGCGAGGAGGGCGATGGAGGTTCCGGAAAATGTTTTTTTGGGGATTGGGCTTGCCGGCATTCTGGCAGTCGGGGTGGTGTGTATTATTTTTGTTGTCAGGGGTTTCCGAAATCAGGACAGCAGGCATATGGTTATTAACTGGGGGATTCTTCTGGGCATTGTGCTGCTGTTAGCAGGGCCTCAGCTTATTACGTGGACATTTCAGCAGGCGCAGGGGGAGCAGTTTGTCAGAGGATTTTTTAACTGGGCGAACCTGAATGATACTTATCTTGGCTTTTACTTTAAAAATATAGGGATTGTCTGGGTTTTGTCGATCGTGGCATTGATTTTTACCAGAAGCAGGAATTATTTTATTGTGTCTCCATCCTTTTTTATCTGGTTTGTGGCAGAATTGATTGTCTTTCAGCCGAATGTGTATGATAATAATAAAATTCTGTATATCGGTTATCTGTTCCTCTGCCTGCTCACAGCGGACTATCTGGTGGAGATTGTCAAAAAGTTTTCCAGAAAGGCACTGCGGGCAGCCGTGGTATCAGCAGTGCTTGTGTTAAGCAGTGTTTCGGCTGTACTGACAATGGGAAGGGAATATGTCTCAGATTATCAGCTTTACAGTGCTGACGGGCTTGCGATGTGCAGGTATATCGAAGGGCATACGGAACCGACAGACGTCATATTGACGGATACCAGATATAATAATGAGGTGGTTTCGCTTACGGGGAGGAATATAGTGTGCGGCAGCCCGTCTTTCTTATATTACCATGGGCTGGATTATCAGACACAGGAAGCTGATGTGGCAAATATGTACCAGAATCCGCAGGATCAGGAGCTTTATGACAAGTACCATGTCAAGTATGTCTATCTGAGCAATAGTGAGAGATATAATTACTCTGTTACAAGCGAGGAGGGGTTTTTGCAGTATTTTGAAGTAGTCCATAGGGAGGGGGATGTTGTATTGTACCGCCGCCTTTCGGAATAGTTTGACAAATGGAATAACTGCCTGTAAAATGAAAAAGGTTTTCAAATCAGGAGGTGGATATGGAGCAGAGAGAATGCCTGATACGCTGCAGGGATGCAGGGCTTGGCTATGATAACAAGGCACTGATTGAACATTTTGATTTTCAGGTATATAAGGGGGATTATGTCTGTATTGTGGGGGAAAACGGTTCTGGCAAGAGTACGCTTTTGAAAACGCTTTTGGGGCTTATAAAGCCGGTGAGCGGCGAGGTGGCATTGGCCGCCGCCGTCCAGAATGGGGCGATTGGGTATCTGCCTCAGCAGACGCAGGTGCAGAGGCAGTTTCCAGCGAGTGTGTTTGAGGTGGTGCTTTCTGGTTTTTTGAACCGTTCCCGCAGAAGCCCTTTCTTTCATAAGGAGGAGAAGAGGGCGGCCCTTAAAAATCTAAGCAGGCTGGGTATTGCTGATCTGGCGAAGCAGTGTTATGGCAAACTTTCGGGCGGACAGCAGCAGAGGGTACTTTTGGCAAGGGCATTATGTGCTGCTGGGGATATACTGGTGCTGGATGAACCGGTTACGGGGCTTGATCCGATGGCAGCAGGGACATTGTATGAGAATCTTAGGAAACTTCACAAGGAGGGCATGGCGGTTGTTATGGTTACACATGATCTGCGCAGTGCTGTCTCTGAGGCAGAGCATATTCTTCATATGAATGAAGGGGAATATTTTTATGGTTCGGTGGAGGAGTACCTGCAGTCCGATTATGCAGTTATCTATGGAAGGAAGTGCGGTGGGTTATGATATTTGAGATGTTAAGTTATCCCTTTATTGCGAGGGCGTTTATTGTCGGGATACTGGTATCGCTGTGTGCTGCGCTGCTGGGGGTGAGCCTGGTGCTTAAGCAGTATTCTATGATTGGCGATGGGCTTTCCCATGTATCTTACGGGGCTTTGTCGATTGCTCTGGCGTGTAATATTGCTCCGCTCAAGCTTTCGATACCGATTGTGATTGCAGCTGCCTTTTTGCTGCTCCGCATGACAGAGCGTGGGATAATGAAATCAGATGCCGCGATTGCCGCAGTATCGGCGTCAGCGTTGGCAGTCGGCGTCAGCGTTACCTCACTGACTACGGGAATGACTACAGATGTCAACAGTTATATGTTTGGAAGTATTCTGGCTATGACAAAGGAGGATGTGTGGCTGAGCGTGGTTTTGTCAGCGGCAGTGTTGGCGCTTTTTATTTTCTGCTACCATAATATTTTTGCAGTTACGTTTGACGAAAATTTCGGCAGGGCAGCCGGGGTCAGGGTGTCCTTTTATAATAGTATGATTGCTATTTTGACGGCTGTAACGATTGTACTGGGGATGCAGATGATGGGGGCGATGCTGATTTCGAGCCTGGTGATATTTCCGGCACTGACTTCCATGCGCCTTTTCCAGAGTTTCCGCGGTGTGGTGGTTACTTCCGGGATTCTTTCCGTAGCTTGTTTTTGTATTGGGATGATGATATCCTATCAGTCCGCGATGCCGGCGGGGGCAAGTGTCGTGTTAGTAAATCTGGGGGCCTTTGTAGTCTTTTTTGTGATACAGAAAATTAAGAATTTTATGTTTTAGAGCGTGTTTGAGAATGAATTTTCAAACACGCTCTAGGAAGGATAAGGAGCGGCATGACGATACAGGAGTACTTGAAGGAGCGCCCCTTGCTGTTTGACGGGGCAATGGGGACATATCTGGCGGAGCGGTGCCCGGAACTTGGCGAAATGCATTGTGAGAGGGCAAATATTACACATCCGTCACTGGTAAAGGAGATACATAGGGAGTATCTGCTTGCCGGTGCGGCGGCGATTAAGACGAATACTTTTGCGGCAAACTGCCAGATGATGGAGGAGGGGATGCCTGCAGTCTCTGATTTAATCCGTGCAGGCTGGGAGCTTGCCAGCCAGGCAGCACAGGAGGAGGCAGGGACACATTTTGTTTTTGCAGATATCGGCCCGGTACCGGTGAAGGATGGGCAGGAGCTGTATGATGCCTACCGTGAGATTGCTGATGTGTTTCTCTCCTGCGGTGCCAGATGTTTCCTGTTTGAGACGATGGGGAGTGCGGAGGCATTGGCAGAGATTTCTGCGTATATTAAAGAAAGGGCAGGAGATAGTTTTGTTATGGTTTCTTTTGCGGCATCGCCGGAAGGGTACACCAGAAGCGGCTTTCTGGTAAAAAAGCTTTTCTGGCAGATGCAGCAGTGTGATACCGTTGATGCGGTAGGATTTAACTGCATTTCAGGGCCGAAGCACCTTCTGGAGCAGATAAGGAGCCTTCCGCCAGCAGGTGCATGTAAATATTTGACGGTTATGCCAAATGCAGGTTATCCGACAATGTTAGGGAACCGTATCCATTATGGAGCTGACAGGGAATATTTTGGGCAGAATGCCATAGAACTTCTGGAGGCGGGGGCTTCTATCGTAGGCGGGTGCTGCGGGACTGCCCCGGAGGATATTGAAAGTATCGCTTCGCGGCTTACCAGAGAATTTATAGATGGAATATATAAAAGACAAAGGGCGTCCGTTATTTCTTCTGGGCAGGAATCCGGCCGTCCGCCCGGAAAGAGAGTTTTAGCCAAAGAGAGTGGGGAGGATGGCAGCAGTATTTCCGGCATGGATAATGGCAGGAATGCTTTTGCGGAAAAACTTAGGGGCGGCAGAAAAGTCATCGTTGTGGAGTTAGATCCGCCAGTGGAGCCGGATATTGACTTTTTTATGGAGGGGGCTGCCAGATACAAATATGCTGGTGTTGATGCGGTTGATATTGCTGACTGTCCGATTGCGAAAGCAAGAATTGACAGCAGCGTCCTTGCCTGTAAGCTGTCAAGGGAGCTGGGGATTACGGCGATACCCCATATGACTTGCCGGGACCGCAATATCAATGCGACAAAGGCGCTTTTGCTGGGTTTAAATATAGAGGGGGTGAATAATGTGCTGACGGTTACGGGCGATCCGGTGCCGACAGCCATGAGAAGCCAGATTAAGACTGTTTTTAGTTATAATTCAGCTATTTTGGCAAGGCATATCCAGTCCTTTAATCAGGAGATATTTGCTGAAAATCCTTTTATGGTATCTGGTGCGCTGAATATTAATGCCCTGAATTTTGATTCCCAGATCCTGCATGCAAAACGTAAGATAGAAAGCGGCGTTTCTGTTCTCTTTACCCAGCCGGTGCTTTCGGAGAGAGGGCTTGGGAACCTGAGGCGTGCAAGGAAAGAGCTTCCGGCCAAGATTTTAGGTGGGATTATGCCGGTAGTCAGTTTCCGCAATGCGGCATTTATGAATAATGAGATGGCGGGAATAGAGATTGATAAGGAAATTATGGAGAAATACCGGGATAAAAACAGGGAAGAGGGGGAGGAACTTGCCTATAGGATATCCGTGGGGATTATTGATAAAATTTCGGGCAGTGTAGATGGGTTCTATGTCATTACGCCATTTAAACGGGTAGAGCTTATCTTGAGGATTGTGGGATATATTAAGTCTGTTTATGGAAAATAAGTTGGAAAATATTTTCCGAAAAAAATGTAAAAAATGCTTGCAAAATGTTTCATGGTATTATATAATGTACGAGTGCCTGTGAGAATAGCAGGCATGTTAATGGGCTATCGCCAAATGGTAAGGCACTGGACTCTGACTCCAGCATTTCAAGGTTCGAATCCTTGTAGCCCAGTTTGCTGGTTATATTCAGCAGGATAGAAGTTTTCAGCGGAGTGCTGATATATTTAATTTTATATGTGGTGGGCTATCGCCAAATGGTAAGGCACTGGACTCTGACTCCAGCATTTCAAGGTTCGAATCCTTGTAGCCCAGTTAAGAATCGCAGGGCGAGTTGTCTCTGCGGTTTTCTTTTTAGAGGATCAGCAGAGTGCTATAATCCACAGAAAAACATATGGGGGATTGAGTTGTGAATACGATTTGGTTAGTAATACCTTGTTATAATGAAAAGGAGGTCCTGCCGGAAACCTCAAAACAGCTGCGGGCAATTATGGAAGACTTGATAAAGAGGGGGAAGATTGGCAATGACAGTAAGATTGCCTTTGTCAACGATGGGTCGAAAGATACTACATGGAATATTATTTCCCAGCTTCATGATGAAAATCCGCTTTTTACCGGAATCAACCTGGCACATAACAGAGGGCATCAGAATGCATTGTTTGCAGGGCTTATGACGGCGAAAGATTATGCAGATGCTGCGATTTCACTGGATGCCGATTTGCAGGATGATGTGGATGCTATTGAGCAGTTTATAGATAAATATCTGGAGGGGAAGGACATTGTCTACGGTGTTCGTTCTACAAGGGAGACAGACACCGCTTTTAAAAGGGGGACTGCCCATGCATTCTATAAATTAATGAATGCGATGGGGGCAGATACGTTGGAAGACCATGCGGATTACCGCTTAATGAGCAAAAGGGCATTAGAGGCATTGTCGGAGTATGATGAAGTAAATTTATTCCTTCGGGGAATCGTGCCGATGATTGGCTTTGAGACAGATGTTGTTTACTATAAACGACATGAAAGGTTTGCAGGGGAGTCTAAATATCCATTAAAGAAAATGCTCTCATTTGCTGTGGAGGGTGTGACATCTTTCAGCATTAAACCGATCAGGCTTATTACGGCATTGGGATTTTTCCTGTTTAGCATCAGTGTCCTTCTTCTGGCTTATTTTCTGGTGCTTTGGTTTATGGGGCATACAGTGGCAGGCTGGACTACAATCGTAATCTCTGTCTGGGGGATCGGGGGGCTGCAGCTTCTTGCCCTGGGGGTAATCGGGGAGTATATTGGAAAGATTTATATGGAAGTAAAGCACCGTCCGAGATATAAAATAGAAAGTGTGTTATATAAAGAACAGGCGGAAGATGAAAGTGATTAAGGAACTGTCCCTAAGTATAAGGCAGGGGGCTGCAGCATTTTTGTAAAAGTGCTGCAGCCCCCTGCCTTATACTTAGGGACTGTTCAAAATCAGTCCTCCCCTTCTTCTGTCTGTACAGACAGAATCTGCCTTTTGCGCGCCATCTCGTCGCTGTCGAGATATTCATCATAGGTGGAGATTTTGTCGATCAGCCCGCCCGGCGTGATTTCCATAATGCGGTTGGCTATGGTCTGGATAAACTGATGGTCCTGCGATGTAAAGAGTACTACGCCAGGAAATTTAATCAGCCCGTTATTCAGCGCAGTGATGGATTCCATATCCAGATGTGGGGTCGGTTCGTCCATAATCAGTATATTGGATGCGAGAATCATCATTTTTGACAGCATCACGCGCACGCGCTCCCCGCCGGATAATACATTTACTTTTTTGATACCGTCTTCACCCGGAAAAAGCATCCTTCCAAGGAAACCGCGGACATATGTCGGGTCTTTTTCCGGGGAGAATGGCATCAGCCATTCTACGATTGTCTCGCTGCCGGAGAAAAGTTCCGTGTTATCTTTCGGGAAGTAGGAGAAGCTGGTGGTAACGCCCCATTTGTAAGAACCCTCGTCAGGTTCCATTTCCCCGGCAAGTATCTGGAAGAGTGTAGTCGCAGCGATGGTATTGCTTCCAACAAATGCCACCTTGTCTTCGCGGTTGAGGATGAACGAAATATCATCTAAAACTTTGACGCCGTCAATTGTTTTAGAGAGATGCTCTACGGTAAGTACTTCGTTTCCGATTTCGCGTTCCGGACGGAAATCAATATATGGATATTTGCGGCTTGACGGCTTGATGTCATCAAGCTCAATCTTTTCGAGTGCACGCTTGCGGGAAGTTGCCTGCTTGGACTTGGAGGCATTTGCGCTAAACCGCTGGATAAATTCCTGAAGTTCTTTGATTTTTTCTTCTTTTTTCTTATTGGCTTCTTTCATTTGCTTTATCATAAGCTGGCTGGATTCATACCAGAAGTCGTAGTTTCCGGCATAAAGCTGGATCTTGGCGTAATCGATGTCTGCGATATGGGTACAGACTTTATTTAGGAAGTAACGGTCATGGGAGACAACGATTACGGTATTGTCAAAGTTGATTAAGAACTCTTCCAGCCAGCGGATGGCGTCTAAGTCCAGATGGTTTGTCGGCTCATCTAGCAACAGGATATCAGGGTTCCCGAAAAGGGCCTGTGCCAGAAGGATTTTAACCTTATCGCTGGCAGTAAGCTCACTCATACGTTTGTCATGCAGGTCTGCAGGGATGCCAAGGCCGTTTAGCAGTGTGGCCGCATCTGCTTCCGCTTCCCATCCGTTCATGTTAGCGAATTCCGCTTCCAGTTCACTGGCTTTGATTCCGTCTTCCTCCGTGAAATCTTCCTTAGCGTAGATGGCATCCTTCTCCTTCATGATTTCATAGAGGCGTTCATTTCCCATCATTACAGTATCAAGGACGGTGTATTCGTCATACTGGAAATGGTCCTGCTTCAAAAAGGAAAGGCGCTGCCCGGAAGTGATGATGATTTCGCCTTTTGATGGCTCAATTTCGCCGGTCAGAATCTTTAAAAAGGTAGATTTGCCTGCGCCGTTTGCACCAATCAGCCCATAGCAGTTTCCTTCGGTAAATTTAATATTTACATCTTCAAAGAGTGCCTTTTTCCCAAGGCGTAATGTCACATTACTTGCTTGAATCATTTTATTCCTCATTTCTGCGCACATTTTCCTATATTGTTAAGAGAATCGATGTTCTGTTTGTGTCAGGTGCGCACAGACACAAAGAGCTTAATGCGTGCGTATCCCTGTTGGGTTACGGTAAGGAACTGTCCAAAAATAACTTTTCATATTGCTTGTCTTTTTCTCCGATAGCACCACTCAAAAATCGGTTACATAGCCCACTATGCGCCTGATTTTTGAGCGGCACTATCGAAGAAAAATCCTACGCACTATTTAAAAGTTATTTATTGACAGCTCCTAAGCGGGGCGTCAGCCTGCCGCTTACTATAATTTATTTTACAGAAATATTGGGAATTTGCAAGAAATATTTTGACGATACAAATAGAAATGTGTTAGAATGGAAAATATAACATTTCAAAAAAATGGGGGGTGTATATGGAAGACAGGTTTTTAGCTGCCGGGGTAGCTGTATTGCTGCTTGTTACCGTAATTCTATGGTTTATCCGTTTTTTTGGAGAGATGGGAGCAGATTTTGGCACAAATCGTTTTGCCGGATGGTGTCTGGGCAGGAAAGACTATGAAGGGGAGCCGTTAGAGGGGGCAGAGATTGTAAGGGTTTTTGGAAAGGCATTTCTGGTAAGGATTTTGTTTTATTTGGCTGGTTTCTTTATCTGTACCTATTTTGTAGAATACTATGCCTCTATGGAACAGTTTACGTTTGAAAATTTTTTGGAAAGCTGGGAGCGGTGGGATGCGCGCCATTATATAAATCTGGCGGATCTTGGTTATCAGGATTATATTGAAGACGGGCAGCATCTGTTTCTGGTTTTTTTCCCACTCTACCCTTGGGTTGTCCGCATTGTCCATTATGTAATCTCTGACTGGAGGCTTGCCTGTCTTTGTGCCTCTACGCTTGCATTCTGCATAGGGAGTGTCTTTTTCTATGGGGCCGTCAAGGAAGAATATGGAAAAAAAATAGCGGAGCGTGCTTTCTGGCTGATAAGCCTTTACCCATTTTCTTTTTTCTTTGGCGGAATGATGACAGAGAGTTTGTTTTTCTGTTTTCTTTCAGCAGGATTTTTTTACATACGGCGCCATAAGTGGTTTACAGCCGGGGTGATTGGCATTTTCTGTTCGCTGTGCAGGGTGCAGGGTGTCCTGCTTCTGGGAGTCGGCCTTGTCGAGTTTTTTGTGACATACCGCCCAATAGATGCGATACGGCAGAAAAGGTTCCTGCAGTTTGTAAAGAGGTTTATGACAAAAGGGATCTGGCTTTTTTTGACTTTGTTTGGCAATCTGATTTATTTTGGCATTAACCAGAGGGTAGAGGGGGATCCGTTCCGTTTTCAGGTCTATCAAAAGGAACACTGGTATCATGAGGCGACTTTTGTGTCAAACTGTTTATCAGAGATTGTTTCTTATGCAAAGGGCGCGGAAGAACAGATGCGCATAGCGGTCTGGTTTCCGGAGCTTGTACTTTTTGTATTGGCGTTTATCTGTATTTTGTATTCACTCCGCAGGCATCCGCTTCGAATGAGTGCGTTCCTGTTTGTGTATACTTTAGTAAACTATTCAGTAACATTTTTAATCAGCGGGGGAAGATATATGGCATGTGCTCTGCCGATGTTTATCATTCTGGCAGAGGGCACGAAGAAGAAAAAGTGGCTCTATTCGCTGATACTTCTGATATCTCTTTGTCTTCTGGGAGTGTATTTCAGAGCATATATGTCAGGATGGCAGGTTATGTGAAAGTACACAAAAGATATACGGGATTGGAGGAAAACATGAAGAAAGAAAACAAGTTGTTTGAGTACCGGGTAGGCAGCGCCATGCCTTTTGGCGTGACAAGGGTACAGTATGGTGTGCAGTTTGCTGTCTATCTTCCGCAAAGCAAAAACTGTTTTTTGAAATTGTATAAAAAGGGCCGGAGAACGCCAGACAGTGTGATTGCCCTGACAGAGAAATTTAAGGTGGGCGACGTCTATTTTGTGATTATCTGTAAGTCGGAGAAGTTAAAGGATGATAGAAATATTGCACAGATTCTGACACAGGACTATGAGTATATGTATGAGGCGGATGGGAAGGAATTTATTGACCCTTATGCAAATTATGTTACAGGCAGGGAACACTGGGGGAAAAGAAACCGTCAGGCAAAGCAGATCCGGGGAGGAATCTGCCTCCATGATTTTGATTGGAAAAAGGACAGCCCTCTCAGGATTCCATATTCGGATTTGATTTTGTACCAGCTCCATGTCAGGGGATATACAAAGCATAGTTCTTCCAAGGTGGCGCATAAAGGGACTTACCGGGGGCTGATGGAGAAGATTCCATATCTTAAAGATTTGGGGGTTAATGGGGTACTGCTTCTTCCTTCCTATGAATTCTGTGAAGTGGAGGAGGATCAGGAGGAAAAAATCAACTACTGGGGCTATGGGACGCAGCGTACCTTTTACTTTGCGCCGAAGGCATCATACAGTAGCAACTCTGCCATGCCGTCTGTTGAATTTAAAGAGATGGTACAGGCGTTTCATAGGAATGGGATGGAAGTGCTGTTAGATATTTATTTTTTGCCGGGGACAAATCTTTTTTTGATGATTGACTGCCTTAGGAGCTGGGTATTAAACTATCATGTGGATGGTTTCCGTATCAATCAGGAGGTGATGCCGTCTTTGACGGTGGCGTCTGACCCGATTTTGTCAGGAGTGAAAGTTTTAGCTTCCTACTGGGATATGGATATGCTCCGCAGCGCAAGTGTCTGTGCACAGAAGAATGCCCTTGGCGAGTACAATGAGGGGTTTATGAATGATGCCCGCCGTTTCCTAAAGGGTGATGAGGGGATGGTAGAGCGCATGGTCCGGTATTTTAGCAGGAATTTTGCGGACCACTCTGTAATTAATTTTATTACACATGTAAATGGGTTCACTATGATGGACCTTGTCTCGTATGATGTCAAGCATAATCAGGAAAATGGCGAACAAAATCAGGACGGCACAGAGTATAATTACAGCTGGAACTGCGGCATAGAAGGCAAGACAAGGAAACGTCTGATATTGGATAGAAGAATGGTACAAATCAGGAATGCCTTTCTGATGCTTTTGACAAGCCAGGGGACGCCGATGATTTTGGCGGGGGATGAGCTTGGCAATACGCAGTTTGGAAACAACAATGCCTATTGCCAGGATAATGCAGTTACATGGATTAACTGGAATATGACGAAGACAGCGCAGGATATCCATGATTTTGTGAAAAATATTATACGGTTCCGCCGCGCATTTCCTGTGCTCCATCAGGAACGGCCAATCAGGATGATGGATACGCTGTCCTGTGGAATGCCGGATCTGTCCATACATGGCCTGCAGGCATGGAGGCCGGATTATTATAATTACAGCAGGATGTTAGCGATGCTTTACTATGGGGAGTATGCTGGGGATGGGCAGGAACGCTCTGTGTATGTTATTTATAATATGTATTGGGAGACAAAATCTTTTGATCTGCCAAACCTTCCGGGGGGGAAGGAGTGGCGTGTAATGATTGACAGCTATGATAACACTTTTGATGCTTCCTTTTTGAAGAAAAAGAAAAAAAAGTCAACAGCCTCAAAAAATCTAACAAAGGCGAAGAAGAAGAGGGACTTGCAGAGAAAGACAGTAGTGCCGCCGCGTTCCATTGTGATTTTTGTGGAGGATTAATTCCATGGGATATGTATGGCTGCAGTTTATGCAGCCATTTCCTTTGTGTAAACAGGAGATTTTTTATGCATACGATAAAAGAATGCATTTTTTAACCAGATAGCCGGTATCTGGAGCTTACAGATTGTGGTTTGTCACGATTTCTTTATAAAGATCCAGCGTACAAACCTTATCCGGCTCATAATGCCGGCATGATTTGCAGGAAACATTTTCGCCGGAAGAAGTGGAGTTGCTGCAGCCGCAGTTTTTGCATTCCTCTATTGGGGAAAAACGTGTACAGCGCTCCGCTACTTCATGAAAAGTTTTTGCATCTTTCTTCATGGTTACCTCCATTCTGCGCCGCCTTAAGAAGCGGGATGCTTATTAAAGGACGCTAAGTGATAGATTTGCGTGGTAATAAGCCAAGTGGGAATGGCTTCATTCCGATTTGGCAGACTGCACGCAGTGTATATTTGAAGGCAAAGGATGTTTTCTATAGAGGATGGAAAGAAAAGAGCCATTCGCAGTATAGATGCTTTGCCGTAACAGTAGTATGTGCAGAAAGAAGGATTTTATGATTTTATTAAATATATTTGACGTCAAGGATATGATGACGCATTTGCTGTTGGCAGAAAGTTTTGATGAATATTTTTTGGAAGAGGCCGTGGTTACGACATTTGCAAAAATGGAGATTATGGGACGAAGGAATAAAGAGTGGTATGATTTGGAAGAAAATCTTCCGGAGCATTTATACTGGAAAGAGGTAAAGCCGGTAATTTATGCATATATAAAAGGTAAAAAGACGCCGCACTCTTTTTCTATTTCATTAAAAGCGGCAGATGAGACGGCCTGCAGGCTTCTGGGCGGCAGCCAGGCGGACAGGATGCTTGTGGGGCAGGGGATGAAATTTCTTCTGCACTTCCGTTTTGAAAGGGGAAAGTTGTCCCTTGTCACAGGTACATTTTATGAGAATTTTACAATGGATAAGAGAGGGGAGTTTGCATGGGACAATGGTGTAAAGAAGCTTCTGGGGCAGCTTAAGATCTCCTATGAGTAGAACTGAGGCATAAAATAATAAGGGGCTGCCTGCCACAGCTTCTTGGGAAAGTGAGGAATAAATGCATATGTTAAAAACATTAGGGGCGCATATCAAAGAATATAAAAAGGCTTCTGTTTTGACGCCTGTTTTTATGATTCTTGAAGTGCTGTTTGAAATGATAATACCTATGTTAATGGCATCTATAATTGATGATGGCATTAAAAAGGGGGATATGGGGCATATCTACCAGGTAGGCGCTTTGATGGTCGGGGCTGCATTTCTGGGGCTTTTAGCAGGGCTTTTGGGAGGCAGGTACGGTGCAATTGCATCAGCAGGTTTTGCCAAGAATGTGAGAAAGGCGATGTATGATAATATTCAGACATTCAGCTTTTCAAATATTGATAAGTTTAGTACATCAGGACTGGTGACAAGGCTGACAACAGATGTGACGAACCTTCAGAATGCCTACCAGATGATACTGCGCATGTGCATGAGGGCGCCGGCGAGCCTTATCTGTGCGATGTGCATGGCCTTTTATACTAATGCAAGGATTGCAAGCATCTACTTGATTGCGGTTTTTCTTCTTGGCATTGTGCTGTTTATTATTATCAAGTTTACAATGAAATATTTCAATCAGGTATTTAAGAAATATGATAAACTGAATGAGAGCGTGCAGGAAAATGTTTCTGCAATCCGTGTTGTCAAGGCCTATGCAAGAGAGGGGCATGAGAAGGCAAAGTTTGACAGGGCCGGGGAAAATATATATAAAATGTTTGTCAAGGCAGAGAGCCTTATCGCACTGAATAGCCCGATTATGCAGTTTACAGTATATACCTGTATTCTTTTGATAAGCTGGCTCGGGGCCAATATGATTGTTGGCGGCTCCTTAAAGACAGGGGAGCTGACTTCACTTCTTGCCTACTGTATGAATATTTTGATGAGCCTGATGATGCTTTCTATGATTTTTGTAATGATTACCTTGAGTATTGCAAGCGCAGAGCGTATCGTGGAGGTGCTGGATGAAAAGGCTGATATCACGAATCCAGAGGATCCAGTAAGGCAGGTTGCGGACGGCTCTGTTTCGTTTGAGCATGTGAATTTCAGTTATAAAAAAGATGCTACAGATTTTGTCCTAAAGGATATTAATCTGGATATCCATGCGGGGGAAACTGTCGGCATCCTTGGAGGGACCGGAAGCGCAAAGTCAAGCCTCGTCAACCTGATTAGCCGCCTGTATGATGTAAGCGATGGGAGTGTGAAGGTCGGAGGCAGGGATGTCAGGGAGTATGATATCGAGGTGCTCCGCAATGAGGTGTCGGTAGTGCTGCAGAAAAATGTTCTCTTTAGCGGTACAATTTTAGAAAATCTGCGCTGGGGCGATAAGGAGGCAACAAGGGAAGAGTGCGTCCATGCCTGTGAGCTTGCCTGTGCGGATGAATTTATCAGTAAGATGAAGGATGGTTATGATACGTATATTGAGCAGGGGGGAAGCAATGTGTCCGGCGGGCAGAAGCAGAGAATCTGTATCGCAAGGGCATTGCTAAAAAAACCTAAGATTTTGATTCTGGATGATTCTACGAGTGCAGTAGACACAGCTACAGATGCCAAGATAAGGAAAGCCTTTGCGCAGGAAATCCCAGGTACAACTAAATTTATAATAGCGCAGCGTATTTCCAGTATAGAACACTGCGACCGTATTATTGTGATGGAAGACGGCATGGTGGACGGATTTGGGACGCATGAGGAACTGCTTAAGGCGAATGAGATATATCGTGACATTTATGAGTCACAAATGAGCGGAAGCGGCGACTTTGACGAGCTGGGAAAGGAGTGATTGGATGCCGGAACAGAATAGTAAACCAGTAAAGGGGCCGGGCAGAAGAGGCCCTGTGGGGCCAAAGCCAAAGATTAAGAATCCCGGAAAACTATTTGCAAGATTGATGAAATATATTCTGGGCAATTATGCGCCGCATTGTATCGTGGTTCTGGTCTGCATTATTGCGACAGTGCTTTCGAGCGTGCAGGGAACGATGTTTATGCAGACGTTGATAGATGATTATATCGAACCGATGATAAACAGGCAGAATCCGGATTTTGGCCCGTTAGCGGCAAGGATGCTCCGGGTTGCGGCGTTTTATGCGGTAGGCGTACTGACAGCCTACATACAGAGCCGTGTTATGGTAAATGTATCGCAGGGCACGCTCCTGCGCCTGAGGGAAGAGATGTTTCGTAAAATGGAGTCTCTGCCGATTAAGTATTTCGACACTCATTCCCATGGTGATATTATGTCGATGTATACTAATGATATTGATACTCTCCGGCAGATGATCAGCCAGAGCATCCCGCAGTTTATCAACAGTTTTATTACAGTTGTCAGCGTTTTAGCATGTATGGTTGTATTAAGCGTGCCACTTACTGTACTGACGCTGTTTATGGTCGGGGTTGTCATGTTTCTGACGAAGAAGTTAGCAGGGTTAAGCGGCTCTTATTTCGTGGCACAGCAGAAAGATATCGGTGAACTGAACGGTTATATTGAGGAGATGATAAGCGGCCAGAAAGTTGTCAAGGTATTCTGCCATGAGGAGGAGAGCAAGGCGGATTTTGCGTCAAAGAATGAAAGTTTGTATGAGAGCGCATATCAGGCGAACCAGTTTGCGAATATGTTAGGGCCGATTAATGCGCAGGTGGGGAATATCAGTTATGTGTTCTGTGCGATTGCAGGGGGGCTTCTGGCACTTCATGGGACATTTGGGTTTACTATCGGCAAGCTTGTGAGCTTTCTGAATTTTAACCGCTCATTCAATATGCCGATCAGCCAGATCAGCCAGCAGCTCAATGCAGTAGTTATGGCATTAGCGGGTGCAGAGCGTATTTTTGCGCTGATTGACGAGCAGCCTGAGACGGATGATGGCTATGTGGAGCTGGTCAACGCAAGGGAGAACGGGGATGGTTCCCTGTCGGAATGTGAAGAGAGGACCGGCATCTGGGCATGGAAGCATTACCACAGGGAAAAAAATACGACAACCTATCAGAGGCTTGAGGGGGAAGTTGTTTTTGACCATGTCGATTTTGGCTATAATGATGATAAAATTATTCTCCATGATATTGAAATGTATGCAAAACCGGGGCAGAAAATTGCGTTTGTCGGTGCTACCGGCGCCGGGAAGACGACAATTACTAATTTGATCAACCGTTTCTATGATATACAGGATGGAAAGATCCGTTATGACGGCATTAATGTCAATAAGATTAAGAAAAAAGACCTGCGCCTGTCACTTGGCGTTGTTCTGCAGGAAACGCATCTTTTTACGGGGACGGTGGAGGAAAATATCCGGTATGGAAAATTGGATGCTTCGCATGAGGATGTGGTAAATGCTGCAAAGCTTGCCAATGCCCATAGTTTCATAAAGAGGCTTCCGGACGGTTATGACACAATGCTGACCGGGGATGGGGCGAGCCTGAGCCAAGGGCAGCGCCAGCTTCTGGCGATTGCAAGGGCTGCTATTGCGGATCCGCCGGCCCTGATTCTGGACGAAGCAACCAGTTCGATTGATACCCGTACGGAGAAGCTGGTACAGCAGGGCATGGACCGTTTAATGAGCGGCAGGACGACGTTTGTCATTGCCCACAGGCTTTCCACAGTGCGAAACAGCGACTGTATTATGGTACTGGAGGACGGGAGGATTATCGAGCGGGGAACCCATGATGAACTGATTGAGCGTCAGGGCAAATACTACCAGCTTTATACCGGAAAAACTGCCAATGATTTGGTATAAATAATACTATGAAAATTTCATCACATGTGTTATAATAAATTCCAGATTGGAGCAGGTACTGGACAGCTATTAGATTTTGCGGCAGTTCCTAGGCAGAAAGGCAGGGGGAGATTATGTTATTAAATACTTACGAGAAGGTTACAAAGCTGTTCCGCGACGGCAACGGTTACCGTAATGCTGCGCAGCTTAAAGATGCGAAAGTGACTACAGTCCAGATTAAGGAGCTGGTGAGTAAGGGGATTTTGGAAAGAGTATCCCATGGCCATTACTGGCTGATTGATGAAGAAAAGGGCAAACCGGAGAATTTTGAAATGCTTGAGGCGTGTATGGTGAATCCGAGGGCCGTTATCTGTGCAGACAGCGCATGTTACTACCACGGGCTGATTCAGAAAGCTCCGGAGAGGCTCTCTGTGGCAACTTTGAAGACAGACCGTTCTAAAATGCAATTGAACTTTCCTGTTACCAGGCATTACTATTCCGATTTAGCTTTTGAGCAGGATTTGGAGGTCGTAGAGACGCCTTATGGCCAGATTCGGATTTATGCCTTGGAGAGAAGTGTTTGCGATACGATACGTTTCCGGGCTGATATCGGGATTGAAACGGTAGAACATATTGTCCAGAATTATATGAAGCTTGAAAACCGCCAGATGGGGAGGCTGCTTGCCTATGCAGATGCCATGCGCGTAGGCAAGATTGTGCGCACGACATTGGAAGGGAAAAAGCAGGCAGATTAGATTGAGAAAGGAAGAAATTATGAGCGAAGTGTATGATAAATTGATGAAATGTTTTGAGTGTGTAAAGGAAAAGGTGGATTTTACACCGAAGATTGCGCTGGTGCTGGGGTCAGGGCTAGGCGACTATGCGGATGGAATTAAAGTGGAGGCGGAGCTTGATTACCGTGATATTGAGGGATTTCCGGTATCTACCGTTCCGGGGCATGAAGGAAAGTATATATTTGGTTATGTGGATGATGTTCCGGTAGTCTGTATGAAGGGGAGGGTGCATTATTATGAAGGGTATCCTATCAGTGATGTGGTGCTCCCAATCCGTCTGATGAAGTTAATGGGGGCGCAGGTACTTTTTCTGACAAATGCGTCTGGCGGGATTAATATGTCCTTTCAGGCAGGCGACTTTATGCTGATAAAGGATCAGATTGCAAACTTTGTGCCATCTCCGCTTATAGGGCCGAATATGGAGGAGCTTGGCGTCCGTTTTCCAGATATGAGCAATATTTATGATAAGGAGCTGCAGAAGGTAATCCGCAAAACGGCCGCACTTCTGGATATTCCGTTGCAGGAGGGTGTTTATATCCAGCTTACAGGGCCAAACTATGAGTCGCCAGCTGAGGTGCGCATGTGCCGTACGCTTGGTGCGGATGCAGTCGGGATGAGCACTGCCTGCGAGGCGGTTGCGGCAAACCATATGGGGATGATGATCTGCGGAATTTCCTGTATCTCCAATATGGGGTGCGGCATTACTGCGAACCCGCTGACACACAAAGAGGTGCAGGAGACTGCAGACCGTGTGGCGCCGCTGTTTAAGCAGCTGGTTACGGAGAGCATTAAGAATATTGCCGGCAGGTTATAATGAGGTATTTAAAAGGATAGGGAAAAAGATTATGAGAATAAGAATATATAACGCGCGTATCCTTACAATGGAGCCTGACAGGGAAATTTTTCTCGGGGAGATTCAGGTGGAGGATGGCAGCATTGTTTATGTAGGTGGGGAAAAGAGTGAGGCAGGAGACTGGGACAGGGAAATTGATGCCAAAAAGAATCTTCTGCTTCCGGGATTTAAGAATGCCCATACGCATTCTGCGATGACATTCCTGCGCTCCTATGCAGATGACTTGCCGCTGCAGGAATGGCTGTACAACCGGGTATTTCCAATGGAGGCAAAGCTGACGCCGGATGATGTCTACTGGTGTGCTATGCTTGCAAATCTGGAATACCTCTCAAGCGGCATTACGGCAAATTTTGATATGTATATGAAGAATGAGTCTAATGCCAGGGCATCTGTTGACACGGGGTTCCGCACTGTTCTGTGTGGCAGTATCAATGATTTTGGCGGTACGGTGGAAGAGATTGAGCAGGAATATCTGCATTTTAACAAGTATCATCCACTGATTTCTTACCAGCTTGGATTTCATGCAGAGTATACTACAAAGCGTGAGATTTTGGAGGATATGGCGGCTTTGGGTAAGAAGTATCAGGCACCGGTCTATACCCACAATTCGGAGACTGCCAATGAGGTGGAAGGCTGTGTGGAGCGTTACGGGAAGACACCGACTGCCTTTTTGGATTCGCTGGGGATGTTTGATTATGGCGGCGGTGGTTTCCATTGCGTCCATATGACGGATGAAGATTTGGAAATCTGTAAGGAGAAGGGAATCTGGGTAGTGACGAATCCTTCTTCCAATGTAAAACTTGCCAGCGGCATTGCACCGATTCAGAAGATGCTTTCCAAGGGCATCGGGCTTGCCATAGGCACGGACGGGCCTGCGAGCAACAATTGCCTGGATATGTTCCGTGAGATGTTTCTTGTGACGTCGCTGCAGAAAGTTTCCCTGATGGACGCTTCGGCAGTTGATGCCCTTGAGGTGCTCCATATGGCAACTGTAGGAGGCGCTGGGGCGATGGGCTTACAGGACTGTGATGTTCTGGCGGAGGGCAAGAAGGCGGATATTATTATGCTGGATCTGAACCAGCCGAATATGCAGCCTCTTAACAATATTGCGAAAAATGTTGTTTACAGCGGCAGCAAACAGAATGTTAAGATGACAATGATAGATGGGAAGATTCTCTATGAGGACGGCGTTTTTGATGTGGGAATCCCGCCGGAGGAAATCTATGCAAAGGCAAATGAAAGCATAGAGCGGATGAAGCGAGAGTAGGGAAGAAAATCCTCCCTACTCGATTATAAGCGCTACGAGGATAATTCTTCCCAGCGTTCCATTAATTCTTCAAGCCGGGAGTCATTCTCGGCTTTTTTGTTTGCCAATTCCTGAAGTTTTACACTATTGGTAGCATTTTTGGGATCGGAGAGTGCGGTATCTATTTTTTCGTTATCTGTTTCTAGTGCTTCGATTTCTTCTTCGACTTTATGCAGTTCGTTCTGGATTTTCCGAAGCCGTGCCTGTTCTTCCTTTTGCTGCTGCCAGGAGAGTTTTGTGCCTTCTTTTGCAGCTTCACTTTCTGATGCCGCAGATGAACCAGAAAGTGAGGCTGCAGTATCTCTGGCAGAAAGATGGGCCTGTTCCATGGCATCTTTTTTCTCCAGATAGTAATCGTAATTTCCGATATAGTTTAATAGCCTGTGCCCTGTTAAATCTAAAATACGGTGTGCCGTGGTATTGATAAAATAGCGGTCGTGTGAGACATAAAGGACAGTTCCCTCAAAATGGTTGATGGCATTTTCCAGAATTGCCTTGGAGTCGATGTCCAGATGGTTGGTTGGCTCATCCAGAATCAGGAAATTGGCATCGGAGAGCATTAGTTTTGCAAGGGAAACACGTCCGCGTTCCCCGCCGCTCAGGCTTTTTACCTGTTTGAATACATCATCATCGGTAAAGAGAAAGGCTGCCAGAAGATTTCGGACTTCTGTATTTGTCATATGAGGGTAGGCATCCTGAATCTCTTCAAATACCGTTTTTTCCATATGGAGTACGTGGTGTTCCTGATCGTAATAACCAATGTCTACATTTGTCCCAAGCGTAAAGGAGCCGGAATCTGCAGGAAGCAGTTCATTTAAAATCTTTAGAAGGGTTGTCTTCCCGGTTCCATTATCGCCAATTACTGCTACATGTTCTCCGCGTTTTAATTCAAAGCTGATATCGTCAAAGAGCATATTGTTGCCAAAGGATTTGCTAAGGTTCTGCACCGTCAGGACATCATTTCCGCTCTGGTATTTTGGTGTAAATAAAAGATGCATCTGGGTTTTCTCCTCAACTGGTTTCTCCAGACGTTCTATTTTTTCCAGCATTTTTTCGCGGCTTTCTGCCCGTTTAATGGATTTTTCACGGTTAAACTGCCGCAATTTTGTAATGACTTCCTCCTGATGCTTTATCTCTGCCTGCTGGTTTTCGTATTGTTTCATCATGGTATCAAGCATTGCCTGACGTTTTTTGGAGTACTCGGTGTAGTTGCCCATATAGACCATTGCTTTTGTCTGGCGCAGTTCAATTACTTTTGTGACGATTTTGTCCAGAAAGTAACGGTCATGTGCTACGATTAGCACGGAACCATTATATTGCGAGAGGTATCCTTCCAGCCAGCGGATTGCATTTAAATCCAGATGGTTGGTCGGCTCATCCAAAATAATTAAATCCGGGGCGGTTAAGAGCATTTTGGCCAGTGCGGCACGGGTTTTTTCACCGCCTGAAAGTGAGGCGACAGGTTTGCCAAAATCCTCTGTTTCAAAGCCGAGACCCTTTAAGACACCAGTCAATTCACTTTGATATGCATAGCCGTTTAATTGGTCAAAGCGGTGCTGTGCTGCGTCAAATTGTTTGATATAGTTTTCTAATTCCCTGCCCTCTGCTTCATTCATTTTGGCAGACAGGTCTGCTAACTGCTTTTCCAGCTGCAGGATTTCTGGCTTGGCGTTCTGCATCTCTTCAAGAATTGTGCGCCCGGACTCAAATTCCTGATTCTGCGCCAGATAGCCGATGGTTGTGCCTTTGGCTATGATTACCTCGCCGCTGTCGGCGGAGAGCTGCTTCATGATTATTTTTATCAGGGTTGATTTGCCAGATCCGTTTATGCCGACAATCGCTGCTTTTTCCTGCTCATTTATGTGAAAGGAGATGTCTGAAAGGACGACATCTGTGATAAATGCCTTGTTTATATGGCTGCACTGTAAAATCATGTTGGTTCCTCTTTCCTGTATACATTTTGACTGTAATTATACCTATTGTGACAGATTAAGACAAGGGAAAATGCTAAATTATTTTTTCTGGTTAAAAATTGATTTCCGTTTTAAAAAAGTTGTTGCTATTTTCTGGCAAAAGAGATAAAATTATAATCGGTGGAAATTTGTTTTAATTAATGGCTTTTGCCAGGTCAAATAATACTATAATGGAGGGCTGAACATGAGTAACACAAATGCTTTGTCAGCAAAAGACCGCATTGCGACTTTGGTTGACGAGAACAGTTTTGTTGAGATCGGTGCGAATATCACAAAGAGAAGCACGGATTTCAACATGCAGGAAAAATCAGTACCGGCAGACGGAGTTATTACCGGATACGGGCTGGTTCAGAACACTCCTGTCTATATTTATAGTCAGGATGCATCCGCTTTGAATGGGACAATCGGCGAAATGCATGCGAAGAAAATCGCACATGTATATGAATTAGCCGTGAAGACAGGCGTACCTGTAATCGGTCTGATTGACTGTGCCGGCATGCGTCTTCAGGAGTCTACGGATGCCCTTGCCGGTTTTGGCAGGATTTATAAGGTGAAAGCAAAGGCTTCCGGCGTGGTCCCGCAGATTAGCGCTATTTTTGGAAACTGTGGCGGCGGTGTGGCTGTCCTTGCTGCTATGAGTGATTTTACATTTATAGAAGAAAAGAGCGGAAAGCTTTTTGTTAATTCACCAAATACTCTGGAAGGAAATTATACAGATAAGCTTGACACAGCGTCGGCTGCATTCCAGAAGACAGCATCTAATGTCGATTTTGTGACAGAGGGTGAGGTAGAGCTTCTGAATAATGTGCGTGAACTGGTATCCATTCTTCCGGAAAACAATAACGATACGGCATTTTCGGATGAGTGCATGGATGATCTGAACCGCATAGTCCCTGACTTTGCCGCGGAAATACCAGATCCGGCGCTTGCTCTGGAAGATATCAGTGATAATAACTTTTTCCTTGAGCTAAAAGCAGGCTATGCAAAGGAAATGGTCACTGGCTTTATCTGTCTGGATGGCATGACAATCGGCGCTGTTGCAAACCGCACTGCTGTTTTTGACGAAAATGGGAAGGAAACAGAAAAATTTGACGGGCGCCTTACAACAGCCGGATGTGAGAAGGCTGCTTCTTTTATTAAGAAATGCGATGCATTTAATATTCCAGTGCTCACTCTTACAAACGTAGAAGGGTATGCTGCGACGGTAGAGGAGGAGAAGACAATTGCCAGTGCGGCGGCAAAGCTTACCAGCGCATTTGTGGAGGCGGATGTGGCAAAGGTAAACTTAATTGTTGGAAAAGCATACGGCAGTGCATATATTTCTATGAATTCAAAGCATATTGGTGCAGATATGGTATTCGCCCTTCCAAATGCAGAAATTGGTATGATGGATGCGGAAATTGCAGCTAAGATTATGTATGCCGAGGAGGATGGCGTTGATCTGGCAGGCAAGGCATCAGAGTTTGCGGCACAGTCTAATACAGAAGCAGCCGCTGCAAGAGGTTATGTCGATTCTGTTATTGAGCCGGAATCAGCAAGAAAACAGCTTCTGTATGCTTTTGAAATGTTATATTCTAAAAGTGAATATCCAATTGGCAAGAAGCATGGAACAATCTAAGTGAGGAGAGGCATATGAAGAAGAAATTAGTTTTATTGCTTTGCGTGCTTTCCTGCCTGATGATGGTGACAGGCTGCAGCCTGACGAGGGAAAATAAAAATCTCAAGGAATCGACGTTAAAAAAGACTGCCCAGACCAGAATGGAGGAGTGGTTTAACACAGATTATCAGGCTATTATTGATCAGGTAGAGCAGCAAGGCGGTATCGAAGTCTATAAGGAGCAGTATTCTAGGACGGATTATGAGAATCTTAAGGCGACTTTTGATGAATATAAAAGTTATACTAAGCTGAAGGAAAAGTATGGTGCTTTCAAGAAAATAGAAAAGAAAGATTATTCGCTTGCTTCTTCTTCCGCATCTGTTTCTATCCGGGTGCTGACAGAAAAGAATAAAAGAATTGTGTTTACTGTATCATATGACAAGTATGGTACGGAGACAGATTTTAAGGTGGAGGAATACCAGTCTATCGGCAGTATTATGGGCAGGGCAGGTTTAAATACGGTTATGAGTATGGCTATCGTATTTGCCGTTCTGATTGCAATTTCACTGTTGATTAGCTGCTTTAAGTTTATCGGGGCAGCACAGAACAGGCAGGCACAGCAGGAAGCTCCTGCAGCAGTGCCTGCTCCTCCTGTGGCAGTGCCGGTAGCGGAAGAGGAGAATCTGGCCGATGATTTAGAATTAGTTGCAGTTATCACTGCAGCGATTGCCGCAGCCAGTGAAAACGAGAGCGCAGACGGGCTGGTAGTCCGTTCAATTGTACGCCGTTCATAGGGGATATTCCGCCAGCTTGTCTGGGGAATACTAACTGAAAGTATATTATTGGAGAGATAAGCTCTCCGTTAGGGAAGAAAATGGAGGAAAAGGCTGAGAGAAATAATCCAGCCGGCAGGTTTGTGGCTGTGTGCCGCTTGCCACAAACTTTCAGGGACTTTGCTTCCTGATATGCAGTAGAAAGCAGCACAGAAATGGAGAGAAGAATGAAGAACTACACAATTACCGTTAATGGCACTGTATATGATGTTACAGTAGAAGAAGGAACAGGAACAGGCGCACCAGCCGCCGCAGCACCAAAGGCTGCCCCGAAAGCAGCGCCGAAGGCTGCCGCAGCGCCAGCAGGCGCACAGGGCGCAGTAAAAGTAAATGCACCGATGCCTGGAAAGATTTTGTCTGTGAAAGCAGGTGCAGGGCAGGCTGTAAAGAAGGGGGATGTCCTCTTGATTCTTGAGGCGATGAAGATGGAGAATGAGGTGGTAGCACCTCAGGATGGTACTGTTGCCAGTATTAATGTGGCAGCAGGTGATTCTGTAGAGGCAGGAGCAGTTTTGGCAACTTTGAACTAATAGGAGGTACTGACTTTGGATTACGTTATTACAACGTTAGAGAATCTGGCAGGCCAGACCGCGTTTGCGAATCTTACGATTGGCAATTACCTGATGATTCTGGTTGGCTGCATTTTTCTCTACTTGGCGATTAAAAAAGGTTATGAGCCATTGTTGTTAGTCCCAATTGCATTTGGCATGATTCTGGTAAATATTTATCCTGATATTATGGCAAGTCCTGAGGATACTTCCAATGGCGTAGGTGGTTTGTTGCATTATTTTTATCAGCTGGATGAATGGAGCATCCTGCCGTCCCTTATTTTCTTAGGAGTCGGTGCGATGACAGACTTTGGCCCGCTGATTGCGAATCCGGCAAGTTTCCTGTTGGGGGCTGCTGCCCAGTTTGGTATTTTTACGGCTTATCTCCTTGCAATCCTGATGGGATTCAATGACAAGGCGGCTGCAGCCATTTCTATTATCGGCGGTGCGGACGGTCCGACTTCTATTTTCCTCTGCGGTAAATTAAAGCAGACGGAATATATGGGGCCGATTGCAGTAGCGGCATATTCCTATATGTCACTGGTGCCGATTATCCAGCCTCCGATTATGAAGCTCTTTACAACGGAAGAGGAGCGCAAGATTAAGATGGAGCAGCTTCGTCCTGTATCAAAGCTGGAGAAGATTCTGTTCCCGATTATTGTTACTATCGTTGTCTGCCTGCTGCTCCCTACGACAGCGCCACTGGTTGGTATGCTGATGCTTGGTAATCTCTTTAAGCAGAGCGGTGTTGTTGACCAGTTGGCAGAGACAGCTTCCAATGCTTTGATGTATATTGTTGTTATCCTTCTGGGTACATCCGTAGGCGCTACGACAAGCGCTGAGGCATTCCTGAAGTTTACAACATTAAAGATTGTTGCACTTGGCCTTGTTGCCTTCGCGATTGGTACAGCATCAGGTGTACTTTTCGGTAAATTAATGTGCAAGATTACGAAGGGCAAGGTAAATCCGTTGATTGGTTCTGCGGGCGTGTCTGCGGTGCCGATGGCTGCGCGTGTTTCGCAGAAGGTTGGTTCGGAAGCCGATCCGACAAATTTCCTTCTGATGCATGCGATGGGGCCGAATGTTGCCGGTGTTATCGGGACGGCGGTTGCCGCGGGTGTATTTATGGCGATATTTGGAATATAGCCATAACGTGAGGATGAAAGAAATTGTTTCGTTTGGCAAGTTTGTGCCTGCGCGCTGCTTGGCACAGACCATAAGGAACTGTAAATGATTGTTTATAGTTCCTAAGGGGCATTAAGCTCCCCGTATGCAGCAAAAAGCAGCGCAGGAAGAGGAAAGACTATGGCAGAAAAGAAACCTTTAAAGATTACGGAGACAATTCTCCGTGATGCGCATCAGTCTCTGATTGCAACACGTATGACAACAGAGCAGATGCTTCCTATTATTGATAAAATGGATAAAGTCGGATACCATTCCGTGGAGTGCTGGGGCGGTGCAACATTTGACGCTTCCCTTCGTTTCTTAAAAGAGGATCCATGGGAGAGGCTCCGCAAACTGAAAGCGGGATTTAAAAATACAAAGCTCCAGATGTTGTTCCGCGGGCAGAATATTCTGGGTTATAATCATTATGCAGATGATGTGGTGGAATATTTTGTACAGAAATCTATTGCAAATGGTATTGATGTCATTCGTATTTTTGACTGCTTAAATGACCTTCGGAATCTTGAGACAGCAGTTAAGGCTGCAAATAAGGAAAATGGCCATGCACAGATTGCCCTCTCCTATACATTAGGGGATGCCTATACTCTGGATTACTGGAAGGACATGGCTAAGAGGATTGAAGAAATGGGTGCTAAGTCACTCTGTATAAAGGATATGGCTGGACTTCTGGTTCCGGCTAAGGCTACAGAACTGGTAGCTGCCCTGAAAGAGTCTGTAGCGATTCCGATTGACCTCCATACACATTATACGTCCGGTGTAGCTGCTATGACGTATATGAAAGCGGTTGAGGCGGGGTGTGATATTATTGACACTGCTATGTCGCCTTTTGCTATGGGAACAAGCCAGCCGGCTACAGAGGTTATGGTTGAGGCGTTTAAGGGTACAGAGTATGATACCGGACTTGACCAGGCGAAGCTTGCAGAGATTGCAGAGTATTTCCGCCCAATGCGCGAGGAGGCATTAAAGAGCGGCCTTATGAATACAAAGGTGCTCGGTGTAAATATTAAGACACTGATGTATCAGGTTCCTGGTGGAATGCTTAGTAACCTTGTGTCCCAGTTAAAGGAGATGGGGCAGGAGGATAAGTATGAGAAGGTGCTGGAAGAAGTGCCTAGGGTGCGCAAGGACTTTGGTGAGCCGCCTCTGGTTACGCCTTCTTCCCAGATTGTCGGTACACAGGCAGTGCTCAATGTAGTGTCAGGCGAGCGCTATAAGATGGTGACAAAGGAGTCAAAGAAGCTTCTTTCCGGTGAGTTTGGGCAGACCGTTAAGCCATTTGACCCGGAGGTCCAGAAGAAATGTATTGGCGATGTGAAGCCGATCACCTGCCGTCCGGCTGACCTGATTAAGCCGCAGCTTGCGGAACTTGAAAAAGAGATGAAACAGTATAAGCAGCAGGACGAGGATGTGCTGTCTTATGCATTGTTCCCACAGGTGGCAATGGAGTTCTTTAAATACCGTGAGGCACAGCAGAATAAGATTGATGGCTCAGCAGCGGATACAGAGAACAAAGCTTATCCAGTGTAATATGTAATGATGTTCAGGCTGAAAGGTATATAAAAATCCGTATTTGTATTTTTTAAGGGGGCTGCCGCACTAAGGAACTGTCCAAAAATAACTTTTAATATTGCTTGTTAAAAGTTATTTCTTGACAGTTCCTAAGAAAAACGATGTAAGATATAGCAGGGTAAATCTTTTGATATACTATGTTTTACATGTGTTCTGTCTGGTGCGGCGGCTCTTTATATATGGGAAAATTGTTCTTAATGCGGTGCGCTAGGCGTGTTTGCACACAGAAATATCGGACAGGAATGGGATTATGATGGAGCAGACAAGAAAAGGTGAGGGATTGGAGGAGAGGATAGAACTTTCCCTCCTTTATGATTTTTATGGCGCTCTGCTGAAAGAAAATCAGCAGCGGATGTTTGAGGCAAGTGTTCTGGAGGATTATAATTTCACAGAGATTGCCGAGGAGGAGGGGATATCCAGACAGGGAGCCTATGATGCGATTAAGCGTGCAGCAAAACAGCTTAGGGTATACGAAGAAAAACTGGGGCTTGTGGCAAAATTTGAACGCCAGAAGGAACTGGTAAAGGCACTGCACAATGAACTGCAGGGGCTGGGCGTTCCGGAAGAGGAGGAACGCTGGAAGAGGGTATTTAAGATTTTGGAAGATATATTGGAAGAGTAGGGGGGATAGGAAAGCTTACTAAATCGGGTGGGGGATTTTCTTTCCCATTTGCCCGTGTGGGGTGCATACTGCGTAAGCAGCAAATTCCTTATGCATCCTTGTGCATATAAAAAGCCCCGGAACGATTTTGCGTTCCGGGGCTTTGCGTTAAGCTGCTTTTGATATTGTGCTATCTTACCTGATACTGGTACTTAAAAGCAGGGACAACTTTTGCCTGCCTTAAATCCTGTGTGGGTTTCTGTTTTAATTTTGCTTTTTTAACTGTAAAAGTTAATGTTTTCTGCCCGCCATGGATGATGCTTACTTTTTTAGATTTAGCAGAGTATGTACCAATCACTTTGCCGGATTTGTTTTTGACACTGATTTTCAGGTTCAGAAGCTTGGTTATTTTATAGCCGCGGTTATTAAGGAATGATGCCTTGATAACGAGGTCGCCTTTTTTGTTGTAAGAAACATTTGTGACGCTGATATAGGCGTTACCATAACTTGTCTGGCTTAAACTGAGCTTTGACCTTGTGTAAGTGTTTGCCTTTACAGAAACAGTGCATTTTACAACTTCCCCGGTTGAAGTAGAAGCAGAGATAGTTGCTGTACCTGCAGATTTACCAGTTACTTTGCCGTTCTTATCAACAGCGGCAACTTTTGTGTTGCTGGAGGACCATTTGCTTACTGTTGCATTTGATACAGAAAGCTTTTGGGAGAAGCCTTTCGTTAAAACGATGCTGTTGTGGCTGATAACAGCGGAAGGCTTTTCCTGAAGGCCATAGACAACATATTTTGTGTCTGTGCCGAATGTCATAGAAAGGCTGTAATCAGCAATTTCCGGTGTCGGCCAGCTTATTGTGTAATAGTAAACCTGTTCGGTTGAATCGTATGTCCAGCCAAGGTATGGGTCTGTATTCGCTGCAACCGATTTATTGTAGATAGTATAGGAGTTGCTGGTGCGTACAATCTGAAGGTTCATGACAACAGGCTCTGGTACGACTACCTGAATGGCAGCAGGTGCTGTACTTGCAATGCTGAATCCATGGTTGACCGGTGTGTTTGCAACGGCATCGCCGGTTGTTGTCTCTAAAAATTCAGTCATCTGGCTTTCATCAGCGGCTTTTGCTGTATTTGGCACAGTGAATAGGCCGCTTATTGCGACTGCCACGGCAAGAAACAAAGCAACTGCCTTTGATTTTTTGATAGAAGATTTCATAATTTCCTCCTTTTAAAATAAAATTCTTACCGGAAATGGTTTTCCGAAATGAAATAAGTAACAGACAAATTATAGAGCAACTTCCTGTAAAGTGCAAGAAAATATTTCAAAAACACCACAATGAGGGTGAAATTGGGCAGAGAAAAATTTAATATGGGGTAGTTTGAAAGGCGTGGTATAGTGATGAATATATACTAAAAATTGTTTTTTTTGCTTTGTCAAGAAAAAAGCTTGACAAAATGTCCGGCTTATTTTATACTAAGTGCTGTCGCGTCTGATTTTTGCATAAAAAGGGAGGTATTTATGGCATTCGATAATTTGACTGAAAAATTGCAAAATGTTTTTAAAAATCTCCGGAGTAAGGGAAGGCTGACAGAGGAAGATGTTAAGGCTGCCTTAAAGGAAGTTAAGATGGCTCTTCTGGAGGCGGATGTTAATTTTAAGGTTGTTAAGAACTTTGTAAAGACGGTACAGGAGCGGGCGATTGGGCAGGATGTCCTGAACAGCCTGACACCGGGGCAGATGGTAATCAAGCTGGTAAATGAAGAGCTGGTAAGCCTCATGGGAAGTGAGATGACAGAGATTGCACTGAAGCCGTCCAATGAGATTACTGTATTGCTAATGTGCGGCCTGCAGGGTGCAGGTAAGACGACGACAACGGCTAAGATAGCAGGCAAGCTGAAGAAAAAAGGCAGGTCGCCGCTGCTCGTCGCCTGTGATATTTACCGTCCGGCGGCAATTGAACAGCTGCAGATTAATGGAGAAAAGCAGGGCGTGGAAGTCTTTTCTATGGGGACGAACCACAGGCCGGTGGATATTGCAAAGGCGGCCTTGGAACACGCTGCTAAGAATAAAAATAATGTTGTGATTCTGGATACGGCGGGGCGCCTGCATATTGATGAAGAGATGATGGAAGAACTGCAGGAGATTAAATCTAATCTCTCCGTTGACCAGAGTATTCTGGTGGTAGATGCCATGACTGGGCAGGATGCGGTGAATGCAGCGTCTGCTTTTCAGGAAAAGATAGGCATTGACGGAGTGATTCTGACGAAATTAGATGGCGATACACGCGGCGGCGCGGCGCTTTCTATCAAGGCGGTGACTGGATGCCCAATTCTCTATGTGGGGATGGGCGAAAAACTGTCTGATTTGGAACAGTTTTATCCGGACCGTATGGCTTCTCGTATTCTCGGCATGGGTGATGTGCTCACTTTGATTGAGAAAGCGGAGGCGGAGATAGACGAAGATAAAGCCAGGGAGATGGAGAAAAAGTTCCGAAAGGCAGAGTTTGATTTTAATGATTTTCTGGACCAGATGGCCCAGATGAAGAAAATGGGAGGGCTTCAGAGTATCCTCAGTATGCTTCCGGGCATGGGGCTGCCGTCTGATTTAGAGATAGATGATGGTATCTTTAAGAATGTAGAAGCCATAATTTATTCCATGACATTGGAGGAAAGAGGGAATCCGGCAATTATTAATCCATCCAGAAAGCGCAGGATTGCAAAAGGGGCCGGTGTTGATATCTCAGAAGTAAACAAGCTGATGAAGCAGTATGAACAGTCAAAGAAGATGATGAAACAGATGTCAGGCATGATGGGCGGCAAAAAGAAAAAAAGATTTGCCATGCCAAAAATGCCATTTGGCTTCTAGAATCGATAAGGTAAAAACATTTTTGGCATTGCCAAACAATGCCATTTGGCTTCTAGAATCGATAAGGTAAAAATATTTTTGGCATTGCCAAAATAATGCCGTTCGGTTTTTGATTTTTTGGTTAATTTCCGCGCAGGTGCAGAGTTATGCCTGTGTGGATTTTAATAGATACTTAGTGTACTGGCATATTTCTGTATACAGCATTTTATATATTAGGAAAGTTTTCGGTGCGTGGTGGCCGCCAACAAGAATTTTCGCAGAAAATTCTTGCTAGGGCACAAGCGAAGTCTGTGCCCTTTTTTAGAAGATACAGAAATATGCCAGTACACTAAAGATAGAACTTGTCAAGGAGGTGAAAGAGATGGCAGTAAAGATCCGTTTAAGAAGAATGGGTAAAAAGAAAGCTCCTTTCTACAGAGTAGTTGTAGCAGATGCTAGAGCACCTAGGGATGGAAGGTTTATTGAGGAGATTGGTACTTACGACCCTAATCAGGACCCAAGCGTTTTCAAGTTTGATGAAGAAAAGGCTAAGAAGTGGTTAGCAAATGGTGCAAAACCAACTGAAACTGTAGGTAAGTTATTAAAAGAAGCAGGCATTGCAAAATAATTGCAGTGTCTGTGCAGTGACGATTCAGTAACAGATATGGATTTGTTTCTGCAGTGGGGAGGTTTCAGGTAATGAAAGAATTAGTAGAAGTTCTTGCTCAGTCGCTTGTTGACCACCCGGAGGCGGTTGTGGTAACAGAGACTGAAAAAACTGATGAAATTATTCTGGAGCTAAAGGTAGATCCGGATGATATGGGAAAGGTGATTGGAAAGCAGGGACGTATTGCGAAAGCAATACGTGCCATGGTAAAAGCCGCTGCTTCCAGAACCGACAAGAAAGTAGTTGTAGAAATCGGACATTAGATGTACTGATTATCGTTAAGCGTCTGTGCCAGCCGGCATAGGCGTTTTCTTATCGAATATTTCAGGCTGGTGAAGAGGAAATTTTTATGGAAGATTTGTTTCGTGTTGGAGTGATTGCTAATACGCATGGAATACGGGGGGAAGTTAAGGTGTTTCCTACTACGGACGACCCTAAGCGTTATGAATGGCTGAAGGAGGTGCTTTTGGACACAGGAAAGGAAAAACTGCCTCTTGAAATATCGCGTGTGCGTTTTTTTAAAAATCTTGTGATTGTGAAATTTAAGGGCATTGATAATATTAATGACATTGAGAAATATAAAGGAAGCGATTTATTTGTTACAAGGGAGAATGCAGTTCCGCTGGAGGAGGATGAGTATTATATTGCTGACATTATCGGGGCGGTAGCTTACACGGAGGATGGGGAGAAATTTGGCATTTTAAAGGATGTGCTGGAAACCGGGGCCAATCTGGTATATGTCATTGGGCATGAGGGAAAGGATGTGCTGGTTCCTGCTATTCCAGACTGCGTAAAGGATGTGGACGTAGAGGGGAAAAAAATAGTGGTACACATCCTGCCGGGTCTTATGGATTAGAATGAGAGGGATGGGATAGTGTGAAAAATACATTTTTCACACGCAAATTTGTGTCTGCGCACACTTGCCACAAATTTGTTATGCACAAAGAACGTGTGCAGAAATGAGGTTTTTATGAATTTTCATATAATGACTTTATTTCCGGAAATGATAGAAAATGCGATGGCAGTCAGCATTACAGGGCGTGCGGTGAAGGCAGGGCATATCAGTGTCCATGCGGTCAATATCAGGGATTATGCAGCAAATAAGCATAACCGGGTGGATGATTATCCGTATGGCGGCGGTGCAGGCATGGTGATGCAGGCAGAGCCTGTATACCGATGTTATCTGGATATTATGGCGCAGTGCAGTGAAAATGGAATTGATAAAAAGATAAAAGTTATTTATCTTTCCCCACAGGGTAAAGTTTTTTCACAGCAGATGGCACAGCAATATGCAGAGGAGGATAACCTTATTTTTTTATGTGGCCATTATGAGGGGATTGATGAACGTGTTCTGGAAGAGATTGTGACGGATTATGTCTCGATTGGGGACTATGTGCTGACAGGGGGGGAGCTGCCGGCGCTTGTGATGATGGATACGATTTCGAGGCTGGTGCCCGGTGTATTGAATAATGATATGTCGGCACAGACCGAATCGTTTTCGGAATACCTGTTAGAGTATCCGCAGTATACAAGGCCGGAGGAATGGAATGGCAAAAGTGTTCCCCCGGTGCTGCTGTCAGGGAATCATAAGCTTCTGGCAGAGTGGTATAGGGAGCAGTCGCTGATACGTACAGCCAGCAGGCGTCCTGACTTGCTGGAGAAAGCGTCCCTTTCTGAGGAGGAGCGGGCGTTTGTCTGCAGTATTGCAGAGGGGGCTCGGAACTACAACTAAATAACTGTATACTAGGCTTATGCTGGCGCATTATTGCAGGGCTTTGGAAGCGGGGCTGTTTATGTCTGGAAAGGTAGTGGATTGAGATGCATAGATTAAAGTTTCGAAAAGGAATTATGATGGCTTTGGTGCTGTCCCTTTGGGTGGGGCTTTTTATGGGCTGTTCCCGCGCTGGCGGGGAGGAGAATCTGACTACGACGGGGTTTGCTTTTGATACGACGTACACGATTACTCTGTACGAGGGAGGAAGCAGGGAGGTTCTTGACTCATGCATTAAAAAATGTTCAGAGTATGAGCGGATTTTTAGCCGGACTTTGGAGGGGAGTGAGCTTTATCAGGTAAATGAGCTGGAGCAGATATATGGACAGGTATGCCAGAACATGGATGCAGCGTGTGGGGTTCCTTATACAGGGAAGGAGGCGAAGGCTGTCTGTGACGCCATTGCGGAAAGGAAACCGGAGAACAATACGCTGCCGTACCAGATAGAAGAAGATGGCAGGATGGTGATATCGGTTTCGGATATGCTTCGTGATATTATAAAAAAGGGGCTGGAGTATGGTGAAATTTCCGGGGGGAGTTTTGATATTACAGTAGAGCCGCTTACTTCCATCTGGAATTTTAAGGAGGAAGACCCGGTGATACCGGATAAAGAGGAGGTAAAGGCGGCATTGCCGTTTATAGATTACCGGAAAGTTTCTCTTGAGGGGAACCAGCTCAGTTTTCAGCAGCCGGGAATGGGGATTGATTTGGGCGGAATAGCAAAGGGATTTATTGCGGATGACTTAAAAAGCTATCTGGCAGGGCAGGGCGTCAGGAGGGCGTTTATATATTTGGGCGGCAATGTGCTCTGTTTTGGCGGAAAGAGTGAGACAGAAGCATTTCGGGTTGGCATCCAGCAGCCGTTTGCAGAAAGAAATGAGATAGCGGCTGCAGTAGAGGTACGGGATATGTCAGTGGTATCCTCCGGCGTCTATGAGCGTTATATCAAGGCAGAGGATGGAGTGATGTACCACCATATCCTTAATCCGGATACGGGATATTCTTATGATAATGATTTGTTTGGGGTAACGGTTTTGTCAGAGGAATCTGTAGATGGCGACGGGCTGTCTACAACCTGTTTTGCGATGGGAAAGGAAAAGGGGCTTACGTATGTCAATTCGCTGGAGGGGGTTTATGCGGTGTTTATTACGAAGGATGGGAAAATGTGGTATTCGGATGGGATGAAGGATTATCTGTGTGACTCCTGATATGGGGGTAGATTGCGAATGCAGGTGGCGGTTGTGAGAGTGCGTAGACGAAACAATCGGCTTTTAGGGAGATGATGGTACTACTGAAAGTGGCATGTCAGTAATTTTTCTACAGATCCTGAGGGAGAAAGGAGGGAGGGGTACCGTTATGGAGAAGATTCGGAAGGAATACCGTTTTACCGGAAGGGTGCAGGGAGTTGGATTCCGGTACCATGCGTACCATACGGCGCAGCGGCTTGGGATTACAGGCTGGGTGCAGAACTGCTATGACGGCAGCGTGGCGGCGCAGGCACAGGGGCATCCTGATGCATTGCAGGATTTTAAGGCGCTGCTTGGGCAGGGAAGGTATATCGTTATTGACGCAGTGGAGGAGCGGGAAATCCCTGTGGATGGGGAGGAGCGGGGATTTAGGATTCTCCATTAAAAATAGCAGGTTAGAGAGTATGCGCAGATGAAAGAATGGGATGGACAGGAAATGACGGTTATCAATTATTTTATTTCTGAAAAGAAGACAACAGAGTTTGCTGTCTGGACGGCAGGAGCGGTGCTTGGTTTTTTTGCCCTTCTTATTCTGGCAATTGGATATTTTGCGCCCTCTTTTTTGGAGAGCCTGCGTTTTGAATGTTGGATACACAGGCAGAGCGGGCTTTGGTGCCCGGGGTGTGGAGGGACTAGGGCGTTTTTTTATTTTCTGCAGGGAAAGTGGGGGCGTTCTTTTATGCTGCACCCTGTTGTACCGTATATGGGGATTCTTTATATTGTATATATGGTTCGGGGGGCTTTGCATTTTCTGACAAAAGGAAGGCTTCCCTTTATGCGCTTCAGGCTGGGATATATCTATGTGGCGATAGCCATTGTCCTGATTCAGTTTGTGGCGAAGAATGTGCTTCTTCTGGAAGGGCACTATCCAGCTTTTTTCTTGAGTAGTTTTTTCCATAGGGGATAATCACGGGTTATTCCCTGTTCACAATTTTGATTGGCTATTGTTACGGGTTGGCGAAACGGACGTGCTGGGATTTCTCCACATGTGAATGGTTTTTTCGTTCACATTCTCCTTCTTCAAGGCACGCTCCCGCTCAGACTCCAACGCAGCGGTACATAGACTTGCTTAACAGCGGCAGTGCTTTCAGCACTTCGGAAAGCATCAAAATAAATGCTTACAAGCAAGCTTGACGCATTTTTTCTGATGTTTCCCGAAGGTACTCCGTACCTCTGCCGCTGTTTCAAATACGCAAGTCAAGTACCGGCGTCTCCGTATGCCCTTGAAAAGGGGTGTGTTCGAAATCTTTAGCACTGGCCGTGGCGAGTGGAAGGATAAGCATTTAAGTTGTACACTGTGAAAAGTTGCAGGTATAAACTATAGTTGTAACTTATAAACATGATATTTATAGACTAAGTATACATACGTAAAGGCTTGAGTTCTTCAAACTATTCCACCCTACAAGTTTCCCACAGCCTCCCGTCCAACATGGGTTTTAACAACTAAAATGTAATATTGTCCCCGGTATCGTAAATTTGGTGCACTCTTTCAGCAGCCATTATCTGGATATGTAAGATTGCCCTTAACATTTCAATGATGCCGCTGTCAAGAGCTCGTTGGTGCTTGGAATGTGTTTTTTACATTCCTATGCACCATTACGTAGCTCTTCAAGCGGAAGCGTGCGGCAAGTGAAATGTTAAGGACAATCTTACATCCCTGATAACCTTGGGAGTGCACTAAACAAGACACCGGGGATAATATTATATTCCCGATAAGTTGGTGTTTCTTTTTTGGCTTTTGTGTGATAAAATGATATCCGGTTGAATTGGAACTGCACTGTACGCAGCAATAACTGTATGTGGCGCGGTTTTACATAATATATTCAAGAATTCCGAAGGAGGAGAAAATAATGGATGTTACGATTTCAAATGCAGTGAAGTATATCGGTGTGGATGACACAACGATTGATTTATTTGAGAGCCAGTATGTGGTGCCGGAGGGTGTCTCTTACAATTCTTATGTGATTCTGGATGAAAAGACAGCAGTTATGGATACTGTGGACAAGCGCGGAATGGAAGAGTGGGAGGCAAACCTTTTGAATGCTTTGGATGGCCGGAAGGTGGATTATCTGGTAGTGCAGCATCTTGAGCCGGACCATGCCGGAAGTATTGCAAGGCTTGTTGAATTATTTCCGGATGTGACTTTGGTTGGAAATGCCAAGACATTTTCTATGATGCCGCAGTTCTTTGATTTCCCGCTGGAGGGGCATACTTTGACTGTAAAGGAGGGGGATACCCTTTCCCTTGGGGAGCACACGCTTACCTTTGTGATGGCACCTATGGTACACTGGCCGGAAGTAATGGTATCTTATGAAAGCACAGAGAAGATTTTGTTCTCTGCGGATGGGTTCGGTAAGTTTGGCGCATTATCTAAGACAGAGGATGATGACTGGGCATGCGAGGCGCGCAGATATTATTTTAATATCGTAGGAAAATACGGCGCTCCTGTCCAGACGCTTTTAAAGAAAGCTTCTTCCCTTGAGATTGCAACGATCTGCCCGCTGCATGGCCCGATTTTAAAAGAGAATCTGGGATATTATCTTGATATCTACAATACATGGAGCAGTTATGCACCGGAAGATAAGGGCATTTTGGTTGCCTATGCATCTATCCATGGAAATACAGGGGAGGCTGCTAACAGGCTTGCTGATATCCTTCGTGAAAAGGGTGCTGAAAAAGTAGTTGTCAGTGATTTGGCAAGGGAGGATATGGCAGAAGTGATTGAGGATGCATTCCGATATGACCGTATGATTGTGGCAGCAGCCAGCTATGACGGCGGAGTGTTCCCTTGTATGCAGGATTTTCTGCATCATCTGCAGAGTAAGGCATACCAGAACCGCAAAGTCGGTATTCTGGAAAATGGCTCCTGGGCGCCTACAGCCGCAAAGGCTATGAGGGGAGTTTTGGAGTCATTGAAAAATGTGGAAATCGCAGAGCCGGTTGTGACTATCCGTTCTACCTTAAAAGACAGCGATATCCCAGCGCTGGAACAGCTTGCGGAAGCGATGCTGTAAGATAAAAAAGCGTACCGGCTTCGCTGGTGGCCACCACACAGCGAGGGCTTTCCCATGACATAAAAAAGAGCACAGGGTATTCAATTGTAACATAGTGGAAATTAGAAATATCTAGTCCGCTTTCCTTTACTTTTTGGCTGGTAAGTGCTAAAATATTGACAAGAATTCAAATTAAGGAGGAATTTACTAAATGGCTAGAGCTAAACAATCAATGGATGGAAACACAGCCGCAGCTCATGTGGCGTATGCTTACACAGAAGTAGCTGGTATCTATCCGATCACACCTTCAAGCCCAATGGCTGATTCCGTAGATATGTGGTCAGCAGCAGGTCAGAAGAACATTTTTGGCAGCACGGTTAAAGTAGTAGAAATGGAGTCAGAGGCAGGTGCAGCAGGTACTGTTCATGGTTCCCTCGCAGCAGGTGCCCTTACTACTACATTTACTGCATCTCAGGGACTTCTTCTTATGATCCCGAATATGTACAAGATTGCAGGTGAGCAGCTCCCTTGTGTATTTGATGTATCTGCCCGTACTGTATCTACACATGCTTTAAATATTTTCGGCGATCACAGTGATGTTTATGCATGCCGTCAGACCGGTTTTGCAATGTTAGCTGAGACAAACCCACAGGAAGTTATGGACTTAAGCCCGGTTGCACATTTAGCAGCATTGGAGGGCAAGGTTCCTTTCATTAACTTCTTTGACGGTTTCCGTACATCCCACGAGATTCAGAAGATTGAGAAATGGGATTATGAGGAGTTAAAAGAAATGTGTCCGATGGATGCAGTCGAGGAGTTCCGCAAGCATGCACTGAATCCTGAGCATCCGGCATCCCGTGGTTCCCACGAGAACGGTGATGTATTCTTCCAGCACCGTGAAGCCTGCAACAAGGCATATGATGCACTTCCAGCAGTTGTTGAGAAGTATATGAAGAAAATCAATGAAAAGTTAGGGACAGATTATGATTTGTTCAATTACTATGGTGCCCCTGATGCAGACCGTGTCATTGTAGCAATGGGTTCTATCTGTGATGTGGCAGAGGAAGTTATTGATTACCTGACAGCTAAGGGTGAGAAAGTCGGCCTTATCAAGGTTCGTTTATACCGTCCATGGTCTTCAGAAGCTATCTTAAAGGTAATCCCTAAGACAGCAAAGAAGATTGCGGTTCTTGACCGCACAAAAGAGCCTGGTTCTCTGGGTGATCCATTGTACTTAGATGTAGCAGCTACACTCCGTGAGGCTGGTATGAATGACATTGTACTTACTGGCGGGCGTTACGGCCTTGGTTCTAAGGATACACCGCCTTCTTCTGTATTTGCTATCTACAAAGAGTTAGAGAAGGATGATCCAAAGCCTCGCTTTACGGTTGGTATCGTGGATGACGTTACAAACCTGAGCCTTCCGGAAGTTAAGCCTGCACCGATTACTTCTGCACCGGGCACAAAAGAGTGCAAGTTCTGGGGTCTTGGCGGAGACGGTACAGTTGGCGCTAACAAGAACTCTACAAAGATTATCGGTGACCATACAGATAAGTTTATTCAGGCATATTTCCAGTATGACTCAAAGAAGACTGGCGGTGTTACTATCTCCCATCTTCGTTTTGGTGATAACCCGATTAAGAGCCCATATTATATCAATCAGGCAGATTTTGTGGCATGCCACAATCCATCTTATGTTGTGAATGGATTTAAGATGGTTCAGGACGTTAAGCCGGGCGGAGTATTTATGATTAACTGCCAGTGGTCTGATGAAGAATTAGAGTCCAAATTAAATGCTGATGCAAAGAAATATATTGCTGATAACAATATCCAGCTTTATACAATCAATGCGATTGATAAGGCAATTGAGATTGGCATGGGCAAGCGTACGAATACAATCCTCCAGTCTGCATTCTTCAAATTAGCAGATGTTATGCCGATTGATGAAGCTGTTGAGTACATGAAGCAGGCTGCTAAGAAGTCTTACTCTAAGAAGGGTGATGCAGTCGTAGAGATGAACTACAAGGCAATTGATGCCGGCGTGGACGCAGTGCACAAGGTAGAGATACCAGCATCATGGTCTAATCCGGAGCCGGATGCCCCTGCTAAGGAGATTACAGGGCGCCCTGAGGTTGTTAAGCTGGTTAAGGATCTTCTTGAGCCTATCTCTAAGATGGATGGCGACAGCCTTCCAGTATCTGCGTTTGCAGAGAATCCGGATGGCCAGTTCGAAGTTGGCGCATCTGCATATGAGAAGCGCGGTACAGCCGTAACGGTTCCTGTATGGGATCCGGAAAGCTGTGTTCAGTGTAATAACTGTGCATTTGTCTGCTCACATGCTACAATCCGTCCATTCTTACTGAGTGAGGACGAGGTTAAGGCAGCACCTTCTAATATTAAATTGTCTGATACGAAGCCGAAGGCTGGGGAGTTTAAGTTTACGATGAGCGTATCCCCTCTTGACTGTATGGGATGCGGTGAGTGTATCACAGTATGTCCTGCAGCAGATAAGGGCGCTATCAAGATGGTTCCTCAGGAATCACAGGCAGCAGAGCAGCCAGTATTTGATTACTTAGTTGCCAATGTTGGAAAGAAAGACAGCGGATTTGCTGACAATACACCGAAGGGAAGCCAGTTCAACCAGCCGCTCCTTGAGTTCTCAGGAAGCTGCGCAGGTTGTGCAGAGACATCTTATGCCCGCCTGATTACACAGTTGTTTGGTGAGCAGATGTACATCTCCAATGCAACGGGATGTTCTTCTATCTGGGGTAACCCAGCAGCTACTTCACCATATACAGTAAACAAGGATACCAAAAAGGGCCCGGCATGGTCTAACTCCCTCTTTGAGGATAACGCAGAGCATGGTTTAGGTATGTATATTGGCCAGAAGTACCTCCGCGACCAAGCAATTGAAATGCTTGAGGAAATCAAAGCATCTTCAGAGGCTTCTGCTGAAGTGAAGGCTGCTATTGATAAATATCTTGAGACAAAGGATGACACAAAGGCAAATGCTGCTGCAACAGAGGCTATGGTAGCAGAGCTTGAGAAGTGCGGATGCGAGAAGTCAAAAGCAGTTCTTGCTAAGAAAGACTACCTTTCTAAGAAGTCTGTATGGATCTTCGGTGGTGACGGCTGGGCATATGATATCGGATTTGGCGGTCTCGACCATGTACTTGCTTCCGGCGAGAATGTAAATGTCATGGTATTTGATACAGAGATGTATTCTAATACAGGCGGACAGGCATCAAAAGCTTCCAATATCGGTGAAGTATGCCAGTTTGCTGCTGCTGGTAAGGAAATCGGCAAGAAGAGCCTTGCAGAGATTGCTATGAGCTATGGCTATGTATATGTAGCACAGATTGCTCTTGGCGCAAACCCTGCACAGGCAGTTAAGGCTATCTGTGAGGCTGAGGCATATAATGGGCCTTCCCTGATTATCGGTTATGCTCCATGTGAGCTGCACGGTATCGCTAAGGGCGGCATGAACCATTGCCAGGATGAGATGAAGAAGGCTGTCAAGGCAGGTTACTGGAACCTCTTCTCATTCAATCCACAGCTTAAGGCAGAGGGCAAGAATCCATTTACCCTGACATCTAAAGAGGGTGATGGCTCTTATCAGGACTTCCTGAATAACGAGGCACGTTATACCCGTCTGATTAAGCCGTTCCCAGAGCGTGCAGAGAAGCTCTTCAAGGAGTCTGAGGAAGCTGCAAAGGCACGTTATGAGCATCTGCAGAAGTTAGTAGAACTTTATAAATAATTTTTTAGAGTGAGGAACTGCCACAAAAAGAATTTATAGATTACAATTTAGAAAATGCCATGTAGTAAAGTATTTTCTGGACAAAGATGTAATTTTACTTCTATACAGTTCCTAATACAAACAACACTCCCCCTTCTGGAACTTGTTTTCAGGAGGGGGTTTTAGGGTTTATGGGAGTTATACTTAGGCGGTTAAATTAGGAAAGGCGGGGCATAAATATGAAACCGGAAAGGGAAAAAGCGAAGGAGTTGTTTTTGGAAGGCTATAACTGTTCTCAGGCTGTTTTTGCTGCCTATGCCGAGCGGTATCATCTGGATAAGGAGCTGGCACTTAAGCTGTCCGCTTCCTTTGGCGGGGGGATGGGGCGGATGCGTGAAGTGTGCGGCGCGGTTTCTGCTATGTTTATGGTGGCAGGGATGGAGACCGGGCAGGTGCGGCCGAAGGATCCGGAGGCCAAGAAGGCAAATTATGATATGGTGCAGAAGTTGGCGAAAAGGTATAAGGAGGAATACGGGTCTATTATCTGCAAGGAGCTTTTGGGGCTTGTGCCGATGCCCGGAAAGGAAAAGAAGGACAGCGGCAGCGCGCTTGAGGCGGCGGAGTTTACGGATACTACACCGGCGGAGCGTACGGAGGAATATTATAAGAAAAGGCCCTGCCTTGAACAGATTCAGAGGGCTTGTGATATTTTGGATGAAATTTTATTCTCACGTGCGCAATAAACCAAATGAAGTGCTTGCAGAAATGAGGATTGTTATGGAATTAAAATCAGAAAGGCTTTTGTTAAGGCCATTGGGGATGCGGGATTTGGAATCTGTCCATGAGTATGCGTCGGATCTTGAAAATACAAAATATATGATGTATCTTCCGAATGAGTCAATGGAAGAGACGGCTGATTTTCTGCGGAATACAGAGAATGAGTGGGGGAAGCGTGAGCCTGATTTTTATGAGTTTGCTATTTGTTATGAAGGACGGCAGGTTGGAGCTGTTTCCCTGTATCTGGAGAATGACGGTAAGACGGGGGAGCTTGGCTGGATTCTTCATAAGAAGTATTGGAATAAGGGAATGATATCTGAGGCGGCGGCAGTGTTGATTGAGTTTGCCGGAAACGAGAGGGGCGTTACTCATTTTATTGCCCATTGCGATACGGAAAATATAGGCTCTTACCGTGTGATGGAGAAGCTGGGGATGAAAAGGACGGCTGAGTATGGCGGCCGGAAAAACAAGGCGTCGCAGGAGGAGCGTATGGAATACCGTTATGAATTATTTACAGAATCAGGAGATATATAAGATATCGCCAATTTCAGCCGGATGGTGTTTTAAGAGAAAAGGGGAGGATATATGAAAACGTTATATGTGTCTGATTTGGATGGAACCTTATTAAGAAGCGATGAATCAATATCTGATGATACAAATACGGCGGTTAATAAATTGATTGAAAAGGGAATGATGTTTTCATACGCTACCGCAAGGTCTTTGGTAACTGCCCGGAAAGTGGCAAAGGGGCTGGATACCAGAATTCCTTTGATTGTGTATAATGGTTGTTTTATTGTCAATCCCGTCTCTGGTGAAATAGTGCGTGCTAATTCTTTTGATGAAAGTTTTGGGAATGTCCTAGGCACATTATTGAAACAGCAAGTATATCCGATTGTATATTCTTATATTGATGGGATTGAAAAATTTTCCTTTATTGCGGAGCACTGTTCGAGGGGGATGGCCCAGTTTTTAGAAAGCAGGAGAGGCGACCCGAGAATAAATCCCGTGAAAACGGCGGAACAGCTGGCAGTGGGAAATCCTTTTTACATTACCTGTATTGATGAGCCGGAGAAGCTTGCCCCCCTGTACCACGGATTGAAAGAAAGGTATCATGCGGTTTACCAAAAAGATATCTATTCGGGAGAACAGTGGTTGGAGATTCTGCCAAAGGGGGCATCAGAAGCGAATGCGGCGCTGCAGTTAAAAGAGCTGCTGCAGTGTGACAGGCTGGTAGTATTTGGAGATGGGATGAATGATATTGATATGTTTGAAATTGCGGATGAAGCATATGCCGTCGAAAATGCTGTTAGTGAACTTAAGGGGATGGCAACAGGGATAATCGGCGGAAATAATGGGGACGGGGTGGCAAAATGGTTAACAGAGCACTGCTGTGGCAAAGCTTAGCGGGAGGAGATTCATAGTGAAAGTTGCAAATATAATATTGGATATAGATGGGACATTGTGGAATACAACGGAGGTTGTTGCGGAGGCATGGAAACGCGCCATTGCGGAGGAGGGGTATCAGGATGATATTTTTGTAGATGCCTCCAGGCTGCAGTCCCTTTTTGGGAAGACAATGGACGTCATTGCGGATTCATTGTTCCATGGCGTTCCAGAGGATATTAAGAAGAGGCTTCTGGATAAATGCTGCGAATATGAGCAGCAGGCATTGGAAAGTCAGGAGTTAGATATCCTGTATCCGAATGTGAGGGAGACGATTGCCTCTCTATCAGAGAGTGGAAAAAAATTGTATATTGTCAGCAACTGCCAATCGGGATATATTGAGTTATTTATAGAGAAGAATAAGCTGGGGCCTTATATTCAGGATAAGGAGTGCTTTGGGGATACTGGCAGGGGGAAGGGGGAAAATATCAGCCTGCTTTTGCAGAGGAATGGTTTAGACAAAAATGAGACGGTTTATGTAGGCGATACGCAGGGGGATAAAGATGCTTCTGACGAGGCGGGGATTGCTTTTGTGTACGCTGCGTATGGATTCGGTTCCGTGGATGCGTATGATGCGAAGATTGATTCTTTCCGCGGGCTTGCCGATGGGTTTCAGCTGTAAATGATAGGCTGGCAGCAGTATTCATTCCCGCGGCAGCAGTGCAGGGCATTGTTTTGTACCTGGCGGTAGAGGTTGGAACAAAAGATGTCTTTTTCATAAAGATATCTGGCGTTCTCCGGCAGGGCATTATAGAAATTTAGTATGTTCTCTTTGCCATCAGCGGGTTTGGTAATAATAGGAACTGTGGTTTTCCTTCGCAGCAGGAAACTTTTTTCCCGGCGGAAGCCAAGAAGCCTTGCATATGGCACAAAAGGGGTTTCTTGGAGTGGGAGGGGTTGCGCGGTATCGCTGATGCCCAACAAAATACGGAGCAGTACACGGCTGATGCGGCTGTAGGTATACTGCTTCGTTTTGATTTTGAAGACAAAATCCTGAAAGGATTTGTATGCCGGCAGCATTTTTTGAATACGGTGCAGGATTTCTTCCGTCATGTCTGGGATGAAGTTATCCTGTTGTGTGATATTTGACAGACGGTAGTACAGCAGGTCAGAAAAATTATTTTCGGCCATAGGGTAACGGTTTCGGTTAGCTTTGAGAAGTTCATAGATTTCAGCCGGAACCGCATTTTTGATATCATGAATGAAATCGGGGGTTTTTACGGCATTTCGGATTGCTGTTGCGGAGGCGAGCGGTGCCTCTAGGGAACTGCTGTGGTAGCCAGGGCCTTCCCTTGGAATGAGGATGGGTGCCAGGGGGCTGCCTTGCTGTTGTATAGCTTTTAGATATTCCAGCGCAAGGATGTTGTTTGGCGCGGAAAAAAGATTTGGGTATTCATGGCATAATTCTGCACAGAAGGTTCTCATGGCATGTTCCCTTGCCGCAGGATAGGTTATTCCTTTTGCTGTGAGGTTCTGGATTTCTTTTTCAAAGGATTCCGATGGGTGCGCCAGAAAGGCTGCTGTTTTCTGGAGGGCAGAGAGGCTGCCGCATTCGCTGCCGAAGCAGATTCCGTCAACAAAGTTTAGGGAGGTAAGGAGGCTGACGCCTGCACGGGCAAAAGCCTCTGCGCTGGAAACAGCGAAAACTGCAGGAAGTTCAAAGACAATATCAACACCCTGAGACAGGGCCATCTCAGTGCGCAGATACTTGTCCGTCCATGCAGGGGTGCCCCTTTGGACGAAATCGCCGCTCATGACTGCTACAATATTGTGGGCATTGGTCAGTTCTTTTAACTTATTAATCTGGTAGAGATGCCCATTGTGGAAGGGGTTATACTCTGCAATAATTCCGACTGTTTCCATAAAAATCCTCGCATCTAAAAATTTATTTTGGTGTATTTTGGAACATTATACTAGACAAAGAAAAATGAATCAAGTATACTTTATTATAGTGTGTTTTTTGGAAAGAAACGGAAGATATTGATTAAAGAGGCTGGGGAAGGCAGAAAAGAGGTTAAAATGAAGATTTTAGTAGTAAATTGCGGCAGTTCAACATTGAAATTTCAGTTGATTGATTCGGAGACAGAAGAAGTCAGTGCTTCTGGTCTTTGTGAGAGGATTGGGCTTGGAGGTTCCATCACTTACAAGAAAGAGGGGGAAAAGTATCAGGAGGAGGTTCCGTTCCCAGACCATGGGGTTGCGATACAGAAAGTCCTTGATACTTTGCTTGACGGGGAAATCGGTGTTTTAAAGTCTTTATCAGAAATTAATGCGATTGGCCATCGTCTGGTGCATGGCGGTGAGAAATTTGCGTCATCGGTTGTTATAGATGAGGAAGTAATCAAGGCAATTGAGTCCTGTAATGATTTAGCGCCTCTCCACAATCCGGCAAATCTTCTCGGTGTGCGCGCCTGCCAGAAAGTAATGCCGGGGATTCCGAATGTGGCTGTCTTTGATACGGCATTCCACCAGACAATGCCGCCAAAAGCTTATCTGTATGGCCTTCCTAAGGAGTATTATAAGAAATATGGGGTGCGCCGTTATGGCTTTCATGGTACCAGCCATAGTTTTGTATCCCACAGGCTTGCCGAGCTGGCAGGCCTTGATATCGGAAATTCCAAAATGATTGTCTGCCATATTGGGAGCGGTGCAAGTATTTCAGCAATTAAAAATGGGGAAAGCATTGATACAAGCATGGGTATGACGCCGTTAGAAGGACTTTTGATGGGGACGCGTTCTGGAGATATTGACCCTGCGATTATTGAATTCATCTGCAGCAAAGAGGGGATTTCTGTCGGCGAGATGACAGACATTTTAAATAAAAAATCCGGTGCATTAGGGGTATCCGGAGTTTCCAGTGATTTCCGCGATTTGATTGAGGAAATGGAGAATGGGAATGAAGATGCTAAAAATGCGGTAGACATTATGATATACCGCATCATTAAATATATTGGCGCATATTTTGTTGCACTGGATGGTGCAGATGCCATTGCCCTGACAGCAGGAATTGGGGAAAATAATGCGATGGTTCGTGAAAGGATTATGAAGGGGCTGGCTGCAATCGGGGTTGTACCGGATTTGGAAGCAAATGCAGAATCAGGCAGGGAGCATATTTTGACGAAGCCGGAAAGCAAGGTAGCGGTCTGGGTAATTCCGACGAACGAAGAATTGGCAATTGCAAGGGAAACTGTTCGTTTGGTAAAAAAATAATTGACAAAAAGGCCAGGCTTTGTTATACTTGGAAAAGTGTGTAAGGTGCAAAGCTTTCTATAGCGCATGTAAAGATTATGTGTAGGGGAGATTATTGTTGTACCTCTATTGTCTGTGTTGGGGAACTGGCATGGCTGTAAACAGTAAATTGAAGTACGGAATCAGGAGGTGGAATAGAATGTCTATTTGTCCAAAAAATAAATCTTCAAAATCAAGAAGAGATAAGAGAAGAGCAAATTGGAAAATGTCTGCACCAAATTTAGTAAAGTGCAGTAAGTGCGGTGCATTGATGATGTCCCACAGAGTATGTAAGTCATGTGGCTCTTATAACAAGAAAGAGATTCTTGCCAATGCTGAGTAAGCTGTAAGCTCCGTGAAATCGGAGGTAAAGCTTTGTTTCGCAAAAACTTGCAAAAAGCTTCATGGTTAAAAAGAGTGAATTTAACCCATTTTTAACCCAATTGACGAACGGAAGAAGGTTTATAATGTTTTTGGGTTAAGTTCATGTAGAAACGCATGAATGCAAATAAGGCATAAGAGGTCAATATATCTATGAAAATAGATGTATTGACCTCTTTGCATTTAAAAAGATGTCAGGAGGCAATAAATGAGAAAAGAGATAAGGAGGAATCAGACAATGAGTAAGATTTTATTGGTTGAAGATGATAGGGAAATTAGTACCATGCTAAAGAATTTTTTGACCACAGAGAAATTTGAGGTAATTACAGCGTATGATGGCAAAAGCGCCCTCGACAGGTTCTTTTCGGATAGTTTCAGTCTGGTTTTGCTTGATTTGATGATTCCTCAGATAAGCGGAATGGAAGTCATGGAAAAAATTAGAGAAAACAGCACTGTCCCAATTATTATTATATCGGCAAAAGATACCGATTCTGATAAGACGCTTGGTTTAGGTTTGGGGGCGGATGATTATATAACGAAACCGTTTTCTGTCACAGAAGTATTGGCAAGAATAAAAGCAAATATCCGAAGAAATACACAGTATGCTGCAAGTGCCACAGAGCAGCAGCCAATACTTCAAACGGGAAACCTTATCATGAATCTTAATGAGCACTCTGTAACAAAAAACGGCTGTAAAATAGAGCTTACATCAAAAGAATTTGAAATTTTAAAGCTGTTATTGCAGAATCCAAAGAAAGTATATACGAAAGAACAGATTTACTCCCTTGTCTGGAATGATACCTATTATGGTGATGAAAATGCCGTCAATGTCCATATTAGCAGATTGAGGAATAAAATAGAGGATAATCCCCGTGAACCGCAGTATGTGATTACAGTATGGGGAATCGGATACAAATTGGGGGAGTGAAATGATGAGCGATGAAACAATCATATTCTTTTTGGCAGTTGCCTCCTGCTTATTATTCCTTGTGGTTTTATACCAGCGTTTTGTTTTTGGCAAGGGAATACAGGCAAAGATTAGACGGATAAATAAAAAATTGGAGGAAATTTTAGAAACTGGAAGCGACGAGAAAGTAATGGTATTTACGGATAACCCTGTTTTGATGGAATTAGGGGGACAAATCAACCGCCTGCTGATAGACCGTCAGAAAATAAGGGCAGATTTTAAAAGGGAAGAAATTTCATCTAAAAAGATGCTGGCGAATATCTCCCATGACATAAAAACACCTCTAACGGTCATATTGGGTTATCTGGAAATTATGCGTTTGAACCATGAAGATCATGAGATGTTGAAAAAAGTACAAACAAAAGCAAATCAAGTTATGGACCTTATCAATCAGTTTTTTACATTAGCAAAACTGGAATCTGGCGATACAAATATAAATCCCTGCAAAGTAAATATCAACGAGATATGCAGGGAGAATGTTTTGGAGTTTTATGATATTTTATTGCAGAAAGATTTTGATGTTGATTTGTTTATTCCAGAAACGGCTATTTTTGTGCAGGGGGATAAAGAGGCTCTGCAAAGGATTTTATACAATTTATTGTCAAATGTAATACGCTACGGCTCCGACGGAAAATATTTAGGAGTTTTTCTGCGTCAGGACAAGGGTAATGTATATATTGATGTGGTTGATAAAGGGAAAGGGATTGAACAGGAATTTGCATCGAATGTGTTTGACAGGCTCTATACAATGGAAGATTCTAGAAATAGGGAAATACAAGGGAATGGATTAGGCTTAACGATTGCGAAGAATCTTGCAAAGCAGTTAGAGGGAGATATATTTTTAAACAGCATACCGAATGTCAAAACAACTTTTACAGTAAGCCTCAAAAAAATAACTTATTAAATTCCCTGCGAAAGAAATTCGTAAGAATTAGTCAAGAGTTTTGAAAATCTATATTGCTATAATGGTATTCATAAAACATCTCCAGGCGTATTGCTACGTCTGAGAAAGGCGTTACTAAGGAAAGGAGGCAAAAAATGTCTTATATTTTGCAAACAAGCCATCTAAGCAAAACGATAGATGGGAAACAGTTAGTCACAGATGTGAATATCCATGTAAAGAAAGGTGAGGTATATGGATTTTTAGGACCGAATGGGGCAGGAAAAACCACGGTGATGAAGATGCTTACAAACCTTTGGAAACCGACAAGCGGCACGGCCTGGCTGTTTGGAAAAGCATTGGAAAAAAACTCTTATGAGGTGCTGAAGCGTATGGGAAGCATCATTGAATTTCCTACATTTTATGACCATATGAGCGGAAAGGACAATTTACAGCTTCATTGTGAGTATATGGGGTATTACAACAAAGGCAGCGTGGATGAAGCACTTGGGATGCTTGGGCTTTCTGATGCGGCGGATAAGCCTGCGGGCAGTTATTCTTTAGGAATGAAGCAGCGTCTGGGGATTGCCCGTGCCATATTGTGCAAGCCAGAGTTAGTCATTCTTGACGAGCCGACAAATGGTTTAGACCCCGCAGGAATGAAGCAAATCAGAGATTTGTTTCGGATGCTGTGTACTGAGTACGGCATGACGCTTATGATATCCAGCCATATTCTTTCAGAAATAGAAAGTATTGCCGATACGGTTGGCGTTATCCATCATGGAAAAATGATGAAAGAAGTATCCATGAAAGAAATTGCAGAAACAAATACGGCGTATATTGAGCTTGCCGTAGAGGATACAAAAAAAGCGGCGTATGTTTTAGCTGAAAAAATGCAGTTAAGTAATTTTAAAATTGTAAACGATTCTGGGATCCGTATTTATGAGCAGGGTGTCACCACACAAAAGATTTCAAGGGAATTGATGGCAAATGATGTTGAGATTGCTTCCATTAGCCAACATACCGAAACATTGGAGGACTATTTCTTAAAAATCACATCGGAGGTGGGAAAATCATGTTAAAGCTTGTCAGACTTGAATGGAAAAAGAATAATATCGGGAAATATTTGGGAGGCGTAATCATTATGGCGGCTCTGCTGGGCTTATTTGTTTTTGCGTTAGCGTTTTTGGGCATTGCCAACGACTCAGACGGAACACTGGATGCCGCGCCTGGGACAGATGTAATCTCCGCTCCCATTGAATTATTTACCAGCATGGCTTTTCTTATTTACACCAGTGTAATGTTGGCATCTTTTATTGTAAGCGCATACAAAAACAAGACAATGAATCTGATGTTTTCCTACCCTATTAAGAGGCAGAAAATCATAGCTTCCCAAATGATTGCGGTCTGGACTTTTAATTTTGCCGCACTCATTCTAACAAAACTGGCAATTTATATGTGCGTGTTCTTTGGGGCAAAATTTATGCAGTCATCCTTTGTTGTTGATTTTTCAATAGGCAGCCTGTCATTTTATATACAACTGATACTAAAATCAGTGGTAATCGTCAGCATGAGCTTTATTGCCCTGTTTGTCGGGATGGCTTTCAAATCTTCAAAGGCAACGATTGTCACTTCATTTTTGTTGATTTTTCTCACGCAGGCCAATATTGGCGATTTCACAATGGCAGGCAACGCAGTATTTCCTATTATTTTGACGGCTATTTCTTTGCTTTTTGCCGCTTTGTCAATCGTAAATGTGGAAAGCAAAGATTTAATGTAGGGGGGATTAATATGAAAAGAATACTGTTAGCAGGGATTTTTGAGTTAATGTAGAAATATCAATAAGTTCCAAGTCTTTTATACTATTTGTAAGGGGAATAGTGCTTGAAGTATCTGAAAACCTTTTGTATAATTAGAAGAGAGGGTAGAACCATGAACAGTTCCAACTTCTGGTTATGAGGTGACAAAATGAAAAAAGAAAAGGAAGTAAATGCAGTAGAAAACAGAATAAAGGAGACAGAGGCTGCAAAACATACAATTAAGGATAGTGTTTTCACGAATTTGTTTCAGGAAAAAAAAGTATCTGCTCCAGTTATATAAAACTCTGCATCCGGAGGATACAGAGGTAACGGAAGATTCATTGTCAGATATTACGATTCATAATATTATGACAGATGGATTTATAATGACCTTGGTTTCCGCCGCGGTAACCGTTTGCTGATTCTTGTAGAATGTCAAGCAACCTGGACGGAGAACATTATCATGCGTAGCCTGATGTACCTGATGACAACATATCAGGATTACTTTAGGAAGACAAACCAGAATATTTATAAGAAAGCCAAAGTTACGTTTCCAAAACCGGAATTATATGTGGTATTTACAGGAGAGAAGCAGGGACATCCGGAATATATGAGCCTTTCAGAAGAATTTTTTGATGGGGAAGAGTGTTTTCTGGATGTGTGTGTCAGGGTTCTCTATGGCAGCGGTGAGGATGATATCATCAGCCAGTATGTAACTTTTGCAAAAGTTTATGATGAGCAGAGAAAAAAACATGGAAAAACCCGGACGGCAATCTTGGAAACCATTCGTATCTGTAAGGATAAAAATGTATTAATAGAGTATTTGTTGGAACGAGAGAAGGAGGTTGAGGCTATTATGTTAGCAATGTATGACGAGGAAGAAATTTTGTTGGACTATATCAGGAGTGAGAAATATGAGAACTCAAAAGAGATAGCTGTTAAGATGTTGAAAGAGGGGAATCTTTCTGTAGAACAGATTGCAGGATATATTTCTAATCTTACAATAGATGATGTGAAGAGAATACAACAGGAACTGTTACAGAGTGTATAAAATATTGCTATAGCGGACCCTTGGCTCATAGATTTGGGTCTTGAGTCTTTTGGTTTTGGAGTGAAATACTATGAATGAAAACAGAAAAGACAGCAAAATAAGATTAATAAGAGATAATTTTCTGCAATTTCTATCCAAAGATATTGGGAGGATTAAGAAAAGAAATGATAAATGGATTGATTGTTTGTGAAGGACTCTGACATACAGTGAAAAATCGGAATACAGGTAAATTCACAGTGTCATTTGCATGAAATATTGCAGATGGCACTTTTTTGTGTTTTGATTTCCGTGCTTTTTTTGAAAAAAGGATTGACAATACAATAAAAATTAAGTATCATTAACGATGGTTAGAGGTAGCTAACTAAAAGGAGAGTACTGATGTGCCAGAAAACATTTCTTATTTTGTGGTAGCTGTTTCAAATGAAAAGGCTGCGGTTTTGCTGTTTGACAGACGTGGGCTGGAAAACTATTTACGGGAGGAAAAGGTATGGCAGATATTTCAGAATATGGGTTATCAGAATCATACCATAGGAAAAATTCTTTATGTGTTTCGTCAGCGCTACGAAGGGTATTTATTACAAAATAAAGAATTTCCGCATGAGATAGGGCTTCTTTTGGGATATCCGGTAGAAGATGTAGAAGGGTTTATTCGTAATTCAGGTGAAAACTGCCTGTATATCGGTTATTGGAAAGTGTATGGGAATCTGTCTGAAAAGAAGGCATTGTTTCTGCAATTTGAAAAAGCAAGAGATGTTTTAATAGGCTTTTTATTGGAGGGAATTACAATAGCGGAGGTGATTCGCAAACGCATGCTTGTACAGTGTGCATTATGATAGTGACTTAGCAGTTTCAGTAAGAGTGCAGGGGATTAAAGAGGCAGAAAAGAAGCAGAGGTTTTTTATGTCTGTGTTGCGGCACAAACATTGCGTTGTGCGCAATAAAGCAAAGGTGAACGAGGTTCACCTTGCAGAAATGAGGTAATTATGAGCGTTGTTATTGTAGGAGGGCATGACAGAATGGTTTGCCAGTATAAGAAAATTTGCAGGCAGTATCATTGTAAAGTAAAAGTATTTACCCAGATGTCAGGAAACATGAGAGAAATGATTGGCACTCCGGATTTGTTGATTTTATTTATGTGTCCGGTTACCAACCCATTGAATGTCTAATATGGAATTTTTATAATGACCTGTGCGCCCTTTGTCTTATCAGAATTTTTCAATATGAGCTGTCCGTTGTGCTGTTTGATAATGTTGCCCGTAATATAAAGTCCCATACCGAAGTGCATATTTGAGGTTCGGCTCTTGTTCCCCATAAAGAATTGTTCCTGTGCATGATGTAGGGCTTCCGGCGTGAAGCCGTTTCCCTCGTCTGTTATAGAGATTTGCAAAAATTTGTCTGTTTTTTGCGTCGCTACATAGACTGTCCCTTTTGGTGGAGAGTAATCTAACGCATTGCCTATCACATTCATAATTGCCCGTTCCAGCAGTAATTTATCCGCTTTGAAAGTTCCTAAATCTCCCCCTGTTTCCATGTGTAAGCAAATTTCTTTTGTAAGGCATAATGAATTTGCCTGTGCTTCAATCTGTCCCATATAATCAGCTATGTCAAATTCTTCCAAACCCAGCTGATACCCGGCTACTGTCCGGGATATATCAATCAGCGTCCTTATATAAACGCCCATTTGCCCGGAACTTTCTGTAATATACCCCGCATATAACCTTTGTTCGTCGTCAAGTTCTGTCTCACTTATCAAGTCGATATTTCCTTGAATGACAGTTAAAGGCGTTTTCAAATCGTGGGCAAGTGCCGCTATCTGCTCCTTTTGTAATTGTTCCGCACTCCATTGTTTCTCTAAAGATGATTTCAAATTATTTTTCATATCAGAGAAAGAACATAACACATCTTCAAATTCTTTAATTTTTGAGTGTCCCACCTCAAAATCAAGATTTTGTTCTGCCACTTTTTCTGTTGCTTCAAAAAGGGGGGAGAGCTGCGCCCTCATATTTTTTGCAAACTTCGCTGTTAATATCACGCAGACCGCGATACAGTTTATCCCCATGAGGATATATAGCAGAATTTCCGGTGAGGGAAAATGATGATAGAACCATTCATTTATAAACTGTGAGCCAATGTAATATTGAAGCACCACATATTCATTTTCGCGGGTAACGAATAGATACTGCTTGTTGAGGTTTTCGTTTATCTTTCCAGATAGGGCATACTCCATAGCCCTGTCTAAATCTTCGCCCTCTAAAGACGTTTCCCGCATTTGATAATTCTTATCCAATACGAGGTATTTGCACCCCATAGGAAGCTGTACATCTGTTAAATCCGGCGTTGCGGCAATAATTGGAACAAGATTTTTTGCGCTGCGTTCTGAATAATTCGCATAAGTAATAAAGCCCATTCTGGTTCCGGCAAGGATAAGGCTAAATGGAATAGCTACCGAAACCATTAGCCCAATCAGCAGCATACATAAAAATTTCCAAAAAGACGCTTTCAATGATGTTGGTTTTTTTATTCCCATTTGTACCCTATCCCCCAAACTGTCGCTATCGGCTGAATATCCAATTTGCTTAATTTCGCCCGGATATTTTTGATATGCGTGGAAATAGTAGAATTATCACTGTCGCCCTCCAAGCCCAAAACTGCTTCATAAATCTGTTCTTTTGAAAATACCTGTCCTTTATTTCTTGCAAGGTATTCACAAATCAGATATTCACTTTTGGTTAGGGGAACGGGCGTATTATCTACCTGTAGCTTCTTTGCGGACAAATCAATTTTTATCCGTTCAAAGGTAAGGGCGGTATGCCGTTCCCTGTGTTCTCGGCGTAAGTGGGCATTTACCCTTGCCCGCAGCTCCGCAATGCGGAATGGTTTTGTCAGATAGTCGTCTGCCCCTAAGCCAAGCCCGAATGTAATATCATTTTCCATTGTCTTAGCTGTCAAAAAGAGAATAGGGCAGTCCACCAATGAACGGATTTTATTGCAATAAGAAAATCCGTCCATATCCGGCATCATGATATCCAGTATAATCAAATCGTATCTGTTCAGCTTATCAAGCGGAACCTGTGCGGCAGACGTATAGGCAGTAATGAAATGTCCGTCTTTTTGCAGCCCATTTTTCACAAGCTCTAAAATAGTCCGTTCATCATCAACCATAAGGATTGCTGCCATAGTGTCGCCTCCTTTCGTTGCTCTTTTCGTATTATAGCACAATCCGCAAGGGCAGAAAAGCGGTCATTTCTGCTCTGCAATATAGTAGCGGTTATTTATTTTTACCGCAACCGCTTCTGTCTTATCCGTACCGTAAATCTCGTAAACATCTGCGTAAAACCATTGTTCCCGTCCCTGTCCGGCGTTTTTTCCGTCCCAGTCAATCTTGTTCAAATCTTCTTTGGACAAAGGGCGTTTTGTTTCCGTATCGAATGTAACGCTTTCCGCAATAATATCAATCCAGCTTCCTAATTCATCATTTGATACGGTATCAGAGGTTACTTGATAAATAATCCCGTCACAAAGGAGCTGCGTTGCATTTTCGGGATTGATTTCAAACTTTCCACTCATAGACTGCTCTGTGTCCTTGAAGTCAAAGACCGTATCTGTGTCTTTGATATTTTCTTTTCCAACAGCTTTGTGATACCCTCCGTTTACATCTACAATCAGATAATCGTCAGCGTTGGGGGCTGCGTACACATTCAAGAATGGGATAATATAAGCAGCTTCCGGGGCTTTATCCGCTAAATCTGCCAACGTCCGAAAGGTAGCAGCTTCTATGTTTTCTTGAAGCAATACTTTTCCTGTTTCGTCTACCGCTACAAGCTGCCGGATATATCCAGTCCATTCCCCAAGCCCACCATTAGAAACGGTATCCTCCAAAATCGTGTAGTCGTTTCCCTTAAAGGAAAATTGCGTCACATTCTCTGCGTTCAAATAGCATTGCTCTTTATCACTGGAATATTCTTTGATTTTTTCCTGTAAAGAGCAGCCCGCAAGAGAAAAGCATACAACAAAAACAAACAGCACGACGATAAACATTTTTTCGTTTTTATTCATAATTTTTCCGTCCTTCCCAATGAGAAAACCATAATAAGGTCAGCAACAAGCCGCCTGTTGTTAATGCTGCAATCCATATTTTTTCCGTTCCATAGTTGAAAATTTGTCGGCCCAAAATATCCTTTACCCAATTCATAGACCATGAAAAGGGAATATACCTTGCTATGCCTTTCAGTTCGATATTGCTATACAAGATACATTGCAGACTTTCAAATACGCCCCAAAACAGGGATAACCCTAATCCAAATTTGAAGCTAAGGAACAGGTGCAAGATATATATTATCAAATTACAAAATGCCATCCCGGCGGCGGCTCCGATTAGCATTCCAAGCTGCACTGTATCAGCCATTCCCAAAAGATGTATGCCTACCACAAATAGCAGGCACAGAAAGAACAATGCAAATACCCCAGAACCATAAAGATAAGTTAATTTTGCAAGCATATTTTTGTGTCGGTTCGGCACAGCAAGCAGCGTTTGGAAGTGTGAAGCCTTTTCTTCCAGTGCAACATTCAGACCGACAATAACGCTTATCAACAGTGGAAAAAACGTTGTCGTAATTTCTAATATCATTTTGAGCTTTTTACTATCTGCTGTGCTGCCATACTGGGAATAGTAAGCAAGAAATAACAATGCCCCGATAGCAGGTATACAAAAATGGATAGCCCAAAACGGTGTATGCTTCGTTTTTACCTGTTCAGAACGAACCGCATAAATAAAACCCATTTCCACCTACCTCCCTTTGGAAAAATCCTTTGCGTCGGCATAGGACAAAATAAGGAACAAGAGTATTGACAACGCAATGGAAATCATAATGGCTATAGAAAATCCACAATTTCCCGCATAAGTTCCGTTTATTTCAATTCCCATAAGCGGCTCTGCCAGTTTTGGCGCCAGGCAATACGGTACAAACCACCATGCTATTGTATTTCCCAATGCGGTAGCAGTAGATAGAACAATTCCAAGTATTGTATTTAACACAATCGGCACAAACATTCCCGTTTTGCGCGCTAAGTACAGGCACAAAGGGATTTGCCAGACAGACGCAAGGATAATCCCGATACTTCCTGCAATGCTGTGTAAAAGAGAATATACTGCCGTTGCCGGAGCAATGATATTACTGATAGAAATAAGCAATGCTAAAAATATCGCTGAAACAAGCAGTTTTTCGACTAAGATAATGCCCTTAGCAAATTCAAATTTTGAAAGGTTCACGGGCATAGAAAATACCGAATAGTATTTCCCGGCGCTTTCTTCTTTTCTGTGTGACAAAGAACACAAAATTGCGATTGCTCCCGGAAGCAAAAACGCATACCACCAGTAAAGTGTCATGTATTGATACCCCATAAATCCACCCATAAGCCATGCAAAAATAGCTGTGATTAGTGGAACAATGAAAATCAGTTTGTTCGATATTGTCCGCTTAAATTTCAAATGTTCTGATTTTAGATAGTCCATGCCTTAACCCTCCCTGTGATTGCTTTTTACAACGTCCATAAAAAGCTGTTCCAAATTTTCGTTTGCGTTCAATTTTCCCTCATATCCAAGAACGCCACCCGCGATAATGCCGATATGGTCGGCTATCTGCTGCACTTCTGAAAGAATGTGACTGGACAGGATAACCGTAATACCTTTAGCCGGAAAAGAACGAATAAGCTCTCTAAGTTCTTCAATCCCAATCGGGTCAAGCCCGTTGGTTGGTTCATCAAGTATGAGCAGCTTCGGGTTGTTTAGTAATGCAACCGCAATTCCAAGACGCTGTTTCATACCAAGAGAAAACTGTCCGGCTCGTTTCTTGCCTGTTTCCGTCAGTCGGACGATTTGCAGCACTTCATCAATCCGCTTATCTGTCAGTCCTAAAATAGTAGTCCTTACTTTCAGATTTTCATAGGCGGTCAAATTTTCATAAAGCGGCGGCATTTCAATCAACGCCCCAATCTGGTTTAGGTCGCTGCGTTTCCATGAGTGGCCGTCAAATTCGATATTCCCAGAGGTCGGTTTCAAAATGCCCGTAATCATTTTGAGCGTCGTAGATTTCCCGGCACCGTTCGGTCCCAATAGTCCATAGACGGAATTTCTTTCAATGTTCAGCGATATGTTGTTTACGGCTGTTTGCCCGCTGAAAGATTTGCAGAGGTTTGTTGTTTTCAAAATCATTTCCATATTTGTACTGTCCTTCCTTTTTTTATTATGAGAAAAGGATAACTGCAATTTTTGAAGATTTCATAAAGATTTTTATTTATCTGAAAAAGGATGTTATTAAAGTCGTAGTCACCGGCATTGCTGGCGGTCTATCTCTTGTTTTCGGTTGCTTGCTTCTTTACCGTACATGAGCATTCGCGGCAGTCGCCAAATAGACATGCAAGCATGTCCGTTTGGCTCGATGTTTCGCGGGAATAAAACAATGGATAATGGTGTATCATTTTGAACATGATACATTTGAACAATGTTTTTTTCAGATAAAGTAAAAGTCGGAATATATGAAGATTTTGAAAGAATAAGTATTTAACTCAACTTTCCCAGCATAAGTCACGGAACAATGCCTGAATAAATAAAGGCTGAGATGCTATCCAGTCATTCAC
>RAYF01000145.1 GCA_003611745.1 bacterium D16-36 | reverse complement strand
ACTGAATAACACCAGCCGGTACAGATAGTATTATCCAGTCATTTGGTTTTTCATTATAACACATAAGTCAAAAAAAGTACAGACCAAAATCGAACTTTTGTTCTGTACTTTTTTATACCTTATCGGACGATAGTCCGTCCGCCCCGTCAGGAGCATGTATTACGGGATGTCCGGATGGGTATATCTTTTTATGCGATTTGGTTAAACTCGAATTATTTTTTAACTTCCCACTGTCCGCTTCTATGAGAACCTATATTCTCAATCACCCCTTCATCTACTAATTTTTTCATTGTTCTTTGCACCTTACTTCTGGAAAGACTTAATTGTTTTTGTATCTCTGACTGCGTTATTTTTGAATTATCTTTCAATAATTCGCACAATTTTCTTTCCAATTCTGTCAAAGCAATGTTTTCAGCTTCACTTTTAGCCTCACTTTCAGCTTCATTTTCAGCCTCATTTATCAGCATCTTATAATTCAGATTTTTCAATGTCACCATAAACATCACTCTATCTGAATAAAATTCTGGCTCCATTCCTTCCCCATAATTCACCGCATTTTCATACGCCTCACGGATTTTGTTAAGTCCGCTGCCCTGACGTTCCATATATCCCAACCGCCCGAATATATCCGCCAGAACCGGATTCCTTCTTGTGGAAGGCACAGTGTTAATATCCCGTTCCTGTATTTTTGTGCCATCCGGCATCCCGCCCGGAGAATAAATCACAAGACGGTCATCAAAAATATCTATATGGACTTCGCTTCCATTCACCAGATAATCCCGGTGGATCAGCCCATTGACAAGGCTTTCAAAAACACTTCTCTCACAAAAATCTGGCATTTCAATCCGGGAATTTGCTGTCTTTTTCCAGAGCATTTTCATATTTCTTTTCACAAAACCAACGCCCTCATTCAGTAACATAATCAGACTTCCTCTATATTCCGCACTATCCAGTGCGTCTACCTTGCCTCCGCTTTTATCCAGTCCGTTCCAGTGCGTACAGAACAGCCGTGAATAGCGTATTGGACAATTATCCGCAAGCAAGGCTCCGGCATTTGTGAGTTTGCCCTTTTCATCAACGATTCCAAAAGATTCAAAACCCTTTTCCGGCATACTTGTCCCATTCCATTCTTTATAGCGTTCCCGCAATTTTGAAAAAGAATAATCTTTGAAATCATAATCTGTCATCAGGGAATCAAACGATGAATTTTTCCCACGCAACACAAGCCTTTTTAATTCTGCCGCATTTGCAGTAACCGATTCGTTTCCAATCCTGACAAAAGCCTCGGTGCTTCCGTCTCCACGGTAATAATACGGCGTTTCCTGCCTTTTCATAACCTCCACCGTAAGCAGGTTTTTCCCATCTTCCGTATTGTGAATCTGCATTGTGACTTCCGGAAACGGATCAATACGCTCTTTTATTTTCTGGCTGACAAATTCAGATGCGCTTTTTATATCCTCAATCCCGATTACTGTATCATCGTCCGCAATGCCGAAAATCAAAGTACCTCCGGTTCCATTCGCAAAGGCACTGATGCTTTTCAGCCAGCTTTTCGGTTTCCGTATCTCTACATCCCGCTTTTTATCATATTCTGTTGTTTCCCCCAGTAATTCTGATAGTTTCAAGTCCATTTTCCTTTCCTTGTAATGTCTAATCATTTCTTTTCAACTGTTTTTCAGTATAGCATATCCTCTGCTTTCTTTCACAGTACTGTCCTCATTGGAATAATATAAGCCATTATATCTTGTTTCAAAGATACCAACGTAAAATAAATAGAAATCAAAGTTGCTAATCCACCTAAAATACCTCTGCTACTATTAATTCCTTTGCTGCTTTATTACTTCATTTTTTTCTTCCTTGAACACCCCCAATGAATTAGCTACACATAGGTAGTCGATTCATTTTTCTAATTGCTTTCCATGTCTCTTTTTTAAAAAACCATACAATTAATAATATTACTCTCATTTAGCCGGAATAAGTATCTCAAATCGCCTATATGTTTCAAGCATCACTTCCATCTCATGCGACCAATATTGTTGTATTCTATGTCCATCCATTTTCGTTCGCCTCATTACATTAAAATTTCTTATTATTCAACTTATTCAACGCTTCTTTCATTTTGAACTACCGAGAAAAGCTCGGTAGTTACTCCTACACCAAATTCTTCCTTCCACTATTGCGAATGCTTTGCAATCATAATAAGATATAAGCCATTATCCATTTAATTTAATATTATCTCATCCATTACACGAATCCAAGTCACAAACCCCATCCGTCCGCCTGGTGTTATTTCGTCCATACTCCCCCATCTTGTCCACAAAATACGGTACAATCAATACCAAATAACACTAAATAAGGCGGTTTTCACCCTGTCCTCAAATTAGGACACAAAATACTCCACTGCATTCTCCGGGAACATCTCCTTGAATTCTCCGTAGAGCTGCACCGCAAGCGTCTTGTTGTGGGCGATAACCAGCGTCGGCTTCTGCAATTCCTGAATGACATTCGCCATCGTAAATGTCTTGCCGGAACCCGTAACCCCTAGTAAAGTCTGGAATTGGTTGCCCTCCTTGAAGCCTTTGACCAGCTCGGCGATGGCCTGCGGCTGGTCGCCTGTGGGCTTGTAGGGGGCTTGTAATTTGAAAGCATGCCCGTCCTTTGGGCTGCTTTCATGAGCAAGTAGCTGGCCCTGGCCAGCGGATTGCGAATTTCCTCTGTTATCTGGCATATAAAAACCTCCAATTTTTGACCGGACACTCGAAAACAAGTTTTCTCGTTGTCGCGACATTCGTCAAATGCTCCTGCAAGCAGGGCATTTTCCTCATTGTTACCGCGCAAAAAGTTTGCTTATTCGCCCGAAATTCGTGTAATTCAGTTTCCGATTCGTGTAAAATGGGCTTG
>RAYF01000144.1 GCA_003611745.1 bacterium D16-36 | reverse complement strand
GTATGTCAGGAAAATGGGAAAGTTTGAGACAGTGAATGAGGTTAAATCTGTGACAGCTCATGAAGTTATTAACAGTATTAAAAAAAGAGATGGAGGATTGTATTAGGGGGCAGCCACCACCAGACAGTTATGAGAAAATGATGTCAGAGATCATAGCGGCTGTCCATTACAAGCCGTTAGAAGGGCGTTTGAGCCGATATTTGAAGGAAAGTGAGGGAAAGGCAGTGGGTTACCGGAATGAAAAGCATAAGGCAGTATTTGAGGAAATAACAGCGAAGATGGACAAGAAGAATTATGCCCTTTTGTCTGCGTTGTATCTGCTGACAGCAGACCACAGACTGTGAAAGATTATGAAACACCATACACAGAAAAATGAGGTTGACTTTCAGAATGTCAGTCTGAAGGGAATCCATGAAAATGGATATACCCTGTACTGCGTGGCAAAGGATTTATATCTCGGTACAAAGCATCTTTCGGTCAGTGACCTTTCTGATACGGATTTGATACGTCCGCAGATGTTTGCCATGATCTGTAATGCGATGGCAGTCCGTAGATTTGGTTTGAAAGCAATCCAGCTTGCAGAAAGGAGAGAGAATCTGTGATAACAGTAACTGTACAGAATCACAGCCACTTTGCTACCCTTACGTTTCCCTGTTCTGAAAATGAGTTGGAAAAGAAGCTGGAGGAACTGGATAGGTGGGACGAGACAAACTTTACCCTGTTTGTTGATAAAGTAAGCGAACCGGAGGAACTGTCAGTTTTGCAGGATCGTTTTATTGATTTGGACGAGGTAAATTATCTTGCCAAGAGGATGGACAGCTTTGACCGAAATGAGAAGAAACAGTTTTTTGCCGCTGCCAGTCAATGCGGTTTCATGCAGGTAAAAGACTTGATCAATCTGACCTTTAATCTTTCACGTTTTACTCTGGTACAGGATTTAAGTAGCATGGAATCGGTCGGACGGCTGCACCAGCTTACACTGTCGGGAGGTTTGGGAGAAGAAGATATGGAACCTTCGGTCTTTGCCGAAATCGGCAGGGAACTGTTGGAATCTGGCAGGGGGAAGATAACGGAGTATGGCATTCTTTTTGTTAATGAGGAAATTCCATTTGATGAAGTATATGACGGGCAGGTGTTTCCGGAATACTACCACGAAAAATGTTTATGCACAGCAATGATAGAAGTGGGGGATAAGACGGAGTATGCGTATCTGCCCTGTGATGAGAAAGCAATTGAAAAAGCATTCCGAAGGCTGGGTAGTTCTGATTTCTCTTACGACCGAGTATTGATTGTTAATTCCGAAGTGAATGGAAGAACATGGGATAGCAGACTTCAAGCAGTCCTTGAAGATGAAGGATTGTTTCTGGTCAATGAGCTGCTAGGTGCAGTGAACCGTTTCCAGACACAGGAGGAATGGGATAAGCTGTCTGCTATGGCAGAACTGGCAGGAGTAAGTGACAGTAAGTCGCTGATGAAGCTCGCAGAGTATATGGAATCCTTTGCATTTATCCCAGAAGTGCAGGATCAGGAAGATTTGGCAAGGTACTGGATTAGAGAACGTATAGAATATGACATTTACCCGGAACTGGAAGATTATTTCCTGTATGAGCAGTTCGGAGAGCAGATTGAAAATGATACAGAGGGTATGTTCCTGCCAGAGGGAGGCTATGTCTATGTGGAAGATGGACATAGCATTGAAGAATTTTTGCAAGATGAGGAAAACTTGATGATGGGAGGAATATGACATGGTTACTGCAGTGATTGAGAATGGAAATAGCACACTGGTAATAGACTTTCCGAGAAACTTTATGGATATGCAGATAAAGCTACGATCTATTGGGATTCAAAAAAATGCAGAGGAAATACCGCTAACAAATGATAAGGATGACGACATTCGTGTCGAACTCGATGCAGACAGTGGTATTTGGAGTCATTTTGTTCGGATGTTTTCAGAGACAGACAGCCTTGTAGATGTAAACACAGCTATATGGGCGGTGTTGAAAGCAGATGAGGTAATAAAAACGGAGCTGGAACAGAATATCATCCACGACCAGTATGATTCGGTGCAAAAACTGCTGAAGGATATTGAGGAAATGACGATATCGGCAGGAAAGTATACCGAATCTTTTTATTTTCCGCTGAAGGGTATGCTGGATGAGGATGATGAGGGGGAAGAATATGAATATGATGAACCTTACGAGATAGGCAATTCATTTTTGCATAGTTATAGGTACGAGATTCGAGATGCAGTTGAAAGGGATCAAAGTGACATCGAGGATATGACACAGTTTTTCAAGCAGAGCGAGTCCGTTAAAGAAAAATTGGTGTCAATCGTATGGACAGTAGATGAGGTAGATGAAAATCTGTATGGCTGTGTCAATGTGAGACTGAAAGAACCGCTAACAAAGGAAGAAACAGAAATTCTAAAAGCTTGGATTAGTGGACAGAATTCGGATGGCTATGGTGAAGGATTTGAGCAGAAAGCTATCGAGGTAGAGGAAGGGGATTTGTATGTTTCCTTTTGGCATAGCGGAGATGATTACTTCGTCTACAGTCAGGAAGAAATGGATGAATATATTCACCAACAGCATGATATCCAGATGGGAGGGATGTGAGTGTGAGAAACTTTGGAAAGGGGGGATGTGAAATATGATTGTGCCAATGAAAGAATCGATTATGTCAGACAAGGAGGAAAACGTATGAATGAATATGAAAGACTGTCCCGGCAGGCAGAGCAGTATAAAAAGCAGTATCCACCGGGAACACGTATTGAATTGATTGAGATGGAGGACCCGTTAGCACCAGTCCCGTCCGGTACCAGAGGTACGGTAAAGGTGGTGGATGACATCGGGCAGCTCCATATGCACTGGGATAATGGAAGATCATTTGCCGTTGTTCCGGGTGAGGACAGCTTCCGGAAGTTAACACCGGAGGAAGTAGTGTTGCTGCCTGTTTATTCTGACGTCTAATAAATCTGATTGATTGTCACAGAATTAACCGATATAATGACATCAGC
>RAYF01000143.1 GCA_003611745.1 bacterium D16-36 | reverse complement strand
GAATACACTCCCACGAATCACTGAGGTCCCTCCCCAATAATTTTTCCAAAAAAGTTTTCAATTCCATCCCTTTCTTGCTTTTATCCTAAAAAAAAGAAACTTCTATATTCTGATAATCTTTTAAACGCTGTACAATTTCATATGCTGTCCCTACCCCGGACAAACCATTCTGCAACTGAATATACATCCGTGGGCAATACAGCCGTTTTGTATAATCAAATTCCTCCTCACCGGTATCCCAAAATACATTAAAAGAATAGTCCGCCCCCTTCTTATCCCGAAAAACATCTTCTGCACTAAGTATATAAGGATCCGATATATCTACTTCAGGCTTTTTGCTCTGAAATTCTGCCTCCATTTCTTCCGAAACTATATCCATAACCTTAGAAAGTTTCTTTCCATACAAAATTGGATTATCTGCAAAATCTTTCTTATCCTTTAATTCTTTTGTTTCAAAATAAGTTTTCATATAATATTTTTTCAGGCCATCTTTATATTTTTGGGCAGGCGTAATCTGCGCATCTACTGTCACATTCTCCATCAGGTCAAACTTTGCTGTCCCATTCGCTTTCTCCTCTTCTGTAAAACTGTCACGGTAGGTGACTTTTTGTGTTTCGTCCACTTTTTTCTTTTTGTCTGATTGGCAGCCGCTTAACAATATTGCAGTACAAAGCAACAGACACAAAAATCTCTCCTTATACATGATTTCCTTCATTTTCCAATTCTCCTATTCCATCCACTGCCGTGCCCACAAAACAACAACCTCGCTTCCCCTTTCATCATTCTCTATTTACTAACTTGTCGGATTGTTCTGTGCAATAGCCTCCCCTGTGAAAGCGTCGTAAACAAAATACACATTGCGTTCCCCATTATGAACTCTTACCCGCCAGAATGGCGCAATCATTGGTTGGATTTCCCCCTCATTGCCATCTGTAAAATATCCCGTATAGACCATCTCTAAATCCAGCACTGTAACTGTTTTTGCCAGCATCTGCTTTTCGTAATATTTTTTCACTTTCTGAAGAACAACATCCGGATCAATAACCTGTTCTGTGTCCTTATACACATCCCCTTCCATTCGGATATTATAAATATCCAGACCAATAATGCCATCTTTAGAAACATGGCACAGCAACGGGAGATCACTAAGCCCCATCAAAATATTATTAGGAGAAGTTCTCTTCGCAAGCTCATTGGCAGTTTCGCCGTCTTTTAAAGTATAGTTTAAGTTTGAGTCGGTAAAAGGAAACCCTTTGACATCATAATAATACCAATAAGTACAATATTCCTCCTCCGGTTTCAGTTTGGAAATACCATTTTTAAAAACTTTATTTAATGAGGCAACCGATTCTACTGTAACCGGAACACACTCCCATGTATTACTTAATTTTCTTCCAACCAATTTCTCAAGAAATTCTTTTAATTCCTCTCCTGTCTTTTTTTATCCTCTATAAATGAAACCTCTATGTCGTTATAATCTCTAAGGTATTCTTTAATATTTTCCACTAAGTTGGTATCCATACCACTATTGGATCCCTCCAGAAGTTTAATATGTATAATTGGGCTATATGCTTTGCTATGGGAGTCAAACGCTTCATCACCTATCCCCCAATAAGCAATAAAACTATAAGTTTCCCCGTTTTTTCCTTCAAATATTGTTTTTACCACCAAGTCAGCAGAGGTATCATCCCAATCTATCTTTTTATCTGAAAATGCCCCATCTACCTTTTCGGCAATCATATCCATAGACTTTGATAATTTTCTCCCAAACAAGGTCGGCTTTTTCTCAAAATCTTTTCTACTTTTTAAAGTATCTGGTTCCATGTAATGCTTCATGTAATATTTTTTCAAGCCGTCTTTATATTTTTCAGCAGGCGTAATCTGCGCATCCACTGTCACATTCTCCATTAAGTCAAACTTTGCTGTCCCGTTTGCTTTCTCCTCTTCTGTAAAACTGTCACGGTAGGGGACTTTTTGTGTTTCATTGGACTTTTTCGTCTTTTCTATCTGACAACTGCTCAGTAATAATATAATACAAAGAAAAAGACAAAAGAGTTTCCCTTTAAACATAAAGTTTTTCATTTCCAAATTCTCCTATCCCATTGCAGTTATCCCTTCCATAATAGCCTTCCCTGTAAAAACATCATAATAAAAATATTTACCACCATCAGCCTCGCCGTCATACACCCTTACCCTCCAGAATGGCGCCACTGTCGGCTGGATTTCTCCCTCGCTGCCGTCCGTAAAATACCCTGTATAGACAATCCTTACTTCTGTAATTGTAATCGGTTTCGTAAGTATCTGCTTTTCATAATACTTCCTGACCCTCCCAAGGATGCCATCCGGGTTTTTAACCTTCTCTGCTTCTTTATACACTTCCCCCTCCATCCTGATATTATCTGTATCCAGATCTATGATCCCATCCTTTGAGATACGGCACAGAATCGGCGAATTACAAAGCCCCACCAGAGTATTATCGGGAGCTGACATCCTTGCCAGTTCACTGGCAGTTTCCCCCTCCTTTAGCTGATAATTTAAGTATGAGTCTGTAAACGGAAATCCCTCGACGTCATAATAATAGCAGTAGGCGCAATACTCCTCTTCCGGTTTTATTTCTGAGACAGCGAATTCATCAACTTTGTTTAATGCGGCAACCGACTCTGCCGTAGCCGGAATACAATACCACACATCACTTAATTTTCTCCCAAGCAGCTTCTCAAGATATTCCTTCAATTCTTCCCCTGTCTTTTGTTTGTCTTTGATAAAAGGTATCTCCATCTCCTTATAATCCTTGAGATATCGTCTGACATCACCATCTATCCGGGCATCTAACGCTTTATTTATCCCTTCTTCAAGGCTGATATACATAACTGGACAGTTAATTTCTTTATTGTGGCCATTTTCTTCAATAAACCAATATGCATAAAATTTGTATGGATTCCCGTTTTTATGTTGGAAGGCATCTCTCACCCCGATTTCTTCATCATTATTATGGTATTCATCAAACTTCAGATTTCCTAA
>RAYF01000142.1 GCA_003611745.1 bacterium D16-36 | reverse complement strand
GATTGGTAGGATGAGGGGAATGGAATGTTGTAAGAAAAGTTCACTTTTAACTTGTACTTTTTCTTGACATAGTACCATGCTGAACTTCCTGCAAGCCAACAGCATTATGGATATGGCGGGGCTTGATGAAAAATTCAAGTCCATAATAGGGGAACAGCTTGACATTCAAGGGAAACTGAAACCCGTTGAACGGCGGCCTGCCACTCTGAAAAAGCACTTAGAGCAAGCCGACATTTATTTCAAGTGTAAGGGAAAGAAGCCGCTGACCGAAGCCGAGCAAATCTTATTCACAACAGCGAAAGATTATCTCAAAGGCGTGATGAACGGCAAGACCACAATCCCGACAAAGACATGGAAAGAAGAATACACCAAGCTGACCGCCAAGAGAAAAACACTCAATCAGCGGTATCTTGCATTGAAAGAGGACGTAAAAGAAGCGGAGAAAATCAGAAAGAGCGTTTACAGTATTTTGCGGCAGGAACAGAGGGAACAACAGCCCCACAGAAAACAGGATATGGAGAGATAACAGACAGGGGCGGCGGGATAGTCAACACCTGCCCCGTCGCCCTGTTTTGGACTTTTATTAGACCGATAAACTGGAATTCTGATAAGACACTTTTTATAGCATTTATTAACTGTTATATCTTATCTTCAAAAAGTCCGCAAACCCTTGAAAATGCTAAATTTATAGCAAGTGAGTTTGCCCTTATACTTTCCCTTGTGTTATATCCTTTTCCCTCATGTTACAAACCCTCATAAGGGCAAAAATAAGGGAAAGAAAAACTTGTAACAAATTATAACACAATATAAATCAAGCAGGAAGAACTGATTGAAATGCTTTCTTAATTTTTCCGAAAATTCATTTAGTAAAAGAAGGACTGATAAAACATGAAATTCATATATGCAGAATATAATATGTACCACAACAGCATTGATGTTACCACTTTTGACGGATATATCCTACGGATTGACTGTAATGTAGCAGAAGATGGATTACGAACTACTCCCGTCTCTCGATGTGCCTTAAATTCTTTGGCAATAGACGAACCGCTTGAGTATGCACGATTAGCACTTGATGGCAGCTTGCAAATGTGGGTGGATGCAGAAGATTCTTTAGAACTGTGGTAAGAAGATTAAGGGCTGGAAAACCAGCCCTTAATCTCGATTATAGCCTTATTCTCAATCCATCATATGCAAAATTTATTAAGTTCAACTCACTCTCCAATTCCTTATAATCGTCATATGATTTCCCCCAGTCTTCTTCTAAATGTGTAATAACAACTCTTTTGATACCATACTGTTTTCGTATTGTATCAATTTCATTTAAAGTAAACAGTTCTTTACGCAGTGGATTATCTTCATTTAATACAAAGCCATCCTTTAAGATATCCCCGACAATGGTATTGCCAATAATCAAAACATCTGCACCTTGAAATTTCGCTGACTCTGGGAATGGCTTTACATCACATGGGGCATAAATTATCTTTTTACTGTTAGAAGAAATAATAAATATTGCCACATGCTCTTGTTCATCTACAGGAACAATCTCAATCAAAATATTGTCATTTTTGAAAGCACGAATTTCTTTTGTATATATAAGACCACATGCCTCATAGTATTCAATGGCTGAGCCATACTTTGTACCTTGCTTTTTAATATCCGCAAGAATGGCAGGTAAAGAAGCAACTTCTATCGGATTATCCGTTTTCTTCCCAAGAGAATTGGCAAGCCAGTCCATTTTCAATTGTTCAACTATGCGCATTCCCATTGTGTGGTTAGGGTCGCAATGGCTGTATAAAATATGTTCAACTTTCTGTATGCCGGAATTATTCAATGAAGCATTGATATCTTCTGGCGTATCAATAGATTCACATCTTCAATAAACAGACTACAGCCCGTTCTTGCATAAGGAAATCCTTTCTGTCGTGCTTCAGTACATACACGACAGTTACAACATGCTCTTGGCGTACTGACACAGCCTCCTGAACCAAGTATGATTACATTCATGCTTTCTCTGCCTCCTTTGTTTCCACATAACATTCCATGTATCTTCTATAAGTCTTCAAGCCTGCACTTTCATAAAACGCTAATGCACAGTCATTAAATTCCCACATATCAAGTTCTATTCTTTCAAAGCCACGTTTTTTTGCATCATCTTTGGCAAAATCAATCATGGCAGTGGCAATGCCTTTCCGCCTATGATTTTCATCTACCCCAAACTCCTCTATATGAAAAAATTTCCGTTCCTTATTAAAAGGAGATTCCGGTCTCACTATATACTGAACCACAGCAAAACCAACTATTTCATCCATGGTGGCGGCAATAATAACCCCACTGTTTTCCTCGTCGAATCTGGTATATATAAATGGTTCTATGAACTGCCACCCATCCTCACGAAATATATCCGGACGTCCCTTAACATGAACCTCATTGACCTGTTTGCGGATTTTATTTACAGATTCAAGTTCTTCTCTTTTTGCGTACCTTATAATTAGATTTTCCATATACTGCCTCCATATTAAATAAGATCAATCCTTGTAAGTTGATGTATATTTTTATTTCTATAAACCAAGTCATCCCTTACCGTAAATCCAATCTTTTCCCAAAAAGCATTGCCCGATACGTTTTTATCAAATGCTACCAATGCCACTTTATGTATGCCCTCTGCCTCCAAAGCCTTCATCGCTGAATCGACCAGTTTTTTTCCGATTCCCTGTCCTCTGTATTCTTTCTTGACAGTAGTGTGATGAATAAAGCCCCTGCGTCCGTCATGTCCACTCATAATAACACCTATGATTTTTCCGTTATCCTCAGCGACAAAGCAGGTATTAGGATTTCGCAATAAATATTTGGTAATTCCATCCCTTGAATCATCAGTTGTATTCAATCCCATTCCTTCCGTATGTATCCATAAATCATATACATTTTCAAAATCCTCGATATTCATTGTCCTAATTGTCATTATTATCATTCCTCCCTATATTGTCAAGTGATTTTCCTCCCTATATTGTCAAGTGATTTTCCTTAAAAAATCAAGGAATTTATAG
>RAYF01000141.1 GCA_003611745.1 bacterium D16-36 | reverse complement strand
CCCATACTGACCATTGTACTTCCGGCAATCCTGCTGTTGTCCCTGCTTTCTATTCTGTATGGGGTAAAGCTGTTTCAGGATATGGTTTACCGGAACAAGGCAAAAAGTGAGAGGGTTATCCTGAAAAATCAGGTAAAAAGCATGCAGGAACATATGGAGGAAATGGAACGTATCTACTCTGAGATACGGGGAATGAAACACGACATGAAAAATACCCTTGCCGTGATTGGGCAGCTTTCCAAAGAAAAAGAATTTTTCTTGGAGGAAAAGGGGGAACTGCAGGAATATCTGGCTGATTTGAACCAGACCTTTGACCGGCTGGATATGCGTTTCCGTACAGGGAATACAGTAGCGGATACTTTGCTTAATATGAAATACCATGAGGCGGTGCGTCTGGTTCCGGATTTGGAGATGGATACAGATAGGCTGGTGTTTCCGCAGGATTTGAAAATCCACAGCTACGATATAGGCATTATTCTTGGCAATGCCGTTGATAATGCCGTCTGGGCATGCAGGAAACTGAAAGAGAAAGAGCCGGAGGCGGAGGCTTTGATCCGGTTCGTATCCATGCAGAAAGGAAACCTTCTTGTACTGAAGGTGGAGAACAGCTTTGATGGGAAACTGGTGAGGAGGCCACGGGAGGAATTTCCAGTGACAGATAAACCGGATAAGGAAAATCATGGGATGGGGCTTGTAAATATTAAAAATACGGTAGAGAAGTATCATGGGACAATGGATTATATGGTAAAGGGCAGGGTGTTTATCCTGTCCATGATGATGAAAAATGAAAGGGGAAATGAAGATGGATTTTGGAGTGACAAGTAAGCTGTGGGAGTATGGTATAAACAACCGTACCAGCGTAATGACAGAAAAGAATATAGACGGAAGTTTTGCGGAAATTGCAGCAGCAAAAGCGGCAGACAAAGGGAATGCCACAGGAATGAATTTCAAGGATATGTGGCAGACGAGGTTTCCGGGGGCATATTATCATACGATGGATGCTTCAAATATTCCGCAGGGAGTATGGGAAAGAAATGATTTTCCATTTGAGAAGTTTTTTCAGAAGGATGTAGATGAGTCGGTTTTAGACTGGAACCCTAATGGGGCAAATCCCGCTATGGATTCATCTGCTGTACAGTCAAGGTTACATTCAATAAGTGGGCAAAAATCAGTTGTTGTGCCACCAGAATTGGAGGAAAAAATGAAAAGCGATCCGGCATTAGCGCAGAGGGTAATGGCAAAGGTGGAGAGTTTTATTGTAGCCAATCAGGTGCCTGGCAGGATATGTTCCCATTTGATAGTTTTAGATGAAAACGGAGAAATTACACGTTTTCGGGCTTCAAGTCATGGTGGTAATTTTACTGGCCCGACAGAGGCAGAACAGCGACAGTTTGAGGCAGAACAGGCAGCAAAGAAGAAAAGGCGTGAGAAATATATAGAATTGAATGAAGAAAGTGCCTTGAAACGGAAGGTATTGGAGCAGGAAACAGACAGGAGATATTACAAGAGTAGCGTGGCAAGGCAGAACGCTTTTAAGGCGTATGAAAAGAACATTATGGAATTATAAGGCGAAAGTTAATATAAGTGTTCTTCTTGTCCATAAAAAAGAAAGGGGAAATGAAAATGGATTTTGGAGTGACAAGTAAGCTGTGGGAGTACGGTATAGGCAGCCGTACCAGTGCAATGACAGAAAAGAATATAGACGGAAGTTTTGCGGAAATTGCAGCAGCAAAAGTGGCGGAGAAAGTGGCAGATAAGGGGTATGCCGCAGGAATGAGCTTCAAGGATATGTGGCAGACGAGGTTTCCGGGAGCATATTACCATATAATGGATGGCAATAAAATCCCACAGAGTGTATGGGATAGGAATGATTTTCCTATGGAAAAATTCTTCCAGGATGATGTGGATGAATCCGTATTGAATTGGGAACCGGCAGGAGCCATGCCATCAGCAACCGGTTCACAGGTACAGTCAAGATGGAATTCTGTTTCGGGAGAAAAATCAATTATTGTACCGACGAAATTGGAAGAAAAGATGAAGAATGATCCTGAATTGGCAAAAAGGGTAATGGCAAATGTTGAAAAATTTATTACTACATATTCAGCAACTTCTGTCAGACCGGGCAGGGTATGCTCATGGCTGATTTCACTTGACGAAAATGGCGAAATTGAAAAATTCCGTGTAACAGGGAGTGGCGGCAACATATCCGGCCCGACAGAGGCGGAACAGCGACAGTTCGAGGCAGAGCAGGCAGCAAAGAAGAAACGGCGTGAGAAATATGCAAAACTGAATGAAGAAAGTTCCTTGAAACGGAAGATGTTGGAGCAGGATATAGACAGGAGATATTACAAGAGTAGTGTGGCAAGGCATAATGCTTACAATGCATATGAAAAAAGCATTGTGGAGATATGAGGCGAAAGTTAATGTATGTGTGTTCTTTGTGTCTATGAAAATGCAATATGAAAGGGGAAATGAAGATGGATTTTGGAGTGACAGGTAAGCTGTGGGAGTATGGTATAAACAACCATATTTGTGCAACGGCAGGAAAGAATGTTGATGGAAGTTTTGCGGAAATTGCAGCGGCAAAAGCGGCAGAGAAGGAGGCCTCATTGAGAAGTGTTAATGAAATGAGGACAACTGGCACTGGAAACTATATGGGTGAGTCTTATGAGGAACGTATAAGTAAAATAACGGATAAAACGGCAGCAAGTGCTTTTCAGACAGCTTATGCAAAGAAAATGGCAGGTGCTACAGATTATATTTCAACCATTAGCAAGGCATACAGCACTGGAAAAGTAGGTGCAACGAATTTTGAAGATGCTTTTCCACAATACGATGTCATAACCCATGTGGGAAATGCCAATATTTCTTCTGGCAACTGGCAGAGAAATGACTTTCCTTTTTGGAAGTATTTTGATAAGAATACAAGTGCGGATGCTTTAAATGATTGGAAACCTGAAGGTGCAAATCCATCGCAGATGCGTAGTGACCTGCAAAGGAATTATAACAGTGTAGGTTCTGGGCGGATTGCAATCCTTGTACCGGAGAGTTTGCAGCAGAAGATGGATGCAGATCCTGAGTATGCCCGGCAGATAATGGC
>RAYF01000140.1 GCA_003611745.1 bacterium D16-36 | reverse complement strand
TTTTACTCTGAGGTATTTTTTTATCAACCTTCTTTCTTGGAATTTCCTATATTTGAATTATACAGGAAGCTCCTAATTAATCTTTTTGAATTTCTCCAATCTGTAATGCTGCTCATTATCTAACTCTTTTATTCCGTTTTTATATTCATAACCTTTTTTTCGGTAGAATTCCACCGCAGTAATAGATGCGGGAATTTCTATTCTTTCTGCCCTTAAAAATAACTCATCGGATTCAAGCGTATCAATGATATAGCTGCCGATTCCCTGCCCATGAAATTCCGGCAGTACAAAAATAGTCAGCAATATACTTTCCGTAGGGTTCCCCCAAAAACTTGATATGGAACCCACCCCTACAATTTTATCTTCATTCCAAAATACATATACATGCGCATATTCCGCCACACCCCTAAACCAGTTCACATCATGCGTGGCACAGAGTGCCGCTATAGCTTCTTCCCCGTAATCTTTCACATTGACTTCCTTAAAATTTCTACAAATCAACCTGACAATTTCTTCCGTATCTTCTTCGCAATAAGGCTTTGCAATAACCTCTGTTCCATTTGATAATTTCATAAAATCTCCTTTCCGAACAAAAAAAGCACCAAACATACAATATGTCCAGTGCATTACTAAAACCATCGGCTATTACAAATATTATAATTACAACTTACACCTACCGATTTATACGCACAGACATATCAGACCTACCTGCGTAACTGTGCATCCAATCGAAACACAATTACTTTTAAGTACGTCTGTAATACATGTACATATAGTGCATTGTAAAATGTAAGCTCTGCATTTCCATGTTCTCCTAAACTTTTTTAATAACCTACCATAATTCAATTTATATGTCAAGAATTATTTTTCAAGAATAAAAAGGAAAAAGGACAGAGAGGACACTATCTTGCCCCTCTGTCCTTGTTTTTTGAAGTCTGTTCCGTTTGTCTGTCGGCATTTGCCCTTTGATAATCCTGTAAACACCTGTGTACGCTTTCTTTTGTTTGTCTTGGTGCATTTTCCCCGTAAAGTTCTTCCCATCTGTCGGCTTTATCCCGATATTCGGCATAAGCTATTTTAGCGGTAGCATAGACTTTATAGAAATCATGCACTGTCTGAAATCCATATCTCTTTGCAATCCCCGACAAACCGACTTTCAAGAGGTCTATTTCTTCATTTTTACGGTCTATTTTGCTCTGTATTTCCCCTTTCTTGGTAAGTCTTGCAAGTCCTTTCAGGCTGTCACGTTCCAGCTCTAAAGCATTGCGTTCCTTCTCTGCATCAAAGATAATGCCGTTTTGTCTGTTCAGTTCTTTGTAAATTTTTGACAGCTTGGGATATGCCGCTGCTTCGGCTGACATGACAGGCTTTGGGGGTATTCGTGGTATTTTCTGCTCCGTTGTCTGCGTTTTGGGCTGCAACTCTCGTTGTTGTACCGATAAATCTACAGTAGGTACTTTAAACTTATGCTCCTGCTGTAGCACACTATCCGTTTGCGGTATTATTGGTGTCGTTCTTCCTCCGCTTGGTTCTGAAATCGTCTGTACCACTTCTTTCTCAAAAAACTTTGCCGACAATTCTCTTGCCTTTTGCAGAACTTTTGAAATCAGCATTGCCAATACTGCGACCGCACTCATAAGGATAGTTCCAAACCGTTCCGGCTGACTACCAAATAAATCAATAGATTCTTTGATGCGGTCAGAGATGTACTCTTTTTTTATCTGTTGTATCTCTGTTTCTGGCACACCGCTTACAATCGCCCTATCAACTTCACGATTCCAACGCATACGGTATTCGTTATCCATCTGTATCTGTTCTGCTTTCGGATTATTTTTCCCTATCTTCTTAGTGGCAAGATATAGACCGTTTTCGTCAAAAACATGCAGTTTCTCTTTGTCGTCTTTTATCATAGTATTGATAATGTCGGTATAAAATTGTTTTACTTCGTCCACAAATTCGTCCTGCTTGAACAGCTTATTTTTTGCGCTATAAAGGTTACGCTCATATATCTCACCTTTCTTCACAATGTTACAGCCTTTGCGGACATTTCCGTTTTCGTCAAGTATTTCTTTTTTGGTGCGGACGTGTTTTCCCTGCTCATCATAGAACATATTCCTTGTTGCGGTCTTTTCTATGGGTTCAGACAGTCTCTCCCTCTCTGAAAAAATAAGGTGGATATGGTAGTTTGTTTTTCGTTTGTTATGATGCAGAGCCGATACGCACTTCACACCGTACTTTTCTTTGAAACGGTCTGTGAACAACTGTAGCAGTTTGTCCGGCTCATAGAGATTTGGAAAAGATTCCGGCAGGGCAATGATAAATTCCCTCGCCTCGATACATTCCCCCTCTGTGCCGCTTTTTTGAAATTCCTGCCGATTGAATCTTGCAAGCTCCGTCCAATAATGGCGGTCTATAGTTTCATATACCGCATACAGATTTTCCTGTTTCGCATGGCTGGATATATAAGTGATTCTACCCCTGACATCAGGCAGCTTGCTCATGCGGATAAATGAATGTCTTTGTATTGTGCTTTGTCCTCCCTCCTGTAAATGGCAGCAACCGATTCTTGAAAGCGGGAATATCTATTCCATAAAATGTGAGTGGGCAGCATAGGCGGTACGTTTACGAACATATCCGCCGATTGGCGGTTGTTACAAATGCGTCAGCATTTGCAATTCACGCTTGTGTGAATTTGCTCCCTACAAGGGCGAAATCCCCATTGCATAAACGCAGTTTGTGCAATGGGTGTATTTCGCTCTCAAACGCCGAGGGCTTAAAAGAGAGAAGAATTCCTCCCGAAAATGCCTGTTAAAATATCAGATGATAGCGGAAAGCGATGCCACATATAATAGTAAAAAATGCCACCATGAGCATAGAAATGCTGCCCTATTCTCAAAAATCGGTTGCATATCAGACAAAGCACATGATATAATCTATTTGCGTGTAGGTATATCATGGCTTCGGTCTGATACATACCATTGGGCGGTTTCGTAAGAAGCCGCCTTTTATACTGCTGATTTTCTTGTAACGGATTTTACATTATTCTTATCCCGAAGGTTCTTCCCCTCGTTCACTTCCATGAACTTCTCAAGAATGTCGCTTTTGATAAGTAGTGTCTACTGATTAATAAGACATTTGCAAGCTCCAGTATTTATATCTGTCCCAAAATCGGAACAAATGCAAAAG
>RAYF01000139.1 GCA_003611745.1 bacterium D16-36 | reverse complement strand
TAATAAGTACCTCTTTTCTGATTTAATTTATTATATCTTATTAGCCACTCCTGTTACAACTTTATTATAGCACTTCACTTAAAATCTCCCGAAGTATCAGCGATAGGGTAGACTATCCCCTTATCAGATTGTCGTGTTTCGGTATCATTTCGGTGTCAGTTCGCCAGTTCTCCCCGGTGTCGTTCCTCCCCTGAATCTCACAGCGGCGTATCGCTCCCTTTGGTACGCTCGTTTCGGTCAGGGTTCCTCCACATCCCTGCCAAAAGTCATGGCACTACATCGCCGGGGAAGCATATCCCACACAGGCTGGTCATTCGATTGGAATAATCCATCGATGAACTACCTGTATCATAGAACATTTTTGTGCCCTGTGCCGTATGTCCACAAAGTAGGAATTAGGGGTAAAAATCAGAAATTTCCACGATTGCGGAATTGATATGGTATAATCAATTCAACGGTTATAAATGTCGTCAGAAAGGGGGAACTGCTTCAATGAACGGAGCTACTACAATACAGGAACGGCTAAAAGATTTACGATTAAACAAAGGATTAAAACTGGAAGAACTGGCTGAGCAAACGGGTATTTCAAAATCGGCTCTTGGCAGTTATGAAAAAGATGACTATAAGGAAATCAATCATGGCAACCTTATCCTGCTGGCAGATTTTTATGGGGTGTCCCTCGATTATCTCTTTTGCCGGACAGAGAACCGGGCGGAGATCAACACGCCATTAAGGGAGCTGCATTTGAGTGATGAGATGGTAGCACTTCTGAAAAGCGGTCGGATTAACAACCGTCTGCTGTGCGAACTTGCCACCCATAAGGACTTTATCAAGTTTCTTGCGGACATTGAGATTTATGTGGATGGAATTGCCACCATGCAGATTCAGAACCTCAACGCCCTTGTCGATACCGTCCGGCATGAAATCATTGAACGGTATCGCCCCGGCGAAGATGACCCCCATTTGAAAGTGCTGCAAGCCGCCCATATCAGTGATGATGAGTATTTCAGTCACATGGTTCTGGATGACCTCAACCTGATTATCCGGGATATTCGGGAAGCCCACAAAAAGGACAGTGAGAGTGCGCCCCAGACTACCGTTGCTGATGAACTGAAAGAAAATCTGGAAGCGGTCGAAAATTTCAAGGGCAGCCGGGATGAAAAGCTCGTTGTACTTTACTGCAAGCAGCTTGGTATCAACTATAAAAATCTGTCAGACGAAGAATTTCGCTGGCTCATTCGTATTCTCAAAAAGTCAAAGAAAATGGGAACGCCTATCAGCCAGAGGAAAAAACGGTAAAGAAAAACCGCTGTTGCATGGTTTGTTAGCTTCCATGTAGCAGCGGTTTTTGCTGGGATTATTCAGTTGAATTTTTAGAACGACAAGCTGGGATTTAGCGTTCACTCATATATTGTTTTATTTCATCAGGCGTCAATTTTCGTACTTCTGTGTGTGGATATTCTTTATACTTTCCAGCACTAAACACAGGCATCATTTGCCTGCATTTCTTGTCTTTATTCTTTTTCAAAAATAGATTTAACTCATCATTCCCTGGAAATATTTTATAAGATAATCTTCCTTTATTGTTCTCTATCTCATAAATACCACACGCACTTTTCGTTGTATAGTCCGCTGTTCGCAAATATAGTTTTGCAATTTCCAATGACTTAAAAGGAAAATTCCATCGTTGCAATCCTCTATTTGGGTCATGCTCGATACAAATGCACCGTCCACAAGTTCCACAAATATATTGAGTGTGGTTCTCCAAACAGTCCAGCGGATTTAGTAAAGGCGTTATTCTATTTTCATCAGAGTAACATTCCTCACACACTTTTCTTTTCACTCCTTATAAAATTCAGATTTGTCATAATCATTCTACCATACCGTTATGCATAAATCATCTCATGCAAAATAATTTCTTCTGCCCGATTGTGGATATTATTGCACCGCTGCACCCATTCCATTTGAGAAGTGCGCTTTAATTCCTCTGTCACGCCCTCGGTAGCTTTCATCTGTTCCATGATAGTGTCTAACCGTTCCTGTGCCTGTTCGTTCAGGTCTGCAAGATATGTCCATAGCTCTCCGGTCAATATCAATGTGTTCAATCTGGCTGGGTGGACTTCTCTCAAATATTCCCGGTGCATCCGTCCATACTTTCCGATGGGGCGGTGTTCTTCTGGCAGTTTCAAATCTGGGATGTAGTAATCTCCGACAAGGATATAATCAATTCCGTTTTCTGTTATTCTTGGTTTCAATTCGCTCATGTTCCTTACCTCCTGTGGAAGCAGGCTCGTCTGGTACTAACTCAATCACATCGGTAATCTCACAATTCAGCGTTTCGCAGATACGGGCTAATGTGTCCATGCTGATGTGCTTTCCCTCTTTGCTCATGTTGGCAATCATATTCGTTGTCATACCGGCGGCAAGCCTTAAATCTTCTTTTCTCATATCACGCTCTAACAGTGTATGCCAGAGTGGTTTATAGCTGATGTGCATATTGCTTTCCTGCCTTCCTATCCATACCACCGGGGCGGCTGCCCCGGCAGGAACTTTTCTCTTATTATAGCACCAATCTTGTGAAATCACAATTTATTCTTGTAGCCTGCCGCTGATACCGTCTGGATTGGTTTTTCCTTTCTTTTTGTTCCCTTTAATTAGCCATGAACTGCTTGATTCCCTGTGATTTTGCACCCGGATTATCATTTCCATATCCCTCAAGCAGATTGATAACGCCCCATACGCCAACGCCTGCTCCGATTGCTGTTACGACTGTCTTTAATCCTGTTACCGCTGTTGTAAAAAATGCCATGTTTCTACCTCTTTCTTTCTCAAAAATAGTTTTTGTCTGGTTTCTGAAAGAGTTTTTCGTGTTAAAATGCCCTGCCTTATGGTAAAATAAAGACAGGGCAATCCTTTAGGAAGAACCCTGCGGGCATCCGGCACATTCAGTTTGGCGATTGGCTGTGCCGGGCGCTTTGTTTTTGTCCTTTCCCAAGTACATTCAAAACTCCGTTCCACTTCTGGACTTTTTGTCCAAAAGTTCTGCGACTGGTTGACGGGTTCCATATTCAGTTTTTCAATATTCAGTTGTCATGCTTCAATCACGCCCGCATCCTCCACCTCATCAACGGTGTCATTGTCCCTGACTCTTGCCCTGCACAGGTTCTTTACATATTTTTCGATGTCTAAGGCGTTCTTGTCATCAAAATCGGACAGAAGGCGGTACTGCCTGTGCTTTGTAATGTCAAACTTATTGGAGAAGAAAGGTCTTACCCCTCTAAGCTGCATGATGCACTTCCCTCCGTCCATGACTGCAATCTCATCTTGGCTCATAAGCTCTTTGACACATTGTCAAGTGAAGAATTCATTCCTTTTGCTTTTTCATACACGGAATCTTGTAGATGTT
>RAYF01000138.1 GCA_003611745.1 bacterium D16-36 | reverse complement strand
TGTATGTCAGGAAAATGGGAAAGTTTGAGACAGTGAATGAGGTTAAATCTGTGACAGCTCATGAAGTTATTAACAGTGTATGCCATGTCGCAGATGACGGTAACAGCCTTTGCGGCAGGGGATACTAGCGCAGTCACAAAGCCGCTTGACAACTTAAAGACGTTAGTCATTGCCGTAATCGGTGCGGTGGGCGTCATTATCCTTGCAAAGAACGTGATGGAGTTTGCACAAGCATACCAGCAGCAGGATTCCTCCACCATGAACTCGGCACTGAAAGGGATTGTGGCGGGCGCCATCATGGCGGGGATTTCCTCCGTGCTGACGTTCTTAGGCTTTTAGGATAGCGGAAATGAGGTGACTTGGAATGGATATTTTTAAGCTGGGGGATAAAATCCTTGCCCTGCTGGAGACGGTGTTCGGGTTCTGGAATAACCAGATTTCCCTTATCTTCGACCTGCTGGGACAGTCCCCCGATGCGTTTAAGGGAGGCGGGCCGTGGAATGTCATAGCGGGCATTGAGCCGATTTTTGTGGCTGTGGGTTCTTCCCTTGTGGTGCTGTTTTTCGTGATCGGGTTCTGTTCGGAGAGCATTGACATCCGGGAGGAAATGCGGTTTGAGGTAATCCTGCGGATTTTAATCCGGCTTGGGCTTGCGGAGTATATGGTGGCAAACAATGTCACGATCATGAAGGCATTTTTTACTTCCATTGGGAATCTGGTGGGGCTGCTCAGTGCCGGGAAAACCACGGAACTGAAAATCGCAAAGGAACAGGCGGATATTATTAAGGATTTAGGGTTTGGGGAGAGCCTGATTATGCTGATACTGGCAGCGTTATTGTCACTGATAGTGATAATCTGTGGTTTCTTTCTGCTCTACACGGTATATTTCCGCTTTCTGAAACTGTTAATCATTGTGCCGATCGGTTCAATTGCCTACTCTACCATGAGTGGCAATCGGATGGTGGCACACACAGCCGTCACTTACAGCAAGTATTTTTTGTCTGTGGCATTTGAGGCGGTCACGATGGCGTTGGCGATTATCGTCTGCAATGCGTTTATCAATGCGGGGCTTCCGTCTTTTACGGGGGATTATTCGGATTGGGCAAAAACACTGATTTATCTGTGTGAAATGACATTTACGATTGCACTGACGGTAGGGAGTGTCAAGGGAGCCCAGAGCCTGACCAGTAAGGCGTTAGGATTGTAAGGGTTGAAGTTTTATTAACGCAGGAAAAACTCAGTGTAAGGAAAACTAAGCAACTTTTCGGAGTCGTGGGAATGTAACTTTGTAGAGTGAGGGGTGCTGGACATCCGGGGGATGTCCGCTTAGCACGGACCGGAACGGAGTGGAGAGGGATGAATAAACAGTTGGAAATGGACAGCAGTTTCTGGGGGAAGGTTAAGCTGGAACTGGAAATCAATGCTTACCGGGATAATGACAGGATGTATATCGGCCTGGTTCAGGTGGATGGGGAATATCCGGAACACTTTGCAGATTTGACGGTAAATATCAGTGCGCCATGCCCGGACTACTGCGGTTATGTTGATACGAATAAATGCCCGGAACTGGAGGCATTTATTGAAAAACATGGGTTTGGGGAGTTTACGGGGCTGATGGGTGGCAGCGGTTTCTGTTCTTATCCGCTGTATCTTTTCAACCCGGAAAAGCTGCGTGAAATAGCCCCGGAGGATATGGCACTGTTTGAACGGACAGTGATGGGGATAACGCCGGACAGGGTGCCGGAGGAAAGGAGGGCATTATGAAAGAGTTAAAAATAAGGCCGCTTACGGAGGAAGAAAGGAAATACACCTATGCCCAGAGCATGCAGCTTGACGGGCAGACGGGGAATATCGGGTATCTGCGGGGGGATTTTGGCAGCAGTGGGAAACAGTTTTTTTTCACATGGACGGACCGCTGGAAACGCTACAGGACAGATTCGTTTGGGGCAGAACTGGACGGGGTAATAAATGCCCTGCGTTCACCGGAATACGGGCTTTTGGAAAGTCGGTCTGCCATGACGGATTATGTGCGGGAACACCCGGACAGCCTGTTTGGGGCAGATAGGGGCGCAGTGTCCGGTTTCCGTGTGGATACGGGGGAACATGCTTATCTGGTCCGCTGTAACCCGGTGCAGGGGGATTACAACTTTTACTGTTACTGCTATGTTTCGGAACATCTGGACAGGCACATGGCAGACGCCCGCAAGGGAATCCGTTTTATTGATCCGCACTATAAAGAACTGTTCCGTATTCCGGACGGCGGGAAGATTGTAATCACGGAGCCGGGCGGAAAAAAGAGGGAAGAGACCTGCCGGTTTGTGGAGGAATACCATACGGAGGTGGGAAACCATCTCTACCATATCTGTGAGTTTGCCGAAGTCATGCAACGGTGCGGCAATTCCTATGGGCCGGTACAGGAAAAAGACAGGGAACAGGAGCAGCCGGAAAAGGCAAGGTAAAACCTGATGCCGGCTGGATAAATGAGGCATCGGAAAATGAAAATGGAGAAAGGGGGATTTTCATTGAATATTAAAAATAATACAGCGGAGGATTTGCGCAGAATGGAGGATAAGGAGGGGCTTATCCTGCAGGGATGCGGGGGCGATCCGAAAGAGTGGGTGGACGGAATCAATCAGATGCTTACGGAGGAAGGGATTTTACTGGAGGGGACAGAGTTTACGGAGGTGTCCGTCTTTGAGCATGGCGGGCTGTCCTGTATTTTATATCCCTTTGAGGATGTAAAGCTGGACATTGGGAAACTTGCCATGTGGCGGCTGCAGACGCATGACACCTTTGGCGGCACATGGCTGTCTGACTATGTGCCGAACCGTCTGGGAGGCTTTAGGAAAGAATCCGTGGAAAAGCCGGACTGTGCCCTGATTGGAGAGAATGGCAACATCTTCAACCTGGCGGGGATTGCCGCAGGCACTTTAAGGGAGCATGGGATGAAAGAACAGGCGGAGGAAATGAAAGAGCGTGTCTGTTCCTCGCACAGTTATGGGGAGGCGCTCTGTATTATCGGGGAGTATGTCAATATCACATCCGGGGATGAAATGAAATTTGCAGATATGGAAAAGGAGCAGGAAACCGGACGGCAGGAGCCGGAGAAAAACGGGAGGGGGAGATAGTAGTGGTGATTGAAATCAACAAAAACATTGACAACTACAAGGAGTCGGTGGTGTTAGGGTTATCGGCAAGGCAGCTTGTGTATTCCGTCTTATCCGTGGCAGCAGGCGGCGGGATTGTGCTGCTCTTGTACCGGCATGTGGGGCTGACGGTCAGCACCTATATCGCTATCCCGGTAGTTGCACCCATCGCCATGACGGGGTTTTATTCCTACCACGGCATGACATTTTTGGAGATGATGAAATTGAAGATGCACTTTGCCTTTGCCAACCGCACTTTGGTACTATGTCAAGAAAAAGTACAAGTTAAAAGTGAACTTTTCTTACAACATTCCATTCCCCTCATCCTACCAA
>RAYF01000137.1 GCA_003611745.1 bacterium D16-36 | reverse complement strand
AGGATAATCATAGAGCAAGAAAATTTTATGAAAAAAACGGATTTATTTATTCAGAAGTATTTCGGGATGATAATATCGGTGGGAAAGATATAAGAGAGGTATTGTATTTCCTTGTATAGATAAATTCAAATTTGTGAGGATGAATGTGATGCGTGAATTGATGTTGGTTAGGCCATCTAAACTATATGCAAAACAAGTCATGTCATATAAAGAAGAAATGTTACAATGTGGAGATAGTTTTGATGGTTGTGCAGGTCTTGAAGATGTCCAATCATTTGATGAGTGGATTGACTTTGAGAGAAGATTAAGAGAAAAATATAAAAGCGGATATGTTCCATCAGAAGTGTTTTTAGCGGTAAGGCGAAAAGACGATTTTGTTGTTGGTATGATTGATTTTCGACACCCATTATCGGATTTTCTCAAAAATTTTGGGGGTAATATTGGATATAGTGTTCGTCCGTCAGAAAGACGAAAAGGTTATGCGTCTGAAATGCTGGGATTAGTTTTACCTTTTTGCCGTGCGTTTGGAGAAAGCAAGGTTTTAGTAACCTGCGATAAGCGAAATGTAGCTTCGCAAAGGACGATTATTAAAAACGGTGGAGTGATGGAAAATGAAATTGTTGATACAGTGGGATTAAGTAAAAGTGGCATTATTCAAAGATTTTGGATTTCAATATAGTGTCTTTCTCAACCATTTCCAGTTTGACATACTGGGAAATCGCAATTTAAAGGAGAAAATTATGAATATAGAACAATTTTGGAAAGCCGTTCTTGCCCAAGATGAAAGAGAAATTAGAAAATACTTTCATGCAGAAGCCTATGTAAATTGGCATTGCACCAACGAGCATTTTACGGTGGATGAATATATTGTTGCGAATTGTGAGTACCCCGGAGAATGGGACGGACTCGTTGAAAGAGTAGAAATTGTGAATGATTTAATTATTACAGTTGTTCGTATCTATCCCAAAGATAGAAGTATTTCTTTTCATGTGACTTCGTTTATTCAAACAAAAAACGATAAAATTACAGCAATGGACGAATATTATGCCGATGATGGAATGGCACCACAATGGAGATTGGATAAACGCATTGGGACACCTATCAAATAAATCCCAGTTTTTTCTGGAAGCCGGAGAGTAGGAAACCCGGCTTCTTTTTCGTGTACAGACAAAAAGAAAACCCTTCCCCCAAAAAGAGAGAAGGGCATTGCCGTTATTCTGTTACCGCCGGTATCTCCCCGACAAAGTTATAAATGATTTTGATTTCCTGAAACTTCTCCCCGTCAACCTTTTTCACCTCACCCACCAGAATCCGGCTGATAAGGCGGTTTAAGATACCCTCGTCCAATTCCTGTATCGTGGCATACTGCCGGATTTCACGGATAAAGGTGCGGACATCGCTTTCCTGCTCATTGGAACGGCGCAGGGAGAGTGCCAATTCTTTAAGCTGCTTCTGGTTTTCCTCCTGTTCCCGCTCCATTACCGCCGTCAGCTTCACAAAACGCTGCTCGGACAGGATTCCCTTTGCCTTGTCGGTATACAGGTTCAGGAACATATCGTCAATCTCCCGGTTCCTTGCTTCCAGCCGTCCCCGCTCCTTCTCCATCTCCGAAGCGTCCGCCAGATACCGCCGCTCCATACGGCTGCTAATCCGCTGGTAGAACGATTCCACGTCTTTAAGCGCCATTGTTGCAAGTTCCTGAATGTCCCTCAACACAAGATTGTACAAATCCCTGGCTTCCACCTTATGGCTGGTGCAGGAGTTCTTCCCCAGCCGGTTATACGTCTGGCAGATATAATACGCCTTGTCTATCGGCTCCCGTTCCTCGCCGGTAAAGCGGTTCTTCCCGGTTCTGCCTACTTTCTCATAGCGTACCTGCATGGACTTCCCGCAGGTGGCACAGTAGATAATGCCGTGGAACAGGTTATAGAAGGGGCAGGCGTTCCCCTCCATGATGGGAGGGCGGCGGTCAATCAGTTCCTGCACCTTCTCCCAGTCCTCCGGGCTTACGATGGCTTCATGGCAGCCCTCAAGGACTTCCCATTCCTCACGGGGAATGATGTCATAGGTATTGGAGCGGATTCCCTTCTGGTGCGTCCGGCAGACAAGATGTGCGCCCTTGTAAAACGGGTTCCGCAGGATATGGCTAATCCTTGCGCTCCCCCACGAATAATAATTCACGTCACATTCCGTATTGCTTTTTACCCGTGTGATGGGGATTTTATCCTCCATCAGTTGTTTGGCTATCCGCATACACCCCCAGCCGTTTAAGGCAAGGTCATAGATTTTACGGATAGTAGGCGCTGTTTCCGGGTCAAGGATAAGGTGTCCCCTTTCCTCCGGGTCACGCATCAAGCCAAGGGGCGGCTGCCCGCCGCCAAACTTCCCCTGACGTGAGCGTGTCATGCGACCAGCCAGCACTTTCTTTGAAATATCCCGGCTGTACATGTCATTCAGGATATTTTTGAACGGCGTAATATCCATCTCCTGACGGGTCAGGCTGTCCACGCCGTCCGTGACCGCAATATACCTTACATTGTGCTTTGGGAAAAAGATTTCGATATAACTGCCCGCTTCAATATAGTTCCTCCCAAGCCTTGAAAGGTCTTTGGTTATCACGCAGCCCACCTTCCCCGCTTCAATGTCGGCAATCAGACGCTTAAACGAAGGGCGGTTGAAATTCCTTCCCGTATACCCGTCGTCCACGTAATACTCGTACCGGGGCATACCGTTCTTTTCAGCGTAATCTTTGAGCATAAGTTTCTGGTTGGAGATGCTCATGCTTTCATTCTGGCTGCCGTCATCAAGGGAAATCCTGCAATAGAGGGCGGTTATTTTCTGATTCGATAGATGATTTTTCCTGCTCATAGGCTTCTCCTTCTATGAACAGGGACACGATACCATGATAATACCATGCCCCCGCCATTTGTTCAACTGTTTTCTGCAAGATTCCCGGTTTTTCTCCGGTTTCCGCCCTTTAGCCTGCCTGCCGTTTCTGCCATTCCTCGAACCGCTCACAGGTCTGCCTCTCGATAAGCTGCTCAAAAGCTTCCTGCATGGTCTGGCTGCCCGCAAACTCACGGGACACGATAAACTGCACCTTTTTCTTTTTGTTCCGGCTCTGCGCCGGGCGGTCTGCTTGTTTTGCCATAGGCATTTACCTCCATAAAGATACCCGGACGGCTCCGTCCGGGCGTGTGTCGTGTGCTGCCGGGCAGGTGGGAGCCTGACAACGGGGTCTGACAACGGACGTTAAAAAACCCCGCACACAAAACCCGGCTTCCCGTTTCCTGTCCTGATTGATTTTCTTTCTATTTTTCCGTTGCTTTCGTTGTCAGGAAAAGAAAAAGCCCGGAAATACGGCATTTGCAGGCTCTCTTCCCGGCAACGGGCTTGACAACGGGAGGGGCAACCAGCTGGCAACCGGCTATGGCTTTTCTCCTTCCAGCCATTCCTCCGGCAGCCCAAGCTGGACGGCTTCCCCTTCGGGCAAAGGCTGGAAACCCGATTTCCCATGCCCTCCGTTGTCAGGCGGCTCCGCCCGTTCCCAGCCCTTCTGCCGGTTATAGGGCGGCGGGAAATGCCGTGGATTCTCAAAGGCTTTCCAGCCCGCCGCATAATTCTTCATGATGGAGTTAATATCACGAATGTCATACTGCTTCGGTTCCTCATAATCCGGGTGTCCCAGCCCTTCATGGTAGATTTGCAAGGAGCATACCATCTTCCCGCCGTACCCGTCCAAGAAGTTCAGAATCCGGGTGGCTAGGGTGTCCTCCGGCATGAATGACCGTTGGTGTTCTTTCAGATACCGCTCCATTGCTGGGCTTAGTTTCAGCTTTACATCGCCTTTCCGGTAAACCTCCATGACCTCCGCCCACATCTGCCCGATGTAGGCTCTGGAAGCGGCTTCATCTTCCAGAATGTGAACCTCCGCCGCTTCCGCCTGCACCTGCACCGGCAGGAAACGCCGGTTCCCGGTTCGGTCAAGGGGCAGGAAGTCCAGCGTGTTGGAAGTTCCGGCAAACACGCACTGCCGCTTATGGTCTTTTGGGTGGACTTCATAAGGGGCTTTGTAGGTTTCCTTCTGGCGGCTCAAAAAGGACTTAATATCCTCAATGCTGTTAATAACTTCATGAGCTGTCACAGATTTAACCTCATTCACTGTCTCAAACTTTCCCATTTTCCTGACAT
>RAYF01000136.1 GCA_003611745.1 bacterium D16-36 | reverse complement strand
TGATGTCATTATATCGGTTAATTCTGTGACAATCAATCAGATTTATTAGACGTCAGAATAAACAGGCAGCAACAGTATTTGTGGTTTACTGGAGAGGAGGAAACAGGCGATGAATAAATTTCTTACGATGCTCAAAACGGAATTGAAGCTATCTTTCCGAGGGATGGATATGATTATTTTTGCACTTTGTATGCCCGTAGTGGTTGCAGTTATTTTAGGAGTTATCTATGGGGATAAGGCGGCGACTCCCGGAGCGGAGTATTCTTTTCTGGAGCAGTCCTTTGGAGCATTATCTACGATTGCAATCTGTGCAGGCGGAGTCATGGGGCTGCCGCTGTTGATTTCTGATTATCGGCAGAAGAAGATACTAAAAAGGTATAAGGTGACGCCGACAAGTCCGGCATTTCTGCTGGCGGTGTGGGTAGCGATCTACGCTGTTTATTCCCTGCTGTCATTGCTGATAGTTTTCGGAACACTTTCTTTATTCTTTGGCTGCAGGTTTAACGGTTCCTTTGGCGGCTTTTTACTGACATACATTTTGGTGATGCTATCAATATTCAGCATTGGACTGATGGTGGGAGGCATTGCTCCTGATATGAAAACAGCCAGTGTTATAGCCAGTATCTGATATTTCCCCATGCTGATCTTCTCTGGTGCAACACTGCCTTATGAGGTGATGCCGTCAGCATTGCAGAAAGTAGCAGATATTTTGCCTCTGACGCAAGGGATAAAGATGCTAAAAGCAGCGTCTTTGGGCTTTCCGCTGGAATCGGTGTGGAGTTCAACTGTAATCATGTTTGCATTTATGATTATTTGCGGAGGCATTGCAGTCCGTTTCTTCAAATGGGAATAGCGTATTTAATAGGCATGGATAGGGATAGCATATTATCTAAAACAAAAAGATGAAACCAATAGGCGAGAACTGCTTATCTATTAGTTTCATCTTTTAAAGGATTTGAAGATAGTTATATTTTTGAAAAGGTATTTGAGGAAGGGGTGAGCAGCATGGGAAAACTGATAGTCTTGTCATTGGATGAGTCAGAAAAAGGCATATATGATCAAATATTGAAAATCGTTAATGAAGCTGATATCAGCATAGACAGAAAATTGGATGAGAGTCAACGTGACATACAAGTTGGAGGATTGAATATCATGCCAGGGCAGCATAAAGTATTAAAACAGGGCAGGGAAATCAATCTGACGAATATTGAATTCCGTATTCTGTATGTGCTGGCACTCCATCAGGACATAACGCTTTCTAAAGAAAAGATTTACAATTATGTCTGGAATGGGGAATATCTCCGGGATGACAGCAATATCACTTCCCATGTCCGCCGTCTCCGGAAAAAAATTGAGGATGATCCAAGCCGGCCAGAATACATCCAGACTGTACGTGGGATTGGATATAAAATGAATCGTATAAAAAACAAATAGGCAGTGTTCTAAGCAAAAGGCTTGGAACACTGCCTGTTTCTTTTTGGAGCATAGATTTGAATTCGGGATGGTGTAATATCTGCGGATATGTTAATAATGATAATAAGGTTTGAAGGAGGACATGGATATGCAGAATAAAATATGGGAACAGGTCGGGCAGTTCTTAAACCGGCTACGCTGTGAGAATGTAGCAAGGGATACTGCAGTAGAGGTGCCAGGATATAAGGAAGCCCAGGAAGAAGTGGAAGGGCTTCGTGAAAAATGCGAGGCAGTGATGCAGCAGCTCCCACAGGAACAGCGGCAGTTACTTTTGGAGTGGATGGCGGAACTGGAAGATATGAATTCACTGGAAGGACAGAAAGCATACTGCCAGGGATATGTGGACTGCATCCTCCTGTTAAGCGGTATGGGGCTTTTGCGGCAGGATTTGTCCACGGAAGAATTTATGAAACGGATAAGACAGTAAAAGAGGCTCATTTTTGCACGGGGATCCCGCTGCAGGAATGAGCCTTTAAAATGCAGGGAAAAAGTGACGGAAACACCGCCTGGACACCGCATTCATCTGTTACTCTGGTTCTGAGGGTTTTTCATTTACGGACAGCAGCGCCTCTGTGGTGGCAAGGATGACTTTGAGCTGTCCTTCGTCACAGCGGGTCAGCAGACGCCCGATCTTCTGGTATGTATCGTCAGCCTGGTTCTGGTTGGGGTAGATCACGGTGTCTGCTGACAGGTTGAAGTAACGGATGACCTTTTCAAAGACCTCATAGCTTGGGCTGTTGCGGAAACGTTCAAGGTCTTTCAGGTACGAAAGGGAAATATCAAGTTTTTCAGCTAATTCAGCCTGGGTAAGCTTTTTGTCCATCCGTGCATTTTTCAGCACCATGCCGAACTGTTTTGGATGAAGAGCCATAGTTTCACCTCCTAAAAGTATGATAGTGCCACACCATGCAAATGTAAAAATGGCGTGGCAATACTATTTTAGGACGGTGAAACCATACTTATTAAAGAGAAGGAGTGTTTTATAATGGACAGGGGAGCAGTGATGCGGTCAAAAAAATCCAGGTGACATCCGCAGATATCTGCACCATCAGAGGTATGGCCGAACCATACTTTTATAGAGGAAATCCGTATACAGGGAAAAGATACAAATGCAGCGTTGCCTGCATGGGTGTCTTTTCCCTGTTTTATGTTACGGATAAAACAGCCAGGTGCCGATCCCCCACTGCATGGCGGCAGCTCAAATGGATGAAACTGCATTGAGGAATACGATCAGAGATTTTAAGAAAGGAACAAAACTATGGAAACAGATTTGTTTGAGTTTGCATACGTGCCGGACTGGTATGGGCAGCTGGAGGAACTGGAAGGGCTGGTGCTGCCGGAACCATGGAAGTTTAAGAGGCCGTCTGTGGAAACGAAGAATCAGGATACACCTATTTTAGAAAGATATATACATACCATTTTCAGGAAACAGAGCATTGACTTTAACTCAGCTAAGGATGAGGCGGAGGCAGCACGGTATTTTCATGTGGAAAATGAATGTGCGTGCTTCCATACAGGGCTATATACAGGCCGGTATAAGGCAGTCTATGGTTTTTTCGACCGGAATAAAAGGCGTGATTCCATGCTGGACTGGTATTTCAGGGGGTTCTGCGATGAGATTTCACCGAGGCTGAAATATATAGAGCCCCTGCCGGAGAGGCCGCATTACCATGCTGCCCAGGAGAGTACAAGTTTTAATCCGGACTGGCCTGTCAGGGTAAAAGTGGAGCACATTTTAGGGGATGAAGAAAATATGGAGCGAATCCCATATAAGATCCGCAGGGCAAAGAACCTTCCGCTTTTGCTGGAAACAGCGGTAGAACTCGCAAGGAGGAAAGCAGTCATTGAACCGGGGATTGTCGTGCCGCAGGGATACCAGGGCAGGGTGCAGTACCTCCTGCCTGTTTACCTGACAAATATGAAGAAGCCGGATCTTGCAATGACATTGTCGGCCATGGATGGGTATTATCTTGGGCATACCTGTCTGACTTTGGAAATGTCGTACCTGAATGCCAGGGTGATTTCCAGGCCGCTGGCTCCGTGGCTCACGGGGCTTGTGAAATAGAAAACGGTTCATACACCTCCGCCACAAGTGGGAAACAGGCAAGAAAGAGGTGTATAGGAAATGTGCAGGAAAAAGGAGGCATGGAAGCATGAGATAAAAAAGCATATGCGCCCCGTGCGGTGTCCGAAATGCGGAGGCCGTATCATGGATGCAAGGATAGATACGAAAGTACAGTTTATTACACCGTCAATGGGGCGGTGCCCTGATTTTATTTTGAAGTGCGGTCGGTGTGGCGCTGAGATTGGGGTAGAAAAACTGAATAGGAAAGACTGATCTGCCCTGGATTTTATGACCGGGGCTGGCCGGGGCGCTGCGGAAATACGACAGTCCCCATAAGGAATGTATATGGGGATGGGGAACGGACAGTTAAACCGGGACACGGATCATTCGTTTGTTTGAGCATGATGCACGGCGGGATGGTTTCATTCTGGAAAAACGGCCAGACCGCCATGATACCATCTGGGATATGATGGAGACGACATTGAGCCTGACAGGCGGCACTTTTTGTGCTGCTTGTCAGGCTTTTTCTCGTTTATAGCGGCGTAAGTGCCGTCTGCCGGGCTCCGAAAGGAGAACGGCAAAATGAAAATCAGATATGATGTTGCTGCCTGTTTATTCTGACGTCTAATAAATCTGATTGATTGTCACAGAATTAACCGATATAATGACATCA
>RAYF01000018.1 GCA_003611745.1 bacterium D16-36 | reverse complement strand
ACACCTTATACAGAAAAATAAAGTGTGCAGTTAGAGTTTTTGCATTTCTAACTTACACACTTTATTTTACACTCCCAAACAAATATATATTATCTCACCAAAGAGTGCAATACCTAATCAATTACTGGGGGCCTGCACTCTTTTGGTGAGAGGCTATTTTAGTGTTTTTTATTATTTTTATCCTCAATTGTTAGTGAACTATAGCATTTTGCAGCAAACTCCTCTGGCGGGATGGAGTTTTTTTGGCATATCATGTCATCCATGATTTCTATCATCCGGACAAGGTACAGGCAGCTGTTTCCCTCTGATATGAATGTTTTAAGTACATTTGTCAAAAGCCCATATGAAATTCTGGACGGAATTACTTCAGAAATTAATGCAGGATATCTTTTTCCTAAATTCTCTGTCATTTGTTTTACTAAATCTCGGTTTAATATATCTGCATAGTTTTCTTTGACTGTTCTTTTCAGGCATTTCATTATATAGAGGCATGAATCATCTGTATTATCTGGCAATTTTTCATGGTATAATATTTTATTATAAGATATTATCGCAAATTCCCTTTGGGTAAGCTGCAAATCATCCCTGACCCTTACAAGGGGCATTAAAATTCCCATCTTTGATAAATCTTTCCGTACTTGAATAACTTGTTCAATATAACTGTTATCCATAAAAATAGATATAAGTTTTTCGCCGAAGGTTAATTCCAGTGGTTCTATACAGTTTCTAAGATTTTCCAGAATCTCATTTTGAGCGTTCTTATCGTCATTCTCAGTTATTTTTGTGCCATCTATTCCTAAGAGATAATCTGCACTGCATCCTAACACTTGGCATAGTTCTGCCAGAAGCGCGATGTCTGGCAGGCTCTGTCCGCGTTCCCATTTACTTAGTGCCTGCGGTGTCACGCCAATCCGCCCTGCCAATTCCTCCTGTGTCAATCCCTTATTTTGCCGATATTCTAAGATTTTAACTCCAAAGTTTTTCTGAACCATATTTAGCCCTCCCTTTAGTAATGATAAATTCAGGCCTGTAATACCTGACTTCTATTTTGTCGTACGTTTAACAGTTACAACCCCATTGTATCAGATAAAAATATGTGGGTAAATCAACTAACGGTGGAGAGAGGATTCCATTTTCCTGCTAAAATGCCCATGGAAATCAATTTTCAGTCGATATCTTCATTGTTGCCCCCAATTAATATGTCATCATTTACAGCTGATGTTTATTTAATGATAACTCTCTGTTATCCATCAAGTTTGGTTTGTGCCTGCATCCGGTTATGTTTCTGTTTTTTACTTTGCAAGCAAGTAAAACGCCTAAAAGAAAGTCTGTGATATGCCTTGCAACATTTCGCCTTTCCGAGGAACTATCTGTCTTGCGGCATATCGCAGACTTTTTTAAGGCGTATTGTACTTCATGAGAGCAAAAAAACAGAAACACAGCCGGACGCAGGCACATCGGGAATTGATGGATAACAGGGAGTTATCATTTAGAAAACAACAGAATGCAAATGATGACATATTAGTATGGGGACAGTAATGAGTATCGACTGAAAATTGCCTCCAGATTCTTGACGCGGCATATAGTGCCAGTTATAATGATTGGAGGTATTAAATGGGATAAACTGTTATTGCTGTATGGAAAGAGGTGATGCGATGGCAAGGACGGTAGCGGTAGGGGTGCAGGATTTTGAAAAAATAGTTTCCAATGGTTACTTTTATATAGATAAAACCAATTTTATTAAAGAATGGTGGGAGAGCGCAGACGAAGTTACTCTGATAACAAGGCCGAGGCGTTTTGGAAAGACGCTTAATATGAATATGCTGGAGCGGTTTTGGAGCATCAAATACAAGGGGCAGGGAAAGATATTTGAGAATCTTTTTATATGGGGGGAAGAGAAGTTTCAGAAACTGCAGGGGACATACCCGGTTATCAGCCTGTCTTTTGCCGGAGTGAAGGAAGATAATTATCCTGGCGCCAAGTCTCAGATTAACCAGATTATCACGAATTTATATTCTGAGTATGAGTTTTTAAGAGACTGCGGCAAGCTTGGTGAGAAGGATAAAGCATTTTTTGACCGCATCGGGCACGGGATGGAGAATAGTGATGCGGCAATGTCATTAAACCGACTGTCGGAGTATTTGTTTCGTTATTATGGCAAGAAGGTTATTATCCTGTTAGATGAATATGATACTCCGATGCAGGAGGCATATGTCAATGGATATTGGAAAGAATTGCTCTCTTTTATCAGGAATCTATTTAACAATACGTTTAAGACAAATCCTTTTCTGGAACGTGCAGTTATGACAGGAATCACAAGGGTGAGCAGGGAGTCCATGTATTCCGATTTGAATAATTTAAAGGTAGTGACTATGATATCAAATGAATATGCCTCCTGTTTTGGTTTTACAGAAGAGGAAGTGTTTGCTGCCATGGATGAATTTGGCATGGAAAATAGGGAGGATGTCAGAAAGTGGTATGATGGTTTTGCTGTTGGTGGGCTGCAGGATATTTATAATCCATGGTCTATCATTAATTTTCTGGACCAAAGAAAGCTTGGGGCTTACTGGGCAAATACAAGCTCTAATGGACTGGCAGGAAGCCTGCTGAGAAAAGGTGACAAAGAGATTAAGATGCAGTTTGAACAGCTTCTATCGGGCAGGACAATTGAGAGCAGAATTGACGAGGAGATTGTGTACAGTCAGTTGGAGCAGAATGAGAGTGCTGTGTGGAGCCTTCTTTTGGCAGCCGGGTACTTGAAAGTGACGGCAGCCATGGGAAGGAATTATGAATTATCCCTGACAAATTATGAAGTGCGGCAGATGTTTGAAAATATGGTTCTTGACTGGTTTTGTGAGGATGCGCCGAATTATAATGGGTTTGTCCGTTCCCTGCTGCAAGGGGATTTAAAGGCGATGAATGCATATATGAATAGGATGTCAAAGTCAATGTTCAGTTCATTTGATGGAGGAAATAAGCCTTCCGGGGAGACAAATCCAGAGCGTTTTTATCATGGATTTGTTTTGGGGCTGTTAGTTGACCTCGCAGGCCGTTATGCAGTGGCATCAAACAGGGAAAGCGGATTTGGGCGTTATGATGTATTGCTGGAGCCGCTGAAAAAAGAAGATGATGGGATTATTCTGGAATTTAAGGTACATGATCCGGATGATGAGGGCGATTTAAAGGAGACCGTGGCACAGGCATTAAAACAGATTGAGGATAAGCAGTACGAGCAGGTCTTATTGGACCATGGGGTTAGCAAAGATAGAATCAGGAAGTACGGCTTTGCATTTGAGGGAAAAAAGGTTTTAATAGGCGGTGATTCAGTTTGAAAGATGGAAAAAGAGAAGGACGAAATGGAGAAGCAGTATTGGCGGAGTCCCATAATCTGGTGCATGAGTACAGCAGGAGGGATGAAGATGGCAATGTTACGGGCATCGTGCGTGCGGTGGACGGTGTGGATATCCAGATAAAACAGGGGGATTTTGTGGCGGTTCTGGGAGCGAACGGTTCCGGAAAATCTACATTTGCCAAGCATTTGAATGCCCTTTTGTTTCCGACCGAGGGAACTGTTTATATAGATGGGATGAATACTCTGGAGCAGGATAATATATTGGCGGTCAGGCAGACGGCGGGGATGGTGTTTCAGAATCCGGACAATCAGATTATCGCTAATGTTGTGGAGGAAGATGTCGGATTTGGCCCGGAAAATATGGGGGTTCCGACGGAGGAGATACTGTGCAGGGTGGAGGAGAGTTTGAAAGAGGCTGGGGTGTATGAGTACCGCAAACACTCGCCGAACCGTTTATCCGGAGGGCAGAAGCAGAGGGTAGCGATTGCAGGGATTATGGCGATGCGCCCCAAATGTATTATTTTGGACGAGGCAACAGCGATGCTTGACCCATCCGGACGGAAAAGTGTTATGCAAACAGTACAGCGCTTTAACAGAAGGGAGAACATTACTATTATTTTGATAACCCATTTTATGGAAGAGGCGGCGAAGGCGGATTATATCTATGTTATGAAACAGGGGAAGGTTGCGCTTTCCGGAATGCCTTTGCAGGTATTTGGGCAGATAGGGAAGCTGGAGGAGTGCCGTTTGGAAGTGCCGCAGGTTACACAGATTGTGAGGAAGTTAAGGGCAGCTGGAGTTTTTGTCAGGGAGGATATTCTGTCGATTGATGAATTGGCGGAGGAATTATTGAAAATAAGGAACTGTTCCTAAGCAATACATTGGGTAACTGATTATGGAATTTTAGTTTTCAAATACGCTCTAAGGGAGCGGAAAGGGAAGCGGCATGTCGATTGTGTTAAAAAATGTAAGTTATACGTATGGAAAGAGTGGAAGCGATTGCGGGCAGGCGCTAAAGGATATCAGCCTTGAAATCCATAAAGGTGAGTTTCTTGCCATTGTCGGCCATACCGGTTCGGGAAAATCTACGCTGATACAATTGTTTAATGGGCTTGAACGGGCGACACAGGGGGAGGTTTATTTTCAGGGAGAAAATATTTATAGCAAGGGCTTTTCCATGAAGAGGCTGCGGAGTAAGGTCGGTCTGGTATTCCAGTATCCTGAGCACCAGCTTTTTGAGGCGACCGTTATCAAAGATGTAGAATTTGGACCGAGGAATATGGGGCAGGAGCCGCTGCAGGTTGAATTAAATTCTTTTCAGGCATTAAAAGATGTCGGGATTAGTGAAGAACTGCTTGATGTGTCTGTTTTGGCGTTGTCGGGAGGGCAGAAGCGCCGTGTGGCGATTGCCGGGGTCTTAGCGATGCAGCCGGAATTTCTGGTGTTGGACGAGCCGATGGCGGGGCTTGACCCTGCAGGCAGGAGAGAGATATTTTCACTCTTAAAAAAGCTGCATGAAGAGCGTGGGATAACGATTGTTTTTGTTTCCCACAGCATGGAGGATGTGGCAGAATATGCTGACAGGGTGGTTGTAATGAATCAGGGGCAGATTGTATTAGATGGTAAGCCGCGCAGGATATTCCACTACGAGAAGGAACTGCAGCAGATTGGCCTGGGGGTGCCGCAGGCAGCACAGTTGGTGCATCGTTTGGCGGAACGTGGTGCAGGCATAGAGCAGGACTGCCTTACGGCGGATGAGAGCGCCGCCGCAATCCTTAGGTGGCTGGAAAAATAGGAGGCAGGAATGATTCGTGATATTACGATTGGACAATATTATAGGGCGGACTCTGTGATTCACAGGCTTGATCCCAGAGTGAAGATTGTAGGGACACTTTTGTATATTATCTCCCTGTTTGCTTTCCGCGGTTTTGCCGGGTATGCAGCAGCGGTAGTTTTTTTTGGAGTGATAGTATTTTTGTCAAAGGTGCCGCTTTCCTATATTCTGCGGGGATTAAAACCTGTTTTTTTTGTACTGATTTTTACTTCCGTTTTGAATTTGTTTTGGACACCTGGGGAATCCTTTTTTACATGGGGAGTGATTGACCTGACTTGGGAAGGGTTGTATAAAACGATTTTTATTGCGCTTCGCCTGATTTTTCTTGTGCTGGGTTCATCACTGATGACATTTACAACAACGCCGAACCAGTTGACGGACGCTTTGGAGAAGCTCCTTGGGCCGCTTAGGCATCTTCGTGTTCCAGTACACGAGCTGTCCATGATGATGTCTATCGCACTGCGCTTTATACCGATTTTGGTAGATGAGACAGATAAAATTATGAAGGCGCAGGCGGCCAGGGGTGCTGATTTTGAGAGCGGCAGCATTATGCAGCGGCTCAAAAGTATGGTGCCCATTTTGATACCTCTTTTTGTATCGGCAGTCCGCAGGGCAGATGATTTGGCGCTTGCAATGGATGCGAGATGCTACCATGGAGGGGCGGGGCGGACGAAGATGCATCCACTGCGGTACCGCGGGCAGGATTTTGTGGCATATATTGTATGTATCTGTTATTCTTTGCTGATTTTTGTTGTATAATGAGATATAATAGGTTATGATGTATATGACATATTTATGACAAGAATATGACACATTTACACGGAGGTGTTATTTTGAAGCGTATCATGCTTGTAGTTTCGTATGATGGGACAAATTATCATGGATGGCAGATTCAGCCAGGTGTCATTACTGTCGAGAGCGTGTTAAATGAAGCAGTCAGCAGATTAACAGGTGAGCAGATTCAGGTGGCTGGAGCCAGTAGAACAGATGCCGGTGTCCATGCACTTGGGAATGTTGCAGTTTTCGATACGTGCTCCCGTATTCCTGCGGAAAAGTTTTCTTATGCATTAAACCAACGCCTTCCGGAAGATATTGTGATTCAGGAATCAAAAGAAGTGCAGGCAGATTTCCATCCACGTTATTGTAAATGCCGCAAGACATATGAATATACCATAATTAACAGAAGATTTCCACTGCCGGAATACCGTAATACGGCATTTTTTTATTATGGAAAGCTGAATGTGGGGAAGATGCGTTCTGCGGCGGCCGCTTTTATAGGGGAACATGATTTTGCAGCGTTTTGTTCTGCGGGGGCACAGGTAAAAACTACTGTCCGAAATATTTATGACATGGAAATAGAAGAGGAACAGGCAGAGGGCAGGATCCGTATCCGGGTTACAGGGAATGGTTTTCTGTATAATATGGTGCGGATTATCACAGGCACCTTGCTAGAGGTGGGAAAGGGTACACTGGAGCCGGAGTCTGTGCCGCAGATAATTGCTTCATGTAATAGGGGGGAGGCTGGTCCTACTGCACCGGCAAAGGGGTTAAAGCTGTTAAGTATCAACTTTGATACGGATTAATGCTTTTGGAGTTTTGAGAAGGCAGCCTTTTTCAAGGGTATTGAAATTGAAAAAGACGGGGTATAAATATGACTGAGGGAGAGAAGAATGAGAAGGATACTATTGCGTGCAGGTATGTCACCGCTGGTTAACCATAATCCGACAAGGGTTGTTATGAGAAACATGATTGGGAACAATATTGGCAATATGTTGTTTCAGTCGAGTGTCAGCAGGACATTACTGTGTGAAGATACCACAATTGATACCGTCAACACAGTGAGAAAGCATTCCAATGAGCATATCAGGCAGATTAATGAGAATTACGAATGTCTGGTGCTTCCTTTTGCCAATGCGTTCCGGGTAAATTTTATTTATGAGCTGGAGGCAGTTACTAAACTGGTAGAACAATTGAAAATTCCCTGTATTATTGTCGGGGTTGGCGCGCAGGCAGGGCTGAATAAGGATGTAAATTCGCCGGAACTGGATGCGGCTGTCACAAAATTAATGAAAGCGGTACTTAAAAAGTCCAATAAAGTTGGGCTTCGGGGGGAATTTACGGCTGAATATCTGAAAAAACTAGGATTTCAGGCAGAGAGGGATTTTACAGTGATAGGCTGCCCTTCTATGTATATGTTTGGGAAAGAGCTTCCTGCCATGGAAGTGAAAGAATTAACAGAAAAGTCAAATGTCAGCATGAATTCGAAGATTTCCCTGCCGCAGAAGTTTCATGATTTCATGTACCGTTCCAGCCTTCAGCTGCCAAACTATAATTATGTGCCGCAAGTTATTGAAGAAATCGGGCAAATGTACATGGGAAAGAGGTATCCGGCGGGATTTGTCAACAATATACCAGAGCATTTTCCGGTTAATTTTGCTGATCCAGTTTATCAGTCCGGCAAGGGGATTACATTTACCAATATGCCTTCGTGGTTAGAATATCTTAGAAACAAAGATTTTTCATTTGGCAGCAGGATTCATGGGAATATTGCTTCTATTTTGGCCGGAACGCCGTGCTTTATCGTAGTTTCTGACAAAAGAATTATGGAGCTTGTGGATTTCCATCATATTCCGCATCTTTTGATGAAAGATCTTAAGAAGAGTACGAATATTTTTGATTTGCATGAGAAAGCAGATTTTTCTGCAATCAGGAAAGACCACGAGAAACATTTTATGCATTATCTGGATTTCCTGCGGGAAAATGGTTTAAAAACTATATATGACAAGGACGGGAATGCGCCTGAAAATGTGCCTTTTGACGAAAAAATCTCGGAAGTAAATTTTGCACCGCCGCTTAAAGCTTTTTCTGCATTGACTGCGGAGGAACAGCTTAGAAGGCTGCGGAAGATATATAAGGAGGACAGGAAAAAGGACCGCTATTATAAATTGATGTCTACAGGTGTTGTAGCCTCTTTAAAGGACTGGAAACGCCGTGAGATAGAAGGCAATCCATCTAAGAATTATGAGCGGTATTATCCTTTTATCCGGGAATATAAGGATGCGCTTGCAGCAGAGCAGATTAGGAATACAGAGGATGAAATGATGGACGAGAAAGAGGATGTTGTGGATGAGGATGTATAAATAGCAGCCAGGTAGTGCGTGTTTGGAAACAGACGGCTGAGGAAACGGATGCCAGAGGCAAAGCTTTCCAGATTGATAAAGACAGGGCTAAAGATTAGCGAGCCGACTACAAGGACTGGGATAGACGCGAGATAGAATTCCTGACGGCTGCACAGGACATACAGGAGATTGGCAAGCGACATGCAGCATAATAGGAATAATAACATGGCTGGTATTTCGGCAGCAGGGGCTGTCATTGTACCAGTCAATTTTATGGTGAGGAGTCCGGCAGCGCCGGAAAAAAGCCCCGGGACCAGAAGGGAGAGAAGGCTGCAAAGCTTTCTTTTTCTGCTATCCATCAAAAGAAGGATACTGGTGTCCGAATAGCGGAAAAAACCTCCGGCCAGACAGCATAAAAGTATCATTGCTGCTGTCATTCCGCGGATTGGAAGCAGCATAATATTAGCATGCGGGTCACTTAGAAAGGTATTTTCAGTACCGTCGGCATACTCAAAGCGGAACAGCAGTTCAGAGCTATTATATTTTTGGTAGGTATTGCGGAGCCATGCTTCTTCGGAAGAGATATCCCTTTTTCCGGACAGGAAATGGGTGAGGCGGTAGTAAGAGAGGGGCTGGTAGAGTTTGCTCAGGACAATTTCGTTTACTATGCGTGTGTGAATAGCATCACTGGAACAGACTGCCAGAATAAATGGGGCAGGTTTTGCTGTGAAGCTTTGCAGCCTGTCATCCAGATTTTTGGGGAGGATATAGCCGCAGGCTGCTTTTCCAGATGCAATATCAGCCCGTAGTGCTTCTGGTGTCCTGCTTTTGTAGAACTTAATAGCGGAGTTGGACAGGGATACCATTTTATCTGCCAATTCTTGTGCTGTCTGGTCAGAGTCCTGCTCTGGGGCATATAGTGCTACATGGATTACTGCGTCCTTTTTTGTGTGGCAGTTCTGTAAAAAAATGACGGAGAGTGGCATGAGCAGCAGCGAGAAGAGAAAAAGCGGGCGTTTCAGGAAACGCTTACACCAGAGAATCAAGCAGGTAATCAGTTCTTGCATAGAATCGCTCCTTTTATGGTTTTGATAATGGTGACATATTGATTTGGGGCAGCAATGAAATATATACTGAAAATTGATTTCTGTGGCTTAGTGGTACAAAACAGCCAGCCCATACTGGCATGCCTGATAAAGCGGAAGTTTGGGCGCTAGCTTTTGCAGGCTCTCCGGCAGGTAACTAAGGGGATAGAAATAGCCGGAGCAGAGTGCAAGGACGAGTACGCCAAAAAACAGGAGGAGAGCCCCGCCGAGGGCATCGCCTGTGATTTCGTAGACAGCCTGTATTGTGACTGAGCTTGCAAGGAGCAGTGGGAGGCAGCATGCGGCAAATCTCCAGAGTCCGGCTATGTCAGAAACCATAGTATCTGGCAGGGCAGTACCTGTGGCAAGCATGGCAATGCTGATAAGCAGGAACAGCACCAGATAATTCACAAGGCTGGTGCTAAGGAAGGAAAGCCCCCTTGCCAGCAGCTGCCTGCCCTTCGGCATGCCTGCGTTGATAAGCTGTTCCTGAAAGGCTTTATTCCGGGGTTCCAGCATTTTGCCTGCTGCCAGTCCCCAGAGCAGCAGAAAGAGGACAAAACCGGAAATAATATATTGGGAAACCAGAGGGTAGGTATTACCTGTCTCAATGGTTTCTGTTTTCATTCCCTTTTCCAACCCGGCAATGTCTTTGATATACTGTAAATTTAGTTCTAATTCATCCTCTGCTTTATTCGGGAGATTATGGTGGCTATAATACTCCTGCATTGTATAAATGCCGGCTTCGCTGTTTAGGATAAAAGAGGATGCCGCCTCTGAAAGCTGTTTTAAGAGAAAGGTTACAATAGTTGTCTGTCCGTTTCCCATACGGATGGAAAGATGCTTGTTTTCACCGCTGACGATGGAGGCGACATAATTTTGGGGGATAAAAAAGGCAATAGCGATTTCGCCGGATGCGAGCAGCCGGTCGGCGTCTTCTTTATCAATGCGCTCAAAACGGCAGTCATACTCCATGCTTTTCATGTTGCTTACAACAGAAATCATCCAGTCCACGAACGGTTCATCCTTTTGTGCGGCAACTCCAATGCGGATGCTGTTTTTCTGTTTTTCCCCTGCGGCATTCTGCTGGCAGAATAAAATGGTTCCGGATAACAGCATAAGAATGAATATGCCTCCCAGAAGGATCCGGGGGAAAGAAAGAAACATTCTCTTTGCCTCTAAACAGGCATACCGAATAAATAGTTTCATAGGAATCCTTTCTTGGTACAATTTTCAAAAGCGCTCCTTCAAGTCATATTTTACTGGCAAGCTGATGGATATTTCCGTCATACTCCAGTGGGGAGAGGGTGCCGCCCTTTAGGATAAAAACTCTGTCACAGAGCATTATTTCCCGTTCCTCGTGTGTGGTAAGCAGGATAATATTTCCCTTGGATTTGTAGTGCTTTAAGTAGACTTCTATTCTTTCTTTGCAGATTAGGTCAAGTGCTGCCCCGGGTTCATCCAGAAGCAGGACATTGGGGTCTTTTGCGAGGGCACACCCAATACTGAGCCGTTTTTTCATGCCGCCGGACATATTTTTCACAGCCACTTTCAAAAAATCAGGAATTCCAAGCATGGCGAGAAACCCGTTATCTAATTCTTTCTCAAGGGATAAAGGGCTGCTGCAGTACCAGAGCCTGAGGTTGTCAAGGGCATTTAATTCTTCTATCAGCGGACATTCCTGCGGGACATAGGCTATATCATCCCATGCTGCCTTTTTATTCCTTCGAAGCAATGAGCTAGGCGGACATGCTTGCTTGTCCATTTGGCTTACTAGGAATGGGCGGTGTCTTTTGTTTTTCGGGGCAGAGATAAAAGTCCTTCCATTAATCAGGCAGGAACCAGAATCTGCTTTCTGGATTCCGGCAAGTATGGAGAGCAGAGTAGACTTGCCGCAGCCGTTTGCCCCAAGGATTCCGATGCATTCACCACTGGATGCAGCCAGATTTATATCTGTAAGGATTTTTTTTCTGCCTCTCAAGAAACTTTTCTGTAAGTGTTTAACGACTAGGGAAATGTCATTTTTAGATGAAGCCTGCTCCATATCTTTCACTCCTTCCATCATGTCGGCCTTGCCGGCACAAATGGTAATTGATAAGATTCTAGCAAAAAGCTGATAACAAGTCAATTTTTCAAAAAATGATTTCCGTGTTTTGTTCTGGTGCAAACTTGACAGGGCATGGAATATGGTTTACCCTACTATAATAATGCTGTTTTGCAGGAAGGATAGGATTTCTTCTATATAAGAAAGTGAAACAGCGCAAATGTTTCAAAGGGCAGCCATATCGAATTTAGGGAGGAAAATCAATGAAGTGTAATAATTGTGGCGCGGAACTAAGAGAGGGGGAGAAGTTTTGCGCAGTCTGCGGGCAGCAGGCAGAAGGCGGGCAAAATATAGAGCAGCAGGCATCTGTGCCGATTCCGGAGGAAAAGCCTAAGAAATCACGTGGCTTTAAGATTGGGCTGGTGGCAGCAGTGGTTGCGGTTCTGGTTGTGGGAACGGCTGCCGGGGCCAAAGTGGTAAATATGATTAAGAAGGCGGCAATGAGCCCGGCAGAGTATTACCAGTATGTGGAGACAAACAGCCGTGACAATGGGGAGAAATTGTTCCTTGATTATTATGGCAAATTAAGGGAGAGCTTTGTGGGGGATTCTTTTGCGAGGGATATCAGGATGAAGATTGAGGCTTCCGATTCGGCTAAGTCCCTGCTTTCTTTGGCGGGTATTGATATCTTTAATGTCAAAAATCTGGAACTAAATCTGCTGACAGGCAGGGAGGGAAAAGAATATTCAAACCAGATAGCCCTGAGGGGAAATGATAATGATTTGCTGACGATGAAGACATATATGGATTTAGGCAATAAAAAGGCATATTACCAGATTCCTGAGCTTAGTAAATCATATCTGGATATGTCATCTGTATTTGAAGAGAGAGATGCAGGGGAATTAGATGGGACAGACGGCAGCGATACGGATGAGGTAGCGATACCATATTCGTCGGGTATGCTTATGTCTATGTATGATTTTGACAAGTTTTTGATTGAGACGGATGATTTAAAAGATATTTATGAGCGCTATACTAATCTGTTAATAAAAAAGGCACAGAATGTGAAAAAATCAGAAGGCGGCTGTGAGGCGGAGGGGATTTCACAGAAGGCAGATAAGTATATTGTTACGATGGATGACGGGGAGCTTACTGCACTGGTAAAGGAATTAGCTGAAACGTTAAAGGATGATAAGACCCTGAAAGGGATTATTGAAAATATTGATAAAAAGGCATATGAGGAATACACCAGTGCTCTGGAGAGCAGCCTTGAGAGCATGGATGAGGCATCCGGCGATGAACTGAGTGCAGTGATGGATGTCCAGATTGACAGTGATGATAAAATTATCGGGCGCAAGGTTACATTGTCCTTAAAAGGGGATTCAGGGCAGAAAGAAGTTGTGATAGATATGCGCTGCCCAAAGGATGGCGATAATTTTGGTGTCGTGTTTGCGGTGGAGACGGAGGAAGGGGAGATTTTGAATCTTCATGGAAAGGGAACAGAAAAAACAGGTGTTATTAATGGCGAATTTGTATTAGACACGGATGGCTCTCTGAACCAGACAGGCAATGCCCTGCTGTCTGCCGGAAAATTGCTGATAATAAAGATGGAAGATTATGATTTGTCTAAGTATGCGGAGGGAAAGACGAGTGGTACTGTTATCTATTCTACCGAAGCGGCCGCCTCTCTTGCAAACTATTCCCTTAAAATAGAGGGGGAGGGCGATATGAAGGAATCTTCGGCAAAGGTCAGTATTCTTGCAGGCAAGGAGGCGCTGGTTACAATGGATGTATCAATGAAAAGTGATGTGAAGATGGGGAAGACGGCACCGTCTGACAGTGACAAGGTATATGACATAAATGATAGCAGTGATATGGTTGCTTACCAAAAAGAAATGGATATCGTGAAGCTGATGGAGGATGTTCAGGAGAAGTTAGGCATTGATTTTAGCGGTTTGCTTGGCGGCCTGTTAACAGGAGGTATGTCTTCGGAACCGATGGAGGATTACGGCAGCCTGCCTTTAGGAAGCGGAAGCTGATATATTTTCGTGTAATTTCTTTTTGCGTTTGTGGAAAGATATGTTATAATGACAATGTTGGTTTGGAATGAAAAACAGGAGCAATATGGAGGGAATTATTATGAGTCAGATTCGTGATATTAATTTAGCGCCATCAGGTGAACATAAGATTGAATGGGTACGCAGAAACTGTCCGCTTTTGCGCAGCCTTGAGGATGATTTTTCAAAAGAAAAACCGTTTTCAGGCAAAAAGATTGCCCTTTCGATTCATCTGGAGGCAAAGACAGCATATCTTTGCAAAGTACTCGCGGCAGGCGGTGCGGATATGTACATTACCGGAAGCAATCCGTTGTCAACACAGGATGATGTAGCAGCCGCCCTTGTTAAGGCTGGGTTAAATGTCTACGCATGGCATGGCGCAACAGAGGAAGAGTATGAGGCGCATATTTCCGAGACACTTTCGCATCAGGCAAACATTATTATTGATGACGGCGGTGATTTGGTCCATATGCTGCACACCTCTAAGAAGGATCAGCTTTCTTATGTGATTGGCGGCTGTGAGGAGACAACAACTGGAATTATCCGCCTTCAGGCTATGGCAGCGGCCGGGCAGCTGGAGTTTCCGATGGTTATGGTAAATAATGCAGACTGTAAGCATCTCTTTGATAACCGTTATGGAACAGGCCAGTCTGTGTGGGATGGTATTAATCGTACTACAAACTTAATCGTAGCAGGAAAGATTGTTGTTGTTGCAGGTTACGGCTGGTGTGGAAAAGGTGTTTCCATGCGTGCAAAAGCACTGGGTGCAAGGGTTATCGTTACAGAAATTGACCCGATTAAAGCAATAGAGGCTGTTATGGACGGCTTTGAGGTTATGCCGATGAAGGAAGCTGCCAAGTACGGTGATTTCTTTGTGACAGTTACCGGATGCGCAGGAGTTATTGACGAGGAAGATTTTATGGAGATGAAGGAGGGTGCTATCCTCTGCAATGCAGGCCATTTTGATGTGGAAATTGACATGAAACGTCTTCGTGAGATTGCGGTCGAGCAGGCAGAGATGCGCAATAATATCATTGGTTATAAGCTTTCAACCGGTGTTTGGATTTATGTTCTGGCTGAAGGGCGTCTGGTTAATCTGGCTGCTGGGGACGGGCATCCGGCTGAGATTATGGATATGAGCTTTGCGATTCAGGCACTGAGTGCAAAATATCTGGTAGAACATGAGGGAAGCCTGAATGAGAAGCTGATTGATGTCCCTCGTGAGGTTGACATGGAAGTGGCCAAGCGTAAACTCCGTTTCCTCGGCAAAGAGATTGACACTTTAACACCTTTTCAGGAAAAATATTTAAATAGTTCAACGCTATAGGAAACAGGAGGCAGCCATGGAGATTAAGAAAACAACACTTTTATCGGCATTGGTCTGTGTGGCAGGCGTGCTTGCAGAAATCATATTCCATGATGTTTTCACGGCTACGGTTATCGGTGTAGTGCTGAGCATTCTGTTGTCAATTATCATATTGTCTGCGGCTTATTTTGTGTTGGACGGCTTCTATTCGGTTTTAAAGGATGGAAACGGGGAAGGCAGGAAGAAGCAAGGGGAATATGAACAGCGCATTTATACGATTTTAAATGAGCTTCTGCAGTTTGAGAAAGCCATATACAAAGAGGTGCGTGCTTTACAACAGATGAGTGTGGAGATAAAAACTGCCCAGAGTGAAATGAAAATCCCAGAGGTTAATATGCCGCCAGAGATTGGGGAAATTGGGGATATTCATGAGAAAGTACGTGCTTTACAGCAGATGGGTGAAGAGATAAGAGCTGCCCAGAATGATATGGCAGTTCCAATGGCTGCTGTGCCTTCCGATATAGAAGGCATCTATGAGAAGATACAAATGTTACAGCAGATTAGTGAGGAAATAAAAACGGTACAGGATGAATTGGCTTCTATGCCTGCTTTACCGCAGGAGCCGATAGAGATACCGCCAGTGGAAATACCGCCGATAGAGATACCTCCAATTGAGGTTCCTACTGCGGAGATTTCAGAAGAAGCATTGGAGAAACTTGCGGCTGCGATTAATGAAAACACTACGATGACTGCGAAGATTATCGTAAAGTATGTCAACCGTAATACCGGGGAATTGAAGGAACTTCTGGAAAAGGTTACTTGATAAGTTCCAGAAGCCTTGCGATAAAAATCCAGCCAGTCAGGGTGATTGATGAAAAAAATGTGGTGACGACGATGATACTGGAAGCCAGTACACCGTCGCCACCCATATTTTTTGCCATAATATAGGCGGTCGGCGTGCATGGTGATGCCAACATTATTATGATGGCAAGCAGTTTCTGGTCCCGAAACCCCAGCCAGACAGCAAGAGGCAGGAAGATAGCGCACAGGCCGATTAATTTTAGGAAGGAAGCTGCGGCAGTCGGTTTCAGCTTTGCTACTGCCTTACGTCCCTCAAAAGATGCACCGATGGAGATTAGTGCCAGCGGTGAGGCCATAGTCCCAAGATTCTGGATGGCTTTATGGAACATCTGTGGCGGCGCAATCTGGAAATAAGAGGCGAGGAGCCCTAAAAAAATTCCAATTATGATAGGGTTTTTAAAAATACCTTTTATTGCTTTCCTGATGTTGGTGCGTGCATTCGCGTTCTGCCCCGCACTGCTTTCCATTGTTAAGACAATCACAGCAAAAATATTGTATAGGGGGACAGAGCCGATAATCATAAGCGGCGCCATCTCAGCCGTCCCATAGATATTCTGAATAAAAGCGATGCCGAGGATTGCTGCACTGCTCCGGTAAGAGCACTGTACAAATGCGCCAACCATGGATTTATCTTTTATCAGGTGCCGTGCAAAAAACCAGATTGTAAGGATAGAAACCAGAGTGACAACAAAACAATAGCCTACATAGCGTGTATCAAAATTTTTCCTTATATTGGTATCTGCCAGATTAAGGAAAAGCATGCAGGGCAGGCATGCCTTAAATACAAAACGGTCAGCAATATTAGAAAAGTGCCGGTCAATCAGCCCAATTCGGTTTAATAAGTTGCCTGTAATCATAATCAGAAAAACAGGTACAGTGGCGTTCAGGCTATAAATAAAGCTGTCCATTTGTATCTCTCCATTCCTATTTTATTTTTCTTGATTTCTTCATTTTCTTTTCTGCCTTCAGAATTGGCTGGTAGCGTTCCATCTCACTCTTAATTACACCGCTTAATGCTAACATGCAGATTAAGTTAGGGATTGCCATCAGTGCATTGGAAATATCTGAAAATGTCCATGCAATCTGCAGGGTCGTGGTGGCTCCAAAAAATGCCAACAGTGAAAAGAAAATGCGGTATATCATATTATAGCGGTGAGTGCCCAAAAGATATTCGAGTGCCTTTTCGCCGTGGTACTCCCAGCCAAGGATGGTTGAGAAAGCAAAAAGCGCAATGGAAATAGTGATTAGCATTCCGCCAAGGCTGCCAAGTACTGTTTCGAATGCCTTAATTGTGAGGGCGGAGCCTTCAACTAATTGCCGGTACTGGTACTTAGAAGTGCTGTCAAATATGTAGTCATTTCCAGCAGAATCATTCCAGACACCTATGATGTCTGCGGCATCCTTCTGAGGGGAATCTTTAAATTGCAGAGAATCTTCTTTTTCCAATTCCGCCTTCCGTTTATTGTTTTTTGTCAAAGAAATTTTGTTTTCTTTTCCCAGTTCTTTTAAGGTTAATGTGTCCCCATTAATGGAAACAGTATAATTTGTAACAATTGTGTCTTTTTCATTACTTTTTGCAGAGCTTATGACAACATTTTCTTCCTGCCATAAGTAACTGCCCTGTGCAGCCGGCTCTGTCACACCAAGGACGCCGGAGGCTGCGATGCAAAGTCCAGTAATGCTGCATACAACAATGGTATCCCAAAAGGTACCTGTCATATTGATATATCCTTGACGGACTGGATCAGTTGTTGTCGCAGCTGCAGCGGTGATAGCTGCAGAGCCCATTCCGGCTTCATTTGAAAATACGCCGCGGGCAACGCCAAACCGAAGTCCCTGCATCATGGAGGCTGCGATGCTGCCGCAAAGTCCTCCGCCCACAGCCCTGACAGAAAATGCCATTTTGAAAATCATAGCTGCCCCTGCCGGGATATTTGAAAGATTCCCAAAGATAACGACCAGACCTGCGATAATGTAGAATACTGCCATCAGTGGGACAACAACCTGTGATACTTTTGAGATAGATTTGATGCCCCCCAGAATAATAAAAAGCGCCAGAACCGTGATAACAATACCGGTAATATAGGAAGGAACATTATATGTAGCAGTTAGGGCAGTTGAAATGGAATTTGCCTGTGTAAGATTGCCGATGCCAAAGGAGGCAAATACAGCAAACAGAGCAAAGAACCATCCGAGAACCGTACCGAGCTTTTTGTGTTTTAGAGCTTTTTTCATAGTGTACATCGGCCCGCCCGACATTTCGCCGCGGTCGTTCACTTCACGGTATTTTATGGCAAGCATACATTCGCTGAATTTAGACGTAATGCCGAAAGCGGCGGAAATCCACATCCAGACTAATGCACCCGGTCCTCCGGACACCATGGCAGTGGCAACGCCCACGATATTTCCGGTTCCGATAGTGGCTGCGAGTGCCGTGGTCAGTGCGGAAAATGGCGATACATCGCCGTCCCCCTTTTTCTGCCGTGATTCCCTGCTTAGTACACTGCTGACAGCATAGGGAAGATTCCGCCAGCAAAGGGCTTTTGTCCGGATGGTAAGAAAGATGCCGGTTCCCATTAAGAGAATCAACATAACCGGACCCCATACAAAGTCATCAATTGCAGTAAGAATGTTTGTTAGTGTTTCTGTAAATTGATCCATAAAAATCCCCATTTCTGAGCACATTTTTGTGGCAGTTACTAATAAGTTTGTGCCAAGTCTGCGCCCTTTTTTGTTTCCCTGAGAAGGGAAAAGGTATCCGCTAAACGCATGAATAAATTCTTTTTCATAATTTTGCGCTTGAAAAAGACCAACGCTTTGAACGTTTGGCCTTAAGATAAATTTTATCATAGGCATGGTTCAAGTTCAAGTATTATGCCTGCCTTTTTGGTATTTTTTCCAGTAGGCATAGCCCCCGCCCAGACTGATGACAGGATAACCGTTTCTGGCGAGGTCTCTGGCAGTCAGAAGGCTTGTATTGCCATGGTCGCAGTAAAGGATAATCCATATGGGGTTAAAGGGAAGGCCGGCGAGATAGGAGGGAATAGTATCCTCCAGCGTCTCCCAGTCTGCCCACACAGCGCGTGGGATGTGTTCCTGCTCGTAACTGTCCCTGCTTCGCAGGTCCAAAAGCAGAATGTCATCTTGTTTCAGGTATTGCTCTAACATTTCACAGGATATAATTCGAAATTGCACGATTTCCTCCATTTCGCAAGGCTGCCGGAAAATGAGTCTTAATTATAGGTATTCTGAATTGATTTTATATAGAAGTAAAAGTACAGCATTGCGGTAATAATTGAGTACTATGTATGGTGCCGGAGAGAAAGATTTTCTCCCCGGTTATGGCATCATTTGTTAATTCCTGTTAGAAGAAAGAAGTACAAAACGGATTAGCGGCAGTTTGATGAGCTGTTTGAAGAGTTGCTTGACTTGTTGCTGCTCTTGTTTGAAGAGTTTGAAGCATTCGAAGCATTTGAACTCTTGTTGCTTGACTTGTTAGAGCTTCCGCTCTTGTTGCTTGCATTGCTGGTATTGCTTGCGTTGCTAGAGTTACTTGTGTTGCTTGCATTGCTGCCGGAAGTATGGCAGTTGCTTGCCTTGTTAGTAGAATTTGAAGCATTTGATGTGCCATTTGTAGAATTAGAATTACGGTTTAAATAATCTTTCATGATATACTCCATTTCTGCGCTGCATTCCTGTTACAAAGAATGGGTTCTTTGTATATTTGTGTCGGGCAGCACACAGACACAAATTAGAATAAAGTTATCAGGTAACACAATTATTGTTGCATTCTTTGTGATTTCTATTCGTGGAAATCATTAACAAAACAAAAAAATGGAAAATTGATTGACTGAATAAGGCCAATGAGATAAAAATGGATAAAAAAATAAAGGAACGCTCCGCGTTCCTTAGCCACCACACAGCGAGCAGTTTCCTATAAAAAAGTACAGGAGCAGAACTTAGAGTTGTCGGTATGTAGAGAAAACAACGTTAAAGGAGAACTGCTCCCATACAAACGATTATTATATCATATTTTTTAGAAAAGTAAATGTCAGTAATATATTAGACTCTGCCTGAAATCGATTTTACAGGACAAAAAATATCTTTGATTAGGATATAAAGTCTTACAACGGATTTATACCTTTGGAAAAAGAATGTTATAATGCATAGAAGAACAGCTGCTACCAAGTGGCTGGCCTAAATTGTGAATCGCAATATAGAAATTACCATCACATTGCCCGCCAAAGGTCTGTGGTGGTTTTTCTATATTTTACAGCATTAGTGACAAATCATGTAAATGAATGTCAGCAATGCCAGAATGAACATTCCAAATGCCATAAGGTCTTTGAAATCAAAAGTCTTCTTTTCGTTTTTCCTTTTTTCGTTCATCGGCATCACCTCCATTTCATGAAAATAGAGGCCAGCACATTGTGCGGTGCAGCTGTTCTTTGTCCAGTATTCTATCATATTTTTATGCATACCACCAGAGGCTGTATAAAGTGTTTCATGTCCAACTCGTTTCTGGTTATTGTTCACTCCATGCTCAGTAACCGATTTGTCGCAATAATGCTGAAAATTGATTTCCGTGACAAATAAGTTGTAAAAAATCTCACATGTAGAAATCGGAAAACTGCTAAAAAATGCTTGCGACGCTCTGGAGATTATGGTATATTAAACATAAAGAAGGACACCTGCTGGTAACAGGTGCCCCCATAGGACTACCGATAGACGGTCAGCCCGGAATATGTATAACTAAAATAGTCGCACAGTTTTCCAGACGGGGCGGCTATTTTTGTGTCTTGTCATTATCTTTGCTGCCGATGGCGTATCCGAGACCGAAACAGGTCAGGCATAAGCCAAGCACCGAAATCAATCCTTCTATCGTCAACATTCGCTTCAGCCCTCCTTTCCCAGATTCCGTTTCCGGTTTCTATGTAATTGGAGGGTCACAGTCCCTCCAGAGAGGGCTAACCGCCTACCATCTTGGCAATCCCATATAAATACTAAATACTACCATAATTTGACAGGAAGTTCAATTTAATTTTTTAACATCACTGATTTGCAGTTTAGAGCAAGGTATTAAACTTGTCGTTGGTGCATTGTTGCTAAACAAAAATTGGTGTAGTCGAGAAAATTTGTAGAAAGTACTTGAATAATATAGATAGATGTGTTTAAATAATAGTACAATTGCATAATTATCTTATGCGGGGGAGTCAAAGTTTTATTCATAATTAGAAAGGAGAAGATTTATGAGAAAACATGTACATAGTATGTATGACGTGAAGAAAGGAGGATGGAGAAAACAGGCAAAGAAGGCGCTTGCTTCTGTACTGGCAGCAGCCATGGTAATAACTGGAAGTGCTGTAATTCCGCCGCAGAATGCGACGGTAGCAGAGGCAGCAGCAGATATTAATGTAGGTGACGATTCATTAGTACTGGCTTGGGATGACTATTCAAAGTTTTTCTCTGAGACATTGCCAGCAGGTGATTTTTCAGCAAACTATAGTTTTCATAACACATCGGCTGGAACGTTGAATTTTCAGAATTATGCAGTAGCATTGAGTACTAATGTTACGGGTACAGTTCATGATACAACTACAGATTGGTATGTTAGGGCTGATAGATGGTCAAATGATACTTTTGGAGTGGCTGGAACAGGTGCTAACCCTAATGAAATTGCAGTGAATGCAGGTGTTTTGGAATATGTAGGTGGACCTAATTGGGATACTTTTTCAGCAATGATAAAGGATTCAGATGTTATTATATCAGTAGTCAGAGAGGGCACTGTTATTACTATGAATCATACAGTCGTTGGTGTAAATGGTGAGAAATGTACATGGAGTGCAATTTATAAAGAGGCCACTACAGATGCTTTAAAGTTGTATATAGGAGGAGAAGCTTGTAAATTATCTCCATCCACAAAAAGTGCACATACTGTAACTGTTAAATGTGTAGATGAAGAAGGAGTAGCAATAGCTGATGCACCAAGTCGCGAAGTGTTGGTATTTGACAATGAAGAATATACTATCAATGTACCAACAAGCGTGGTAGGATATAGACCAAAAGAAACAACTGTTGCAGGCACAATGGGAGAGGCAGATATTACAGTAGAAGCAGTTTATGTACCTGCTCCAAAGCATAATGTAACCATTAATTTTGTAATGCCAGAGGGTGTAACTGCACCAGAGAGCCTTGTAAAAGAAGTTTCTGAAGGCTGGAAATACAGCATTGAGGTACCTACGGTTGCAGGATATGTACCAGATAAATCTACAGTTACAGGGACAATGGGCGAAGAAGACATTGAAGTAACTGTAACCTATACAAAGATTCTTGCTGAGGTATCATGCTCACAGTGGAATGCAATCAGTCAGGGATATCAGGTACCAGTAAAAGGTAATTTCGATGTTGATATTGCTTTCCATAATACATCCCCTGGAACAGATGGCTGGGTAAACTATACAGTAGCAGTTGATGTCTATGCTGTAGCTGGCGCATGGGCAGAAGGATGGTATTTAAGGGCAGACAGGTGGAGCACCAAGGTCAAAGGTGTTGCAGGATTTAACCCTGACCTCGCATTACAGCCAAATTATGAGTTAATTGACTGTAGTTGGGCAACTGACTGGGATGGTGTTTTTGCTGATGGCAAGATGACAGCTGTTCTGAAAGATTCTGACGTTGTTGTAAATGCAAAGAGAACAGGTTCAACTGTTGTTATCACAAGTACAGTTACAGGTGCAGACGGTGATACAATTACATGGAGTGCTACAGATACAAACTGGCCTCTGGAGAAATTAGCACTTACAATCTGTACAGAATCTTCTCCTGCAAAGGTAGTAATTACAAGTGTTACTCAGAATAATCCAGAGGATGATAAGCTGAATGGACTTGTGACATCAGAAGACCTTAAGAATGATTCTTCTAACAGTGGTAACAGTGGAACTACAGTTGTTCCGATTATTACACCTTCACCAAGCACAACTCCAAGTGCAGAACCAACAACTGATCCTTCAGCAGAACCGACAACGGAACCAAGTGCAGAGCCGACAACAGAGCCTACTACTGCACCTACCACGGAGCCAACTGTTGAGCCGACAACAGAGCCTACAGTAGAGCCAACTGTTGAGCCGACTAATCCACCGGAAGAGCCGAGTGTTAGCAATGGCGATAAAGTAACAGTTTCTAAGGTAACTTACAAGGTGACAAGCACAAAGAGCAAGACGGTAAGCTATCAGTCAGACAAGAAAATCAGTTCAAAGAAGACTGTTTCTGTGCCTGCTTCAATTAAGGTAGAGGGCAAGACATACAAAGTTACTGCAATTGCTGACAATGCATTCGCAAATGCTAAGAAACTTACAAAGATTACAGTAAGCAAGAATATTACAAAGATTGGTAAAAATGCATTTAAAGGCTGCAGTAAATTAACTACTATTACAATTAAGTCAACGAAACTGACTTCAGTTGGAAAAGATGTTTTGAAAGGAACATCTAAGAAGCTTGTTATTAAAGTTCCGGCAAGCAAGGTTACTGCTTATAAGAAGCTCTTTAAAGGCAAAGGAAATAAAAATGTTGTCATTAAAAAGGCATAATGGATGACAAATGACTTTCTCGTAATGATATGCATAGAATGCAGCAGGGCAGGTTGTTAGGCTGTTGCATGAATAATAAGGCAAAGGGAAGAATGCGCATCGCATTCTTCCCTTTAATGGTTTATAAGAAATTACCATTGTCTGGCAGTATGCAGACGCACAAGTTTTTGAGAAGAACACTAAAATTAAGAGAGGCGGGATGTAAGAATGAAAATAAACAGGTATCAGTTTGATAGTATTGCTTCAAAGACAAAAAAGACAATTAAGGATCCTATTCAGCGAGGGGAGGAAAATGGTTTTTATTATGAGTATCTGCAGACCCTTGAAGTAGAATTGTATCAATTTCATGTAGAATATGGTATTAATGGCAGACAGGCAATGGAAATTATTCAGGTAGTCCTTCTTGACATTGAAAGTTTACTTGACGGGGAAGAATATGACTACTCGAAATGGGAAGAGCCGTGTTACCGCTCCTGTGCAGATGAAATAGAAATGTTTTTTATGCCAGATAAAAATGTACATCTTCAGAAGGATTTAAAGAAAGGGGTGGTGCTTGATAATAAATTTTATGAGCTTGCACTCAAATGTCTTATCCGTATCCATGAGTCTGTAGAATTTTGGACAAGGAAAGGCGGAGACAACGGCTATTTTAACTTTATCGGGGAATATATAGGGACAGAAATTTTAAACGAAAGAATACCTCTCGTGGAAAACGAATATTTTAGAGATTGATTTAAGGATAAATTTTAAAAATTCTGCTATATATTTGTGGAAGGGATGGGGCATTGGTGCTTTAAAGTATGATAGGAAAGCCGTCAGTGGACTTTCTCTGTGGGACATGTATGCCGATAGATAATTTGTGGCAGTGGAGGAGGATTATGAAAAATATTAGAATTTATAAGATATGTATACTGTTTTTGGCTTGTTTCTTCGGATTTAGCCTAGTGGGTGTGCCGACAACAGCGTTATCCAAACAAACAATTGTTGACTGGAAACATTCATATTATGATGGAGGTACCAAAGAAGTTTCTTTTCATGTTTCCGGCATTGGAACTTTAGTTGTGGATTTAGAGGAAACGATGGCATATGATGATTATTCAGTCTGTATAAAAGATAGTTCTGGAGCCTCAGTATATCGCAAGGAGATTGACTGGCTTGAGGATGAAGAGGAAAATAGTTTTGACATAGAACTTACCAGAGGAGATTATACCATTATTTTCTCTACGGATGGTGACGTGGACTTTTCGGTAAAGGCATATTTTGAATATAAAGCGACTATAGAGAATCCGGTATTTGCATTAAACAAAAGACAGCTTAATCTTTATATTGGGGAAAGCGAAGTTTTAACGATAGAGAGTGAACCGTCCGGGGTACTATTTGATGTAGAGTGGAGCAGCAGTAATCCGATAGTTGCGCTTGTTGACGGGAATGGTGTTGTTACAGCAAAGGAAGCCGGAAGGACAATGATTAGGGCGGTTATAAACGGCGAGGTGTATGAGTGTGAGGTATGCGTGGAGAAAAAGCCGCCAACATATAAACAGGTAGTGGAGGCGGTAAAGAAATGCCAGACAAAGAATATCAAGTTCAGGCAAATTGATGTGGGATACCAGTCGATGCTGTCTGCGTCTGGATGTTGGGGTAAAAGGTCTTATAAAAGGAGAGGATATGCTTTTATAGCAGATGATGAATCTTATATAGAGATAAAGAAAAAGGGAACTACGGCCACGCTTTCTTTGATAATAGCAGGAACGCATAAAAATGTTGCATACAGTCCGATGTATTCTGATTATACTAAATTAAAGCTATATACATCCAATCGGAAAGTTACATATAATTTTACATCAAATTCAGAAATGGCAAGATATAAATATAGGTATGGTCTTTATATTACTACTTTAAAATGGAAATCAAAAATATCAAGTAACAGTAATTTATCGTTAGAAAAGCTAAATAAATTAATCCGGGTATTTGAGCACAAAAATGTAACATTAAAGACGCTGACAGATGATGGTACTGGGAAAACGTGGGGATTAATACCGGAGTCAACAAGAAAACGCTGGTTAAAATTGTTCAAAACATATAAGAAATTGTTGGATTTATATTAGAAATGTTTGTAAAGGTACAACATTAGCCGAATCTGGTAACTTTTAGTATTAGTACTGTTAAAAGTTATCTGTTAAAATGTAAATAAAATAATCTCTTCTTCAATAAGGCTTCTGAAAATGTTTTCAGAAGCCTTATTGAAGTGATGCCTTAAATAAACTGGTAATTATGGTCGCAATATAGTACAATAGGTATAAGTGATATTTAGACTAAATATAAAGAGAGGTAAGCAGATGGCTCAGAAAGAACAGAAGGGATTGATTAGAACTAATGATAATTGTGTAGGGTGCAATAAGTGCATTAGCGTCTGCAGCTGTGTCGGTGCAACTCTTGCTCAGGAAGGAGCGGACGGCAGAAATGTAATCAATGTGGATGGTACAAAGTGTATTGGCTGTGGGGCCTGCTTTGATGCCTGTGAGCACAATGCGAGGGAGTATGTGGATGATACAGAGGCATTTTTCGAGGCACTGCGGAAAGGCGAGCGGATTTCACTTTTAATTGCCCCGGCATTTCTTGCAAATTATCCAAGAGAATACGGAAGCGTGCTTGGAGGGTTGAAAAAACTGGGAGTGAACCGTATGATCAGCATTTCTTTTGGTGCGGATATTACAACCTGGGCGTATTTAAATTATGTTAAAAAGTATAATTTTAAGGGAGGGATTTCCCAGCCTTGCCCTGCAGTAGTAGGTTATATTGAACGGTATATTCCAGAATTAATACCAAAGCTTTTTCCGGTGCAAAGCCCAATGATGTGTGGAGCGATTTATGTCAGAAAACAGATGGGTATTACGGATAAGCTTGCTTTTATCAGCCCGTGTATAGCAAAGAAAATGGAAATGGAGTCTGAGCGCGGAAAAGGGATGGTGTCATATAACGTGACGTTTGAACATTTGATGCGCTATGTAAAAGAGCATGGTATCAGCGGCCCGTCAGCCAAAGATGAGATTGAATATGGTCTTGGCTCTATTTATCCGATGCCGGGCGGCTTAAAAGAAAATGTGTACTGGTTCTTAGGGGAGGAAGTGTTGATCCGACAGATGGAAGGTGAGAAGCATATGTATCATTATCTGGAGGAAAACAAGGCACGTATTGCAAAAGGTACATTGCCGTATTTGTTTATTGATGCATTGAACTGTTCGGCGGGATGTCTTTATGGAACTGCAACTGACCCGAAGAAGGGCGATTCGGATGATGTTTTTATTGAAATGATGCGTATTCGTGAGGAGAGTAAGAATAACAGGCCGAGCCATACTTGGTCGCGGAGGCTGTCGCCAAAACATCGTCTTAATAGATTGAACAAGCAGTTTTCAAAATTGGACTTAAATGATTATCTCTGTAGTTATACAGATATGTCAGAGCAATGTGAGTATGCAGTGCCGAGTCAGAGTGAGTTTGAAGCAATCTATGTTGATATGGATAAAAATACGCCGGAATCCAGAGAGATTAATTGCTCCTGCTGTGGCTATGATACTTGCCGGGATATGGCGATTGCGATACATAACGGTTTTAACCACAAGGATAATTGTATTTATTACTTGAAGTCTCAAGTTGAGGCGGAGAAAGAGACTGCGATTTCACTGGCTGACAAGGTGAAGGAAGAGAAGAATGTTATTTCTGAGCAGCGGGAAAATATTGTAGCCACAGTGGAAGAGATTGACCAGCAGTTTGAAGTTATATTTAAGGCAGTCAGTGAACTGGCAGAAGGCAACAACAGCAGTGCAGAGGAATGTACGGACATATCAAACAGCATGGCAAGTGTCAGGGATTTCTGCCAGCAGTTGAACGGTTCTTTACAACGGATAAACGGATTTATCCATGAATTAACTCAGAATAATGCGGAGGTTGTTTCCATTGCTTCACAGACAAACCTTCTTGCATTGAATGCCTCTATCGAGGCGGCGCGTGCAGGGGAAGCCGGAAAAGGTTTTGCAGTGGTAGCGGATGAAATCAATCAGCTTGCATCGAATTCCCGTGATACGGCGTCCAAGAGCGGCAGTACGCAGGATAAAATATTAGAAGCCATCGAACAGATTCTTGCCGATACAGGAAGGCTTTTGGAAGTGGTTTCAGAGGTGAATGGCAGGACGGAGAACCTCGCTGCAGTAACAGAGGAAATTGCGGCATCTGCGGATATGATTTTGGCATCTGCGGATGAGGTAAAAGAAAGCCTTGGGAATCTTTCGAAATCGTGATATCGTTCTTTTTCGTAAGTAGAAGATGGGGAGAAAAGGAATGCATTCTTGCTTTTTAAATTTCTATTCTCCCTTTTTTAGCATTTCCCAACGCTGCATTACCATATCCTTCCAGATAGCAGGGTGGAACAGGATTAGCAGTGGAAACAGCTCCAGCCGCCCGGCAATCATATCAAACATCAGCACATATTTGGCAAATGGGGAAAAGAAGCCAAAATTTTGTGTCGGGCCTACCATATTAAGCCCGGGGCCGATATTGTTAAGTGTAGTGGCAACTGCTGTAAAGTTAGTCGTTAAGTCTTTGCCATCAAAGGAGACAAAGAATACAGACAGGGCAAATACCAGAAAAAATGTGATAAAGTACACATTTACAGAACGTACCACCTCATGTTCTACCGGTTTTTTGTCTACTTTAATCTTCTTTACGCTTTTTGGATGGATATAGGAATTAAATTCCTTGAGTACGGTCTTAAACATTAAGATAAAGCGCGAAACTTTAATGCCGCCGCCGGTGCTTCCGGCGCAGGCGCCGATAAACATCAGGGCAACCAGAACAGTTCTGCAGGACTGGGACCACTGGTCAAAGTCTACTGTAGAAAAACCGGTACTTGTCATAATAGAAACCACTTGAAAAGCAGCCTGTGTTAAGGCATCTGCGATGCCGGATGCCGTGTCTAATATGTTAAAGAAGATAAAAGCACTTGCTGCAGCAATAATTAAAAGATAATAGCGCACTTCCTCGGATTCAAATGCACGTTTAAAATTACGGTACAATATATAATAATATGTATTAAAGCTGACGCCGAAGAGTAGCATAAAAATGGTAGTGACCCACTGGATATAGGTTGAATACCCTGCAAGGCTGTTATTTTTTATACCGAATCCGCCGGTTCCTGCAGTGGCAAATGTCGTATTGATTGCATCAAAGAGCGGCATTCTTCCAAGGAGCAGAAAGATAAGCTGGATAACGGATAGGCCGATATAGATTATATATAGTATTCTGGCGGTGTATTTGACTTTAGGGACTAGTTTGCCTACAGTAGCGCCGGTGCTTTCCGCCCGCATCAGGTTGATATGGGAGCCGCCGCTCATTGGGATAATGGCAAGGAGGAAGACAAGTACTCCCATGCCACCAATCCAGTGAGTGAAGCTTCTCCAGAAAATGGAGCAGTGTGACAGGGCTTCCACATCACTGAGGATGCTGCTGCCTGTTGTGGTAAAGCCGGAGACCGTCTCAAAGAGGGCATCGGTAAAATCTGGGATTTCCCCGGTAAAATAAAATGGCAGGCATCCGAACAAGCTAAATACAATCCAGCTTAGGGCGGTAGCAACGCAGCCTTCTTTCAGATAAAAAACAAAGCTTGCCGGTTTCTTTATAGTAGACAGAATCCCTAAAAAGAGGCATAGCAACGCAGTGCCCAGATAATAAATCCCTTCATTTTCCTGATAAATCAGGGCTGTAACACAGGGAAACAGAAGCATAACCCCTTCAATTTTTAATATATATCCCAAAATATAACGAATAACTGAACTGTTCATATGTCACCTCAAAATATCCTGTATATCATTAAATCCTGTATGTGTTGTTACAATCATTACTGTATCACCTACTCTAATGCAGTCTTTTCCGCTTGGGATAATGATTGTCCCGCCTCTGCTGATAAAGGAAATCAACAGGTTCTTTTTTAGGGAAAGATCCATCAACGGAATATTTGTAACATTAGAATCTTCGTTTACACGAAATTCAATGGCCTCCGCTTTGGAATCAAACATATGGTATAATGTTTCGACATTGCTGTTCATGGATGCTTTCTTGGCGCGCACATAGGCTATAATTGCCTCTGCGGTGATGTATCGCGGATAGATGACACTGCCCAGATCCAGCCCGCTGATTATGCTTTTAAAATTATTGCGGTTAATTTTAGTCACTACTTTTGCATTGGAAACCTGACGTGCAAAAAGCGTGAGAAGTATATTTTCTTCGTCAATGCCTGTCAGCGGCACAAAAGATTCTGTATAAGCAATTCCCTCCTCGGTTAAGACGTCCTGGTCAGTGCCGTCGCCATTAATAATGATTGCTTTTGGAAGGAGGACGCTCAGTTCTTCGCAGCGTGTTTTATCACTTTCTATGATTTTTACAGAGATTCCCATATGCAGGAGCTGTTCTGCAAGGTAGTAGGAGGCTTTTCCACCACCTATTATCATAGTATCTTTTACCCGGTTCGTCTGAAATCCGATATGTTCCAGAAATATTTTAGCGGCTTTTCTAGTGGCTACAAAAGAGATGATATCATTCTTTTCAAGCTTAAAATTACCATCTGGTATATATACTTCGCCATGCCGTTCAATAGCACATATTAAAATGTCTGCAATAGAATTTCTGCCGAATTGTGCAATGGAGATACCGTCTAGTTCATTTCCTTCTGGTATTTTGAACTTAATTAGTTCAGCCTGTCCATGTGCAAAAGAGTTCACTTCTAATGCAGTTGGAAGATAAAGGATATGGGCAACCTCCTTCGCAGCTTCAAGTTCAGGGTTAATAATCAGGGCAAGCCCAAGCTTTTCACGCAGGTAATTGCTCTCCTTGCTGTAATCAGGGGTGCGGACTCTGGCAATTGCAGAGCATTCTGTAACACGTTTTGCAATCGTACAGCACAAAAGGTTCAGTTCGTCCGAACCAGTCACGGCAATTATTAAATCAGTGTTGTCGATACCAGCCTCCATCTGGACGCTGTAGCTGGCACCGTTTCCCACCAACCCCATAATATCAAACTGGTTGGTGATTTCCTGTATTTTTCTGGCATTCTGGTCGATAATGGTAATATCGTGACCCTCTTTCGTAAGCTGCTCAATTAAGGTAGAACCGACTTTACCGCAGCCGACAATAATAATATTTAATCCCTGCTTTGCTTTTTCAGGGGACTTTTTTACTCCAAACATCTTATTTCTCCTCCTGTTATTCAAGTACTAGTTTATCATGTAGTATAAGAAAAAGAAGTATAAAATTAACTTAAATTTTGTGTTTTTTTGGTGATTATGCATGATGGCAAGAAAACCGCATAAATTCCCTATAATCCTCATACTATGAAATAAACAAGTCGTATCAGGGGGAGGAAGCTTGAAAGAGTATATTGAAGAAAGAGCGGTGGAAGCTGCCAGATATATTGTCGAGCGCAAGGCCACAGTCAGGCAGGCGGCAAAAGAGCTGGGAATAAGCAAGAGTACGGTACATATGGTTGTAACAAAATAGAACGGTCGATATGGAATGTGGTGTGAAAGGAAACAATCTTAGTGTATTAAAAAAAGAAGATTTCAAGTGAATATTTGAGAAAAAGTCTCAGATTATGTTTACAAAAATAGAAAACTGTGTATAATGATAAAAGATGGAGGTGGAAGATATGTTATGTCAGTTTACCATGAAGAATTACAAAAGCATCCGTGAAGAAATGACTTTTGATATGCAGGCTACAGCTATCATGGAGCATAGAGATAGAATCATTAAAACAGAAGATGGAGAAGGTTTTTTGCCAGTATCGGTAATTTATGGCCCGAATGGCGGTGGTAAATCCAATGTACTGGAAGCATTGCATACACTGGAAGCAAAAGTTTTAAGACCATTGTGTGCAACTTGTGATAAGCCGGAGTGTGAATATAAGGCAAGGAAGATTCCTGTGGAGCCATTTGCTTTTTCAGAAGAGACGAAAAAGAATCCAACGGAGTTTGAAGTGTTTTTTAGGACCGATATTGCGGAGTACCGTTATATCCTTCATGTAAAGCGAGACTTTGTAGTTTATGAGAGTTTGGATCGAATTAAACTGGATACAGGAAGACGTTCGGCACTCTTTGTAAGAAATGGGAATGAAGTTGAATTAAAAGGAGTGTTTGGTAAAATCAAAATCAGTGAAGAAATTTCGGAGAACTTACCGTTATTATCCTATTTGGGAATTACTTATAAAAAAAATGAGGTAATTTCTGATGTGATTGAGTGGTTTGAGGAGTTCATTGACTTCTTAAATTATGGGAATCCAAGGCAGGAATTGCGAACAGCCATAGCTAAGACGGATGAGGTAAAAAAGCTTGTTCTTGATATCATCCGTGAGATGGATCTGGATATTGAGGATTTCCGTATTGAGGAAAAAGAAGAACATTTTATAGAAGTTTTTACAAAGCATACGGTAAATGAGTACTGTACAGAATTAACTTTATCAGAAGAGTCCAGTGGAACAAAGAAATTGTTTGGTTTGCTTCCTTTTATTGCAAGAAGTCTTGTTTTTGGAACAACATTAGTAATTGATGAACTGGATGCAAAAATTCATCCGGTCTTGTTGCGCTATGTCATTATGTTGTTCAATAATATGGAAATAAACAAGAATGGTGCGCAATTAATTTTTACTTCACATGATTTATCCACTATGAATAACGATATATTTCGTCGCGATGAAATATGGTTTGTGGCAAAGGGAAAGGAGCAGAACTCTAAACTGTATTCTTTAGTAGAATTTAAAAATACGAAAGGCGAATCTGTTCGTAAGGATGCAAAATATGACAAGCAGTATTTAGAGGGCAAGTATGGTGCAGATCCATATTTGAAAAAGATTATAGATTGGAGTGGTGTCAATGCCTAAGAAAGTCGGAACCACTCAGTGGCGGAAGCAGAGACGCAAAGAATATCTGGCGAAAAAGGAATATCGCTATTATATCTTCTGTGAGGGTGAGCAAACGGAACCGCTCTATTTTGAAGGATTTAAACGGATGATAGAGGATAATCCGATTTATAAAGATATGGTCTTGATTGAAATTGAGCCTTGCGCCGCGGAAACTATGCGGGTCATTGGTATGGCAGAACAATACGTCCGCCAGAATGGCATTGATAAGGGACAGATTTGGTGTGTGTATGATAAGGATAGTTTTCCGGCAAAGGATTTTAACGGTGTAGCAGAACGGGTAGACATGCTGAATCTGGAGAATCCACACTTGCAATATCGAGCGGCGTGGAGTAATGAGTGTATTGAGTTTTGGTTTATTTTGCATTTTGCATATTATACTTCAAATAATCACAGGACGGAGTATATTAAATTCTCAAATGATAAGTTTAAAGAATTGGGGCTTGGGAAGTATCAGAAGAATATGAAAGATATATTTAGTATTTTGATGGACAAAGGAAATCCGAAGCTGGCGATACGGTATGCAAAAAGGATTATAGAGGACGGGAAAGGTAGAACGCCAACAGAGATCGCGCCGGGGACGAAGGTGTATGGGTTGGTGGAAGAACTGGTAAAATATTTGCCAGAGGATGCTGGGATTAAATTTTTATAGAAAAAGAGGGGGTTTATGGCTGAATCAAATGAATTGGATTCAACTTGCGGGTGTTTCAGATGAAGAATTGACAGTAACAAGGAAAAGTCTTACACCATCTATTCTGGTACAGTAACAAAAAATATACCGGACGCCTAATATATGTAAATATTTAGGAGATAAAGTAAATGTTTTTAGTATATATGCTACATAGAATATTGACATTCCAAGATAAGCTGAGTAAAATTAAATGGTGATTTATTTTGCTCGGCTTATTTTGATGGGGGGAAGAAGATTGTATATTCAGAGGCATTTGGAAAGTCAGGTCAGAGAGGCATCAGAATTTTATCCGGTAGTTATGGTGTGTGGACAGCGGCAGGTAGGGAAATCCACTATGTTGAACCATATTAAAGAGGAAGGGCGCCGCTATATAACATTGGACGATGGCAATGCAAGAAGGCTGGCGGAGAAGGATGCGGCACTTTTTTTTGAAACATATGGCTACCCGCTTTTGATTGATGAATTCCAGCGAGTACCATCTATTCTTTTGGAAATGAAGCGGATTGTAGACCAGAAGGCGCTGGATGGGGAGGATAACAGTGGGATGTACTGGCTTACTGGTTCCCAGAAATTTAAAATGATGAAAGATGTATCTGAGTCTCTGACAGGCAGGATTGCGGTTTTTGACATGTCAGGACTATCTGCTGCAGAAATTGAAGAGCGGGAAGCGGTTTTTTTTCACCCTGCGCTTGAAAATCTTCGTCAGAGGGTGCAGAACTACCATCCTAAAAATGTCCATGAAATATATGAGCGGATTTTTAAGGGTGGGATGCCAAAACTGATTATAAGCAATTGGGACAGGGAACGCTTTTATATGGATTATGTCAACACCTCTCTGGAACGGGATATTAAACAACTGGCTTTGGTTGGAAAACTTGGCGAGTTCTATGATTTTCTGGTGTTTATGGCAGCCAGAACTTCAATGGAATTAAAATACAGTGAGATTGCTGGTGCGATTGGCATATCAGCGCCTACAGCAAAAGAGTGGGTCTCTATTCTGGAACGTTCAGGGATTATCTTTATCCTGCGCCCATACTATAATAATATTACAAGCAGGTTGGTTAAGACACCTAAAATGTATTTTTTGGATACAGGACTTGCAGCGTACCTTTGCAGATGGCCTAATGCAGAGACATTGGAAAGAGGGGCAATGGACGGTGCTTTCTTTGAGACTTATGTAGTCAGCGAGATTGTGAAGAGCTATTATAATGCAGGAAAAAGACCGGATTTATATTATTACCGTGACATTGACGGAAAAGAGATTGATTTGCTGCTTGTTGAGGGGGACAGAATGTATCCTATGGAGATAAAGAAGGCAAAAATGCCAAATCATGCGGACAAAAATTTTTCTGTGCTGGGCAAGTTAAAAATGGATGTCCAGCCGGGAGTAATTTTGTGTATGGCGGATGAGTTGTTGCCGTATAGCCGTGATACATGGTATTTTCCGGTGGCGGCGATATAAAGGCTGTTGTAAAATCTGCAATCATATACAATCATCAGGAAAGGAAGTGTTGTCCATGCCAGCATTACAAGAACTGCTGCAAAAAGCGGACTCCTATAAACAAAAAATATCTTCTGCCCGACCGTTGGCAAAGGAAGAATTGAAATCTTTGGATGATTATTTTCGTATTGGCTTCACCTACAGCAGTAATGCCTTGGAGGGGAATACCCTTACCATATCTGAGACAAAGATACTTCTTGAGGATGGCATTACTGTTGCAGGCCGCCCGCTGAAGGATTGCTATGAGGCTGTCGGGCATGGCTCTGCCTATGATTTTATGCTTGATCTGGCAAGGCAGAGTAATATGAGTATCAAGGAAGATACCATAAAGAAACTGCACCGTCTTTTTTACCAGAAGGTTGACGCTGATCAGGCTGGTCAGTACCGTACTGTTCAGGTTTATATTTCTGGAACGGAGTATGTTCCGCCAGCTCCAGATGAAGTGCCCTGGTTAATGGCGCATCTGGCAGATCAGATTCATTTTTCATGGACTACTCTGCATCCTATTGAACTGGCAGCGATGGCACATAAGCGGTTGGTTGATATTCATCCTTTCATTGACGGAAATGGCAGGACTGCAAGGCTTTTGATGAATCTTATCTTAGTCAATGCTGGTTATGGCGTGGTATCCATCCCCCCTGTTTTGCGAAATGACTATATCAATGCCCTCTCTGCTTCCAGAAGGTTAAATGATATGGAAATATTTTCTAAGCTGATTGCCGAATGTGTAATTGAGACACAACGGGATTACTGCAGATTGCTTAAATTATGAGTTGTTTGACTGTGAAAGGATGATGTTGAGAAAGCGGTTGTGTTTATAGAGGAAATCCGTGAGTGGGCAAGGAATTATGTAAAAATAAGGTATTGTATCAAGTGGGATATTTGGTGCAACGCCTTATTTTTGTTTTATAGGAATTGCAGTAACTGTAATGGATTCCTGCAAGAATTGAGGAACCATACACAGATAAATTAATAGTTAGAGGGCGGAAAGAAAATTAAAATATATCTTGGGGAAAAGTTTTAAAATAAGGTCTATTTTAATAAATGACTTCATAGTTATGGAAAAAGAGCAAGTTGATAAACAGGAGGTGGTTTTGCTATCACTAGTAAATTGAAGCTTCGTTTTCGCTTTCATAATCCTAACTCGGCAGAAGAAACTGCCGATTACATAGCAAAGATATTCGTTGAGGTTAATAAGGAAAAAGTTGACGTGATTCTGCAGGAAGCGGCAGGCAAAATGGAGGTGCCAAGTAAAGAAGATAGGAGTCTTTCAAGATGAAAGGCTCCATTTTTTTTGGGAATTCGCCCTTTTTTTAAATTGTCTATCCGTTGGAGATTCCAATGAAAAATCCACTTTTCTTTCGGAAAATAGCAGTTGTAAAGGAAAATACAGAGTGTTAAACTGGTATTATTCATACAAAAATGAGTGAAAGAGAGGTATATATGGCTAGAGTAGTATCAATTGGTGCACAGGATTTTGAAGCATTGATTTTAAAGAATAATTTTTATGTGGATAAAACCCATTTTATAAAAGAGTGGTGGGAAAGCGATGATATCGTTACTTTGATAACCCGGCCGCGGCGTTTTGGTAAAACATTGAATATGAGCATGCTGGAGTACTTTTTCAGTCTGAAATATGAAGGGCATGCAGAAATTTTTCAGAATCTTATGATATGGCAGGAAAGGAAATACAGGGAGTTGCAGGGAACATACCCGGTTATCAGCCTGTCTTTTGCCGGAGTAAAGGCGGACAATTATCCGGATACAAGGGAGCAGATTTTTCAGATTATTACAGATCTATATGCCGAACATGAATATTTACGGAATTCTGGTAAATTTGGGGAAAGAGACAAGGATTTTTTTGACCGGATTGGAAGGAATATGAGTAATAATGATGCGGCAAAAGCATTGCATCAACTTGCTGGATATTTATACCGTTTTTATGGGAAAAAGGTTATTATTTTGTTGGACGAATACGATACACCGATGCAGGAAGCATATATAAATGGTTATTGGGGAGAGCTTGTTGCCTTTACCAGAACGTTGTTTAACAATACGTTTAAGACAAACCCGTATCTGGAACGTGCGATTATGACAGGAATCACAAGAGTGAGCAAAGAATCCTTGTTTTCTGATTTAAATAACTTGAATGTTGTGACAACAACATCTAACGAATACGCCTCCTGTTTTGGCTTTACAGAAAAAGAAGTTTTTGCAGCTATGGATGAGTATGGCCTGACAAATAAAGATGAGGTAAAGAAATGGTATGATGGTTTCACAATTGGAAATCTGAGTGATATTTATAACCCATGGTCAATTATATGTTTTTTAGATAAGAAACAGTTAAAAGCTTACTGGGCAAATACAAGTTCAAATGGATTGGCTGGCAGCCTCATCAGGAAGGGAAGCAGAGATATAAAAATGCAGTTTGAGGAATTATTGCAGCATCGGCCTATTAAGAGCAGGATTGATGAGGAAATTGTATTCGATCAGTTAGGCAGAAATGAAAATGCCATATGGAGCCTTCTGCTTGCCAGCGGTTATCTGAAAGTTGTGGAAATTCAGGATGACATTTACACGCTGGAACTGACTAACTATGAGGTTTGGAAGATGTATAAAAATATGGTCAGCGACTGGTTTTGTGAAGATTCTGCGGATTATAATGATTTCATTAAGGCACTTTTGTGTGGTGACCGCAAGGAAATGAATGCCTATATGAACAGGGTTTCCCTTTCGATGTTCAGTTCCTTTGATGGTGGGAAACATCCTTCAGGGATAATGAATCCGGAGCGGTTTTATCATGGGTTTGTGTTAGGGCTGCTTGTAGATCTGGCAGGCAGATATGAAGTGACATCTAACCGGGAAAGTGGCTTTGGGAGGTATGATGTGATGTTAAGTCCGTTGAATCAGGGTGATGACGGCATTATTCTGGAATTTAAGGTCCATAGTCCGGAAGAAGAGTCATCGCTGGAGGAAACTGTGCAGGCAGCGTTAAGGCAGATAGAAGAAAAGAAATACGAGCAGCAGCTTTTAGACAGGGGAATAGGGGAAGAGCGGATTCGTAAGTATGGCTTTGCCTTCGAAGGGAAAAAAGTGCTGATAGGGTAAAGTTGAAAAAAGGAATTGGCATCAAAGGTAAAGATTTCCCAACATCAATAGATAGAAAGGTTATTAGAATATGAATATAGCCGCATATTGCCGTGTATCCACGGAGAAAGAAGACCAGTTAAACAGCCTTGAAGCCCAGAAAGCTTTTTTTTCTGAATATACTGCCCGTACGGGCGACACTCTTGTTAGATTATATGCAGATGAAGGCATTTCCGGAACTAAAATTAAAAACCGCAGGGAATTTCTACGCATGATGTCTGATGCGGAACATGGGCTGTTTGATATGGTGGTTGTAAAGGATATTTCCCGTTTTGCCCGTAATACGGTTGATTTACTTCAAAATGTCCGGAAACTAAAGTCGTTGGGGATAGAAACACAATTTCTTACTGCCAACATGACCAGCATGGGAAACAGTGAGTTTGTGCTGACTATTTTTGGCGCACTGGCTCAGGAAGAAAGTGCCAATACGTCTAAGCGTGTAAAGTTTGGTAAGAAAATTAATGCGGAAAAAGGCAGGGTTCCGAATATTGTTTATGGCTATGACAAAACCAAAGGGGACTATTTTAATCTGGACATCAATCAGGAAGAAGCAGTAATCATCCGCCAGATTTACCAGTGGTACACAAAAGAGGGCTATGGTGCGGCAAAGATTTCCAATAAACTGAATGAACGTGGATTAAAAACAAAACGGAATTGCCAGTGGAGCCAGAATGCCATCTGCCGTATTCTTACAAACGAATTGTATACAGGAAAAATTATCAATGGGAAACAGGAAGTGACAGATTTTCTGACTAGCAGGCGTACGGATAAGGATGAAACAGACTGGATGGTGGTAGAGAGGCCGGATTTACGGATTATTGAACCGGAAATATACGAAAAAGCGCAGCAGATACTGCAGTCCAGAAATAAGGCGTTCAACATCAGGCATGAGCGGCAAAGTAATAAGTATCTTTTTTCCACGCTTATCAAGTGCAGGGAGTGTGGATGGTCTTTCCGGCGTACAGTCCGTACCTATAAAAATACGTATATCCGCTGGGTGTGTTCCGGGCATAATGGCCGCGGAGCTGATAGCTGCCCCAATGCCGTGACTGTTGATGAGGAAGGACTGGTGCAGGCATTACAGGAATACTTTGCCGAAATGCTTAAGCAAAAAAAGAATGTCATACATAATGTAGTAAATGAGTTTCAGCGAATTTACAAGGCAAAGGACGAAAATGCTGAATATGAAAAGGAATTGAACCAGCAGCTTGCCAAATTGCAGAAAACCCGCCAAAAATATATGGATATGTATACAGATGATTTAATCTCCCGTGAGGAGCTGAATGCAAAGATTGGCGGTATGCGTGGGAAGATTGAACGGCTTGAGAATGAATTGAGGATGGTATCTTATCACCTGACTAAGGGAGAGCAGCTGGAATATCTGTTAAACAATACCTTCAAAGCCGTGGAAGATATTACAGATGTACATCAGATGGCCAATGAGCAGCTTAAACAGATTATCAAGAAAATCGAAGTAGATAAGGAGGGCAATGTAGATATTTATCTGCGTTTATTTGGGGATTTAGGTCTGGAGAGTTCCGTTCTAATTAGCGACAACCATACATAAAGATATCACGGAACGCCTGCTGGGTATCAACCCCGCTCTTGCAGCACAGGCAAGGCAGGTGCTGGATGTCAATAAATCAGAGCGTCATATCCGGGGAGGGATGGCAACGAAAGAAAAATACCTGCACCGCCAATAAGGGACTGTAAATAATTAATTTACAGTTCCTAAGCAGTGCAGGCAAAAATATCATGGTAGAATATATCGGCGTGTCCTGAATCAAAGCGGCAATGCCGGAGCGTGTCTGGAGATTCAGGCGCGCTCTTTCCAGTTTTGCGGGAACTTTAATGTATTCTCTTTTTTCGGGACACTTGGCGGCGGCTGAAAAGAAGTTACTCTTCTTTTTCTGCTTCGTTCAGCTTCTGGATTATCTGCTGGATACCATCATAGGTGAAAAGCCCATTATCAAAGGATATAATGGAATGCAGGGGCGTCCAGCCGAAATAGCATTTTAACTGTTGTAGCTCGTCTTCATAATCCGTCTTTCCAGAATTTTCTAGATTAAAGCGGGCGAGTTTTTCCAGAATTTCACTCTGGATTTCCGGTCTTTTAGCAAAGAGGTCGACATCTTGGAACGTTGTCGGGTCCCATGCTTTGAAAGGAAGCCGTTTTGTGCCGTTTACCTGAAGCGGCGCAGCCAGACGGATATCGCGGGAAGATGCGCCAATCAGGATATGGTATAGGCCGCTTTCCACGAACCAATCTTTTGCTGTCTCATTATAGTAGGCAAATGAGCGGTAATTTAAGGTGAATGTCACGGTCCCAGTCTCACCGGGCTGCAGGAAAATTTTGGCAAATTCCTTTAGCTCCTTTTCCGGCCTGTTTTCAATACCGATATAATTCTTAACATAAAGCTCAACGATTTCCTTGCCGGCTGTTTTTCCGGTGTTGGTGATATCAACAGAAACAGTAACCTTATCGCTATCTAAAATCTCTGCTGCGGGTGCGTTGCTGCGGCAGGCGGTATCCGCTGGGATATTTCCAGCAGGGCAGCTTCCGAACGGTGCAGAGTGGACAAGTGCGTTATCACAGTTAACGCCGTTTATCTTTAAATTACTGTATTCAAATGTGGTATAGCTTAAACCGTATCCGAATGGGAACAATACATCCATTTTCTTTTTGTCATAGTAGCGGTAGCCGATAAATACCCCTTCGCTGTAGGAAACTTCATAACGCTTCCCTGGGAAATTTAGGAATGAAGGATTGTCCTCAAGTTTAAGAGGGAAACTCTCTGCGAGCTTGCCGGAAGGGTTTATGCGCCCGGTAAGCAGGTCAGCCGCTGCGCCGCCGCTTGCCTGTCCGGCAAGGTACATTTCCAGTACGGCATTTACCTTGTCAAGCCAAGGCATGCAGATTGGTGAGCCGTTGTGCAGCACAACTACGACATTTTTCTGGACATCACAGATGGCATCAATCAAATGATTCTGGCAGTCTGGCATATTCAAATGGGTGCGGTCATAGCCTTCGCTCTCAAATTCATCCGGGAGCCCGGCAAAAATAACGCAGACATCGGCATTTTTGGCCAAATCCACAGCTTCAGCTTCCATAGTTTCATTAATCCTATCTTCCTTCGTGCTGTAGCCGGCAGCATAGGAAATCTCATAGTTAAGCGGCGGTATCATATGGCAGGCTCCGTTTTCGCAGACATGTTCGCCGGGCATTTCATTGATAGCGGCAAATGCGTCCAGTGCGGATGTAATTTGGCTGCAGTTAATGTGGCTGGAGCCGCCGCCCTGAATGCGCGGATTTTTGGCAAACTCACCGATAATGGCGATTTTCTGGCCGGAAACTAACGGAAGGATACCGTCATTCTTCAGAAGTACGGCAGACTCCGCTGCAGTTTTCCTTGCTAATTCATGATGTGCTTCTTTATCATAGGAAGGGCGGCTGTCCGGTTTATGTTCTGTGTATTTCTTTACCAGATTCAGCACACGCAGGACAGATTGGTCTAAAATGCTTTCATCAAGTGTTCCATCTTTAACAGCAGCCACAATCTGCCTGTCTGTCTCACCATGGCTGCTAGGCATCTCAAGGTCAAGCCCGGCTTCTAGTGCCGGAACTCTTTTATTCATTGCGCCCCAGTCTGTCATAACAAGCCCGTCAAAGCCCCATTCTTCGCGGAGGACATCGTTTAGCAACCATTTGTTCTCACAGGAGTAAACGCCGTTAATTCGGTTATAGCTGCACATGATTGTCCAAGGTTTTGCTTCTTTCACTACTTTTTCAAATGCAGCCAGATAAATTTCGCGGAGAGTCCGCTCGTCTGCCTGCACATCAATGCTCATCCGCCGCCATTCCTGGTTGTTTGCGGCAAAATGTTTGAGGCTGGTGCCGACATTCCTACCCTGAATACCCTGAATCAAAGAGGTGGCCAATTCTCCGGCAAGATAAGGGTCTTCTGAGAGGTATTCAAAATTCCTGCCGCACAGAGGGGAGCGTTTCATATTGATTCCCGGCCCCAGAAGAACTGCTACATCTTCTGCAACACATTCTTCACCGAGGGCGTCTCCTACCGTATGGAGCAGCTCTTTGTCAAAAGAACATGCCATGGCGGAGGCAGTTGGAAAACAGATGGCCTTTATGCTTTCATTGGCGCCAAGGTGGTCAGCCTCCTCGTCCTGCTTGCGCAGCCCGTGAGGCCCGTCCGATACCATAATATCAGGCAGCCCGAGTTCTTCATAAGCGGCGGTATGCCAGAAATCTACACCAGAGCACAGGTCAGCTTTTTGCTCCAGAGTCATTTTCGATAAAATCTCATTTACATTTAATTCCTTCATTTATCTACCTTCTTTCTAATTAGTTTTCTTGCCTTTCCTTATATAAAGTGTTTGCTGGCAGTTTTACATATGTTGTTTAGAAAAGCCGTGGATAGTAAGGTTTGCTGTCTATCCCAACAAAAAAAGTGCTTGACATCTTGTACGTTTGGTAGTAAGATGAAAAATGCACTATTGTGGCTGACTATACTATTTACTCTTATGTACTTTAGAATTATACCATAAGATTCTTCGGTTGAAAAGACTTTCTTAGCAATTGGATTATAATAGTATAGGAATTGTTACAGTTCACGGAGTGAACTGTAACTAAGGGATTGCATTTACAATTCCTAAAATGGATTCACCGCAAAAGTACTCTATAAAAATAAGGAGTGAAACATCAATGGAGAAAAACAGGATACATCCGGTTGCAGTTAGTAATGGTGTAAGAATGAGTTATGCTAGGCAGCGTGAAGTACTTGAGATGCCGAATCTGATAGAAGTACAGACAAATTCTTACCAATGGTTCTTGGACGAAGGGCTGAAAGAAGTTTTTCGTGACATTTCACCGATTTCTGATTTTGGTGGCCATCTGAGTCTGGAATTCGTGGATTTTGAGTTATGCCGCGATGAGACAAAGTATGACATTGACCAGTGCAAAGAGAGAGATGCAACTTATGCTGCTCCGCTGAAAGTGAAAGTGCGGCTGCATAATAAAGAAACAGAAGAAATTAAAGAACATGAAATCTTTATGGGTGACTTGCCGTTGATGACCGCTACTGGTACATTTGTAATTAATGGTGCGGAACGTGTTATAGTAAGCCAGTTAGTACGTTCACCAGGAATCTATTATGCGATTGGGCATGATAAGATTGGTAAAGAATTATATTCAGCAACTGTGATTCCGAACCGTGGTGCATGGCTTGAATATGAGACAGATTCCAACGATGTATTTTCAGTCCGTGTAGATAGAAACAGAAAAGTGCCGATTACCGTATTTCTTCGTGCATTAGGGCTTGGCACAAATGAACAAATTAAAGAGGTTTTTGGCGACGAGCCGAAGATTCTTGCCAGTATTGAGAAGGATACAACGGATAATTATCAGGATGGCCTTCTGGAATTGTATAAGAAGCTTCGTCCGGGTGAGCCACTTTCCGTTGACAGTGCTGAGAATCTTCTAAACGGCATGTTTTTTGATGCCAAGCGATATGATTTAGCAAAGGTCGGCAGATATAAATTTAATAAAAAATTACATTTCAGATATAGGATTACAGGGTGTACTCTGGCTGAGGATGCTGTTTCTCCGGCTACAGGTGAAGTGTTTGAGGCTGGTACCCTGATTACAGAGGATTTAGCTGTCAGGATGCAGAATGCAGCGGTTCCTTTTGTAATGGTAGAAAAGGAAGAGAGAGTTACGAAAATTCTTTCTAATATGATGGTAGATTTGCGTGAATTCCTTCCAGATGTCAATCCGCGGGATTTGGGAGTCACCGAAAATGTTTATTATCCGCTGTTAAAGGAAATCCTTGAGGAAAATGATACAGAAGAGGCAATTAAAGAGGTTATTTCTTTAAGTATTCCAGAACTGATTCCGAAGCATATTACAAAAGAAGATATATTTGCTTCTATTAATTATAATATGCATCTGGAGTACGGTGTAGGGAATGATGATGATATTGACCATTTGGGCAACAGGCGTATCCGCGCTGTCGGCGAACTGCTGCAGAACCAGTACCGTATCGGCCTGTCACGTATGGAGAGGGTGGTGCGCGAGAGGATGTCCACGCAGGATATCACTACAATTACTGCCCAGTCACTCATTAATATTAAGCCGGTTACGGCAGCAGTAAAGGAATTCTTTGGAAGTTCCCAGCTGTCCCAGTTTATGGATCAGAATAACCCTCTTAGTGAGCTGACACACAAGCGCCGTCTTTCTGCATTGGGGCCTGGCGGTTTGTCGAGGGACCGTGCCGGATTTGAAGTCCGTGATGTACACTATACCCATTATGGGCGCATGTGTCCGGTAGAGACGCCTGAAGGACCTAATATCGGTTTGATTAATTCGCTGGCATCCTATGCGCGGATTAATGAATATGGATTTATTGAAGCTCCTTACCGCAAGGTAGATAAGAGCGATCCGGAGAATCCGCGTGTAACGGATGAAGTGATTTATCTTTCCGCAGATGAAGAAGACCGTTTTATCGTTGCGCAGGCAAATGAAAAATTAGACAAAGACGGTTATTTTGAGAATAAGACGGTTTCCGGCCGTTTCCGTGAGGAGACTTCCAGCTTTGAAAAGACAAAAATAGACTTGATGGATGTATCGCCGAAGATGGTATTTTCTGTGGCAACAGCCATGATTCCGTTTTTGGAGAATGATGATGCGAACCGTGCGCTGATGGGTTCCAACATGCAGCGTCAGGCAGTGCCGCTTCTGGTGACAGAAGCCCCGGCAGTCGGGACGGGAATGGAGATGAAGGCGGCAGTCGATTCAGGAAACTGTGTGATTGCGAGGGAGGATGGCGTTGTAGAGCGTTCTGCTTCCAATGAGATTGTAGTGAAGGCAGCTTCCGGGGAGAGGCAGAGGTATAAGCTCGCCAAGTTCCAACGCAGTAATCAGGGAACCAGTATGAACCATCGCCCGATTGTAGATAAGGGGGATGAGGTTAAGGCAGGACAGGTTATCGCAGATGGCCCTTCTACCTGCGGCGGCGAGATTGCCCTTGGAAAGAACCCATTAATCGGTTTTATGACTTGGGAAGGTTATAATTATGAAGATGCCGTACTGTTAAGTGAAAGGCTGGTTCAAGCTGATGTATATACGTCTGTCCATATCAATGAGTATGAGGCGGAGGCAAGGGATACGAAGCTTGGTGCGGAGGAAATAACCCGTGATGTGCCGGGTGTCGGCGATGATGCGCTAAAAGACCTCGACGAGAGGGGCATTATCCGTATTGGTGCAGAGGTGCGTGCGGGGGATATTCTTGTGGGCAAAGTTACGCCGAAGGGCGAGACGGAGCTGACTGCGGAAGAGAGGCTTCTGCGTGCTATTTTCGGCGAGAAGGCGAGGGAAGTGCGTGATACTTCATTAAAAGTACCACATGGTGAGTTTGGGGTAATCGTAGATGCGAAAGTCTTTACAAGGGAAAACGGCGATGAACTGCCGCCGGGCGTAAATGAAACTGTGCGTATCTATATTGCCCAGAAACGTAAGATTCAGGTTGGTGATAAAATGGCAGGCCGCCATGGAAATAAGGGTGTTGTTTCCAGAGTGCTTCCGGTGGAAGATATGCCGTTCCTTCCAAACGGCCGTCCGCTGGATATTGTGCTGAACCCATTAGGCGTGCCTTCCCGTATGAATATCGGGCAGGTATTGGAAATTCATCTGAGCCTGGCTGCGAAGGCGCTTGGCTTTAATGTCGGCACCCCTGTCTTTGATGGTGCGAACGAGTATGATATTATGGATACTCTGGAGCTTGCCAATGATTATGTCAATACGCCACTAAATCAGGAAGAGATGGAGGCGGCATTGGAAAATGCGAAAGCAGAAAATGATGAGGACGAATTGGAACGCTTGAAAGGCATCGTTCCGTTTGAGGAAAAATATAAAGATATATTAGATCCGGAGGTGCTCCGCTATCTCGTAGAGAATAAAGATTACCGCAAAGAGTGGGCGGGCGTGCCGATTAACCGTGATGGAAAGGTGCGTCTGCGCGATGGGCGTACAGGGGATTATTTTGATGGCGCTGTAACTGTTGGTTTCATGCATTATCTGAAACTCCACCATCTGGTTGATGATAAGATCCATGCGCGTTCGACAGGCCCTTACTCTTTGGTAACACAGCAGCCGTTGGGCGGTAAGGCACAGTTTGGCGGACAGCGGTTTGGCGAGATGGAGGTTTGGGCGCTGGAGGCATATGGCGCGGCCTATACCCTTCAGGAAATCCTTACTGTGAAGTCTGATGATGTTGTGGGGCGTGTGAAAACTTATGAGGCTATCATCAAGGGGGATAATATTTCCGAGCCGGGTATTCCGGAGTCCTTTAAGGTACTGTTAAAGGAATTGCAGGCACTGGCGCTGGATGTTACTGTACTGGACGAGGACGGTAATGAAGTGCTCATGGCAGAAAGCATTGAGGATGAAGGTAACAGTGATGATATCAAACCGTTAATTGATGGGGACGATAATTTTGCATTCGGCATGGACGAATCTTTTGAATCTGCCGGATTTACAGAGGGGACTGCAGAAGAATTAGAAGAAGCATCCTTTAGTGTATTTGAAGAATAATAAGAAAATCGTGTGAAGAATAAGATTTTTCACAATGCGGATTTTGTCCGTATTGCAAATATTGTGCTGACGCCTGATTTTCAGGTTGTCGGCAGCATGGAGGATTACTATGGCAGAGAGTAATGTGAAGGCAGAGAAAAACATCACATATGATGCGATTAAGATTGGGCTTGCTTCTCCGGAGAAAATCAGGGAATGGTCCCGCGGGGAGGTAAAGAAACCGGAAACAATCAATTATAGGACGTTAAAACCGGAAAAAGATGGCCTTTTTTGCGAGAAGATTTTTGGGCCGAGCAAGGACTGGGAATGCCACTGCGGTAAGTACAAAAAAATCCGCTATAAGGGCGTAGTCTGCGACAGATGCGGTGTCGAGGTAACTAAGGCAAGTGTCCGCCGTGAGCGTATGGGGCATATTGAGTTAGCTGCGCCGGTATCGCATATCTGGTATTTTAAGGGGATTCCGAGCCGTATGGGATTGATTCTGGATGTATCGCCAAGGAATCTGGAAAAAGTACTTTATTTTGCTTCTTATATTGTATTGGAGACACAGGAGGGGATTGGGCTTACGCAGAAGCAGATTCTTTCGGAAGCAGAATATCAGGAAGCTAAGAAGAACTACGGTGATATGTTCCGTGCCGGAATGGGTGCAGAGTCCATTATGGAGCTTTTAATGAGCATTGATTTGGAGGAAGAATCTATTGATTTAAAAGCGGAGCTGAAAGATTCCTCTGGACAGAAGCGGGCAAGGATTATCAAAAGGTTAGAGGTAATTGAGGCGTTCCGTGAGTCGGCAAACAAGCCGGAGTGGATGATTTTAACCGTGATTCCGGTGATTCCGCCGGATTTGCGCCCTATGGTACAGTTGGACGGCGGACGTTTTGCTACTTCTGATATGAATGATTTGTACCGCCGTATTATTAATAGAAATAACCGTCTAAAAAGGCTTCTGGAGCTTGGCGCGCCGGATATCATTGTGCGCAATGAGAAAAGAATGCTTCAGGAAGCTGTAGATGCCTTGATTGACAATGGCCGCCGCGGACGTCCGGTTACGGGGCCTGGGAACCGTGCGTTAAAGTCGCTCTCTGATATGCTGAAAGGAAAGCAGGGGCGTTTCCGCCAGAATCTTCTTGGAAAACGTGTTGACTATTCCGGGCGTTCTGTTATCGTGGTAGGTCCGGAACTTAAGATATACCAGTGCGGCCTGCCAAAAGAAATGGCGATTGAGCTGTTCAAGCCATTTGTAATGAAGGAGTTAGTCTCAGATGGCACAGCCCATAATATTAAGCAGGCTAAGAAGATGGTTGAGAAGCTTCAGCCGGAGGTCTGGGATGTCCTTGAGGATGTGATACGTGAGCATCCGGTTATGTTAAACCGTGCCCCTACGCTTCATAGATTGGGAATTCAGGCGTTTGAGCCTACTTTGGTAGAGGGTAAGGCGATTAAGCTGCACCCACTGGTTTGTACCGCATTTAATGCCGATTTCGATGGAGACCAGATGGCTGTCCATCTGCCGCTCTCGGTGGAAGCTCAGGCAGAGTGCCGTTTCCTGCTGTTATCACCAAACAATCTTTTAAAGCCGTCAGACGGTGGTGTGGTTGCCGTTCCTTCTCAGGATATGGTGCTTGGAATTTATTATCTAACACAGGAAAGGCCGGGGGCGCTGGGCGAAGGAAACTATTATAAGTCTGTCAACGAGGCAATTATTGCCTATGAAAACAAAGCATTAACACTTCATTCTAAGATTAAAGTCCGCAGAACCGGAATTAATAGCAGGGGGGAGGAAGAGAGCAGGATTGTAGAATCTACGCTTGGCCGCTTTGTATTTAATGAGATTCTTCCGCAGGATTTGGGCTTCGTGGACCGCAGCAAGGATGAAAACTTTTTGGTGCCGGAAGTGGATTTCCATGTCGGCAAGAAGCAGTTAAAGCAGATTTTGGAAAAATGTATTAATGCACATGGCGCAACGGGGACTGCTGAGACCATGGATAGTATCAAGGCACTTGGCTACAAATATTCTACGCGTGCTGCCATGACGGTATCTATTTCTGATATGACGGTGCCGGAGGCAAAGAAACAGATTCTTGCAGATGCCGAAAAGACGGTAGAAATGATTACGCGTAAGTTCCACCGCGGTTTTTTGACAGAGGAGGAGCGTTATAAAGCGGTTATCAATACATGGAAGATTGCCGATGACCAGATTACAGATGCGCTTTTAACAGGGCTTGATAAGTATAATAACATCTTTATGATGGCGGATTCCGGTGCCCGTGGTTCTGACAAGCAGATTAAGCAGCTTGCAGGGATGCGCGGCCTGATGGCGGATACCTCAGGACGTACCATTGAACTTCCGATTAAGTCGAATTTCCGTGAGGGGCTGGATGTACTGGAATACTTTATCTCTGCCCATGGTGCACGTAAGGGGCTTTCTGACACGGCACTGCGTACAGCCGATTCCGGATACCTTACGCGTCGTCTGGTTGATGTGTCGCAGGAATTGATTATCCGTGAAATTGACTGCTGTGCGGACAGGGATTTTATTCCGGGCATGGAAATCACAGGATTTATGGATGGCAAGGAAATGATCGAATCGCTGGAAGAGCGCATTACGGGGCGTTTTGCCTGTGAGAGCATTTATGATGATGAAGGTGATTTGATCGTCAAGGCAAACCATATGATTACGCCAAAGCGTGCTGCGCGCATCGTTAATACGAAGGCTGTCGTGGATGCAGGGGATGCGGCAAAGATAAAAATCCGTACGATACTGACATGTAAGTCACATATTGGTGTGTGCGCTAAGTGTTACGGGGCCAATATGGCGACAGGGGAGCCGGTTCAGGCAGGTGAGGCAGTTGGAATTATTGCGGCCCAGTCTATTGGCGAGCCGGGTACACAGCTTACAATGCGTACCTTCCATACAGGCGGTGTTGCAGGTGATGATATTACGCAGGGTCTTCCGCGTGTCGAGGAGCTGTTTGAGGCACGTAAGCCGAAGGGACTTGCAATTATTGCGGAGTTTGGCGGAACAGTTGCCATTAAAGATACAAAGAAAAAGCGTGAAGTGATTGTAACAAATAAAGAAACAGGAGAACAGAAAGCTTATCTGATTCCATATGGTTCCCGTATAAAAGTACTGGAGGGGCAGGAGCTGGAGGCTGGTGATGAGCTGACAGAAGGAAGCGTAAATCCGCATGATATCCTTGCGATTAAGGGGGTACGTGCTGTTCAGGATTATATGATACGTGAAGTGCAGCGTGTTTACCGTCTGCAGGGTGTAGATATTAATGATAAGCACATTGAAGTAATCGTACGCCAGATGTTAAAGAAAATCCGCATTGAAAACAATGGGGATTCGGCATTCCTGCCAGGTGTTATGGTAGATGCATTAGAATATGAAGATTCTGTGGAGGAACTTACCGCGGTGGGCAAGGAACCACCGGAAGGCAAACAGGTTATGCTTGGTATTACAAAGGCGGCGTTAGCTACCAATTCATTCTTATCAGCAGCTTCCTTCCAGGAGACTACAAAAGTTCTTACAGATGCGGCAATCAAGGGGAAGGTCGATCCGCTGGTCGGGCTGAAGGAGAATGTTATTATCGGTAAGCTGATCCCTGCTGGAACAGGCATGAAGTGTTATCGCTCCGTACAGCTTGATACGGATGAGGCAGCAGAAGAGTTCCTGAGGCAGCGTGAGGCGGCTGCAAGCAGTTATCTGGAGGATGATGACAGGCCGCCGGCAGATGAAGAACAGGAAGAGCCATTAGAAATCGAAGAGGAAGAAGTATATTCTACCTCAACAGAGGAGTAAAGGCTGAACTTCAACATTAAGTTAAACGTTAGAGAGGCACGGACATTCGAAAAGAGTGTTTATGCCTCTCTTTGTTTAATGTTCTTATATATAGAAGAAAGAGCGTATTTTTTCCCTTGTGTGTAATGCAGGATGGAGGGAATGAATGAAAGGTTTTCTGAAAATGGACTGCAGGATGGCGGGAATTGATGGAAGATTTTCCGATATCAGGGTGCAGGATAGCTGCAGATGCCGCGAATTAACACAGTTTTGCCACAGTTTAAGCCCTATTCTACGGTATTTTATGGTTTTTTTCAAATTTTTTTTTGATAAAAATGTGGCGTTTATGTAGCACAATTACCCATAAACAAAAAAACAAATACATAGTTTTTGTGAAATATTGCGTAAAAGTTGGTTAATTATGTGTCAAATCGCAAAATTTCCCAATGAAGTCAAGAAAAGTTTGAAAAAAACAGCATTGACAAAATACAACAAATGGTGTAACTTATCTAGTATAAAATTATAAGGAGGCATAGCAATGAGGAAAAATGCAACTAAAATCGCAGCAATGATGTTATCATTAGCGCTCACAGTAACAAGCGTTAATATTCCTACAACATCTTCTGCAGCAGCTAAAGTGAAGCTTAATTCTACAAAGGCAACACTTTATGTTGGCGGTTCTTCTGCAAAGAAGACCAAAACACTTAAGGCAACTTTTAATGGGAAAAAAGTAAAAGCTACTTTTACATCAAGCAATTCTAAAGTAGCTAAGGTAGCTAAGAAAACTGGTAAAGTTACTGCTGTAAAGAAAGGTAGTGCAACAATCACTGCTAAGTATAAAGGTAAGAAAGCAACAGCTAAGATTACTGTAAAACAGTATGTAACAGGTGTAACAACTAGTCAGGATGTAGTAGAGCTGAAAGAGGGCGAGCACATCAACCTCAGCAAGCTGATTACTGTTTCACCAGCAAGCGCTAACAATAAAGCACTTTCTTACAAGTCAGACGATAGTCTGGTTGCTGCTGTAAACGGTACAGGTACAGTCCTTAAGGGTGTTAAGGAAGGTACAACATCCATCAAGGTAACAGCTAAGGATGGTAGCAAGCAGTATACAAATGTAAGGGTTAATGTAACAAAGGGAAGCACTACCCCTTCTGAGACTAATACTCCTTCTTCTGGAAAGGAAGCTAAGAATGCAGAGATTTCTCTTGAGAATCCATTCTCAGCAGACTACAAGGATACAGTATTAGTTGGAACAAATGCCCAGCTTAAAGTAAGGCTGACAGATGAGGATGGCAAGCCGGTTGCGAACACAGAGGTTGTACTGGCAGCTAAGTCATTAGACGCTTTAAATACTGCTTATACTTATGCATTTAGGAATCTTTCTGACTCTGCAAAGAGGACAGATGCAGATGGTTATGTAACATTTGTATACGGCCTTGGCATCACCCATGATGCACAGAATAAGCCGATTGATGCTACAAGGACAGATTTTGTGTCAAGCTATAAGCTGACTGCTTCTGCAGCAAACGGCGTGCAGGCTTCTGTAGACGTTAAGTTTGGCGCATTGGATTCAGACAGCATCACAAACGTAGATGTCCTGAATAATGAGGTAGACAAGAAGGGCTTCCCTGGGGAATTCCCAACAGCTGATGATGGCGGAATGGCTTTCAGCAAGACAACAGCAAGCAGGTTGGGCAAAGGTACTTCTGTAGAGTATGTCAGCAGCCAGACAGTTTCCTCTGTTGACGGCAGTCACAAGGTAGGCATCACATCAGGTGTCCCTCGGCTTATCCTGCCGGGTGCAAAGACAACGGAAGCTTCTGACATCAAGGAAGTAGTAAGCTTTGATACAGGTAAGTACTCTACTTATACAACAGCACACTGGGCAAAAGTAATTGACAGTGTAAAGGCTTCCAGACTGCAGTATGCTACAGTAAACTTTGGTAAGCTGAGCTTATCCAAGTATACAAGGTTTGCAGTTCAGGCATATATTGTAACAGACCCTGCTAACCCTACCGTCGGTGCTACAGCCATTGACTTAAATGGAAACCAGTCAGGCAATGCATATCTTGTATCTGGCCAGAAGGTATCCGGCGACTTTGCTGTACAGATTCCGATCGATGAAAAGGCAGACGGATATCTCTATGTGACAGCACAGGTTCAGTCTAAAGGACAGGTTAACACAGATGTCAATGAAGGCTTTACAGTAAAGAATGTATTAGGTGTACACCGTAAGGGTGCTATAGGCAGAGAGGGTGTTGTCCTGAAAGATGTCACTGTACAGTGGGCTAAGGATGAAGAGGCAACATATACTCTGGAACAGCAGCTTACAGGTACAAGTATTGTAAAACAGACATTAGATACAAAGTATGCTGGTGATAACAAGGCATACACATACTGGTACAGGGTACCTGCATTCCCACGCACTGGTAATGCGATTATCCGTGTACTTGACAGCCAGAATAAGGTGGTTGACTATTATGCAATCCCTACTATAAATAAGGCTAACGCTACACTTCCTACCGGATACGAAAATGTGAATGTAATGGATGAAGCCGCTAATTTGCACCGTATCTCAGAGAAGGAAGCTACTAATCTGAATGCCGGTACTGTTGTATCAACAGAAGCAGGTTATGCAGAGGTTGATTCAAATGATTCTGGTATTACACATGTAGTTGGTACTCTGACATCTACAAACCCTGAGATTGTCATTGACCCAACAAACTCAAAGGTTTATTCTTCTGTACATTGGAATCCGGTTCCGGTAAAAGCTCCAGAAGAGCAGCACGCAAGAGGTGCAGCTATCGTAGGCCAGCAGATCGTGCTGAAAGCACAGCTTGCTGATAAGAATGGCAATCCGGTTGCAGTACGTAACCAGCCGGTTAAGTTCTTCTATGATGGTTTAGAGATTACAAAAGCTATGAACACAGTTGGCGATGCTGCATTAATCAAGGTTGATGAAGTAACAAATGAACTTGGCCAGGCAGAATTAGTCCTTACATCTGCTAAGAAGACAGCGGTTCCTAGGATTACTACACAGGCAGGGACAACTGGTTCAGGATATCAGTTAGGTTATGTACTTGGTGGCAAGGCAGTTACAGCACCACACGTAGACCTGTACTGGTTAGATGCTAACCTTTACTTCGAGCCAGACGCTAACACAGCTGAGAGTGTTTCTACAAGTACCGGCCAGCCGGCAGTAGTAACATCTTCACAGATTAGTGTCCGCCCTACTGTAAATGAGCATTGGGCATATGAAGTTAGGACATCAGGTGATATTCAGGGTGCATGTGACTTATTTGCTGGAAATTATAACATTGTTGAGATTACAGGCCTGAATATTGGCACAACTGTTGGTATCGGTTCAAAGGGTACCGTAACAGACAATGCAAATGGTAAGGCAAATGTAACATCTACCGTTGCCGGTAAGACACAGCTTGTCAATGTATTGAATAGAAGTTCTATCGGAACAGATATGACATTTACAGCTAAGAGTACACATGCTCGGCGTGCACCGATTACACTTGACTATGTAGGTACAGGTACTCCTACACTGGATAAGAAGCTGACACTGGATGTTGACTGGACTGCAGGTGTTCCTACCGCAGACTTCATCGTTCCGACTAGTGATAAGGCTGATATTGTTGAAGCTAGGGCAAATGGTGTAGATGTATATGTACAGGTACATGATGCAAACGGTAATGTATTGAAAGATAAGAAAGTTACAATGAGAGTTGTTGGCGATAAGGGTGAAGTAGGCGGCGGTCTTACTCAGGATGTAATCACAAATCAGTTTGGTATTGCTAAGTTTAATGTTAAGCCAAACGCTGCCGCAAATCCTGGTGATGCTGCTACACTGAGAGTTGAAGCTGCTGATATCGCAGGAGTATTCTCTTACAACCTCAAGTGGATTGACGTATCTTTGGTAGATAATAGTAGTCAGGGTAAATTTAAGATTGCTGATGGCAATGGTAACGCTGTATTTAATCCTACAGATAAGACTATTAAGCTGACATTTACAAACTATGTATATGCTCCATCAGTTATCAAAGAAGAGTTTACTGTAAACTACAATGGTATCCCACAGACTATCACAGATATTGAGGTTGCTAACAATACAATCACATTGAAGATTCCTGGTTTAATACAGTTTGATGATGCTAAGGACTTCGATGTTACGATTGCTGGTGCTCCTGTTTCTAAGACAGTTGATGATGGTGTTCAGTACAGAATTGTAAGTGCAGACGGTCAGTTCATTGACGCTGCTGACCTTACAGTAACATTCGACACTAAGGGTAACCGTAAATAATACATCGTTATTGATGTTGGCAGTAAATAGACTTTGAGAAATATAAGCTGATTATATTTTGATAGTTTATGAGAACCCTCACGGAGTGGGAAACCACTTCGTGGGGGTTCTTTTTATAGACATTAAGCTGGTTCTTGTGTTTCTGGCTGCAAAAGCCCTTGCGCACTGCTGTCGGATGTGTTATATTAAAGGCATAAAAGGAGCAGCCCCGTTTACAAGGGGGTGGCCGATTAAGATTAATAAGATAGCAATGCCACCCATCTACCGGTCAAAGTATCAGGGTGGCTTTTGCTATGTATAGCTACTTACAAAACGTAAACACGAATGTAAGGAACTGTCCAAAAGATTTATGGAGTGAAGCAAAGGAACTAATAATCAGTTCAAGTAAGATATTGCCATATTATAAATAATCTTAAGCTCCTCTAATATGGCAATATCCCTGCCTAACTCTTTTTTACTAAAAATTTCCTACCGTTTATTCTCGCATACGCAACAGTTTTAAGCGTCCGGTGGACGCTTGTCTAAAACGGACCGCAACGAAGTGAAGACCCAAAAGCAATGCTTGCAAGGAACCGAAAGGTTCCTTTAGGGAAGCTAAGTCATGTTGATATATAAAAATGAGGATGCCGAAACATCCCCATTCCTAAATTTTTCACTTGCAAATAAGCAAAGAATCGTTTATAATCAGTGTAGAAGGTAATGGAGATATTGGAACGTCCCCATTACCCCAGACGGAAACTTGATGCGAAACAATGAGTAACACAATGCAAGCTATCCCCTATTGCGAGTAGAGGATAGCTTTTTTCTGCCTATTTACGGTTGTTGTGATTATCTATGTAAGCCAAGGCGGCGAAAACCACCAAAAGCAATGTCAATACTTCTAACGTGTTCATAGTAACCCCCCTTTCCGTTTCCGAAAAGGGCAACCGAGGAACTATCCCCATACTGTCTACACTGACTACGAATATTGTATCATATTTTCTCGGAGATTACTATATATTTACTCTTGTTTTTTGGAATTTTACCCCTGTAGCTAAAGTTTGTCAAAGTAAAATCCATCACTCCAATTTGTCAAAGTTACTTTCACAGTAAAGATATCAGGGGTGGATTAGTATGACAAATAAGTCTGAAAATTGATTTCCGTGAAGGAATCGTAAAAGCCCTTGCGCACTGCTGTCGGATGCGTTATATTAAAGGCATAAAAGGAGCAACTCCGTCCACAAGGGGTTGACCAATTAAGATTAATTAAGGAAAGGAAGTGATACCCATGCCAGCATTACAACCAAAACCGGAAACAATCACTCTGGAGCAATATGAAGCTCTTCCAGAGGAAAAAAGGGTAGAGGTCTTTGATGGCATTATCTATGATATGGCCAGCCCTTCGCAGACACATCAGTCAATCTCTATGCAGCTGTCTACTATTATAAACAACTATTTACTCCGCAAGAAAGGAGGCTGCAGCATTTTCAGTGCTCCGTTTGATGTAAAGCTGTCTGATAATCCCTTGATAATCGTCCAGCCTGATATAATGGTTGTCTGTGATAAGGATAAGCTGGATGAAAGAAGGTGTAATGGAGCGCCGGATTTCATCATTGAAATTGTTTCCCCCGGCAATCCATCAGATGACTATATCCGTAAACTCTATTATTACAAGAACTATGGAGTGCGTGAATATTGGATTGTAGATCCAAGGAGAAAGACTATAACCGTAAATTACTTTGAGAATAACATTGTAAGCGTTCAATATCCTTTTGAATCCATTATCAAAGTCAACATCTATGATGATTTGTACATCAATTTCGCTGATATTGCCGAATTGCTGAACATTTAGCCAAAAGTCAACAAACCACTTATATAAGTTGTAAAAATAGTTCTTATGCCAGGGCAAGGTCCAGCGCGATCATCTACAGCATAGCCGAAACAGCAAAAGCAAACAATCTGAAGCCATATGATTACTTTGAATACCTGCTTACTGAGATACCCAGGCATCTGGATGACACTGACCGGAGCTTTCTGGATGATCTGCTCCCTTGGTCGCCAAACCTCCCTGCGAACTGTAGGAAGCCTGATAAAGAAGAAGTGAAATAAGACTGGAGCAAATCTGTTTCTATCATACAGGTTTGCTCCAATTTTGTATAGGTACGCACTATCTACCGTTTACCAATGCTTGTAAGGAGCAACTGCCCACAAGGGGTTGACTGACTAAGATTAATAAGGAAATGAAGTGATACCCATTCCATCATTACAACCAAAACCAGAAACAATCACTCTGTGATTTGTACATTACTTTTCTAATATTGCCGAATTGCTGAATATTTAGAAAAAAGCCAAATACCCTGCAATAAGCTGCAAAGCATAATGGTGCACGGGAGAGGTGCAGCTATCGCAGTACTGGCAAGGCATGGGATTATATATCTAGATCAAAAAAAACCCTCACGAAGTGGTTTCCTACTCCGTGAGGGGTCTCATAAACTCTCAAAATATAATCAACTTATATTTTTTGAAGCCTGTTACTCTGTCAATAATGATAACAATGTATTATTTACGCTTACCAGCAGTATCAAACTTCACTGTAAGTGCTGTAGGATCAACAAACTGAGCATCAGTACTTACTAATGTGTATTTAACACCATCATCAATTGTCTTAGAAACAGGAGTGTTACTAATTACAACCTCGAAATCCTTAGCATCATCAAACTGTGTTAAACCAGGAATCTTCAATGTAATTGTATTATTAGCAACTTCTATATCTGTGATAGTCTGTGGAACATTATTGTATTTCACAGTAAACTGTTCCTTAATAACGGATGGAGCGTATACATAGTTTGTAAATGTCAGTTTAATGGTCTTATCTGTAGGGTTAAATACAGTATAACCAACTTCACCAACTTTACCAGCGACCTTAAATGTACCCTGAGAACTGTTATCTATTGCGTCTACATCGACAAATTTAAGGTTGTATGAGAATACACCTGCAATGTCAGCAGCTTTAACTACCAATGTAGCAGCATCACCAGCATCTGCCGTACTCTTTGCTTTAACAGTAAACTCAGCTATACCTAAGTCATTTGTTGAAACAGTAGCAGTCTGAGCAAAAGTCACGCCATTATCACTACTTACGTCACCCTTGTCACCAGTAACCTCCATTTCAACTTTCTTCCCTCGCAATATGTTACCATTTGCATCGTGTACCTGTACATATACTTTTACACCATCATTCTTAGCTACCCTAATATTAGCCTTATCACTAGTTGGAACGATAAAGTCAGCTGTAGGAACACCTGCAGTCCAATCAATATCCAGTGTCAGCTTCTTATCCAGCGAAGGGGTACCTGTACCTACATAGTCAAGTGTAATCGGTGCACGCCAAGCATCTGTACTCTTAGCTGTAAATGTTATATCTGTTCCGATAGAACTTCTATTCAATACATTGATAAGCTGTGTCTTACCGGCAACGGTAGATGTTACATTTGCCTTACCGTTTGCATTGTCTGTTACAGTACCCTTAGAACCTACACCAACAGTTGTGCCGATATTCAGACCTGTAATCTCAACAATGCTATAATTGTCTCTAAATAAATCACATTTAGGAGCAATATCGCCTGATGTCCGGACTTCATATGCCCAGTGCTCATTTACGGTAGGCTGAACTTTTTCAACCAGTAAAGAAGATGTTACTACTGCTGGCTGGCCGGTACTTGTAGAAACACGCTCCGTTGTGTTAGCGTTTGGCTCGAAGTAAAGGTTAGCATCTAACCAATACAGGTCTACATGCGGTGCTGTAACTGTCTTACCACCAAGTACATAGCCTAACTGATATCCTGAACCAGTTGCCCCTGCCTGTGCTGAAATCCCAGCAACAGCTGCCTTCTTAGCAGATGTAAGGACTAACTCTGCCTGGCCAAGTTCATTTGTTACTTCATCAACCTTAATCCTAGTAGCATCGCCAACTCTGTTCATAGCCTTTGTTATCTCTTTACCATCCCAGAAGAACTTAACTGGCTGGTTACGTACTGCAACTGGGTTGCCGTTCTTATCAGCAAGCTGTGCTTTTAATACAATCTGCTGCCCTACAATAGCGGCGCCTCTTGCATGAGTCACCTGCACGTTTACCGGAACCGGATTCCAATGTACAGAAGAGTAAACCTTTGCGTTTGTTGGGTCAATGACAATCTCAGGGTTTGTAGATGTCAAAGTACCAACCACATGTGTAATACCAGAATCATTTGAATCAACCTCTGCATAACCGGCTGCTGTTGATGTGACAGTACCAGCATTCAGATTAGTAGCTTCTTTTTCTGAGATACGGTGTACAGTTGTAGTAGAAACAGTATCAATAAGTTCATTCACATTTGCATACTTGGTAACAGAACTTGAATCTTCCTTATTCTGTGTAGGCATTGCATAATAATCAACCACTTTATTCTGGCTGTCCAGTATGCGGATAATCGCATTACCAGTACGTGGGAATGCAGGTGTCTTATACCAGTATGTGTAGTTATAACCAACATATGCCTTATCAAAGAATGTTTTCAAGTCACCGGATGTAATCTGCTGTTCCAGAGTATATGTTGCCTCTTCATCCTTAGCCCATGTAACACTTACATCCTTTAATGGAATCGTTTCTTTATTCACAACACCTTTGCGATGTACACCTAATACATTCTTTACTGTAAAGCCTTCATTTACATCTGTGTTAACCTGTCCCTTGGATTCAACCTGTGCTGTTACATAAAGATAACCATTATACTTCTCATCAATCGGAATCTGTACAGCGAAATCACCGGATACCTTTTGGCCTTTTACAATATATGCATCACCGGAGTCAGCACCATTTAAATCGATTGATTGATACTTACCATCAGCAGTAGGATTAGCAGGATCATCTACAATATATGCCCGAACTGCAAATCTTGTATACTTGGATAAGCTCAGCTTGCCAAAGTTTACTGTAGCATACTGTAACTGAGAAGCCTTCACGCTATCAATTACTTTTGCCCAGTGTGCTGTTGTATAAGTAGAGTACTTACCTGTATCAAAAGTTACTACTTCCTTGATATCAGAAGCTTCTGTTGACTTTGCCCCTGGCAGAATAAGGGAAGGAACGCCCGATGCGATACCTACTTTGTGGCTGCCGTCAACAGAGGAAACTGTCTGGCTGTTAACATACTGTACTCTGGTACCCTGTCCCAATCTGCTCTGTGTTTCTGTTACAAAGCGCATTCCGCCGTCATCTTTTGTTGGTTCCTCAGCCGTGTATCCTTTCTTCTCTGCAACTGGATTATTATCATTTAGGACATCTACATCCGTAATGCTGTTTGAATCCAATGCGCCAAACTTAACATCTGTAGAAGCCTGAGCACCATTTGCTACAGAAGCTGTCAGTTTATAGCTTGACACAAAATCATCTCTTGTAGCGTCAATCGGCCTATTCTGTGCATCATGGGTAATACCAAGACCGTATACAAATGTCACATAACCATTTGCATCTGTCCTCTTTGCAGCATCGGAAAGAGTTCTGAATGCATATGAATTATAACCATTTAGATTTTTATCATACAATACCTTAGCACCCAGCACAACCTCTGTGTTTGCAACCGGCTTGCCGTCCTCGTCTGTCAGTCTTACCTTAAGCTGTGCATTTGTCCCGACCAGCACGGTATCCTTGTAGTCTGCTGAGAATGGGTTCTCAAGGGAAATCTCCACATTCTTGGCTTCCTTGCCGGGAACAGCAGGGGCGTCCGATACATCAGGGGCATCAGCTCCCTTTGTCACGTTGACCCTTACGTCCGTGTACTGCTTGCTGCCGTCCTTGGCTGCAACCCTGATGGATGTCGTTCCTTTATTTACACCCTTAAGAATTTTATGGATTTGAATGCGATAGGTTTTTATTCTTTAGCGTTGCACGCTAACATATACCATAAAAAAATATTTTCTGTATACATACGAAAATAAATATTGCAAAAGCTAAATGAATCTGCTATACTTAGAAAAAGCATATTTCTATATTCTAAAACAATCTATATTCTCAGCGTTTTGGCGCATTCTTAAGAAATCTATGCTTTTATCCACAGAGAAGCAGGAGATTTTTTAAGAACTCCTGCAAGCTAGGCAGGGAACAGCAGCAAGCGAAGTCTGTGCCCTTTTTTACGGCGATTCCTGAGAAAAGGAGGAAAACATTGGGAGTACAGAATACTGTAGCGAAGAATTATATGTCCAGAAATGACATTTTTGCACAACTGGTAAATTACTATGTATTTCATGGCAGGGAAGCTGTCAGGCCGACAGATCTTAGGAGTGTGGATGCATCGGAGGTTATCTTGCTGCCAGATAGAACTGGTGGAAAGAGGTCGGTTGAAAAATACAGGGATATCTTAAAGCAGTGCGTATTTAAAGTAGCTGAGGAAACGGGATATCTGTTTATAGGGATAGAAAACCAGACAGAAGTACATTATGCCATGCCGGTTCGGACTATGTTGTATGATGCGCTAAACTATGCAGGACAGGTATCTAAAATGGCAGACAAACATAAGGGTGAAAGGGATGTTATGACAGGCGCAGAATTTTTATCTGGTTTGAAAAAAGAAGACAGGCTGGTTCCAGTAATTACAGTAATTGTTTATTTTGGGCAAAGGCCATGGGATGGACCGTGCAGCCTGCATGAAATGCTTTGTGATAGCAGTCAGGAGGTTTTAGATTGTGTCGGGGAATATCGGCTCAATCTGATAGATCCACACCAGATGACAGAGAAGGACTACAGCAGCCTTGGGGATAGTTTGCAGTATGTGATGCGGTTTATTGGTGCATCAGGCAGCAAGGCGGCAATGGAAAAACTATTGGATGACTTTAAAGAGAATTATATGTATATGGAAAGGGACGCTGCAGAATTACTCAGTGCCTGTACAAAAACAAGATTGGTAATCGAAGAAGAAAATGAAGAGGTGGTAAATATGTGTAAGGCATGGGATGATATGCAGGAAGAATGTTTGGAAAGAGGAAAAGAGGAAGGCAGAAAAGAGGGAAGAAAGGCTGCGTGTAGGCAGATGAAAGAAGCTGTTTTAGAAATAAGGAATGGCTACAATACGATAGACAAGCTGATATCAAGGGGATTTCCGAGGGATATGGCAGAGAATGCTATTGAGATAGCAGGCCAGTTTGGTTTTTGACTTGGTAGGAAGGTAGGGATGAGGGAAAGTTACAAGGGCGAGAGGCATAAGATATGTGTGTAAAGATATTGAATTATATGTTTTTGATGCATTTTTGGAAAATATCATAAAAAAAGTGGCAGAAAAGTGGCAAAAATGTTATTTTGGGGCTTCAAAAAAGTTGTAAAAAGGTGTAGAATATATATATTATAAATTGCCGTTGCATAGTTGGCATTTCTTTCAAGATTGAAAAGAGATGTTGACATTTTATTCCTCATTATATGATTACATAAGGAACAAACTAAAAACCGGTAGGTTTCAGAGATATCTGAATGTCTGCCGGTTTTTTGTGTGTTCATAAGCAACGCTGTTGAAAGCAGTATGCTAGAGCGTGTTTGAAAATTCATTCTCACAATCTGCGTCCCCCACTTTGCGCTATATTTGCCCCAAATTTAGTCAATGTAGCTCGCTACACCTCCTAAATATGGAACAAATCTCCCACAAAGTGTGGAAACACATCTTATAAAAAGCAATTTTTAAACACGCTCTAGCTTATGAACTAAAGTATTCCATAAAAATGTCTGAGACTTCCTGCAGTTCCTGCGGATCAGTAATTCCAGAGAACTGCGGGTTGCCTTCTTCGTCTTCACTGTACTCTAAAATAATCATATTGTTTTCTTTATATTTTCCCACTTCTTTGATAGGAAGAGTTGCAATGTATTCTTTATTGAACTCTTCGATTTCTACATTTGCTATGACCTCGGCCTGAACAGTGATACCATCGCTGTCAGTAAAAGTGATTACGGCAACTTCATTTTCATCTCCGTCGAAAAAGAATTCTTTATTTTTGTTGTTCATTCTACTCTCCTTATACATCTTTTAGATTGTTTATTGTGATGAATAAATTTTATCATTACAAATGTTTTCTGTCAACGAATAGAAAGGAAATGGTAAATAAGGGTATGAACTTCGCTTGTGCTTTAATCTGTTTATAGGATAATAATAGGAATAGCAGCAAAAAAAAGATGATTTTTGAAAAAGATGATTGACAATAAGACGAAAATTGTATAATATAGTAAATATAAATCAGATGGCATCCATTAATAATTGAAGATTATCTTGTTGTTAATGGTTGTTTGTAAATAATTTTATCCCAGAAATAACTGCTTGTTTATAGCAGTTATTTCTGTATGTGACTTATTAAGAAACTTGCTCATATTGGTAGCACGCCAAATATTTGAGAATACCCTTATGTAAGCATAGTGTATTCTCAAATGCTAGTATAACCCAATTTAATTAACCGTACCTTTTGCTGGTCTGCTTTCCCGACAGCACATGTGTAAAATCCTCAGCGTAGCCCACTACGCCTACGTTTTTACACATGCACTTTCGAAAAAGCATTATCACCAAAAGGCATGGTAATTAAATTGGATTATACTAGGCTTTACTTTTAAAGTAAATTTAAGATTAGGAAAGTTGAGTAATTATAAATGAAAAAATATTTTGGGGATTGGAAGTTTTATAAAAAGCTTTTATGGCTTGCTATTCCGATAATGGTGCAGAATGCTATTACAAATTTTGTAGGTTTTTTGGACAATATTATGGTAGGGCAGCTTGGCACGGAACAGATGTCAGGAGTAGCGATTGTTAACCAGTTTGTATTCGTGTTTAATCTTTGTGTATTTGGAGGATTGTCAGGAGCAGGGATTTTTGGTGCGCAGTTCTTTGGATGTAAAGATTTTAAAGGGGTAAGGGATACATTTCGGTTTAAGGTTATTACAGGAATGGTGATTGCGGTATTAACATTCATAGTATTTATTGGCTTTGGGCAGAATCTCATTCAAATGTTTTTAACAGCATCCAGTGCGGAGGATTCAGCAGCGACATTCAGGCATGGGATGGCATATCTTGGGGTTATTTTATTTGAGATTGTTCCTTTTATAGTTGTACAGATATATGCCAGCACACTTCGTGAGACGGGTGAGACTGTTGTGCCTATGGCTGCCGGAATTGCAGCGGTTATTGTTAATCTGGTGCTGAATTATATTCTTATTTTTGGAAATTTTGGTGCACCAAGGATGGGTGTGGCGGGTGCTGCCGTGGCAACCGTGGTATCCAGAGTGATAGAGTGCGCAATTGTGGTATGCTGGACACATTTTCAGTCAGGGAAGAATTTATTTATTATAGGGGCTTACCGTTCCTTGAAAGTGCCGATGACGCTTACAAGGAAAATTTTGGTCAAGGGGACGCCGTTGATGCTCAATGAGATACTTTGGGCAGGGGGGATGGCAATGATCAACCAGTGTTTTTCAGTCAGGGGATTGTCTGTGGTAGCAGCCTTGAATATTACAAGTACCATTGCAAATCTATTTAATATTGTCTTCATAGCAATGGGGAGCTGTGTGGCTATTTTGGTAGGGCAGAATCTGGGGGCAAATGAGTTTGAGGAGGCGAAGGAGACAGCGGCAAAGGTTATTACGTTTTCTGTTCTGGCAACAGTTGGAACAAGCATTATTTTGTTTCTGGCATCAGGGCTTTTTCCGAGGCTCTATAATACATCACAGCAAATTCGGTTGATAGCAGGTGAGATGATTCAGATTAATGCGCTAGTTATGCCTCTGCAGGCTTTTCTACATGCAACATATTTCACGATTCGTTCTGGCGGGAGGACATGGATAACCTTTCTGTTTGACAGCGCATATACATGGTGTGTGGCGATTCCGTTTGCTTTTTGTATCGTTCATTTTACATCTTTTGATATTATAATAATTTATTTAATGTACTGCAGTCTTGATATTATCAAGGCGACAGTTGGTTTTATATTGTTAAAAAGAGGGATATGGGTGAGAAATATTGTAGAGGAGTCAGTATAAAAGCAAAAAAGGGGCTGTCGCATTAAGAAAGCAATATACAGGAAATTTTAATTTATAAAAAGCTATATCTTGTATTTAGATTTCTAGAGCGACAGTCCCTTTGACAGATTTTGCGTGCATGTACGGCAGATAAGGTTATTGGATTCCGATTACTTTATAATCCTGTTCCTCTACCGTCTTTTTCAGCATATCATCTGAAATTTCAGCGTTTAAAGATACTAAGGCTGTGCCGGTTTCATGGCTGACAGTGGCATGATCTACTTCCGCAAGGGCTTCTAAGCATTTCTGTACCCTCGCTTCACAGTGCCCGCACATCATTCCTTCGATTTTCATAGTTTTTTCCATTGTTGTTACCTCCTGTTTTCTTCTTTGACTGATTTTTTTGTCTCTTTTTGTATTATGCATATTGAACCAATTTAGCCGCAGTGCGTTTGTTACCACACAAAAGCTGGAGAGGCTCATTGCTGCTGCGCCAAACATTGGATTTAATTTCCAACCAAGCATTGGGTACCAGACTCCCACTGCCAATGGAATTCCAATGACATTATAAAAGAATGCCCAGAATAGGTTTTCGTGGATATTACGCAGAGTTGCGCGGCTCAGGCGTATACCGGCCGGCACATCGCTCAGGCGGCTTTTCATTAAAACGACATCTGCGGCATCAATTGCAATATCAGTTCCGGCACCGATGGCGATGCCGATATCAGCCCTTGTGAGTGCCGGGGCATCGTTAATCCCATCGCCGACCATGGCAGTCCTGCCATTTTTTTTCAGGGAACGGATAACATTTTCTTTTCCGTCAGGCAGCACTCCGGCAATCACTTCATCTACGCCGGCCTGCCGCCCGATGGCATTTGCAGTTTTTTCATTATCACCTGTCAGCATCACCACACGGATACCCATATTCTGTAATTCCCTGACCGCCTGCGGACTATCTTCTTTTATTACATCAGCGACGGCAATAATACCGATTAGCTGGTCGTTTAGGCTAAAATACAAAGGGGTCTTCCCTTCCTCTGAAAAGGAGGCCGCCTTTTTCTGTAATTCTGCCGGAATAGAGACATGCTCTCCGATAAATTTCAGGTTGCCGCCCAGCAGATAATTACCATCTAAATTCCCTGATAGGCCGTTTCCCGGCAGCGCTTTGAAGTCTGAGATTTCTCCTGCCGCATTTATGCCATTTTCCTTTGCTTTTAGGAGGATAGCGCCTGCAAGTGGATGTTCGCTCCGTTCTTCCAGAGTATAGGCCAGTGAGAGAAGCCTTTCTTCTGAGATATCCTTGGCAGGCAGGATATCTGTAACTTTTGGCTCACCGCTTGTAATCGTTCCTGTTTTGTCCAACGCGACAATCTGTACTTTGCCAGTTTCCTCCATAGAGACCGCGGTTTTAAACATAATACCGTTTTTTGCGCCCATTCCGTTTCCTACCATAATAGCTACAGGGGTAGCCAGCCCGAGCGCACAGGGACAGCTTATTACAAGTACGGAAATGCCGCGTGCAAGGGCAAAACCGATATTCTGGCCTGCGAAAAGCCATACGAATATTGTGATAACAGAAATGGCAATAACAGCAGGAACAAAAACGCCGGATACTTTATCGGCGATTTTGGCAATTGGTGCCTTGGTTGCCGCTGCGTCACTGACCATCTGGATAATCTGTGAGAGGGTGGTATCTTCTCCGACCCTAGTTGCCTCGCACCGCAGGAAACCGGACTGGTTTAGGGTTGCTGCAGAGACTGTATCACCGGAAGATTTATCCGCAGGAATGCTTTCACCGGTCAGGGCAGCTTCATTGACGGCGCTGGTCCCTTCTACCACAATTCCATCAACCGGTATATTTTCACCCGGCCTTACGATAAAGATATCACCGATTTTTACTTGTTCTATTGGAACTTCAATTTCGGTGCCGTCCCGTTCAACTATGGCAGTTTTTGGGGCAAGCTTCATAAGATTTTTTAATGCGTCAGTTGTCCTTCCTTTGGAATGTGCCTCTAACATTTTTCCCAAAGTAATCAGTGTCAGGATCATTGCAGCAGATTCAAAATAGAATTCATGCATATAGGACATAACTTTTGCGGCATCCCCCCACATCATGGCATCTGTCATAGCAAATAAAGCATAGGTGCTATAAATATAGGAAGCGGTGGCACCAAGCGCAACAAGGGCGTCCATGTTTGGCGCAAGGTGCCAGAGGCTTCGGAAACCATTGATAAAAAATTTCTGGTTAATTACCATAATGATGGTGGTAAGCAAAAGCTGGATTAATCCCATAGCGATATGGTTTCCTGACAGGAAAGAAGGGATTGGCCAGTTCCACATCATATGCCCCATAGAAAAATACATCAGGGGCAGGAGGAAACACAGGGAGGCAATCAGGCGTTTCCGCAGGACAGGAGTTTCTTTGTCCTTTAAAATGCCTTCGTCAGAAGCGTGGGTAGTGGTTTCAGAAGAACTGCCAGAACTTTTCGGGGAAGCGCCATAGCCGGCCTCTTCTACAGCTGTGATGATGTCCTGTGCAACGGCATCTCCCTCTACGCCCATGGAGTTCGTTAGCAGGCTGACGGAGCAGGAAGTAACTCCTGCCACTTTTGATACTGCTTTTTCCACACGGGCACTGCAGGCAGCGCAGCTCATTCCTGTAACATTATATTGTTTCATAGAAGCCTCCATTTTTAAAATAAGTCGATAATTGTTTTTTTGTCGATTCTAACGCATTAGTTTCTGCAGCATAGTTACAAACTCATCTATGGTATCTGGCTTTCCGTCACGGATGTCATCTGCAACACAGGTGCGGATATGGTTTGCAAGCAGCAGGCGGTTAAAGCTATTGAGGGCAGCGTTGATAGCAGAGACTTGAATAAGGATATCCGGGCAGTATGCGTCATTTTCAAGCATTTTTTTTACACCGCGCACTTGCCCTTCAATGCGGCTGAGGCGGTTCTGTAAATTCTTGTATTCTTTGTCGGAGCGCTCCTTTTTGCGGCAGCTGCATTGTGGGCTGTCTTGTTCTGCAGGGGCTGGGGTGGTTTCATTGTCTAAATATTCTTTTTCTTGTTCCATAGTGTTCCTCTTTTCTGAAATAATACTCGTATAGCAAATACTAATTAACTGGTATAACTTACTTGTCTGATTGCCCATCTGCTACGTTGTCGTCAATCGACGTAGCCACCGCTACGCCTCATTCCTCCGCCTTGCATATGAAACAATCATTCAGCGTCAGTATACCAGAAATTAATTATTTGCTATACTCGTATAACTGTCCTATATGGTAAGTTATACCTGATGAATAGATTATATACCCTTATAGGGTATAATGCAAGGTTTTTTTGCTTAATAGGAAAATTTTCGGTGTGTGGTGGACAAAGAGCTGTCCTGAAAAATTAAGGAAAGCTGGATATGTTTTAACTGTACAAATCTGTAATTTGGAGTATAATAAACAATGTTTGTGCCGGTTTGGCGAATAAAAAAGAGCAAAGAAATGAGGGATTTTTATGCATTATGACTATTTGATTGTAGGGGCAGGTTTATTTGGTTCAGTTTTTGCCCATGAGATGATGAAGCGGGGGAAAAAGTGTCTGGTAATAGATAAGCGGGCTCATGTTGCCGGAAATATTTATTGTGAAAATGTGGATGGGATTAATGTACACAAATATGGTGCGCATATTTTCCATACTTCAAATAAGGATATCTGGGAGTATATGAACCAGTTCGCAGAATTTAATAATTATATTAATTCTCCAATGGCGGTATACCAGGATGAGCTGTATAACCTGCCGTTTAATATGAATACATTCAGTAAAATGTGGGGGATTAAAACGCCACAGGAGGCAAAGGATAAGATTGCAGGGCAGATTGCGGAACTTGGGATTGCAGACCCGAAAAATCTGGAGGAACAGGCGCTCTCATTGGTTGGAAGGGATGTCTATGAGAAGCTGGTTAAAGGGTACACGGAAAAGCAGTGGGGAAGGGACTGTAAGGAGCTTCCGGCATTTATTATAAAGCGCCTGCCTCTCCGTTTTGTCTATGATAATAATTATTTTAACGACCGTTTTCAGGGCATCCCTATGGGTGGTTATACGCAGATTGTGGAAAAAATGCTGGAAGGGGCAGATGTTCTGCTGAATACAGATTATTTTGAATATCGCAGGGCAAATCCGGATATTGCAGAAAAAACGATTTATACCGGAATGTTAGACCAATATTTTGACTTTAAGTTTGGCGTACTGGAGTACCGTTCTGTGCGGTTTGAGCATGAGACATTGGAGATGGAGAATTATCAGGGGAATGCTGTGGTAAATTATACGGAACGTGAGATACCATATACAAGAATTATTGAGCATAAGCATTTTGAGTTTGGTACACAGCCTGTCACAGTGATTTCGAGGGAATATCCTAGCGAGTGGAAGAAAGGGGACGAGCCGTATTATCCGGTGAATGATGCAAAAAATGAGGAGATTGTTAAAAGATACCGTGAGGCGGCCGCTTTAGAGCAGAATGTGATTTTTGGGGGGCGGCTTGGTGAATACCGATACTATGATATGGATAAAGTAGTAGAAGCGGCTTTAACTGCGGTCCGCACGGAACTGTAAAGTTTAAGAGATAAAACTGTTTCTGGTACAGCAGCATGGCATGCGGAAGTATTGTGCCAGTATGGTGGAAAGAGGGAGATTCCATGAAGTATGTGAAGCAATTTATGATTGTTCTATTTATTTCATTTTTGGGGGAGGTTTTGAAATATGTTTTGCCGTTTCCGGTTCCGGCAAGCATTTATGGTCTGGTTTTATTGTTTTTGTGTCTGGAAACCGGATTGCTCAGGCTGAGTGCGGTTGAGGATACAGCCAAATATCTGGTGGAGATTATGCCGCTTATGTTTATCCCGGCGGGAGTCGGGCTTTTGGATTCGTGGGGGGTACTCCGGCCAATTCTGTTAAAGATAGCAGTTTTGACTGTTATATCAACGATTGTTGTTATGGTTGTTGCGGGAAGGGTTACGCAGTTTGTCATCCGCGTCCAAAAGCGGAAAGAGGAGGCGGGGAAGGTATGAAGGAATTATTGCAAAATTCATTATTTTTTGGGGTTATGCTAAGCTTTGCAACATATGAAGCAGGGGCGCTGCTGAGAAAAAAGTTTCCATATGCCATAATGAATCCGCTTTTGATTGCGATTCTTGCTGTGATTTTTTTTCTGGCAGTCTTTCATATTGATTATGAAACATACAATGCAGGTGCAAAATATTTGAGTTATTTACTGACACCTGCGACTGTGTGCCTTGCAGTGCCGCTTTATGAACAGTTTGAGTTACTGAAACGCCATGTGTGGGCGATTCTTGCGGGAATTTTGTCAGGGGCGCTTACAAGCGCTGTCTGTGTTTTGGCATTATCAGCGGTTCTTGGGCTTAGCCATACAGAGTACGTGACACTGCTTCCAAAATCAATTACTACGGCAATCGGAATGGGAGTTTCGGAAGAGCTGGGTGGGATTGTGACTATTACGGTGGCAGTGATTATTATTACTGGGGTTATTGGGAATATTATTGCAGAATTTGTCTGCAGGATTTTCCGGATTGAAGACCGAATCGCAAAAGGGATTGCAATTGGTTCATCGGCACATGCAGTTGGCACTGCGCGTGCTATGGAGATAGGGGAAGTGGAGGGCGCGATGAGCAGCTTGAGCATTGCTGTATCGGGACTTATTACTGTGTTTTTGGCATCTATTTTTGCCAACTTTTATTGACCATTGTGAGGTGGGATGCTATAATTAACTTTGTATATGCTTGCGCGAACAGGAACAGCGTATAAGATGTAGTTTTGAAAAAGGGTGAGGGCCTAAAAGATTACAAAGAAAAGAGAGGTTGAAGAAATGGGATTATTACAGGATTGGAGAGAATATGCATATGGAGTTGAGATTAATTCTCCAGCAGGAAAGGCAATCTGGGATAAGTATTTCAAAGAGGAAAAGGTTATCTATGAGGAGCTTCTGGAAAATCCGTCTAATGTAGTTACTGGTACAGTGAAGGAACTTGCTGATAAGTACAATATGGAATTAAAATATATGGTTGGCTTTCTTGACGGGATTAACGATAGTCTTAAAAGTCCTAATTCGATAGAGGATATGACGGAGGATACAGTAGTTTCTTTAGATATAGATTTAGAAAAGCTGTATTACAATATGGTAGAAGCAAAAGCAGAATGGCTTTATGAGCTTCCGGCATGGGATAAGTTGTTATCAGCAGATAGAAGGAAAGAGTTATACCGCGAACAGAAGAAATCAGGAACGGTTGTCAAGGAGAAAAAGGTAGGCCGCAATGATCCATGTCCATGCGGAAGTGGGAAAAAATATAAAAGGTGTTGTGGTGCTCAGGCATAATCTCTTGTAAAGGGGGTGATGTTATCTCACAGGGTGTTAGCAGCAGTATGCAGGGATGGAAACGCTATGAATATCTTTTTAAAGAAAGCAGAGATATGATTTTCTTTTTTTCTAGCACTGGTCTGGTTATGGAATGTAATGCCAGTGTGTATGAGCAGCTGGGATTTAATCCTTCAGAGGATATATGGCTGCAGGATATTTTTAGAACTTGTATTAAAGTATATGATGACCGTCTGATTTTTAAGGACGGGATGTTTGAACAGTGTTTTGAGACATCTATTTACCGCAAAAACCAAACCTGTTTTCCGGTTGAGGTACGGGTAGCCATGTTGTCCGAGGATACAGGGAGGTATGGCGTCTGCCGTGCCTTCAGTATTGTTCAGAAGGTGGATGCGGAACGGAAGCTGGCGTACGCAAGGGAAGAGATTCAGGAAGTAAATAAAGAGCGGAATGAAATGGTTGCAAATGTGACACATGAGCTGCGGACGCCGGTTAATGGAGTGATGGGGCTTGCACAGAATCTTCTGGAGACGGAGCTTTCGGCTTCTCAGAGGGAGACAGTGGAGCTGATAGACCATTGCTGCAAGAATATGATTGAAATTATAAATAATATTCTTGATTTTTCGAAGCTTCAGGCTAATAAATTTACGATTGAGAACAGGGAGTTCAGTTTCCATCAGATGATGGATAAGCTGATTCGCACAAACCAGCCTTCTGTAGAGGCAAAAGGGTTGAAGCTAATCTGCAATGTTTCGGATGATATTCCGGATAGGATGATTAGTGACGAGCTGCGATTGACACAGATATTGAATAATCTTTTGTCAAATGCAGTTAAGTTTACTTCTGTAGGGCAGATTGTGATTAAAGTTATCAAAAGTATGGATTTTGCGGAAGAGATGGAACTGTTTTTTATGGTGATTGATTCCGGCATTGGCATATCGGATGATGACATGGATAAGTTATTTAAGAGCTTTTCACAGGTAGATGCGTCGATTACCAGAAGATTTGGCGGTACTGGCCTTGGGCTTAATATTGTCAAGAATCTGGTAAGGATGATGGGCGGCGATGTCAATGTGGAGAGTGAAAAGGGAAAGGGAAGTACTTTTTCTTTTTCTGTGAGGGTGCAGAAAGTACAGCAGGATGGGGAGGAAGACATTGTTTCTGCGGAGACAGATACATATTCATTTCATGTTGGGGCAGTTTCGGCGGATGATGAAGATGATACAAGTGAAATCTTTCAACTTGGTTCTGATGAAAATATAAAGCAAATAGAATCAAATATGGAGAAATTGGTGCTCTGTATCGAAATGGAAAACTGGGACAGGGCGAATACATTTGCAGAAAGTATAAAGCAGCTGGTATCAGAAGATACCGCAAACTTGAAACGTAAAGCCTTCCGTTTACAGATGACGCTGCGAAGAGGAGACCATGAGCTTGCAATTAAAGAATATAAGATATTAGAAGAAGCGATTCGTGATATGAAAAATACTCTATAGAAAAGAGGAGGGAAATAAGAAGGCTTTTGTCTTCGACAGGGAATGGAGATGATGGCAGATTGAAAAATACAGTAAAAAGCGGACAGTCAAATATATTGATAGTAGATGATGTACCAGCAAATTTAATGATTTTATCTGATATGATTAAAGAATTGGGCTATACACCAAGACCGGTAGTCAGCGTGAAACAAGCGCAGGAAGCTGTTGAGAAAAAGATGCCGAATTTGATTTTGCTTGATATTTCCATGCCGGATATTACTGGTTTTGAATATTGTACTATGTTGAAGAACGATGTCAAAACGAGGGATATTCCGGTAATCTTTATTTCAGCGCTGGATTCTATGGAGGATAAGGTGAGGGGCTTCCGTCTGGGGGCGGTAGACTATATTGCAAAACCATTTGAGAAAGAGGAGGTTTCTGTCCGTCTGTCCACACATTTGAAGATTTATCAGATGCAGCAGGAATTAGAGTTATATAACCGCCGTCTTCATAAGATGGTGAATGATCAGATTCATCTGGCGGCTGAGGAACAGAAAAATATTCTTCGCGCTCTGGCTAATCTGGTGGAGTCAAAAGGGGATGAATCGGGAAGCCATTTACCGATGGTTGGGTCGAACAGCCGTCTTTTGGCACTTAGCCTGCAGCTTTCACCGAAATTTGATAAGCAGATTACTTCTTCGTTTGTTGATGAAATTGAGCTTGCAGCACAGCTTCATGATTTGGGCTTTATCACTATCAGTGATTCTGTGCAGTTTAAAAAGGAAGAACTGACGATGGATGAATGGGAGGAATTAAAGACCCATGCAGAAATCGGAGCAAGGCATCTGGAAGAGATTTATAAGCATAGTTCGAAAAATGATTTTATGAAAATGGCCATTGATATTGCCCGTTTCCATCATGAAAACTGGGATGGGAGTGGATATCCGAGAGGGTTGTCCGGTGAGGAGATTCCTCTGGCGGCAAGAATTGTAAAGATTGTAGATTGCTATGATGTACTAAATAGGGACAGATGTTACCGTCCGGCATTTACTCTGGAAAAAAGTATGGAAATTATGCGCAGGGAAAATGGGCAACAGTTTGACCCAGATATTATGGAGATATTTGAGAAGGTACAGAAGCAGCTTAAGTGTGAGAATAGTCGTTAATCGATAAACACGGCAGACAGGCTTTAAAGAATGCTTTTAAGATAGATATAAGGAGGTGCGTCGCATTGGATTCTATGACAGAGATGTTTTGTGACGAGAGCAGTGAGATATTGCGTAATATGCGGAAATGCCTGCTAGGGGCTAAAGGGAGTGATTCGTATGGGCAGAATATCATACAGGAGCTTTTTCGTGGGGTGCATACGTTAAAAGCGGATTCAACGATGATGCTTTATGAGGATATGTCGGAATTGAGTAATGTGATGGAAAGTCTATTATATTGTTTCCGAGGTGAAAATAAAAAGGTGACGGAAGTAGAGCGCTTTGACATGCTGGTTATAGGTTATCTGGATTTTTTTGAACAGGAGACCGATAAACTTGCACAGGGAGGAAAAGCAGATGGGGCAGCAACAGCTCTCGAACAGGAAATAAAATTATTTACTTCTGAAATAATAGCAAGGATGTCAGAGGAAGAGGCGGAGGAATATCAGAAAAATATATCTAAGCCGAAGAAGCAGATTTATTATATTGCGAGTGCCAGCCCGGAGGAAGTGCCTGAAATTAAGGAAAAAAGAAAACGGACAGTATCGGAGCCGGTGATATCTGAAAAAAAGCAATCAGAGAGGAAAGAGGAACAGGCAGTTCCGGTTGTAAAGGAGCCAGCCGCCTCGCAGCATATTAAGGAATCTAAGAAAAGTGATGTAAAAAGAAATGACGGGGATGACGCTGCTAAACATAAGAAAAAGAGATATATTATTTCAGAGGCAGAAAAGCAGCTTGTGAGCCAGTCAGCCAGAAATCTGCTCCGCGTTATTGATAATTTGGAGTATGAGCTGGGGAGCAATGAGAGTGGGACATTTACCAGAAAGCAGTTAGAGCGTCTTCAGAATATTTATGCAGATTTGGAATTGGTTAAAAAGGAATTGGTAAGTACAGATTTTGTTCCTGTAGCGAAAAAAATGGAGATTGTTGTAGATGAAATGTCGGAGCAGCTTCATAAACCGGTGAAACTATTGGTGAAGGGGCAGGAAATCCCGGTTGGGAGCGAGCTGCGTGAAAAGATTTCAAGTGCGTTGATACACATTATAAGAAATGCGATAGACCACGGGATAGAGGATAGTGAGACAAGGGAGCGCCTCGGTAAATCTCCGATGGGTTTGGTTAAGCTTCGTTTTTCTACGGAAGACGGGAGAATAAAGGTATCGGTGAAGGATGACGGCTGTGGAATAGATACAGAGAAAATACTGAAAGCGGCACAGGAGAAGAATCTGTTGACGAAACCTGTGGATGAATATTCAGAGCGGGAGATTTATGGATTGATGCTGCTCAGCGGTATAACAACGACAGCAGTAGCAAATGAATATTCCGGAAGAGGTGTTGGGATGGATGTCATCAGCCATAATGTATCAGAAATGGGTGGAAAATTGAAGATTAGCAGTAAAAAGGGCTTAGGGACAACGATTACCATGAAATTTTAATGAAGCACTGCGGTATTTCGGATGTTTTTCTGGATAGAAAAAGGGCACCACGCAGGCGGTGCCCTTTTTAACTTATGAGAGGCTGTCTGTATAAAGCAGCACTCTTTTAACTGTTAGGAAATTATTGTATCTGATTCGTTAGATTAACTGCATTTGTACATCTTTTGTCAGTACATCAGTATAACTAAATGAAATTTTCTGGGTGGTGTCATCAATCTTATTGATGACCTCAACGAGAAAGATACTTGGGTAAGTCTCACTGATAATGCCTTCTGTAACATCGATTTTGTGTCTTCCGCGGTTTGCACGGATTTTGACTTTACTGCCGATGTTTTTATCTACTGATGATTTTACCTTCATAATATCCGATTGACTCATGTTTCACCTTTGCCTTTCTACTGATATAACCTGTCCCTTATTTTGCCATTTTAGCATTTTTGAACAAATACGTCAATTCTTGGCAGGTTTGCAGGGGAAAAATGGTATTAAAAATTAACAAAAATTAAAGCAAAAATATATTTTTTATGTGCAAATTTTATGAAAAAGCTTGGTTTGGTGAAAAAAATACGTTTAAGGGACGAAATTTGTTACAATTTTATAAAAAAATTTTCGTGCATTTTTAATGAAAAAGGATAAAACAGTAAAATGCACAATATATTGGGGTAGATTAGAGTGAATAAACCATATTTTGAACCTGCTTTACTATTATGGACTGTTAGAGCCGGTTTGGGGATTAATATGGATCTATTTATAGATTTTAGAAAAGATGGAGGGAAATGCTGTCTTGAAACATATTGTTATTGACTTAGAGATGAATAAAATAGTAAAACAATATCGCGATACTTTCAAGCTGTCCAGTGAATTGATTGAAGTTGGGGCAGTTAAGATGAGCGACAAGTTTGAAGTGGTAGATACTTATCAGACATATGTATCACCTGATTTTGGAAAAATGGATGAGAGGATTATCCAGTTGACGGGCATTACAGATGATAAGCTTGAGGGGGCACCGAAATTTGCAGAGGTGATGGATGATTTTGCAAAATGGATTGGGAGGGAAAAAACACAGTTTTATTCGTGGAGCATGTCAGATATCAGGCAATTTCAAAATGAAGCGGAGTTTAAGGGATATTATGGGAAAATCATCCGCAGGATGGAGTTGAACTGGAATGATTTTCAGGAAGAGTATAGTAATCTTCTGGGGATAGAAAAGAAGATAAAGCTTAAGCAGGCAGTGTCTGCAGCGGATTATGAATTTACGGGGGCAGAGCATACGGCACTTGCCGATGCCATTAATACTGCTGAGATTTTGCGGCTTTCCAAAAAGCCGGAAGAGTTTGAGAGGGTTATGAAACCGGTTTTAGATTTATTCCGGCCAGAGATTGGGAAAACTACTTTATTAGAAATGTGTCCGGAGTTTTTTGCTTCCCTCTCCGGCATTTTAAAAGGAGATTAGGAGAATATATAATATTCTCCTAATCTCCTTTTAAATATAGGTAGAAACTGCCATAACTTTGCCCGCAAGGCTAGTATACGATAACTGTAATCCGGGCTGTCTTGCCGTTATGTGTTTTTACTGTGATAACAGACCTCCCTTTCTTCTTTCCGGTAACTTTGCCGGAGGCAGTAACTTTGGCAATAGACGGCTTTGAAGAAGTATAGGTAATATGGCTGCTATAGCTGTTGCTTGGCAGATTGACCTTTATCTGAAAGCTTTTTGACTTTTTTATGGTCTTTTGGCTGGCTGGTGTGACATTGATTTTAGCCGGAGCCTTTTTTACTTTGACTGTTGCGCTTACAGATTTGCCGGATATCAAGGTAGCAGTAATCTTGGCGCTTCCGGCCTTTTTTGCAGTTATCCTGCCGGAGTTGTTTACCGTTGCCACGGATGGATTGCTGCTGGAATAAGTAACTGTTTTATCCTGTATGTTCTGTACGGAGGCGGTCAGGGAAGCTGTTTCCCCTGCACCGAGAGTTATCTTGGATTGGGAGAGGCGTATGTTCCCAGCGGCCATGCCGTTTTTCGTAAATGCTTTGATGCAGACATTGTTTTCAATTCCCTTTTGGAATGAATTGTGCAAATCTATCCATGAACTGCTGCTATGGATGAAGCTTTCTCCTGCATTGGAGTTATAGGTGACACGGTAAGGGTTTTCGTAATAGCTGTCTCCCTCCAAAGGGATATATCCTGTCTCATCATTCGTTTTTTCGTAGGATACAACGACGGAGAACTTTTCACCGGGATTTAAGGAAACTGTCTGCCCCAGAGGAAGTGTGTGGTATCCCTGATAGTCGATGACGCCGGATATTGTGGCAGCAAGGCGGCCGCTGGTCGGTTTGCCTGCAGTTACGCTACGATATACCCTTATCGTGTACGGCTGGTTGTCAGCGATTGTGTAGACGCCGACAGCTGTAAGGCTCTGCTGGTAATTATTGTTAGCAGTAAAAATGTTTGCGGCCTGTGTTGTATCGGACTGTGGGTTAACAATTGCATTTCCCCAGCCATAACCGTCGTACTGGTAATTATTGTCATATGTATCGGAGGAGGCGGCAAGGAAGCTGTAAAACTCTGTTAGGGACGGTTCTTCATAAGAAATCCAGAAAAAGCCGTTATCCCCAAAAGAGGTTCCATAGCTGTTAGCAATCAGCCATGCGCCGTCAGAGGATGGTTTATACGTTCCAAAATTTTCTTTGGAGTAATTGTCGTCCCAGCCGATGATAGTTACGCTGTGATTGGCAGAGGAGGTAGCATTTTTTCCGACTTTTTTAGTCTGATAATAAGCGGTGCCGGCGGCTGTTTTGTGGTAAAGGGATGTGTCGCTGTCATGATAATAGGAAACATCCATTGCCCCATTTTCTATTATATTTTCTTTGATTTCATCCTGTGGGGCGCCATCATAACAGATGGCATCTGTTACAAGATAATCGGAGCGGTAACGCAGTGCTTCACTCCGGGATGCCATATAATCTGCTGTGTTGTCTAATTCGGCTTGTGTATCTGCGCGGAAAGGGGCAGTATTTTCTGTAACGGCTCCAGTCCATCTTGCCAGAATAAAAGATGTCAGGATAGCGTTGCCCCCTGCATCGTAAGCGGATGTATTGTCAGAGAATACAAGGGTATCCCTGGCGCCTTCCCCGTAAAGCGGGTCGCTGGTATTAGCAGAAGGGTGATAGGTGTACCAGATTAGATGGCTTTCTGATAAGTCAAGGGTATCTGCGGCCAGCATATTTTTCATGGCAATATTGGATTCCAGCGATTTGATTGCTGCAAAAGACCAGCATGCCCCGGTGCGCCCTTGGTCTTTAACAGAGGTAACAACATTCTCGCTGCGCAAGTCGTAGGAGGCTGGGATGTTTGCGGCCTTTTTGCGTGAATTTGCTTTCTGGCTGGCGCTGTTAGAAAATTCCACGGTGCTGCCGTTCTCATCTTCGTAATGGTAATGAATGAGTCCCTCCGAATCGGTATCATATGTACGGTGGATTATCTGAAATTGGGCGAGAGGATCCGTCCCGCCATGGGAATCTGCCGCTGCACAGTACGGCGGCGCGGTGTTTACGATCAGGGCCGCCCCTAAAATAAATCCAAGAAGTGTCCTTGATGATGGAAAAATGTTTCTTTTCATATATTTTGTCCTTTCTTTTACAAGTCGGTATAAGTGTACATTATGATTAATCATAACGGAAATATGCTATTTATACAAGATAGTAGAAGAATATCGTGGCAAAAATTTGGAAAGAATGTGTAGAATATGTGAAGTTTAAGGTAAAGTTTATTGTAGGAAAAAATAAATTATGTTATAGTTTAGGAGAAAAATTAGAAATGAAATCAAGGCACATACATAAGTATGTAGTAAAAAGCGCACAGATTGTGCGGAATGGAGTGGATTATGGATTTTTTAAAAGATGTTCTGAAGGGGGTATTGATTGGGGTTGCCAACGCAATTCCGGGGGTGAGCGGTGGAACCATGATGGTTTCCATGGGAATATATGATGATATTATCTTTTGCATCACCCATCTTTTCAGCCAATTGAAAAAGAGCGTAATGACATTACTGCCGTATTTTGTCGGTATGGCAGTGGGGATTGTTGGTCTGGCGTTTGCCATACAGTCTCTGGACAAGAATTTTCCGTTTCAGACAAGAATGGTATTTATCGGTTTAATTCTGGGGGGAGTGCCGATGATACTTAAGCGTGTTAAAAAGGAAAGGGCAGGGGTGCCGCATGCAGTTGTTTTCCTTGTCTTTTTTATAGCAATTATAGCAATGCAGTATTTTGGAAAGGATGGTGATGATGTTAAGTTAGTGATGGGGGCAATACCGCTGATAAAGATATTCTTTGTCGGTGTTATTGCATCTGCAACAATGGTTATCCCCGGGGTCAGCGGCTCGATGATGCTTATGATTATGGGATATTATAATCCGATTATGGCTGCCATAACTGATTTTGTCAGCGGTGCGGCCCATGGTGATTGGGATACTGTCTTGGCAGTTGGTGCATTGCTGGTTCCATTTGGCCTTGGGGTTGTCATTGGAATCTTTGCGATTGCCAAAATGATTGAATTTTTGCTGGCAAAGTGGGAAGGGCTTACGTATTGCGCCATTCTGGGGCTGGTAGTTTCTTCGCCTGTTGTTGTTTTGATGGGGACAAATCTGGCTGGAATCAACATTATGACAATTGTAACTGGTATTATTGCCCTGCTTATCGGGGGAGTGGCTGCACTGAAACTTGGGGATTAGAAGTAAGGAACTGTTTAGTTCCTAAGAAGTACACGGATGTGTTTTACAGAAAAGGGGATTTATTATGAGGGATGATGAGAGAAAAGAGCTGCACAAGCGGATTTGGACCAATCTGCTTGTCAGTCTGGCTATTCTATTGGCAGTTATTTTTATAGGTCCAAGGCTTATCAGCTTTTTTATGCCGTTGATTATTGCATGGATTCTTGCAACGATTGTAAATCCGATTGTTGTTTTTTTGGAAAATAAGATTAAGATTATGCGGAAGCATGGCTCTGCAATTGTTATTGTCCTTGCTCTGCTGCTGGTGGGCAGTGTGATTTACATGGCGATTCATGCCTTGATAGTTCAGATTGTCCTGCTTGTACAGGATTTGCCGGAAGTATATGGGCAGGTAATGCTTAATTTGCAGGAATCATTAAATGAACTGCATCAGAAGTTCCATTTTATTCCGGGAAATTTACAGCAGATACTGGATGACAACGATGATAAAATTAATGAGTTTGTATTTTCTTTCTTTGACTCGTTAAAAACTGATTCGATTTCTGCTGTGGGCAATTTTGCAAGTTCCATTATAGACATATTTGTTTTGGTGGTACTGACACTGATGATTTCGTATTTCTTTGTGGCAAAGCGTGACGAGATACGCGGGGGGATAAAAAAGTATATGCCGCAGGGAATTAAGAATTTCTGGAATATGGCTATGGATACATGCCTCCGTGCACTGGCAGGCTATATAAAGGCATGTTTCCAGATAATGATTATTGTCTTTATTATTTTGTTCGTGATATTTGGCGGTATTATGCATGTGAAATATGCGTCGCTGCTGGCGCTGCTGACGGCGTTTCTTGATTTCCTGCCATTTCTCGGGACGGGTATTATTATTACGCCATGGGCAATATACTGTGCGATTACCGGTGAATATGTTAATGTTATTATCTTGGTGGTGACATATGTAATCTGCCTGCTGGCACACCGCCTGCTGGAACCGAAGCTGGTGGGGGACAGTGTGGGGATGAGTCCATTTGCTACATTGATTTCTATGTTTATTGGCTACCGCCTGATTGGAATGCTTGGGTTGATTTTGGGGATTCCGGTTGGGATGGTGATTATGGCTTTTAGGGAGAAAGGGATGTTTGAATCGTATATCAGAGGAGTGAAGATTCTGGCAAAGGATATTGACGAATACCGAAAGTATTAATATATAAAAAAGGGCACAGACTTCGCTTGTGCCCAAGCAAAAATGCTAAAGAACTAAAGTTCTTTGCATTTATTGTTGGTGCACCACCACACACCGAGAACTTTCCTAATATATAAACTAACAGCCCCATATAGCCTTTAATAGTGAAAGGCTGTATGGGGCATTTTTTAATCTATAGGAAGTCTGCTTAAATATTTCCGCCAAAGTGGAAGAGAAGGCTTTTGGCGACAGTGCGGTCTTCAAGAAAATCCCGTTTGTGTGTTTCGTAGGAGATGTAATATACTAATTGGTAAATGACTACGCCGATGACTGTGCCGATCATGGCGAGGGAGTAATCATCTATGTCAGCCCGGCCGATTCCTGTGAGATATTGGATTCCTTCCAACAGGAATGGAACGATTAAGTAAATAAAAAGCCTTCCGAGAAATGGGAAGCTGCGGCAATATACTTTAGCATAGAAACCAAATGGGATTGCGAGAACAACCATTTCTATAATGTAAATTATCATACTGCTTATGTCTCCACCTGCGGATATTGTTCTTTCCAGATAATTTCCGGTTGCCATAAATGGGACAAAATTGTGTGCACCAAATGCAGGCGAGTCGAATGGCGGTAAAAATGGTGTGATAAATAATTGCTTTACGATGGCAATACAATATACTGCAAGGAATAGTACGCTCATTCCATGGAAAAAGAAAAGATAATCGGAAAAGCGGGGTCCCCTGTCGGAAAAATCGCGCATAAAACAATATGCAAATGGAATCAGCCAGTTTACCACGATAAGCGCCAGCAGGGAATAGTCATAGGAAATCCATGCGTTTGGCTGAATGAGGTAGACTACCATACAAAATGCCAGCGAGGCGATTGTCATAAGGGCAGCATGCAGAAAGCAGTAGTCGTAGTCCAGTGAAGTCTCTAGGAAGAAATGGGTTAATCCAAGCGATATTATGGCGGCTACGATGACGGTTATAAAATGCTGCGGGATAAAGTAATACAGGCAGATTTCTAATATAAGGGAAAGCAGTGCCAGAAGTATTACGAGGCTGCTAATGTTTACGGCTCTTTTATTCATGATGATTTCCTTTCTATTACTTCGGAAGTAATATGTTCAATGTACAGATTTTTTCGGTAAAACATATCTTTTATTATAGAAGATTTTTAGAAAAAATCAATATCTTACATGAAAATAACGAAAAAAGTACTTGACAATCTCTGGAAGATTTGATATAGTGTACAAGTCGTGTGAAGCGGAAGCGGGATCTTAGCTCAGCTGGGAGAGCATCTGCCTTACAAGCAGAGGGTCACAGGTTCGAGCCCTGTAGGTCCCATTTCAATTTACTACGGCGTAATTATTATATGGCGGAATAGCTCAGTTGGCTAGAGCATACGGTTCATACCCGTAGTGTCATGGGTTCAAATCCCTTTTCCGCTATTTGAGAGTCTTGGGATGAGCAGTTTGCTTGTTTCAGGGCTTTTTTCTTCTGAAAAAAGGGATAGTAATGATTATAGGTGGGAAGTATATTTTTGGTAGTAACCAATCTGATATATAGCGGTGCTTTTGGTGCAGAATAGGAGGGATTATGCGGGTAGGAATGGGTTATGATGTCCATAAATTAACTGCCGGACGGAAATTGATTCTGGGAGGGGTTACAATTCCATATGAAAAGGGACTGCTTGGGCATTCGGATGCAGATGTGCTTTTACATGCGATTATGGATGCACTTCTTGGGGCGGCTGCCATGGGAGATATTGGGAAACATTTTCCAGATACGGATGACAGTTACAAAGGGGCATCCAGCATTGAACTTTTAAAACAGGTGGGGGGGATGCTGGAAGAGGCATGTTATATGATAGAAAATATAGATGCCACGATTATTGCACAACGCCCCAAAATGCGGGAATATATTGATGAAATGGAGAAAAATATTTCGGAAGCGCTGAGTATAGAAAAAGACCAGATAAATATAAAGGCGACAACGGAGGAGGGGCTTGGTTTTACCGGCTCCGGGGAAGGGATTGCTGCCCAGGCGGTCTGTGCAGTCTCATCTATGTATGAACATATGTCTGGCAATATGGCAGAATCGGGCTGTTCTTCCTGCGGCGGCTGTCAAAAGAAATAATTATTTTATAAAAAGTAAAGCCAAGCATTTAAGAATACACTATGCTTGCATAGGGGTATTCTCAAATATTTGGCGCACCACCAATATGAGCAAGTAGCACGATAGGGCGGATTGCGATTGTAGGTGGCGATTGCGAGAGTGCGTAGCACGAAACAATCGACTTTTAAAGATGATGCAAAATAGTTACAGCTTGATTCCCTGAAGGAGTTTGGCAAATGGGCTTTCATCATGGGATTCACCAGCATCGTTTCGGTATTCTTCTGGCACTTCATAGGAAGATTCCGTTTCTTCCGGGGCATCTTCTAACAATGCTTTTATGCTTAGGGAAATGCGGTCTCCTTCTATTTTTAGGATTTTAGCTCTTACGTGTTCGCCGGATTTTACAATTTCCTTTGGTGATTTGATGAATCGGTTGGTAATCTGCGAAATGTGGCAGAGCCCTGTAAGGCCCTCACCGATATTGATAAAGACACCATAGGATTCAATGCGTTCAATGTCCCCTTCAACGATGTCCCCTTCGCTTAAACGTCCTATTTTTTTTGTTTTTTCTACGACAGCGCGCTCTCTGGCAATCATTTTTGAGGAGAGGACTAATCTCTTTTCCTTTGGTTCCACTGTAATGATAACTGCTTCCAGAGTCATTCCAATGTAGCTGTCAGTGTCCTCCACATATTCCAGTGCTATCTGTGAAGCTGGTATAAAAGCCCGGATTCCTTTGACATATCCTGTCACGCCTGCTGGGACTGCTTCTGTTATTTTGACGCGGAATACTGTTTGGTCCTGAAAATCTTTTTTCAATTCGTCCCAAACCAGAATATCATTTGCCTCGCGCATGGATAGAATGACATTGCCGCTGGCGTTTTCTGAATCGATTACCATTGCCTTGACGGTATCGCCGATATTTAAATCATTTTTAATAGAAAAGGCGGGGTCGTTACTGCATTCAGCAAGAGGAATAATGCCCTCTGTATAATAGTTCAGGTCAACGGTGGCTTCTGTCTCGGATATTCCAATAATCAATACATCTAAAATGTCGCCTTCTTTTAGTATTTGGAAAGAATGATCCAATTCCTTCTCGTAATCCTTCATAGTTTCTTCCTGTGCCATATGTGTGTCCTCCTTTAATAAGTGCTGCTACTCCCGGCTAACCTAAGACATGCGGAATCTGCTGCGGGGTATTTGGCTGGGTTGCTGGGCACGGAGCGGACAGCAGCCCTGATGGTTTTATATTGTTTTCAGTTTACGACAAAATGATTCACAAATCAATGGAATTGTGTTATGATTATTTTAATTGTGCTTCTGGGAGGTAGGAGTGCATTGGCAAGATTGATGATGAATGGAGGACTACAATATGGCTAAGATTCAAATGACAACACCGCTGGTTGAGATGGACGGGGATGAGATGACCCGTATCCTTTGGAAAATGATTAAGGATGAGCTTCTCACACCATTTATTGATTTAAAGACAGAATATTATGATTTGGGGTTGGAATACCGCAATGAGACGAATGATCAGGTTACGGTTGATTCGGCAGAGGCTACCAAGAAATACGGCGTTGCAGTAAAGTGTGCTACTATTACGCCAAACGCTGCAAGAATGACAGAATATAATTTAAAAGAAATGTGGAAATCGCCAAATGGCACGATTCGTGCCGCTCTGGATGGAACAGTGTTTCGTGCCCCAATCCAAGTAAAGGGAATCGAGCCATGTGTTAAGAATTGGGAAAAGCCAATTACCTTAGCAAGACATGCTTATGGCGATGTATATAAAAATACAGAAATTAAAGTACCCGGCGCAGGCAGGGCAGAGCTTGTCTTTACAGCGGAGGATGGCACAGAAATCCGCCAGACAATTCACGAATTTGATGGTCCGGGAATTATTCAGGGTGTCCATAATACGGATAAGTCTATTGAGAGTTTCGCAAGGGCCTGCTTTAATTATGCCCTGGACATAAAACAGGATTTATGGTTTGCAACGAAGGATACAATATCGAAGATTTACGACCATAACTTTAAAGATATTTTTCAGGATATTTTTGATAAAGAATACAAAGAAAAGTTTGATGCAGAAGGCATAGAATATTTTTATACGTTGATCGATGATGCGGTTGCCCGTGTCATGAAAGCAAAGGGAGGTTTTATATGGGCCTGCAAGAATTATGATGGTGATGTAATGAGCGATATGGTTTCTTCTGCCTGCGGTTCCCTAGCTATGATGACATCTGTTTTAGTATCCCCAGATGGCGTGTATGAGTATGAGGCTGCGCATGGAACAGTGCAGAGGCATTACTACAAGCATTTGAAAGGGGAAGAGACATCTACAAATTCTGTGGCGACGATTTTTGCGTGGACGGGCGCACTCCGCAAACGCGGGGAGCTTGACAATATCCCGGAACTCTGTGATTTTGCAGATAAGCTTGAAAAGGCAACACTTGGGACAATTGAAAGCGGGAAAATGACGAAAGATTTGGCGCTTATTACTGATTTAAAGGATGTTACAGCATTAAATAGCGAGCAGTTTATAAAAGAAATTCGTAAGGCGTTAGAGGAAGAACTATAAGGAACTGTAAAAAATGCTTATAGTTCCTAAGAAGCGCAGGGTTATCAGCCGCCATAAGGAAAGGCGGACAGAATCTACTTTACAGAAACGGGGATTAAAATGGGAAAATATCAGAAAGGCTATGTGCCGGATAGAGGGTTTACACATGGAGGCCAGTTCCATTCGGATGATGTTTTTTCTACTGCATTCCTGCGGATTTTAAATCCGGGAATTAAGGTGGAGCGTGGTTTTGAAGTGCCAGAAGATTTTGACGGGATTGTTTATGATATCGGAAGAGGGGAATTTGACCACCACCAGAAGGATAAGGAATATCGGGAGAATGGCTGTCCTTATGCAGCATTTGGGCTGCTGTGGAGAGCGTATGGATCTGATTTTGCCGGGGAGGAGGAAGCACGCCTGTTTGATGAAAAGTTTATCCAGCCTCTGGATATGTCGGATAACACCGGCTGTGATAATTTACTGGCAGATATTATCAGCGAATTTAATCCCGGATGGGACTCAAAAGAGCCGCATGATACTTGTTTCTGGAAAGCAGTTGATATGGCGGAGGTAATACTTCGGAATCATTTTGAGTCCGTAGAGGGGATTCAGCGTGGCAAGGTAATTGTGCAGCAGGCAATGAGAGATTCTGACGGAAAGATTCTGGTACTCTCCGTCTATGCACCGTGGAAAAGCGAAGTCATCGGAAGCGGTTATCAGTTTGTTGTATATCCATCAAATAGAGGGGGGTACAGCATTCAGGGGGTTGCGGTCAGCAGGGAGAATAATTCTCTGGTATGTGATTTCCCAAAGGAATGGTGGGGGGCAGAGACTGAGGATTTAAGGAGGATGAGCGGAATCCAGGGGATTCGTTTCTGCCATCCAAATGGTTTTCTGGCGGCAGCGGATTCTTTGGAGGATGCTGTACGGACGGCGGAATATGCACTAGAGCGTGTTTAGAAGTCGAATTTTGCAGGATATCAGCTGTGGTATTTAGGATGTTTGAAATGATACTGAAAGATACCCGGCATGAAATGTGGATTTAGGGAGAAATTTGTGGGAAAAGCACGGACATGCGCAGATTTGCATAGGATATAAGGATATCATTTAGAGGTGTCACTGGTGCAGTCTTTTCCAAAACCTTTGAGTGCGAAAGAAGAAAAGGAATGCATAGCAAGATGTCGGGCGGGCGACCTTGAGGCAAGAAACTGCCTGATTGAGAAAAATTTGCGGCTCGTAGCCTATATTGCCAAGAAATATAATATGGGAGATAAGGATATGGATGATTTGATATCCATTGGTACTATTGGCTTGATAAAAGGGATTGATACCTTTGATGATACAAAAAATATCCGGCTTGCTACGTATGCAGCACGCTGTATTGATAAATCGCGGCAACGCTTTGGCAGCATTGCCGCTGACAATTATCCAAATTTGGTTTGAATAAGAGGCTGTAGAATGAAAGAATTGTATCATATTGTTAGACAGATTATCAGTGGCAGAAGGGTTATAGATAATAAAATTAAATACAGGGTAATTGGGGCAGGGATTGCGTTTGTGCATCTCTTTTTTACCATTTCTTTCTATTTTATGCAGATTATGCCGCTTTATCTGTATAATATGGCGGTGACATTATTTTATACGTGCCTGAGCGTGTTTGTCGTTAATAGGGAACAATATGTGTTCATGTATATTTCCGCCGCAGTGGAAATTTTGTTTCATTCGTCTATGGCGTCCATTTTGCTTGGATGGGACTGGGGCTTTATGCTTTATACAATCACATTGATTCCAGTGGCATTTTATCTTACTTACACTTTGCCGCAATTTAAGAAAAAGGTCTCTGTTCCGGCAGTAGTTTCCATTATTGTAAGTGTGGCCTTTGTTTTGATCAGGGCAGTCTGCGACCGGATAGATCCGATGTATACCGGGGCGGTACCAGAGCACGCACATACATCTTTTTATCTTGTGAATTCCGTAATTGCGTTAGACATGCAGATTATTTTTTCTGTCCTATTTGCATTGGAGATACGGTATATGCAGTATCAGCTTGAGAAGGAAAACCGAATGCTTGGCAAAATTGCGAATTATGATCCCCTGACACATTTATTAAACCGCCGCAGCATGAGTGAGCATATGAAAGATGCATATGCGCTGGCTGAAACAGATAAACAGCCTTTTTGTCTGGTTTTGGCAGATATAGATGATTTTAAGAGGTTTAATGATACTTATGGGCATGATTGCGGAGATGAGGTACTGATAATGGTTGCCGATATGATATCGGGCAGCGTGCGTGAGGATGATTATGTCTGCCGCTGGGGCGGGGAGGAGATTCTGGCCCTGCTGAGGGCAGATTTGGAGATGGCAGCCCGGATTGCCGGAAGGATTTGTGGGGATGTTGCTTCAAATGTCCTGCAGTATAAGAATACAGATGTTCATGTTACCTTGACGATGGGGGTATCTGAGTATAAGGAGGGGAAGACAATCCGTTCTATGATTGAAGAAGCAGATGCGAATTTATACCGCGGCAAAAGGAATGGGAAGAATCAGGTGGTCTGTTCTGATTCTATGAAAATGTAATTATCTTGTTGAATTTAGATGAAAGAGAAAACACTGGTTATAAATTTTGCTGCGATATGTGGGGAATGCTGTTACTGGGCACGGAATGATTTGGTTATATTATGCAAATATGTTATATTGTTTGAAATATATGGAATAATTAAAAGGGGAAAAACTGCCCATATAATATCTATTCTTTTATCATGGGAATAATATCTGTAAGAGGGTGGCTGTTTTTTCATAGAAGATTATTCTTAAATGGGAGGTATATTGTGTTAGTTCAATATGCGGTTAAAAATTTTAAATCAATTAAAGATGAGATAGTAATAAATTATAGAGTGGACGAGAAATATTGCGATTCTAAATGGGTGATTGAAAATGAGGAGATACCAGTTTATTTATATAAGTGTATTGGGTTGATTGGTCCGAATGCTTCTGGAAAGAGTAATATTATTGAATCAATGTATTATGCATTTCGGTTTATTCTGAATACGATTAAGCGTAGGGATACTTCAAAAATTGCGGTTGAGAGGTTTGCTTTTGGAGATGTGGATAATGAAAATCCTACAGCATTTGAGTTTATATTTTATCAGAATGGCATTAAATATATTTATGGTTTTTCAATTAATGACAGGGAGGTCTTGGAAGAATATTTGATGGGATATTTTTCAGCAGAACCAGAAACGGTGTTTGACAGGGGTGCTGGAAAGCATTTTGAATTTATGGGAAATGACGTTAAAACGCAGGAAGAAATAGCAGAAAAAACAAATGCTAATCGTCTGTATCTGCCAGTTGCTGCCGAATGGGGATATGCGCCATTGAAAAAGGTATATGATTGGTTTGTGTTTCATTTCAGGCAATATTTGGATTTTAGCATTAGCAGGTTGTTAAGTGAAATAATAAAAAACAAGGGCCAGAAGGAAATATTGATACAGGAACTACACAAAGCAGATTTCAATATTAAGGATATTTATGTTAAAAATAGGAAAATGGATCAGAAATCACATGATTTTATTGAGAAATTATTTGCTGAATTAATTGGTGAAAGTGAAGATTTTCAGTTGTCGGATAGTAATCCCGTTATCAAGGTAGTACATGAAAATGGAAATGGCGACATGTTTGAAATTGAGTTAGATGAGGATTCGTCAGGTACAGAAAGTTTTGTAGAAAATTTGGCAGAATTTTTATATCTAAGTGAACAGGGTGGATTTATGCTTGAGGATGAACTTGGAAAAACATACCATATGAAACTGGTTCAGCATTTTTTTAAGATGTTTCAGTCAAATTTTGTCAACAAAGGAAACACACAGTTATTATTTACAACACATAATACAAAAATATTAAAAATGGTAAACCCTGACCAGATCTATTTAGTTGATAAAGATGAAATGGGGGCAACCATAGTAAAATTGCTGGATGATTATGATATTGGAGAGGATGATGATATCGAACTTGGATACTTAAATGGAAGATTTGGGAGTGTTCCATACATGAAAGGATAGCATATGCGAAAAAGAGGAGAAGAGAAAAAGGGAAAGGGTTCAGAGGAGAAGGACAGACAACACTGTAAAGTATATATTTTTTGTGAAGGAAACACGGAGGAGATTTATCTAAAACATTTTGAACGTAGTGATTATAATGCAGAGATTATACCTGTTGATACGGGCCATACTGATGCGAAAGGAATTGTGTTATTTGCAAAAGAACATATTAGTAAAAGGGATGTGGGGTTTAGATTAGAATTAGGGGACAGGGGGTATTGTGTATTTGATTCTGACCCGAAATCTAATACGGATATTAAAACGGTGTTTAATTTGCTATACGGGTTTGAGGATAAAGGATTATATTGCATATTTTCAAACCCTTGTTTTGAAGTGTGGTTTGTACTTCATTTTAAGGAAGCGCCTTTTGGAATGAATGCTAAACAGATGAAACAGGAAATTAAAGATTTAGTGAAAGATAAATATCCTCAATATAAAGAGACTATAGATATTTATCAATATCTTTTGCCAAAGCAGAGAGAAGCACTTAAGCGTGCAAGATTGCTTCATAATGCGCAAAAAGTAGTTTATGATACAGTGCTTTCCCATGAGTGTAATCCGTATACAAATATATTTAGTTGTATTGATTACATGGACACAGTGAAAGCACGAAATAGAAAGTGAACAGATATGGAAAATTAATCGCTATTTTTACATAATATCTTATACTCAGCGAGTAGTTCTTTGAATTCATCGCAATTTCTGAGAAAATCATATGCAGAATCATTTTCCATTTCGGATAGAATTGCCGGCAGCATTTGTTTTGGGTCGGAAGTTTTTGTAATATGGTAAAATAATGGTGAACTGCTTGTATCCCATGGTGCGCACATTGCTGCAAGCAGTTTCTGCAAGAGGAGAATACATTCATTAGCATTTTTTTCTGTTCCAGCTATTTGCAAAGGAGCTATGAATGCATTATATTCCCACAGGCCGAAAAGTGCCGTCATCTTGCTTGCTATGCCGGCAATATTTTTGGCCGTCTGTACACCGCTGTTCTCCAATTCTGCATCAACCATTTTCCAGAGCAGCATTTGGACTTTAGTAAGGGCTATAAGCAGTGAGTTCTGTAAGGCTTTCACAGCTTTTTCTGTTTCTCCTTGGCGCAGGTAGATGTTAATCTGCAGTATTTGTTTATCTGCCATGCTGCTGGCAGCATCTTCTTTATCTGGCATTAAATCTAAAATTTCTTGTGCCTTATCATAATCACCGTTGCGGATAAATCTGCTTACCATCATGTAATTTGCGTTGTAGCTGATTTTGCTGTCATTGCTTTCGGTAAGATGGCGATACCATTTGACGAGAATAGTGTCGTAGTGTTGTTTTTCCTTATCCGGTAAACCAGACATGGCAAGCAGGCCATCAAGCTGAACGGTAAGGCAATGCAAGAGGGGTTCGTCATGAGGATATTCTTGGATTTTTCGTTCTGCTGCTTCAAAACCGGCTGCAAATCCATCTGTCTGGGTAATCTTCGTAATTTCTCTGCAAAAAACATCGATTTCCTGTTTTGACATATTTTCCTGAAAACAGAACAGGGTATTTAAATCTATTTTGAGTAAACGGGCTAATAGTGGCAGAAGTGAAATATCCGGGCTTGTCGAACCTTTCTCCCATTTGCTGACTGCGGGGATGGATACATTGAGGTATTCCGCTACCTGCTCCTGTGTTAACCCCAATTCTTTCCGTTTTTTCTGAATTATCAAATTCATTGGCATAATAGCATTCTCCTTTCGGTTAGGAACTGTCCAAAAATAACTTTTAATATTGCTTGTCTTTTTCTCCGAGAGAACTGCCCAAAAATCAGTTACATAGCCCGCTATGCGCCTGATTTTCGAGTAGCACTCTCGAAGGAAAATCCTACGCATTATTTAAAAGTTATTTCTGAACAGTTCCTTAAATGACATTATAATCGCATGATAGAAATTTATTTTTGTTATAAAAGCTTTTACTGTCATAATTTTACTACTGGATTCAGCGCATGGCAATTGAGCAGGTATTAACTTTTAGGGAAATTTTTTAATCTAAAGGAAATTAGATGTAATTTTGTGAAACATTAGTTATATACTTTTAACAAGATGATAAGTATATTGGGAGGTGGCTGTAATGGCAAAGGCAGTACCGGTCAGGGTAAGGTTTTCAGAGCAGGCTGTGGATAGGGAATATCTTAGGAAATCGCTGGAAGCCTTACATATGAATGTAGTTGCAGAAGCAGTTCGGGGAGAACATTATTCGGAGCAGCAGATAGAAGCTTTACTGTTCCATATGAAGAAAAAACTTTTGTAAAATAGGGGAAATAGTGTTTTTTCAAGGTGGGTTAGTCTGCATGATATTTGAAGCGCAAAAGGCGCGGAATGGGGATTTTTATGTCGGGAAAGAATGAAGTCATTACAATAGCTGTTTATGCCCGTAAATCCAAATATACGGGAAAAGGGGAATCTATAGAGAATCAGATTGAGAAATGCAGAAAATATATAATGGATTCTATGGAGAGAGAACGTGATGATGGCAGGCTGGATGCGGGAACTGTTATACAATTTGCGGAGTATAGGGATGAAGGGGCATCCGGCAAAAATATGGAGAGACCTATGATGAAAAAGCTGCTTGCGGATATGGAGGATGGTAAAATTCAGAAGCTGGTCTGCTATAGATTAGATAGGGTTAGCAGAAATGTAAAGGACTTTGCAGAACTTTTTGAAAGGCTGACCTCATTAGGCGTAGAATTTGTATCGGTTAATGAATCTTTTGACACTGCAAACCCAATGGGAAGGGCTATGATCAGTATGTCGTCGGTTTTTGCACAGTTGGAGCGTGAAACGATTGCTGAGCGTATTGTGGACAACATGATGGGATTGGCGAAGACAGGGCGGTGGCTGGGGGGGAAGCCGCCGCTTGGATTTGTCAGCAGGAAAGTTGAATATTGCGATGAAAATGGTAAAAAAAGAAGTCATTTCCGTCTGGAATTAGTACCGGAGGAGGCGGAAATAGCGGAGTTAATTTTTTCAATGTATCTTAAATTGGGTTCATTAACGAAATTGGAAACATATCTGTTGAATAAGGACATTTTAAGCAGGAATGGGAAGCCGTACGGGAGATATGTTTTGCGGGCAATTCTGGGCAATCCTGTATACTGTACGGCAGACAGCAGGATTTATGGGTATCTCAGCAAAAATTCATATGGCATTTATGCAGAGGAAACACATTTTGATGGGAAACATGGTCTGATTGCGTACAATAAAAATAATAACCGTACAAGGGTGCAGCGTGTGAATCCTGTTAAGGATTGGATTGTTTCGGTGGGGGAGCATGGGGGGCTGGTTTCATCGGAACGGTGGATTCAGGTGCAGGAATGCCTGAAAAAAAATGCAGGCATGAGTTACCGTTATCCAAAGAGGATTGGGGCGCTGCTGTCGGGGATGCTCCGGTGTGGCGGCTGCGGTTCCTATATGCGCCCCAAGGGCGGAAGGACAGCAAAGGATGGACAGATACATTATTATTATCAATGTGAGTGCAAAGAGCGCAGTAGAGGGCAAAAGTGCCAGATGCCCAATCTTTTTGGAAATGCGGCAGATGAAATGGTAGTTGATAAGATCTTGGCACTGAAGGGGCAGTATGTGGATGGATATTCCTATTTGAAGGGCGTGCTCCATAAACTGGAAAGAACTAGCTGCCGGAAAACGGAGCAGGATATTTTAAAAAGGCAGATGGAGGCAAATGAGGAGCAGGCAAAGAGTCTTTTGTATGCATTGGGGAGGAGCAGGAATGAGTCGACTAGCAGCCTGATTTTGGGGAGGTTAGATGAAATTAACCGGCAGCAGGAAAAATTGAAAGTACAGTGCGAGGCGGGAAAAGAAAATGATGTAATGGATGCGGGAGGATTTAACAGCGAACTTTTATCAGAAGATTTGTTGTCAATGAATAAGGCAGCATGGAATCTGCTGCCGCCTTCGGTACAGAAAGATATTCTTGGCAAGGTGGTGAGGGAGATTGTCTGGGATGGACAGTATGCTACGATTTACTTAACGGCGGGGGAGGGTTGTAGGCGGCTCAGAGAAACTTGGTGATGCCAATACTGGTGTATTGATAATGAGCTGCTGATGATGCTGCGCTCGGAGAAAAAGACAGCAAAGGATGTCTATTTATATGATTCGATTGGTTCCGATAAGGAAGGGAATGAAATCAGCCTGATTGATGTGATTGAGTACACAGACGAGGATGTAGTTGAGCGTGTCACATTGGAAGAGCATATTTCGCGTTTGGAAGAGTTTGTTGAAAAAGTCTTAAATGATAGGGAAAAAGAAATTATCCGTATGCGCTACGGGCTTAGAGGGAGCAAAGAGAAAACACAACGTGAAATTGCACAAATTTATGGGATATCCCGTTCCTATGTATCCCGGATTGAGAAGAAAGCATTGGAAAAATTGAGAAAATGTTATGAAACAGGCTGATTATATTAAGATTTCCGGCGCTATTTTGCGTTTTCCACGCAAAATGTGTGTATTCGGTGCTGTAAACGTTGCTGTTACCGGGCACGGAGTGAACAGAACCTATTTTCTTCAAAAATGGGGAAGTCAAATGATAGATTACTTGTATGGGGAATAGAAATATGGTATACTTTTATACGTTGAATTGTAGAAGATGGGAATTGCAGGAAAAATAAGATTCAATTATAGGCAGTTCCTTCGTATTGAAATAACGTATAAGGGGGAGACCTATGAAAGTACTATTAGTAGATGATGCAATGTCTATTCGTATTTCACTGAAACAGATATTAGATGATTCTGGATATGGATTTACATATGTGGAGGCATCCACTGGCACTGAGGCGGTCAGAGAATATAAAAAATCATTGCCAGATTTGGTTATTATGGATATTTTAATGCCGGAGATGGATGGAATTACTGCAGTTCAGAAAATTATGGAAGAGGATAGTAATGCGAAGATTATTATGTGTTCGGCAAATGGCAACCAGAAAAAAGTTGTGGAGGCTGTCACAGCGGGAGCATTAGACTTTATTGTAAAACCTTATGAGGCACATAAGGTGCTTGATTCGGTAAAAAAAGCTTTGGATTTGTAAAAGAGAAATGCGAAACTTGTATTTGAGTTTCGCATTTATTCTCGCGTACGCATGTCAGGATATTATTGATTTTTGTGGGTACATATAGGAGGTAGGAATGACATATATAGAGGAATACAGGGAAGGCAATAAATTTTTTGGGATATATCTGTGTAAATCAAAACAGGTCCTTAAGACGAAGGCAGGAAAGACATACTATTCGCTGCTGCTGCAGGACAAGACAGGAATAATTGATGCTAAGGTTTGGGAATTAAATAATGGAATTGATGATTTTGATTCCATGGATTTTATTATGACGGATGGGATGGTTACCTCATTTCAGGGAAGCCGTCAGGTCAATGTCAGCCGTATCAGGAAAGCTCAGGAGGGGGAGTACGACCCGGCAGAATATATACCTGCATCAAAATATGACAGAGAAGAGATGTATCAGGAGTTAAAGGGGATTGTGGATACAATCGGTGAGCCTCATTTAAAAAAGCTGGCCCAGAAGTATTTTGTAGATGATGCAGAGTTCATTAAGGAATTTAAGCAGCATTCCGCGGCAAAATCTGTTCACCATGGTTTTGTAGGCGGTCTTTTACAGCATACTTTGGCGGTAACAAAGATGTGTGAATTTTTTGCCGCGAATTACCCGGTTATTGACAGGGATTTGCTGATTACGGCGGCTTTGTTCCATGATATCGGAAAGGTATGGGAAATTTCGGGATTTCCTGCGAATGAATATACCGACGGCGGGCAGCTTCTGGGTCATATTTTTTTGGGCGCAGAATTAGTGGGGAGAGAAGCCGCACAGATATCTGGTTTTCCAAAGGTCCTGGCAATGGAGCTGTGCCATTGCATTCTGGCGCATCATGGTGAATTGGAATATGGTTCCCCGAAAAAACCGGCAATGGCGGAAGCGATGGCATTGAATTTTGCAGACAATGCGGATGCCAAGCTGCAGACAATGACAGAGGCATATGAAAAGGCGGAGCCGACATTGGAGTGGCTTGGTTATAACCGTCTAGTAGAATCAAATATAAGACAGAGTTCAGGATATGTGCAGAAACGTAAGAAACTCTAGTACTGCATAGGAAGGAAATGAGTGTACGATACATATAGTATATTGGTGCTGTATTTTCAGGTATCAATATAGAACTGTTTATAAGGCAGGAACAGGAAGGGTTATGGCTGATAAAAAAGAAAAAGAAAGGCTGTCAGGTCAGGCAGCTTGCCGGAAAAATGATGTTGTTATATTAGAAATTACAGATATGGGTGCAGAGGGAGAGGGTATTGCCAAGTTAAATGGCTATACCCTCTTTATTAAAGATGCTTTGACTGGTGACAGGATTAAAGCATGTGTTATGAAGACAAATAAATATTTTGGATATGCAAGGATTTTAGAAATTCTGGAACCGTCACCTTACAGAGTAGAGCCAAGATGCCCTGTGGCAAGGCAGTGCGGGGGGTGTCAGCTTCAGCACTGCAGTTATGAAAAGCAGCTTGCCTGGAAGGAGGAGAAGGTGCGCAGCTGCTTAAGCAGGATTGGCGGATTTCATAATGTCGTGATGGAACCGATATTGGCGATGGATAAGCCCTACTATTACCGAAATAAAGCACAATTTCCGGTAGGAGTTGACAAGGGTGGTGCCCTGATTGCCGGTTTCTATGCGGGCAGGACACATAGTATTATAAAAAACACAAACTGTATTATCCAACATCCATGTAATCATGAAATTGTAGAAACAGTCCTGCAATTTATGAGGGATTACAAAATTCCAGCTTATAATGAGAAAAACCATACTGGGCTGGTGCGCCATATTTTGACAAGGGTTGGCGAGGATACTGGCGAAGCTATGGTCTGCCTTGTTATTAATGGAACATTTATTCCAGAGGCAGGGGAGCTTACAAGCCGCCTTTTGGCATGCCATTTAACTGGAAAGGATGTGGGGCAGAGCCTTGCCATAAAAAGTATCTGCTTGAATATAAATAGAGAAAAAACAAATGTAATACTGGGGAAGAAAGTTAAGGTTTTATATGGGAATCCATTTATAGAGGACAAGATAGGTGATATTGTTTATCGTATTTCGCCATTGTCATTTTATCAGGTTAATCCGGAGCAGACAAAGAAGCTGTATGATACTGTTTTGGAATATGCAGATTTGCAGGGGCAGGAGGTGGTATGGGATTTGTACTGTGGGATTGGTACCATTTCTTTATTTCTGGCACAGAAGGCGAAAAAGGTCTGCGGTGTGGAGATTGTGCCTCAGGCGGTAAGAGATGCAGAAGAAAATGCCAGAAGGAATCATTTCACTAACGTAGAATTTTTCGAAGGGGCAGCAGAAGAGATTGTTCCAGAGCAGTACCAGAAAAGCAATGGCAGCCTGAAAGCAGACGTGGTAACTCTGGATCCGCCGAGAAAGGGCTGCGATGCGAAGCTGCTGGAGACGGTGGTCAGTATGGAGCCGGAAAGGATAGTATATGTAAGCTGTGATCCGGCAACACTTGCAAGGGATTTGAGGTATCTGTGTGACAGGGGATATGAACTAAAGAGGGTGCGGGCGTGCGATATGTTTGGGATGGGGTATCATGTGGAGACGGTATGTGTTTTGGGCAACAAAAACAGAAAGCCGGATGATTACCTGAAAGTCAATATTGATGTAGATAAGATACATGATATATTGGATCAGGAAAAAGCTGAAAAGGAAGCAAAGGAAAAATCACAATCCAAATAGAGTGATTTCAAAATAATAAAATACTATTTTCTTAAAGCCCTATTGATGGACGAATCGTTTGTTGATAGGGCTTTTTTGATGAACATATCAAATACGACTTTTTATATCTACTACAGCCGGATATTAGATGTCGAACAAAACAAATGATGAAATACATTTGCTATCCTATATGTGTCGAACAAATTGACTCAAAGAAGCGCTGTGCGACTTGCCGTTCGACAGACAATTAAATAGTAGGCATATTATCCCTGACTTCTTAACCCTCATAAGAGGGATATACTGTGTAGCTGGCGATGAAGGTTGGTCGAAAGACTGCTCAAACATAAAAGGCTGTTAGCCGCCTCAGTATTACCAATGACTGCAAAGTTGGATTAAATATAAGAGGAAAAGGACACCGAAAGTGCGATGAATATTTTGATTTGGATAAAGCAGCAATCCGGAACAAGAATATTCCAGAGGGCAAACAGCTTCGCATGAGTAGGAGTTGGCAACTCAGGATCTTCTGTTGAGCACAGAAATCTAAGTGTGACATGCAAAGTCATAATATGTCGAGAGAACACGATAGTTTATGTCTTGGATATTCATTGATTTCAGTAAATCCGTTTCCTGCAAACTGATAATAAATGAATTTGCTGAAATGAGTGGATATCCTGCAAGGTACATATTATGTACATTTATTCACTTTGTAGTAAAAAATATTAAAGAAAAAGGAGGCAAAAAACATGGATGAAAAAGTGATCCCATTGGGAATTGATCATGGCTGGAGCCACATTAAGACATGTAATTCCTGCTTTGTGTCAGGAGTGGCAGAACTTGGTTCAGAACCGATGGTATATGAAAACATCTTGGAGTACAACGGTAAATATTACCGGATCGGTGGTGAACGGCTAAAGGTTCAGGAAAACAAGGTATGCAATGAGAATTATTACTCAAACTTCCCATCCAAAATCAGGGCATAAAGCCTGAATAAATGCAGGCTGGGACACAAACCAATTGAT
>RAYF01000135.1 GCA_003611745.1 bacterium D16-36 | reverse complement strand
CCAATATCGCAGAAATGCTGAAAAGTAAAGTGAATGACTGGATAGCATCTCAGCCTTTATTTATTCAGGCATTGTTCTGTGACTTATGCTGGGAAAGTTGAGTTATGCATAAATAATTTGGTTAATGGTCTAAAATAAGGCAATGATATATGCAATGTATAACTTAATCAAAATCAAATTACTGCTTTTTTACATATTTTAACACTATCACTTTACACTGACTGAAGCTCTGCAAGTTGCTCCACTTCCGCAACACTAAGACCTGAATCCTCAGCAATTTCCTCTACCGTCATTTTTCCTCTTTTCAGCATTCTGAGTGCAGTTTCCTTTTTAGTTTCACTTATGCCTTTGTTTAAAATTCTTCGTGCTTCTGTTTCAATCAATGCTCCGCCCATTATATCACCTACGCCTTTCTGCACATTCTCATATTTCTGTGCGATTTCTTTAATCACATCACCGGAAAGCTCTATGATTGTGCGTTTGTCAAACGCCCCGATCACTCCCTGCTGTTCCAGTCCATCAAGCCTTTCCAAGATACCCTGATATTCCGCTTTCAGTTTTTCCAATTTCTGCTCGTTACTATTATACTCCGGAAAGCTGTTCTCATGTGAAAAAATGTAAAACGGAATCAGCATCAGCAGACGTTTTTCAAAAATATCGTCAAGCGTATATTTCTGTACTTTCATAATCGGCACATCATACTGAACCGTTCCACCCGGTGTGACAATCACATATTTCATTTTGTCCGGTGTCTTTTTGTATGTCCGAAGATACAGAACCGCCGTATTGGGAAATGTCACAGTCAATGTTTCCTCCGTAACCTCGCCCTCATCAAGTGCTATCTGCGCATCATACTCAAAAAGCCTTATGGTGATTCTTCCGTCCGGCAGGCTGCTTTCACACTCAACATGGTATTTCTTCGGTATCTTCCCGAAAACCGTAAAATTCGTATCTGTAATCCGTTCCTTGTCCGCTTCATCCTGCTGGTCTAAAAAATGTTCATTTGGGAAAAAACGGATTTCTTCGTCCCCTGTATATGTTTCCCCGAAAATCTCGTTGATTACAGGGATAATCAGTTTCCGGCAGTCATTTAAGATTGTACGGAACGCTCCATCATATATATTTGCCATGTGTTATTCCTTTCTTTTTTGTGGTTTTATCATATCATTTTTTCATTGCAAATTCAAGAACCGTACAGCATTTCACACTGTTTCATGCTTTAAAATGCCCGCAGCATTCTCCATGTTCTTCCTTCCTTTGTCTGTCCGGTAATTTTTCCCTGAAAAAGCAACAGGAACACACCTCTCCATGATGCGGTCATAGATACGCCCATGTTCCAAATCTGCCGGATTGCGCAGTTTTTCCAGTGACAGGTTTGTTGTAATGATAAACGGTTTCCCGCTTTTGTAGCGTTCATCAATCACAAGATAAACTGTTTCCAGCACATAGGGAGTGTCACGTTCCACGCCTAAATCGTCAATGATAAGAAGTCTGTACTGGTTCAGGCTTTTCAGGTACTCATTCTTTTCGCCGCTGTATAACCCTCCGAGTGCATTTAACAGTTTCGGGAAACTTGTCATCAGCACAGGGATATTCTTCTCCATGAGCGCATTGGCAATACAGCCCGCAAGGAATGTCTTACCCGTCCCCACGTTGCCCCAGAACAATAACCCCTGCCCGTTTTTCTGAAATTCTGCAAAATGCCCCACATAGCGGCGTGCATATTTGGCGCAAGGGTGCGTTTCATCACAGTTTGCAAACGTGTAATCAAAGAAAGTGCTGTCCTGCAGTCCTGCGCTTTTCATCTGCCGGATATGCAGAAGTTCTTCCTCCGCCCTGTGTTTTTCACGCTCCCTTTCCATTTCCTCAGCCGCACACTGGCAAAGACAGCCGACAACTCGTTCTACCCCCAAGAATGAGATTTTTTCTGCTTTTTTGTATGGCATTTTCCGCACATCAAAAGCCCCGTTTCAGTATCCATGCAATCATCAGCCGCTTTCATTCCCTCATTTTTGGCATTTTCCATTTCTTTCAGCACTTCATCAACAACCGCACCGATCATAAACTGTCACCCTCCTTAAAACTGCCATTATAAGAATACCCGCCCCCTGTTTCCCGTTCTTTTTTCAAATCCGCTCTTTTCCAGCATTCCATAGTGGCTAAATGGTTTTTATATGTTCTTCCTGAATATTCCATGTATTCCGATAAATGTTCTATCATGGACAGGTAATCTGCCGGAAAGTCATTTTTCAGCGTTTCCAGTTCCCTATCCGTAAGAATGACATTCCCATATTTCCCATAAGGGCGTGGGAGAGTGCCTTTTTCTCTCAGGAACTGCCCCTGTTCCTTACTCTCTCTTTTATCTAAGTTCTTATCTCTATTCTCTATTCTCTTATCTCTAATCTCTGGTGGACAGAATTGGGACAAAGGTGGGACATTGTCCCGATTGTGTCCTATGTCAGTATTTTTGTCTGTCAAAAGCAGCATATTCTCCTCCGCTTTCTGCCTGCGGTATCTTGCCTTGCGTTCCCCATCGGACGAACCTTTCCCCGTCATTTCCTGAATTTCCGGCATATAAAAGATGTTGTCCTCCAAGACTTCCACAAGACCAAGCTGCATAAACGCCCTCATTGCCCTTTCCACTGTGCCGACCTCATGCCTTGTAAGCAGTGCAATCATCTCTGCTGAAAGCGGTGTTATCTCATTCAAGAGCAGTTTCCCGTTATGCTGTAATGATTTCAAATACAGCTTGAGCAGAATATTCACATAAAGGACGCCATCTTTCGAGCCTTCCAGCACTACTATCTCACGCTGGTCAAAAAAATCCTCTTTGAGTTTGAGGAAATAATATTTCTTATTCTCTGCCATAATTACCCCTTTCATTTTTTGCGCTTTTTTGCTCCCCAAGATTGGGAAGTATTTCATTTTGTTTTGATTTACCCCTCTGTACCATTGCCGCCTTGTCCGCAATCTCCGCAAGTTCCCCAAGAATTGCATCATTCTCCGCTAAATCCTGTCTTATTCTTGCGCTTTCCGCTTTCAATCCCTCAAGTTCCTTTTTCCACGTTTTCGGAAGCAGCTTATCCGTACCGCTCATATTTTTCAGTCCTGTGCGGTAGGAGAGGGCAGTTTCAATCTTATCTGCATTTTTGTCATAATAAGACTGTTTCTGTCTGCCGGAAAGGCTTTCATACTTTTTCAGGTATTCCACATACGGCTTGTAGGCTTGATAAATGTCCACGATATTGGACATCTTTTTCAGCTTTGCATTTAACTCACGCTGTTTGTGAATGTTGTCGCTCCGCTGTTTTTTTGTTTCCTCTGCCAGCCTGTGCAAATCTTCAAGTGTTTCAATTTTGTGCGATTGCAGGAATGACACCATAGAGGAAAAATTTTTTATGTTGCCCGTTTTCGTGTCTGTGCGCTGCCGGATATTGTTGTCCTGAATAAATGCGCTGCGGTTTTTCTGCCATTCCATCAGGATTGCGGTTAAGCTGTCCTCTTTCTTTTCCTGTGCAGGCGCTTCATTTTCTTTATCCTGTCCAGCCGATTTTTTCTCTTTTTCAAGAAAAGCAATCTTATCTGTCAGACGCTCAATGTTCTCCATACTGGATATGATGAGGTCATTGATTTTTTTAATCTCCCTGTTCATGTTTCCAATTTCTGTTTTGATGCCCCTGCGTTCCATTGCGGTCACTGCCGCACCCATGTGGATTGTCGGCAAAAGGTCTATGCCCTGTCTTTCAAAAGAACGGTGTTCCGCCGTTATCTCATAGCCGTTCTTTTTATAAAAATCAGTTTCAATATCCGCCCACAATGCCCGCCATTTTTCCACGTTTCCCTTATCGTCCCAGTCAGTGGCATAAACCTTATGCGATTTGTAATCGTCTCCTTTGGGAGTTGGGATTTTCTGACCGTTTTTATCAAGGTCATATTCCCACCAGCATTTCTTTTTGACAAAGCTTCCGTCTTTTTCAAACGGGCGCATGGTGAGCATGAGATGACAATGCGGGTTCGGATTCTCATGGTCTGGATTGTGCAGATTCATATCGACAACCATTCCTTTATCCCTAAAAAATTCCGCTAGTGTTCTTGCCGCCTTTAACCGTTCCTTCGCATCCAGCTCACAGGGCAATGAAAATTCAACCTCCCTTGAAAGCTGCGCCCTGCTTCCTTTTTCAAAATTTTCAACAGCGTTCCACAAAACGGAACGGTCTGCAAATTCTTTCGGCGCATATTCCGGCAAGAGGATTTCGGAATAAATCACATGACCTTTTCTTGAAAAATCCTTCATCTCCCCGTCATATTCGCAGTAAATTTTTGTTGCGCTCCGGTATGC
>RAYF01000134.1 GCA_003611745.1 bacterium D16-36 | reverse complement strand
GATTAGCACCTCTTCTTTGTATGGTTTTGATTTCACTGATCTTATTATACCAAAGATTTGGTGCTGTTTAAATGTCAGCACACCATTAATAAGGTTATTTTTGCTTGAAAATTCAAACAATTACACCATTTGCATGGGTGGGAAAGTTGAGTTATCAAAAAATAAAATCCAATCCTTCTTTCCTGAATGCATTGCAAGACCATATCTGGCAACAGCTCTTGGATTATATCCGATATTTTAATTTGTAATAAAATTCATTTTAAAAATAAGAAAAAATAAAATGATAGGAGGATTTGATTTAATGGCACATAAATTGAAATTAAAAGATATTGGAATGGATTCAATGGAGATTCTATATTATGAAAGACAGGCAGCAAGAAAGAAAGCCTATGCAGCGAAAAAGAGAAAAATAACCAAAATAAAAGAAAGACCTGATATAAGGCTTCGAAAAAAGCCGGAAACTGATGTATTTAACATTTCACTCAAAAAAGCCATTTAATTAATATATACACTAAACAGCTATGTGTCCAACTGAATATAACCAGACAACACATAGCTGTTTTTTCACATATCCCAGTACTAACAACAGCAAAGCAACAAAGAAGTGAGAAATGAGTAAAATATACTGGCATGTCCAGCATCATTATGGTAGTATAATAGTAGGATTCAAAATTTATGGAGGGCAGTTATGGATAATACATTACTTGACAGACTGATGAAGATTGCAATTACAGGTTTATTTTTAGCTGGAATGATTTTCATTTGCATATGTCTCTTTTCAAACAAAAAAACAACACATTACTATTTTCTGCTTTATTCTGTAATGTCCTTGCAGGTTTATTCAATATTATCAGAAATTTTAATAAAAAGTAAATATTGCATAATTAGAATTAAAGGTAGACTCTGGATATGCCTAAGCTAATGAAACTGATAACAGCTTTTAGTTTTATAATAACTATTCTTTCAATTATATTATTCTGTCGTTTTAACAAAAGCATATACCTTACATTGGCTGTTACTTTTGGAACGGTTTCCTATCACTTGGGAATAAGGCTGCTCGTTAGACTTTTTTACAATACTATAATGAAAAACCATGCAGATTATACGAAAAAATGGTACCAGATCCATTCCTGGGAAAATAAGTTGTACCAGCTTTTGAAAGTAAAAACATGGAAAGACAGGATGCCATCATATAATCCAGAAATTTTTTCAAACAAAAAACATACATGGGATGAAATTGCACAATCCATGTGCCAGTCAGAATTAGTGCATGAAACAAATATCATACTTAGTTTTATCCCTCTCATAGCTTCAATATATTTTGGTTCATTTTATGTCTTCCTTATAACCTCTGTATGTGGTGCTGTATTTGACTTACTATTTGTCATTATGCAAAGGTATAACAGACCCCGGATTGTAAAAATAGCTTTAAGGCAGAAATAACTGGTAATAAAAGTAAAATGAAAAAATGGCTAAAAGATGGCTTGAAAAATTTTTTCGTCTATGATATATTAAACATAAAGAAGGGCATCTGCTGCTAACAGATACCCTATGGGAATTACCGATAGATGGTTAGCCCGAATACTAATTTGACAAAAATAGTCGCCTTAGTTTGTCAGACAGGGGCGGCTATTTCTGTGTTTTATCATTATCTTTGCTTCCGATGGCATATCCAAGGCTGAAACAAGCCAGGCATAAACTAAGCACTGAAATCAATCCTTCAATCGTCAACATCCACTTAGCCCTCCTTTCCCAGATTCCTTTTCAGGTTTCTATGTAATCAGAGGGTCACAGTCCCTCTGGAGAGGGCAACCACCTACCATCTTGATACTCCCATAAAAATTCTACCATAATCCGACAAAAATCTCAACTGTCAACAATAGTATATATGATTTTAAATTTCCCATTGCTATCACTTTCTAAATGGCAGCTCGTCCTCATCATAACTACTCTCATCTTCGCTTTCAGTCCATTCTATAGCATTGTCTTCACCATGCTCTATGTCCTCCCTCTCCACATGAGGCCATAAAATATCATCAATGAACTGGACATCACATTCAACCTCAGCACAATTCCAATTTTTTCCAATGCAAGGGCAGCAGTACTTTGCGATCAAATCAGATATCTCCCTATACTCTTCTTTAGTTATCGTAAACATAATATTCATCCCACTTTTCATTATGATAGCCTCTCGGATTCTCCAACTCTTATTTTCTGCGGCTTTCCAACCCAGTTTTATAAAAATTCCCCCACTTTTTTGCCAAAAACACTTGACAAACCAGTCAAAAAATGCGGCGCTTCGCGCCTCTTAACTAAAAAAGCACTTTTCATTCCGGCGCAGCCGGTAAGCATTTTTTGATTGGAGGCGATTTTTATGTTACCTGTTAATTACGGCGGCCATACCGCCTATCAGGACACCTTTGTGTCCGAATTCCTCTCTTTATTCCCTGACCCCTTTGTTGTTCCTAAACAAATATGGGATATCATTGTGAAATTCTGGTATCTTGATCTCTCTGAAACGGATACCATCATGCAGGGGTTTTATTCCCTGCTTGGTAAACCTGCCACACGTTTCCCTTCCTGCCTGCTCCGTTCCTATCTTCTCTCAATCGTACTGAAAGTAGATTCCATTACCGAATGGTGCAGGCTGCTTAAAATAACTCCTTTGTATGCCATCCTCAGTGGGTTCCCTGCAGATGACACTCCCGGTGTCGGAACTTTTTATGATTTCTTTAACCGCCTTTGGCAGTCTGACAAAGACAACTACATCAGTCAGATTAAACATAAAAAAGCGAAACCAGAAAAAGGTAAAAAACGTGGTGATAAAACTCCCTGCGATACGGACAGTGCTGCCACAAAACTCCTTCCTCTTATGCAGCGTATCCACCTTCCAAACAATAATCCGTTTTTTCTGATCTTCCGGCTGTATAAAGCCCAGTTCCTTGATGAATCCGTCCGCAGGGGACTATTAAACCCATGCCACATTTCACTTGCCGGTGACGGAACCCCTCTGGAAACCGCAAGACTGGAACGCTCCAAAAGGATTTGCAACTGTCCAAAAGGCTCTAACTGTGGCTGCAAACGAAAGTTTTCACAACCAGATTGCAACTGGGGATGGGATTCTTCCAGAAATAAATATTTTTTCGGTTACCATCTCTACATGTTTGTTGCTGCAGATTCTGAAAACGACCTTCCCATTTTCCCCATGCTTGAGCGCGCCTCCAGACATGACATGCTGTCATTCCTGCATACGTTTTTCTCTATGAAATCCTATCTTCCTGGGTTTCATATTGAAAAACTCCTGCTGGATTCTGCCCATGACGCCTATCCGCTTTATGATTACTGTAAGACAAACCGCATAACACCATTCATTGACCTCAATCCCGGCCATACAGGACACTTCAAATACAAAGATGACTTTACAATAGATGAAGATGGTGTTCCTGTCTGTAAAATGGGCTTACGTATGCATCACGATGGTGTGGAAAAAGCAAAACACCGCGAAAAATACCGCTGCCCTCTTGCAAACCGGAAGAAGGGCTGTTTCTGTGAGCACCCCTGCTCAGATTCAAAATACGGAAGAACCGTACATATCCAGCAAAAAGACAATCCAAGGACTTTTAACATACCGCCAAGGGACAGTAAGGAATGGAAATTGGAATACAACAGACGGACGTCTGTAGAGAGGTCAAATAAACGGGAAAAGATAGATTATAAATTAGAAGACGGCAGGCACCGCTCTTCTAAGATGTGGTACTACCGCCTCTATGCCATCATGATGCTGCAACATCTTGATGCATGGAAAAGGCCAACCCGTGTAGACACCATTTTTACATTTTCACGAATTGCCAATACAGAATAATTGTACCACAATTTCAAAAAAAATCACATTAATTTCCAAGGGATAAGTGCGCCCTTTTTTCAATGTTTATTTGATATCTTTCCAAAATCCCACAGTATTCAGTTGTCAATACACAAATCTAAACCAGCTCATATGAAGCCGAGAGGCTATCATGTTTCATCTATGTTATTAATTATTTACACCTATAATATGGTAGATTTTTTAAATAAAAAGAAATTTTTCTCAAAAAATTTATATATTAAGAGAACTTTTAAACTTATCTTTGAGTCTGCCATAGAACTATATATCTGGGAATTTGATATAATGACAAAAGGAATCCAGGTTAAGCGATATTGGCTCTCCACAAAGAAAGATTCACCCTATAAATGTGATCCAATATATTTCCACCCTGAATGACCAGCAAAAAATGGAATACGAAAGAAAAAATAAAGAACTGTAAAATCCCATAGATATCTTATAATAATTGTGGTATGATAAATACAAAAGAAGCAAAACCAGAACGGATGGTAACTATGGATAACAAGAGTAAATTACTCAACTTTCCCAGCATAAGTCACGGAACAATGCCTGAATAAATAAAGGCTGAGATGCTATCCAGTCA
>RAYF01000133.1 GCA_003611745.1 bacterium D16-36 | reverse complement strand
CTATAAATTCCTTGATTTTTTAAGGAAAATCACTTGACAATATAGGGAGGAAAATCACTTGACAATATAGGGAGGAAAATAATATGGCAATCACAAAGGAAATGTTACTTGGAGAAATTTTAAGAACCAAACCGGAGGCGGCAGAGGTGTTGATGCAGATGGGGATGCACTGTTTAGGGTGCCCGTCCTCACAGATGGAGAGCCTTGCGGATGCCTGCATGGTGCATGGGCTGGATGCCGATGAACTCTTGAAAAAGCTGAATTCATAGGAGGAGTGCAATGAGCGCATTTTTAGGTTCGATTCATCACTGGCTATACGGAAAAATAGAGTTCCAAAACGGGCTAGTTGAAAGATTATCAGATATGATAAGCAAAAACGGGTATGATGATGGCATTCTTTCCGAAATGGAACAAAAGTATGGGGCGGTGGAGAAAGGCAGTCTTGAAAATATGATTGATAACAGTAATATACATGGCTGGTTACAGGATAAAATCGCTGCCGCTGAAAACCGCCTTGCTTTTCTGGTCATCTCAACGATGGATGCCCATTCTGAATGTATGCCGGATATTGCGAATGTTGCATATGAGTATGGACGGAGCAGGAAACTGTCGGGGAAAACAAGCGCAGAAGAAGTTTATAGGCATTTAGATAATCTGCTATTGAACGGAATGCCTTGTGACAGGGTTAATACTGTGGTTTCCATAAGTCAGGAGGCAGTAGTATGGAAACAGACTGTGGATATACATTTGCCATATTGGGAAGCATTACAAGGAGATGTCAGTCATTATTATGACCTGAAGGAGAGGCTGGTCGCAGGTATTTTGGAGGGCAGCGGTTTTTCCTACAAATATTTAGGAAATCAGACATTCACATTGATTAAGGAGGGATAAATAATGTATGGAATTGATTTACTGATGAAAGAACATGAGAATATCGTAGCACTGACTAAGCATTTAAGGAGAACCTGCTGTGCTGTGATTGAGGGGGCAGACATTGATGTTCAGGAGTTTCTGGAGTGTATTGATTTTGCAAGAACTTATGCAGACAAGCATCATCATGGAAAGGAAGAACAGATATTGTTTCGGTTTATGCTTAATAATTCCGATCCTGTTGCAGAAAAACTGGTGCGCAATGGAATGCTGGTGGAACATGACTTCGGAAGATTCCATATCGGGGAATTGGAGAACGCAGTTAAGCAGTATGCCAGTGTTCCGACTACAGAAGGAAAGCTGGATATCGTCACCCATGCATCGGGTTATGTGGATTTATTGCAGCGTCACATTGAGAAAGAAGATACCGTCTGCTACACTTATGCATTACGAACACTGTCAGAGGAATGCAAAGCGCAGATTGATGAACAGACAAGAGCGTTTGAGAAAAAAGCGGAACAGGACGGCATACAGGAGAAATATATTACATGGTTAGAAAAAAGGAGATAGGCGAATGGGTAAAGTTGTTGATTTCACAAAAACAGTTTCAGAGCTGGTAAGTGAAAATCCTGAAATAAAAGAGGTATTGGCAGAAGCAGGGTTTAAGGAAATTATAAAGCCTATGTCTTTAGCTGTAATGGGTAAGGTAATGACGATACCAAATGGAGCTGCCATAAAAAATATTCCTATGGACAAAGTTTTTGAAACTTTTGAGAAACATGGGTTTGAGGTGAAAACAGAAACATCTTGAACGGGTGGTTAAAAATCAGGCTGAGGGAAGGAGCAAACGAACAGTATGGAAAAAATAAAAAATATAGACAAGGCAGAAATTTTAGTTTTAAAAGAACAGGTTGCTTACCAAAGCAATCAGGTTGTAAGCAGGACTTTAGCACAAAATAATGCGCTGAGTGTCACATTGTTTTCTTTTGACAAGGGAGAAGAAATCAGCAGCCATGAGTCCAGTGGTGATGCCTTTGTGATTTGTTTGGATGGCGTTGGCGAGATTACGATTGATGACAAAAAGTATGAACTGCATGAGGGAGAATCTATCGTAATGCCCGCAAAACACCCTCATGCGGTCTTGGGTAAAGAGCAGTTTAAAATGTTGCTGGTTGTTGTATTTTAGCGAAAGGGGGATGCGGCATGAGGGTGAATGTAGATCAGAATGCTTGTATTGGATGCGGGCTGTGTGTTGGGATGGCACCTGATGTATTCCGTATGAATGACGATGATAAGGCGGAGGGGTATCAGGACTCTGCACCGGAAAACGAAAGCATGGTTCAGGATGCCGTTCGTTCCTGTCCTGTTTCCGCTATTGAATGGGAGGAATAGAGATGATAAAAACAATTAACCCAAGAAAAGCAGCAGTCATCGGCTGTGGATTTGTAGGCGCTGCAACAGCATTTACACTGATGCAGAGCAGGTTGTTCACTGAAATGGTGCTTCTTGATGCAAATTATGATAAAGCAGACGGAGAAGCAAAGGACATTTCGCATGGCGTTCCGTTTGCCGGACAGATGAAGATTTATGCAGGAGGCTATGATGACCTGATGGATGCTTCTATTGTCATTGTGACTGCCGGGGCAAACCAGAAGCCGAATGAAACAAGGCTCGATTTAGTACATAAAAATGTTGCTATCTACAAAAGCATCATTCCTGAAATTGCAAAGCGCAATTTTAAAGGAATATTGCTGATTGTATCAAATCCGGTTGATATTCTTACTTATGCTGCTGTAAAGCTGAGCGGGTTTCCTGAAAAAAGAGTAATTGGTTCCGGAACGGTTCTTGATACCGCAAGGCTAAAATATGCGCTTAGTAAACATTTAGGGGTAGACAGCCGTAGCATTCATTCCTTTATCATTGGCGAACATGGGGATAGTGAGATTGCAGCATGGAGCAGCACGAATATATCTGGTATTCCATTGAATGATTTTTGTGAGATGCGTGGACATTTCAACCATGAGGAAGCAATGCGGGAGATTGCGGAAGATGTAAAAAACAGCGCTTATGATATTATTTCTAAAAAGCAGGCTACTTATTATGGAATTGCTATGTCGGTTAAGCGTATCTGTGAATGCGTTGTAAGGGATGAAAAATCTATTCTTCCAGTATCTTCTATCATGCATGGAAATTATGGGATTAAAGAAATTGCCCTTAGTATGCCCGCTATTATAGGGGCAGACGGAATCGAAACCCATGTTCCTATTTCTTTGAATGAAAAGGAAATGGAGAAACTTCACAATTCGGCAAAAACTATAAGAAAAATTGCAGAAGAGCTTGATTTGGAAGTTGTCCCAAATTAGGAAAAAGGAATATTTACACTGAAACTTAGGCGGGAAAGCGTTTGTTGGAAGAAAACCAATGAGCGCTTTTCTGTTTCTAAAAGCAACAATACACTGCCGTTCCCCGCCAGTCCTAACTTCGTTTCAGATAAATCAATTTTTCAGAAATAGAGGACAGGACATTGATAAACAAAGATAAAAAAGACAGGGTGGTGCGCCAGTTTGTGACATACTGCCGCATGGCATTGAGATACGAAAAAATTAACTATTACAACGAACGCAAGCGCATGGCGGAACGGGAATCGCACATGGAGATGTTTTCCGAAAAGCAGTTGGAAACGGTTGATAAAATCTTTGATACATACCACGCTGACTATTTTTATGTCATGGGTTATGAAATCGGCATAGTGGACGGTGATTTGGCACAGGCATTAAGGGAACTGTCGGACAGACAGTTACAGATTGTGCTGATGTATTACTTCATCGGATGGACGGACAGGGAGATTGGGGGAATCCTCGGTCTGGCAAAAAGCACTGTCTGCAAATGGAGGAATGATACGGTAAAAACACTCCGGTGGCTGGTGGAGGGAATGTGTCATGGAGAATAAATTTAAAGACAGGGACATTTCCTTTGAAACACTGGAAAAGGCAGTAAATGGCGATTATTTTGCTATGCAGGAGGTGATTCGGCTGTTCAAGCCGTACATGGCAAGGCTTAGCATTGAGGAAGGCAGATTCAACAGGGAACTGTACGAAAGGCTCGTGCGGAAAGTTATGCTTATAACGGTACGGTTTAAGACGGATTATGATGAAAAATAAACAGGCGTGATGAAACACAGGAGAGGGCATTCCGGATACGGGTGTCCTCTTTTGTGTGCCTGTTATTGATATGCAATATTAACAGCGTTACAGGCAGAGAGGAAGTGAGAAAATGAGCGAAAATAAATTAAGAAACAGAGAGGTAATTGATGCGGAATTGCAGAAAACGAAAGCCGAGCTTGCCATTGCAAAACACAGGCAGGCGAAACTCCTTAACCAGATAAAAGGTAAGACAGAAAAGGAACGCCGACACCGCAACATCGTATGGGGAAGCCACTTTGAATACCTTATCAGAGAAAAGCTGAATATTACCAAAGAACAGCTTGCCTCCCTGAATGATGATTCAGTAAAAGATATTCTGAATACTCTCTTTTCTGATTCGTATTTCCGCCGGATGATGCAGAATATTTTGACAGAAAAAGTAAACCCACAATCCCCGACGGAAATGAATAAAGAGCATTCATAGAAATTATCTGCCGAAACGTGGCGGGCGGCATTATAAAACTTTGTGGGCAGATAAAGGCTGTTCTTTAGCCTTTATCTGAACGCAAAGTTCACTAAAGGGTAGGGCGGAACGCCCGTAGGGGAATTGTCGTTTCCCCTG
>RAYF01000132.1 GCA_003611745.1 bacterium D16-36 | reverse complement strand
ATCAATTGGTTTGTGTCCCAGCCTGCATTTATTCAGGCTTTATGCCCTGATTTTGGATGGGAAGTTTGAGTAATAATATTTCGGGAGCAGGCAAATGTTTCTGCATCCAGTCATTTTTATATTGCGAACCCACATAATATTTCAGTACGCAATATTCTGTTTCCCTCGGTATGAATTGGTATTGTGTCCTGCTTGTAGGGTCACTGTTTTCTCCAGTTTTTGCAAATTCCAACGCCTTTTCCTGCTCCGTTGTATCCATGTTTGTATAGAGAACATTATAATCTTCATCAAGTATCAGATATTCACAATAGGAAGGGATTGCAACCTTTGTAATATCTGGTGCAGCCGCAATTATCGGCGATATTTCCTGTACGGAATGTTCCGCATTATTAGCATAAGTCACATACCCTGCACTTGAAGCAAATGCAAGGAGCAAAAAAGGAACTGCCGCCGATAAGAGCAATCCTAATATGAGAATAATTAAGAATTTCCAGAAAATCATTTGCAATGAAGTCCGTTTTATCCTTCCCATCTATATCCTACCCCCCAGACTGTGTTAATCGGAGTAACACCATATCCTGCCAACTTACTGCGAATATTCTTTATATGTGTTGCAATCGTTGAATTGTCGCTGTTACCATCAAATCCAAAAACAGCTTCATAAATCTGCTCTCTTGTAAATACCTGCCCTCTATTTCTGGCTAAATACTCACAAATTTCATACTCGCTTTTGGTTAGGTCAACTTTCTTGCCTTTCATAAAAAGTTCCTTTGAAGATAAATCAAACTTGATTTCCTGTTCAAATCCTAATGTATTATGGTGCTCCCGTCTTTCCCGACGCAGGTGGGCAGTAACACGGGCTCGTAATTCACCTATTCGGAAAGGCTTAGTAATATAATCATCAGCACCTATTCCTAATCCGTAGATAATGTCTGTTTCCATTACTTTTGCTGTGAGAAATAGAATAGGGCAGTCTACAATTCCTCGGATTTTTTTGCAAAACATAAATCCGTCAACATCTGGCATCATAATATCTAACAAAATCAAATCATAATTTTTTAAAGTATTTATTGTAACATCTGCCGCGCTTTCGCATACAGTAACGATATGTCCATCCTTTTCCAAGCTATTCTTAACTAAGTCAAGAATGGCTTTCTCATCATCAATTACTAACAATCGTGCCAACTCAAAGCACCTCCTTTATCAATCTGCTAATTCCGCAATATAGTACTTCTCATTGATGTTTACCGCAATATCTGTTGTTTCATCAATATTATAAACATATCCATATCGCAATTTATTTCCCTCAACCGTTGTAATGTTTTGAGAAACCTGCCCGATTTCTTCCTCTAACTCTGAATATGAGATTGTCTTTTCAGTAATGATATATGTCTTATTGTCAAAACTTATCTCGTTATAATCAGCAACATTCAGTTCGTATTTGGGCAGAGTGTCATTCAACATATTATTCTTATCCGCCGTGTCTGATATTCTGTTATTGCAACCCATAAAAAAGATGGTTAAAGTTATCAGACATACGCATAGCAATCGGAATTTTTTAATCATTTTCTTTCCCTCCATCCCATAGTCTAATCCACATAATGCTAACAGCGAATAGCACAAGTATGGCTACGATATTTATTATAATTCCAACATAGAAGGTACTGCAACTCTGCAAATAAGCATCCTTGTTCGTAGTCGCAAGAAGCCAGAAATCCATAAACCGAACGCTCCATGCCCACGGAATATACTGCCAGCATACATCTCCTAAACCTGTGAGCATAATCGCAGATAGTAAGCTGCCCGCAATTCCAAGCCCCATAGAAGCACTTTTACCAAATATAAAAGCACACAAAAAATGTATTTGGTATATAGGTGTAGAAGATAAAAGCAGAAGCCCTATAACCTGCACATATCCGCTTATAGAAGTAAACGGAAACATAAGGGCAAAACTGCCGACTGCAAGTGTATAAAATAGCAAAGAATTTATCAGCAGAAAACATAGTTCCCCTATATAAATGTGCGTTCTTGAAGAAACAGTACTAAGTATAAATTGATAATGACCTGCCTGACTTTCCCGCTGGGCAATAATTCCCACAATAATTCCAACTAGAAAAGGATATATTATGCCCAGCATTTCAAAGAAAGCACTTATTTTAAGTGTTCTGTTCCAACTCGAAATATGAAAATAGCCTGCAAATGCCAAAGCAAGTATAAGAGGCACGATTATATAAATAACATTCAACATAGAACGCTTTGCTTTTAGATAATCTGCTCTGACACATCTTAATACTGTTCCCATTATCTTACCTCCTGCCGTGAAAATCCTTTTGCACCAAGCCTTATTAAAGCTGAAAATAGTATTACAGAAAGCAGCAATGCTAAAATAACCATAACCAATGATACTGGCAAATTTCCTGCTTCTTCAGAAACAGGCACTCCATTTGGCAAAATACCGATTGTTGGAACCATTAAGCGTGGCATCCAACTATACGGACAAAAAATCCAGTATTTTGTGTTTGCAAATATTACGCCCAAGGCTGAGCCTATTCCTGCGTTTATTACAACCGTCGCAAATGCACCAATCTTTTTCGACAGCCACAAACATATTGGAATTTCCCACATAGAAGCTACGATAATACAAAAAATACCTGCCGCAGCTTGAAATAGCGATATACTAATTGGGATTTCATAAATAAAGTAAACCGCTATACCGCCAAGCATATTCAACCCTAAAAAAATGAAATTCGCTATAATATCCAAAATCAATATGACGATTGCTTTTGCAATCCACGCATTTTTAAGTTTTATAGGCAGCGGGATAAGACTTCTGTATTTCAGCTTTCCGCCATCCCGTTGTTCACACATCGTGCAAAGCAAAGTGAGAAATCCAGGGAAAAGCAAAACATACCACCAGTTAAATGCGTTTTGCTGATACCACATTGGCGCAAACACATTCATAAGCAGGGTAATAACAGGGGCGAGAATAACGAGTTTTATTGCAAAAGTCCGTTTGTGCTTTATCCATTCGGAAGATACATATTCTTTCATCACATTACCTCCCTGCTTTCTTCAACGACCTTAAGAAACAATTCCTCAAGGTTTTCGCTATGCTGCATTTTACCTTCATATCCAAGCCTGCCGTTTGCAATGATACCTATGTCATCTGCAATAAGCTGCACTTCTGAAAGAATGTGGCTTGACAATATAACCGTTATTCCTCTTTGTGGAAATAGACGGATTAAGTTTCGTAGCTCTCCGATTCCAATCGGGTCTAATCCATTTGTCGGCTCATCGAGAATTAGTAAAGACGGATTGTTTAGCAATGCAACCGCAATGCCTAACCGCTGTTTCATTCCCATTGAAAATTGTCCTGCCTTTTTCTTTCCTGTGTTTTGTAAATCCACAAGCTCCAACACTTCATTGATACGCTGCTCTAGCAACCCCAACAAAATAGTCCTTACTTTTAAATTTTCATACGCCGTCAAGTTTTCATATAACGGGGGATTTTCTATCAAAGCTCCGATATGCATTAAATCCTGTCTGCTCCATGAGTGATTGGCAAATTCAATCGTACCCTTGGTAGGATGAAGCATACCTGTTACCATCTTTAAGATTGTAGATTTTCCTGCTCCATTCGGACCTAATAATCCGTATACGCTATTTTCCCGTACATGAATTGACACATCTGTTACAGCGGAATGTTTTCCAAAGCTCTTGCAAAGATTTGTTGTTTTCAATATGAAATCCATAATGTTTCATTTCCTTTCTTGATTTTGATACATAAAGGGTACTGCACATTTTTGAAGATTTCATAAAGATAAGGAGCCTTTTTAAAATCCTGATTAACGCCCGCCATATCAGTATAGGGTAAACAAGAAAAGCTAATTTTGCTTTAATGTTTATTGGCATGAGCCATACCCGATTGATGTTCAATACGCCCTCAATCCGATTTTCCTTACAGAGCCTTTGTACCCGCCTTGCCGATATTCCCCAAAGCTCCGCTGCTTCCTGTGCCGTCACATACTCAAACATTTCTGTCCTCCTCAAATTGTACTGTATCTACCATAGCCGTTTAAACGAACTGTATCAATTCATAAAACATGAATTTTTATCTTCCGACAAGAAAAGCGACAGAGCCTTACTCCGCCGCCAATTTATTATGCGTAAATTATTTCTTTCTCAACAATCTCCCTCGCACAAGCCCTTACGTTATTAAGGCGTTGTACCCATTCTAAGGCGTTTTCTTCCTTTAGGCGTTCCGTTATGCCCTGTGCCTGTTTCATGCCCTCTATGAGCTGTTCAAAGCGTTCCTGCGCCTGCCTGTCAATGTCGGCAAGGTAAGCGTTGAGTTTGCCGCTTGTGAGAAGATTGGTGTATGTAACCCTGCGGTACTGCTTCAGATAATCCAGATGCCACTGTCCCCATGTGCCTATCGGCTGTTCTTCTTCGGCGGGTACATTTAAGCACGGTATTAAGTAATCTCCTTGCCGCTCGTATCTGCCGCCCAGTTCCTCAAAAATCGTCTTTGCCATTGTCTGTTACCTCCACATTCTTTTTATTTTGAATGTCCGCAAAATCCGTCCTACATCAGAAGGACGCCAAGGCACATCCAAGTGATGCAATGCAATCAGTCTGTCCTGCACATTCGTACCGGCTCCCATTTTGGCGGTGGAACCTAATAAAAAACGAACCTGTCCGCTTCTTACTTTTGCAAACAGCTCCGCTTTTCTTAGTTCTGTATTGGATAGCGATAGGTAAGAATCACTGCCCGTAGGACAGGCTCTTTTCCCCCGCTTCACACCGTACATGAGAGTTTCCCCTCATACGGCGCTCCATCGTTAATCATTTAGCATTAGAATTATCCAAAACATTCTCTTTAATTT
>RAYF01000131.1 GCA_003611745.1 bacterium D16-36 | reverse complement strand
CTTCGGTGAGACCGAATTCGGTCTCAACCTAAAACATTATCCAGAACGGGAGTGCGCCTTGAGCGACACGAATTATGCAGTGATTTACGACCTGCACAGCCATACCACAGCTTCCGATGGCTGCCTGACGCCAGAAGCATTGGTGCACCGTGCAGTCGATAAGCCCGGATCAGCTTGCAATTCGCGCGCGAAGGCGAAGCGGCATTTACGTTGACACCATCGAATGGTGCAAAACCTTTCGCGGTATGGCATGATAGCGCCCGGAAGAGAGTCAATTCAGGGTGGTGAATGTGAAACCAGTAACGTTATACGATGTCGCAGAGTATGCCGGTGTCTCTTATCAGACCGTTTCCCGCGTGGTGAACCAGGCCAGCCACGTTTCTGCGAAAACGCGGGAAAAAGTGGAAGCGGCGATGGCGGAGCTGAATTACATTCCCAACCGCGTGGCACAACAACTGGCGGGCAAACAGTCGTTGCTGATTGGCGTTGCCACCTCCAGTCTGGCCCTGCACGCGCCGTCGCAAATTGTCGCGGCGATTAAATCTCGCGCCGATCAACTGGGTGCCAGCGTGGTGGTGTCGATGGTAGAACGAAGCGGCGTCGAAGCCTGTAAAGCGGCGGTGCACAATCTTCTCGCGCAACGCGTCAGTGGGCTGATCATTAACTATCCGCTGGATGACCAGGATGCCATTGCTGTGGAAGCTGCCTGCACTAATGTTCCGGCGTTATTTCTTGATGTCTCTGACCAGACACCCATCAACAGTATTATTTTCTCCCATGAAGACGGTACGCGACTGGGCGTGGAGCATCTGGTCGCATTGGGTCACCAGCAAATCGCGCTGTTAGCGGGCCCATTAAGTTCTGTCTCGGCGCGTCTGCGTCTGGCTGGCTGGCATAAATATCTCACTCGCAATCAAATTCAGCCGATAGCGGAACGGGAAGGCGACTGGAGTGCCATGTCCGGTTTTCAACAAACCATGCAAATGCTGAATGAGGGCATCGTTCCCACTGCGATGCTGGTTGCCAACGATCAGATGGCGCTGGGCGCAATGCGCGCCATTACCGAGTCCGGGCTGCGCGTTGGTGCGGATATCTCGGTAGTGGGATACGACGATACCGAAGACAGCTCATGTTATATCCCGCCGTTAACCACCATCAAACAGGATTTTCGCCTGCTGGGGCAAACCAGCGTGGACCGCTTGCTGCAACTCTCTCAGGGCCAGGCGGTGAAGGGCAATCAGCTGTTGCCCGTCTCACTGGTGAAAAGAAAAACCACCCTGGCGCCGGGGATCAGCCCCGGATGCTTTGGATACGGTCTATGAGCTGGCAGCGTATTTGACCGATCCGGACACCTGGGATAATGTGTGGATTTTGTCGGATCAGCTTGAGTAGGACAAATCCGCCGAGCTTCGACGAGATTTTCAGGAGCTAAGGAAGCTAAAATGGAGAAAAAAATCACTGGATATACCACCGTTGATATATCCCAATGGCATCGTAAAGAACATTTTGAGGCATTTCAGTCAGTTGCTCAATGTACCTATAACCAGACCGTTCAGCTGGATATTACGGCCTTTTTAAAGACCGTAAAGAAAAATAAGCACAAGTTTTATCCGGCCTTTATTCACATTCTTGCCCGCCTGATGAATGCTCATCCGGAGTTACGTATGGCAATGAAAGACGGTGAGCTGGTGATATGGGATAGTGTTCACCCTTGTTACACCGTTTTCCATGAGCAAACTGAAACGTTTTCATCGCTCTGGAGTGAATACCACGACGATTTCCGGCAGTTTCTACACATATATTCGCAAGATGTGGCGTGTTACGGTGAAAACCTGGCCTATTTCCCTAAAGGGTTTATTGAGAATATGTTTTTCGTCTCAGCCAATCCCTGGGTGAGTTTCACCAGTTTTGATTTAAACGTGGCCAATATGGACAACTTCTTCGCCCCCGTTTTCACCATGGGCAAATATTATACGCAAGGCGACAAGGTGCTGATGCCGCTGGCGATTCAGGTTCATCATGCCGTTTGTGATGGCTTCCATGTCGGCAGAATGCTTAATGAATTACAACAGTACTGCGATGAGTGGCAGGGCGGGGCGTAATTTTTTTAAGGCAGTTATTGGTGCCCTTCGAAATGACCGACCAAGCGACGCCCAACCTGCCATCACGAGATTTCGATTCCACCGCCGCCTTCTATGAAAGGTTGGGCTTCGGAATCGTTTTCCGGGACGCCAACAACAAGACCCATCATAGTTTGCCCCCGCGACATTGACCATAAATTCATCGCACAAAATATCGAACGGGGTTTATGCCGCTTTTAGTGGGTGCGAAGAATAGTCTGCTCATTACCCGCGAACACCGCCGCATTCAGATCACGCTTAGTAGCGTCCCCATGAGTAGGCAGAACCGCGTCCAAGTCCACATCATCCATAACGATCATGCACGGGGTGGAATCCACACCCAGACTTGCCAGCACCTCATTAGCGACACGTTGCGCAGCGGCCACGTCCTTAGCCTTATCCACGCAATCGAGAACGTACTGCCTAACCGCGAAATCAGACTGAATCAGTTTCCAATCATCGGGCTTCACCAAAGCAACAGCAACGCGGGTTGATTCGACCCGTTCCGGTGCTTCCAGACCGGCGAGCTTGTACAGTTCTTCTTCCATTTCACGACGTACATCAGCGTCTATGTAATCAATGCCCAAAGCACGCTTAGCCCCACGTGACCAGGACGAACGCAGGTTTTTAGAACCAACCTCATACTCACGCCACCGAGCCACCAAAACAGCGTCCATATCCTCGCCGGCGTCGCTTTGATCGGCCAACATATCCAACATCTGAAACGGCGTGTACGACCCCTTAGACGCGGTTTTAGTAGCGGAGCCAGTCAGTTCCTGAGACATGCCCTTAGCGAGGTAGGTTGCCATTTTCGCAGCGTCTCCACCCCAGGTAGACACCTGATCAAGTTTGACCCCGTGCTCACGCAGTGGCGCGTCCATACCGGCCTTAACCACACCAGCAGACCAGCGGGAAAACATGGAATCCTCAAACGCCTTGAGTTCATCGTCAGACAGTGGACGATCCAAGAACAACAGCATGTTGCGGTGCAAGTGCCAACCGTTCGCCCAAGAGTCTGTGACCTCATAGTCACTATAGGTGTGCTCCACCCCGTACCGTGCACGTTCTTTCTTCCACTGAGATGTTTTCACCATCGAAGAGTACGCAGTCTTAATACCCGCTTCAACCTGCGCAAATGACTGTGAGCGGTTGTGTCGAACAGTGCCCACAAACATCATGAGCGCGCCACCCGCCGCCAAGTGATTCTTAGTAGCAATAGCCAGCTCAATGCGGCGTTCGCCCATGACTTCCAATTCAGCCAGAGGTGACCCCCAGCGAGAGTGAGAGTTTTGCAGACCCTCAAACTGCGAAGCACCGTTAGACGACCAGGACACCGCAACAGCTTCGTCCCTGCGCCACCTATGGCACCCCGCCAGAGCCTTACTATTGGTGATCTTGTACATGACGTTTTGCCTACGCCACGCCCTAGCGCGAGTGACCTTAGAACCCTCATTGACCTGCGGTTCCTTAGAGGTGTTCACTTCTATTTCAGTGTTACCTAGACCCGATGTTGTGCGGGGTTGCGCAGTGCGAGTTTGTGCGGGTGTTGTGCCCGTTGTCTTAGCTAGTGCTATGGTTGTCAATTGAAACCCCTTCGGGTTATGTGGCCCCCGTGCATATGAGTTGGTAGCTCGCACGGGGGTTTGTCTTGTCTAGGGACTATTAATTTTTAGTGGTGTTTGGTGGCCGCCTAGCTTGGCTATGCGTGCCAGCTTACCCGTACTCAATGTTAAAGATTTGCATCGACATGGGAGGGTTACGTGTCCGATACCTAGGGGGGGTATCCGCGACTAGGTGCCCCGGTGCTCACTGTCTGTACCGGCGGGGCAAGCCCCACACCCCGCATGGACAGGGTGGCTCCGCCCCCTGCACCCCCAGCAATCTGCATGTACATGTTTTACACATTAGCACGACATGACTGCATGTGCATGCACTGCATGCAGACTAGGTAAATATGAGTATGTACGACAAGTAACAGGAGCACTGCACATAATGAATGAGTTGCAGGACAATGTTTGCTACGCATGCGCATGACATATCGCAGGAAAGCTACTAGAGTCTTAAAGCATGGCAACCAAGGCACAGCTAGAACAGCAACTACAAGAAGCTCAACAGGCACTACAGGCGCAGCAAGCGCAGGCACAAGCCACCATCGAAGCACTAGAAGCGCAGGCAAAGGCTAAGCCCGTCGTGGTCACCGCACGCGTTCCTTTGGCACTACGTGAGGACATGAAGCGCGCAGGCATGCAGAACGGTGAAAACCTCCAAGAGTTCATGATCGCCGCGTTTACCGAGCGGCTAGAAAAGCTCACCACCACCGACAACGAGGAAAACAATGTCTAACCCACTGGTTCTCTTTGCCCACCGTGACCCGGTAAATGACGTGACGTTCGAGTGCATTGAGCACGCCACCTACGACACACTTTCACACGCTAAAGACCAGATCACCGCCCAAATGCAAGCCCTAGACGAAGAAGCCGCCCTACTGCCCTAATGGGTGTTTCATGGGTGTTTCCCTAGTGTTTCATGGTGTTTTCACCTAAGCTAGGGAATTGCGCGAGAAGTCTCGCAAAAATCAGCAACCCCCGGAACCACACAGTTCACGGGGGTTCTTCTATGCCAGAAATCAGAAAGGGGAACCAGTGAACGACCCCGAATGGCTGGATGATCCTCCAGCGCGGGGATCTCATGCTGGAGTTCTTCGCCCACCCCAAAAGGATCTAGGTGAAGATCCTTTTTGATAATCTCATGACCAAAATCCCTTAACGTGAGTTTTCGTTCCACTGAGCGTCAGACCCCGTAGAAAAGATCAAAGGATCTTCT
>RAYF01000130.1 GCA_003611745.1 bacterium D16-36 | reverse complement strand
GCTTGTCTGTGAAGCAAAAAACAGAAACATAACCGAATGCAGACACAAACAAAAATTGACGGATAACAGGGAGTTATTGTTTAGGAAACAATCGTCTGTAAATGGTGACAAATTAATAGGGGCAGTAATGAATATATATTGAAAATTGATTTCCGTGTTCGAATGAAATCGGTAGTTGTAGGAAAAAGCAAGGGATGCTATAATGATTGCAGGTGTTTCTGTGTGCCGGAGAGTCTATCTGGAAGAGGGATTTTGGAGATGTGAGAAGTGGGAGGAATGCGGATGAAAGAGAGAAAAGGATGGGTGAAGGGCTTAAAGATCGCATGGGTTTTGTATACTTTGCTGAGCATTATTATCTGGCTGCCCAAGATAGATGGCTTGTTTACACAAGACGGAGAGGCAACGTCCAATCATATCGACCTTAACGCCCATTGGGATATTATGATAAATGACGAAAGCTATAGCAACATTTCTCTGGACAGGTTTCGGTTTGATGCGATGAGCATAGGGGATAAAATCGTTATGGAGAGAAGGCTCCCTAATGGCTGGGAGATAGTTGAGGGGACGTTGCGCCTCCATATCAGGCATTCTGCAGTCAGGATATATATTGATGACCAGCAGGTTTATGAGTATGGATACGAAAGGATACTGGAGCATAAAACAGTTGGAAGCGGCAGCCAGTTTATTAATTTTCCGGATGAATATAAGGGAAAAACATTAAAAATCCAGTGGGATTTGGCAGAAAATAATGCATTTACTAAATTTGACCCTATCCGTATTTATGGCTGGGAAAATGCGTACCGTTCTCTTTTGACAGAGAATAGGCTTCCTCTCTTTTTGGGATGTTTTTTAGTTATTTTTGGTTTTTCTACATTGCTGATTACTGCATTTGCTATAGTGATTTCGGCAAAATATGCCAGAATCCTTTGCATTTCTGCGTTTTGTATCTGTATGGGCCTGTGGACGCTTTGTTATTATAATGTTGTCTTAGTATTTGCAATTCCGTTATATTCGGTATCCTTAATAGAGTATATGGCATTATACCTAAGCCCTATACCGCTGATTCTTTATATGTATGAAAATGTAAAGAATTTAAAAAATAAACTGATTACCACGGTATACTGGCTGCTTTTTGCAGTACAGATGTTGTTTGACATTGTGTTTTTGGGATTACATACAATGGATATTATTCATTGTGCGGCAGTATTAAAATATTTTCAGGCTATCATCGTCTGCCTGCTTATCTTTTTTATCGTAGTAGATATTATTAGTTTGAAAACCAGCCGTTTTTTAAACCGGCTTTATCTGATAGGGCTTCTTGTTGTTGCCGGATGTACAGGGTATGACTTGTTTGCTTATTATAAAGAACGTTATTACGGGGATACTATTTCTGCTTTTAGAGGGCTGTCGGCAGTCGGGATGATGGTGTTTGTATTTATTCTGATTATATCTTTTTATATGAATCTGGCGCACAGGATGATGGAAGAGGCCGAAAGGAATTCACTTCTAAAGAGCGCTTATACGGACGAGCTGACACAGCTCCACAACAGGCGTTACTGTTCAGAGCATATGATGCAGATTAATGAGCAGAAGGCGGAGGATTTTACTGTTGTGTGTTTTGACTTAAATAACCTTAAGGTAATAAACGATACATATGGACATGCGAAAGGCGATGTGCTGATTAAGAGTGCCGCGGATGTGATTGGGAAAACATTCGAGGAGCATGGGTTTGTAGGAAGGATGGGTGGAGATGAATTTATCGCTGTTATCCTGACATCTGCAAAGAAGGAAATTGAAGCACTGGTGGAGGAGTTTCAGAAAAATATAGAAAAGAAAAATCTTGAGGTAGCGGATCTGAATATGTCAATCTCCTTTGGATATGCTTCAAGTGATGAACTTCCGGAAAAGGATATCGAAAAAATATACCAGAAGGCGGATGACCGTATGTATGAATATAAGAAAGAGTATAAGCTGAGGACGGGGACGAAAAGGGGCATGGCATGAAGGGAGTGCTAGTATGGCGGTTAAATGCACTGATAATTTGTTTAGATATGCCAATACAAGATTATAGGAAGGGAACAAACAAATGAAATTATTATATGGCACAGGGAACCCCGCAAAGTTATCTTCTATGAAAGAGAGCCTGAAAACACTTGGGATAGAATTGATTGGGCTGAAGGATTTGGAATGCGAAATTCCTGATGTGCCAGAGGATGGAGAAACACCGCTTGAGAACGCTATGCAAAAAGCTATGGCGTATTATAAGGCTTTTCATATGCCGGTATTTTCCTGCGACTCTGGATTATATTTTGATAATGTTCCGGATGATATCCAGCCGGGCGTACATATCCGTAGGGTTAATGGGAAATCTTTAACAGACGATGAGATGTTTGCATATTATTCAGGCCTTGCACGCAAATATGGTGGCTTGACAGCCAGATACAAAAATGCAATCTGTCTTGTAGCAGACGACAATCATGTTTATAAAGCGATGGAACCTTCGATGGAGAGCGATACATTTATTATTACGGACAAACCGCATTATAAGCGTATTTTGAAAAAAGGTTTCCCTTTAGATTGCCTATCAATAGATATCAGGAGCGGAAAATATTATTATGATCTGCAGGGCAATGAATTGGAGCAATTGGCGGTAGAGGATGGTTTCTTAGAGTTCTTCCGCAGTATAATGGGAAGGGCAATGAATATATTTACTGAAAATTGATTTCCGTTATTTGATGAAACATGACATACAGTTGTCTTGTTTGATGTGTAATGTGTTACATAAAAGAAAGGAAGGGAAATATGATTGATTCAAGATGCGGGCTTCACTGTACTGGATGTGAATTTAAGGAGTCTTGCGGCTGTGGCGGCTGTATAGAAACGGACGGGCATCCATTTCATGGGGAATGTCCAGTTGCCGTATGCTGTCAGGATAAGGGGTATGTGCATTGCGGGCAATGCCCGGAAATACCTTGTGAACTTCTTACAAAGTATTCCTGTGACCCAGAGCATGGCGATACCCCCCATGGTGCCAGAATTGAGCAGTGCAGGCAGTGGAAAGCGGATGAAGAAGCAGGAATTTAGTGAGGGATATGGAATGAGTAAGTTTAGTGAAAAGGGATATGTTGTCAAAGAAAACGCCCCTATATATCTGACGGAGGATATGGATAAAACTGTTAAGTGGTTTGAAGATGTATTAGGCTGGTACAGTAATATTGTAGAAAGAGATGATAACGGAAATGGCTGTTACGGTGTAGTTTTTGATATGTTACCAGAAGTGGAACTTGTACATTTAGCGCCATTTACAGGTTTTTAGATATTTTGTGGAACGCCTGAACCATGTATGATTTCATTTATGCAAGTCAAAGGCATTGATAAAATGTATGATTATGTCAAATCTAATGGCTGGGAAAAGATTACGGAAGTAGTAACCCAGCCTTGGGGTGGGAAGACTTGTAGTTTGACTACCATTGACGGATATATTATCAATATATTTGAATAATTGGCAGTGCCTATCCAGCGTGGCCAGACCACTCGGAAATACTGTGAAGATTAAAGGGAAATCGTTTAATATTACAGTAATCGGAAACAAAACATTTAAGGGAATTTATTCCAAAGTCACTATCAAAGTACCAAAACTTAAATCTTATAAAAGGATATTTAGAGCAAAGGGTGTTGGCAAAGGTGCCAAAATCCATACTTGAATTTCTTTCGTGATTATGTTATATTGAACGTAAAGAAAGGCATCTGCGGGAACAGATGCCTCTCCAATGGATAGTGTCCAACTCCAAAAGTGGATGCTCCCAAGCGTTGGTTTAATGTCCTAAAGGACACCGCCAAGCCTGTATGCAGACAGGCTTGGCATTTTTATTTTCGCTTGTTCTTCCTATCTATGTAGGCAAGCAACGCTATCAGCAGAGTTCCGAAAGATACCAGCAGAGCCAGTATCCCCAGAAAAACCATAATAGTTTCATAATCTGTCATCAGCGTCACTTTCTACGCTACGCTTCGGTCCGTGCTAAACAGATGTCCACCGGACATCCAGCACCCCATCTGGTGTAAGTCCGGCTAATCATAGATTACACCGGCTAAATTTACAGTGACAGCTTGGGAGGCTACCACCCCGTCGAAGCGCTTTTCCGTATAGAAATTTTAACATATCTTATACGCTCATACAAGAAAGATTTGAGTGAGATTTTATCTTTTTTATATTAGCAATATCAAACATAATAGATTTTTCCTTTTTTCAAAGTGTTCCTCCACAGACCTCATACCATACTTATCACCCCATTCTTTCAAATGCTTGAAATAATCAGCATAATCTGCCTCCACCTTGCGATAAATCTTCATAAACGAATTCAAACTCGGATAACCATACCCTCTAACGATATCCCCAAACCGTTGTTTTATATTTGCTATCTGCTGTTTCTTACCGAATATCAGCCTTAGTAGTTCCTTTCTGCGTTTCCCTTGAAATACACCAGTGCAAAGCAGTAAATCCTGCCGCAACTGCCCCCAAAGACGTACAGGAACTTCTTGGACACGCAGATGTGAGTACCACAATGAATGTATATGCCCATACAACCAGAGAGGCAAAACGGACTTTCGCAAGGCTCTTGGATAAGGTTGTGGGTGGTAATTAAAAAGTTTCCCTTGTTTCAACCTCATAAGGGAAGAAATAAGGGAAACTAGTTGATTTTCTGATATAAAAGGTTTGGGAAACCTTGTAAAATTGGGAAAGTTGAGTGTATAATTAGTTAAATTGGAATTTATCTTATCAAAACATAAACAGTAATAAATCCCACCAAAAATGCAGGAAAACAGCTGTCCAGATACTTTTCGTCTTAATAAAAGCAAAACTGAAAATACAGCTTAACAGCAAAACAGTGATAAATCCTCCTCCCTTTGACTTTTTGAATATGGTGTGCTATTATCTTGCAAGACATTTGTATTGTCGTTATAATTGTATCAGCGATTTGTGAAATGTCAATAGGAGCTTCCTGTATAATTCAAATATAGGAAATTCCAAGAAAGAAGGTTGATAAAAAAATACCTCAGAGTAAAA
>RAYF01000129.1 GCA_003611745.1 bacterium D16-36 | reverse complement strand
GCTCAATGCCAGGGATTAGCTGCAGAGGGGCATTTTTCTGCCTGCAGGCCGCCAGTGCGCGCTCAATGCCGCCGATGCCGTCGTGGTCGGTTAAGGCGATGGCAGCTAAATTTTTTTCTATTGCAAGGTTAACGATCTCTTCCGGCGTGCAGGTTCCGTCAGAAAAATTCGAATGTACATGTAAATCAATCGTCTTCATTATCATACTCCTTTAGAAATATTTTGTGCTTTATGGGCTGGCAGGGTATACTATGCCGTGCCGTGCTAACAGAAAATATCATAACATATCGGAGGATGAGAGTGCAAATATGTATATTGTAATATTTGTTGACAAAAGAGGGATTTCTTTCGATGAGATGTTTGTTGAAAAAAACTAAAAAATTAGTTGCCTGCTTTAGGGCGTTGTGTTGTTCTGGCTGTTAAGTCCGATTTCTGTCTCATTATCGTTTTTTCTGCTTGGGATCTTTTAAGATGCGGCAACGAAAAAGCGGGAATGGACATCTTTCAGCATAATTCATAGAATTTTTTTGTGGCTGAATTATTTTGTATGAAAAAATATTTTTATAGAGGTATAGGTTTTGACGCAAAATGAGCTGGTTCACATACGTAATAAACGTCAGTGGCTAAGGCTAATAATAGTCATTTTCGTAAATTGCGGTATTTTATATATTATCCCGCATAAACAGTTCTATCTTTGTTTGACTTTGGATGCTGACTTGAAACTACTTCTTTTTAAAGGATTAACAAACAATTAAAGGATCTGTCTTGGTAATAATTGGATAATTAACTGTGTTTGCTTTATTTATTTACCATTACTATTAGTATGTTGCATAATGGAAGTTTTTAGCGATTCGGTGATTGCTATGATAAAGAGCTATGCCTCTAATGTTGTCGGAAGCATGCTTAAGATTATTTTCTTTCCATTATTGTTACTTGAAGTTATAGGGCAAAAAATTGATAAAAAAAATCTAACAAACAGATTTATTGATGTGGAAAGAAAATAGGCGAAAAATTAAGAATTTACCAGCAATGCACAAAAAATCTGATTAACATAGATGCTTCTTTTTTAAGAGATTATTTTAATAAAAGTAGTGCCGTATGTCTATTTCAGACATCTTGAATTAGAATATTATTGTGGCATAAAACTTCCAGTGTGGGAAAATGATTTAGGTAAAGAGTATAATATCAGTAGTGATGATAGTGATTGTTTAAATTTTGATAGGTATAAAGGTTTATTAGGTGAAAATAAAAGTGAGGGGAATGTATTACTGCTCCGTAACCGAGCAGAAAATTATTTGCGCGAAAATATGTATGTAGATATTAAACTAATGGAAGATAAATTGGATAACGATATACCACTAGTAAATGAAGTAATAGAAAATAAATAAAATGATTAAATGGAGGAAAAATATATGGCTTTTATATTTTTTATTAATATTTTAATCTCGTTTCCTTTTAGCATATTAATGATATGGAGGAACAGGGGACAGTTATTGGATAGACCTGAATGGCGTGTTATTCCAGAATTGACAATATGCTTTGTTCTTTTTACATTCTCTTTATTAGGAAGTTGGATTTTTCCTTTTTTTTCACAGGATACAAAAAAAATAGAATTGATCGATGTAGTTGTTTTGGTTTTTGTGATTCTTTTAGTATTTTTATGTAAGTCTGGGTTATTAAATGCGCTAAATGAAATAGCAAATCGAAAATTATTATTATCAAATAATGGGGATGGTAATTCAGATAGTCCAAATTATAATTTGGAAGAAAAAAGGGAGTATCATAAAGAACTATTTAGTTATATATCTTATACTGTAATTTATTTTTCGTTATTTTTTCTTTTTTTGGTTTTGTTGGAATTCGTAGTGTTAGAAATTTTCTTATCTGATCATTCAACGAGGACATACAAGTTCTTTGGTCTGCAAGAAAAGAAAGATATTCTTAAGTGGGGATTACAGGAAATACGTATTTTTAGTATAGTAGGAATAGGATTTACCTTATCTCAGATGCTAGAAAATTTTAAGTTTTCAAAAGCAAAGATACAAAAAAACCAGATTGCAAATCTTAAGGAGTATCTGGCAGAGACATCAGTTAAAAATTAAGAATTTGAGTATGACTTGGATGATGTTTTAAGACCCATAACAATATGGAGTTTCATAATTGTTACTATTGGCGGTCTGCCTCCAATGCTTAAAAAGAAACAGTATTATGAATCACTGGAGCAAGCGGCTTAAAGATTCCGTAAAGAGATAGTGTAAAGGGATATTGACAATATCAGAATATGAGAGCCTTGCACAGCGCAATTAGGAGATAGATAATACTTTTATCAGCTTATATGCAGACAAGGCAAAAGGAATACTTACGGAAAAGCGTTTTCTGAAGCTGACGGACGCAATGGAAAAGGAATAGGAAAGCAACCAGAACCGTATGCAGGAAATAGCGGCACTTATCAGTGAGGAGGAACATTCAGAGGGTGATGTGCAGATGTTCATGGGGAAATCAAACGGTATGCCGCCATTACGGAACTTGACGAAACGGTGCTAAACAGACTGATTAACCGCATACTGATTGGTGAGCCAAAGAAAGTTGACAGGGTAAAGACACAGGAAGTACGGATTGTATATAATTTTGTCGGGGAATTGTAAATGATTTTTTAAAATCGTATATTTAGTGGAATTTTAATGGAAAATGTGATAAAATTTAAGAGAAAGAAGGAGATACATACAAAATGGAAGTTGATATTTTAATTGATAGAATTACGGATTGCCTGATAGATACAAGAACAGGTGTGGAAGTGGAAACGGAATATCGGTTACGAGAAACGCCGATAAGACCGAAGGACTACAAGGGATGGAAATTTAACTGGAGTATCACAGAGAAAAATGGGTATCATATATACGAGCTATTTTTGAAAGATGATAGTACGGTTCAGGGAAGAATTGCTGTAAAGGTTGATGGTGGAGTTGCGGATGTGGATATTGTAGAAACAGCACCACATAATTACAGTCACTCAGGAATATATGAGGGAGTCGGCGCACATCTATTTGCAATTGCCTGTCAGGTAAGTTTTGATGCAGGGTGTGATGGTTTTGTGGCATTTACATCAAAAAGTGACTTAGTGGAATATTATAAAGAAAAGCTGAATGCAGGGGTATTTCGCGATAGGCGAATGTATATTGATGAAAATGCTGCACAGATATTATTAGACAAATATATGAGAAAGTAGGTGATAGTATGTTAGCGATAGCTGAAAAAACAGCAGATTATACACATGACATTGCTTATTATGCGAAAGACAGCAGATTAACAGAGCCGTCTGACGGTAAAAGGTATGAGTGGAGGGAAATGATTGAACTTTCAAGGGAATTAGGCAGACCGCTTACAGATGAAGAGGCAGAAGAATTTAGGATAAAATAACTGGAAACAATAATCAAGCGAGCAGAGATTCGAGAGAGTCTCTGCTTTTATGCAAAGATAATTAAAATTATCGAATAGCAATGTAGGTAAATTTGTAATATGTTAGTGTTGTTTAACAATTTGTCAAATGTAGTTGTAATAATTGTTATTGTTTATAAGTATAAAAACTTTGATGGAGATTAGAAAGGAATTTATTCCAGAAGAATAATTACCAGTATTTAGACAAAATCGTAATTTGATGCAATACAATGGAACGAATTAGCGTAGGGAGGGTAAAAAATGATAATACCATACAGTGAAATACACGAAATTCTTAAGGGTAGTTAAGTTATACTAATGATGGAGAAGAAATCTTAGTAAAACATTCCATATATAAAGGGGAAAGAGAGTTTGCACTTGTTCTTATAGAACGGTGTATGGGGTTGTTTAACAAAGAAACTATAAATGATAAGTTCATTGTGCAGTATTTGCAAGGAATTTTATCATTGACAAATCCTGAGAATAAGCATTATGAAGCATTTCTAAATACATTTGTTTCAGATACATCATTAAAGGTAAAAGCATTGGATGGTGAGAAATTATCTCTCAATGATATTGTCATAATAAAAGAATTGATGCAAACAAATATGGCAGAGTACACGATGAAAGGGGAATATCAGAGATGTTGCTATGCAGCTATGCTCGCTTTTTTTCAAACAGCGTATTGTATTTTAGAAAAAAGAGTTGGATTTTATGTTAAACATATTGATATGATAGCTGATTTGGAAGACGAGCTTGAGAATATACAATTATATGAAAGTTCTGAACCTACAGATATAATTATTGTTGACTGGCATAGCAGTAATAGAATTAATAGCATATATATGTTATACAAAAATCAATATTCTGGTTTGGACAAAACATTTATTTTAGATTTGGTATCTGCTGATGTAATAGAAGAAGATTACTATTACAAAGATGAGAGGTTTTCAATTGCTCCAAGCATATTAACTAAACAATATTGTGCGATTATTGAACGCGAGGTAAATGAGATAATTCAGTTATTAAATTTGCCTAACAGACCACAGAAACATCTTAATGTGGCGCAAAATGAAAGAATATGTTGAAACTAATAATATAGACTTGGTGGCAACAAATTTTTCGTTATTAGAAGTTTTAGAAGATTTGCATGATCTACGTAATAAAGGGGCGCATGGAGAAGTAATAACAAAGGATGAGTATAAGATAGTTAGCAAATATAAAAATCTTGGTCTTTTCAATGGAATTTCTATAGAGAAACTTCGATTAAAAAATGGAAAAATTTCTCCTACGATAGATGAATTAATGGAATATACGGATTTGAGTTAAGGCAAAAAAATAATCAGACTTTTACGATTTGTAATATATCTTATTTGAAATTTTCGTAAAATAAATAATGTTGAGAAAACGACAGGCGATAATAGCTATAAGAGAGCAGAGATTCATAAGAGTCGCTGCTTTTTTTGTGGCAAAATCAGACTCATTTATAATGCATTGGATGGGCCAGAATCGGGATTCCGCCTGCCTGCAGGATTAAGCGGATGCCGTCTGTACTTTTCATCATTACCCTTGGGACATAATAAGGGGTATCTTCGCCGAGATAGGTAGAAAAGGCCTCTTTTGCCTCTTTTACAATGTGGTGCGAGACTAAAAATCTGGCAAAATGTGCGCGTGTGATTACGGTATCTGGATTTCCCTCCATCAGCGCATCCAGTGTGACAGGAATCCCGGCAGCCTGGAGGTTTTTGGCCATCTGCAGATTGCGGTTTTTGCGGCGTTCCACAAA
>RAYF01000128.1 GCA_003611745.1 bacterium D16-36 | reverse complement strand
CAGGGGAAACGACAATTCCCCTACGGGCGTTCCGCCCTACCCTTTAGTGAACTTTGCGTTCAGATAAAGGCTAAAGAGCAGCCTTTATCTGCCCACAAAGTTTTATAGTTCCGCCCGCTACGTAACAGCCTATAAACTGATTTTTTCTATTCCGTCGGGGATTTTATTTTTGCTTTTTCAGTCAAAATATTCTGCATAATACGCCGAAAAGATAAGTCCAAAAACAGTGTATTCAGAATATCCTTTACCCTGTCATCATCAAGCGTGGCAAGCTGTTCTTTTGAAATATTCAGTTTTTCTCTGAGAAGATATTCAAAGTGACTTCCCCATACAATGTTGCGGTGTCGGCGTTCCTTTTCCGTCATACCTTTTATCTGATTACGCAGTTTCATTTCCCTATGTTTTGCAATGGTAAGTTCAGCTTTTGTTTTCCTTAATTCTGCATCAATCGCATCCCTGCTCTTTAATTTATTTTCACTCATTTTCTCACTTCCCCTCTACCCTTAACGCTGTTAATAATGGATATAAATAACGGACATATAAAAGGGAGACACCCATATTCTGAATGTCCCCCGCCTGTGCTTAATCACACCCGTTTATTTTTCACTGTAATGCATATCAAACTTCCATGTAATAAACATGAGCCTCCGTACAAGCCTTTCAAAAAGTTCATTGTTAAATCTGCCATCCTCCATGCTTAATCTTGTCATGTATGGCTTAAGCAACCTTATAACCCCCTGCATAGCGTCATAATCGCCTAACACTGCTTTTTCCAATGTTTCATAGGTAATGCTGTTGTATTTATTTTCCATGACGCATTTCCTCCATCAGCAGCCGCAGCTTTTTTATGGCATTATTCCTCTGGTCACAAATGGTAGTTCTTCCTGTGCCATAGATTTCGCCAATCTCCCTGTCATTCAGACCGACAATGTAATACAGTAGCACAATCTGTAAATATTTGTCTGACAGTTCCCTTAACGCCTGTGCCAAATCACCATCTGCTATGCCGATTTCATATCCCATAACTGAAAAATAATCAGCATGGTATATGTCAAATATTTTTTCAAGCATACCTGACTGTTTGGGTGAAAGCATCTCAATATGCGTTTCACGCTCTGCCCTGTGTTTCTGTTCATTGTAATAATTTTTCTTTTCATACATCAAAGCTGTCCGGCAGAATAGTACAAACTGCCGCACTGTCTTATCTTCCTTATCCGTCATTGTCCTGACCTCCATTTCTAAAATTGACTGCATCTAAAGTGAAGTCAAGACGGGTGGAGAATGACAGTGTTTAATTGATTTGAAATGCAGAAAAGCGTTCATTGTTTTTCTTCCAATAAACGCTTTCCCGCCTTAACGCACTATAAATCTACTAAATCCTATACGCTATATCAGTCTAATGGTTTTTTCATCCATGACATCAAACCTCTAAGTTCAGCTCCAACCTTTTCAAGCTCATGCTCTGATTCAATCTGTTTTTTCGCATTGAAATAAGTTCTCCCTGCCTGATTCTCAAGAAGCCAGTCTTTTGCAAATTTTCCTTCCTGAACATCTTTGAGAATATTTTTCATGGCTTTCCTTGTTTCATCAGTGATAATCTTCTCACCGGTTATGTAGTCACCATACTCCGCAGTATCACTGACAGAATATCTCATCATTGTCAGACCGCCTCTATTGATAAGGTCAACAATCAGTTTCATTTCATGGCAGCATTCAAAATATGCCATTTCCGGTTGATAGCCAGCTTCAACCAACGTTTCAAATCCTGCTTTGATTAAAGCTGAAACACCACCGCAGAGTACAGCCTGCTCTCCAAAAAGATCTGTTTCCGTTTCCTCTTTGAATGAAGTTTCTATCACTCCGGCTCTTGCCCCGCCAATTCCAAGTGCATAGGCAAGTGCTGTTTCCCTTGCTTTTCCAGAAGCATCCTGATGAATTGCAATCAGACATGGAACTCCTTTTCCTTCTAAGAACTGACTCCTGACAGTATGACCGGGACCTTTCGGTGCAATTAAGAATACATCAACGAAAGGCGGTGGCACAATCAGACCATAATGTATTACAAACCCATGTGCAAATATTAAAGCCTTTCCCTCTGTAAGATTGGGTTCAATGGATTCTTTATACAATTTCGCCTGTTTTTCATCATTGACCAGCATCATAATAATATCTGCCTCTTTTGCGGCTTCTGCCGCCGTAACCACCGTCAAGCCTGCTTCTTCCGCTTTTGCCCAAGATTTGCTGCCCTGATACAGTCCGACAATAACATCTACTCCGCTTTCATGCAAATTAAGTGCATGAGCATGACCCTGACTGCCATAGCCTATGATTGCAACCTTTTTCCTGTCTAAAACCTGAAGGTTACAATCCTGTTCATGATAAATTTTTGCCATTGATATGACCTCCTATATATTGAATTTATTATAAATGGCAATCAAAATTTGTTTGATGCCACAATAAACATACGTCTTTTTTACTCCTTTATTTTTCTGACAAACTCCTGCATCATCTGTGTCATCCTGTCTTTATCTCCCTTGTTTTCGATAAGACGGTTAATTACCATATCATGCAGTATATAATCTTCCATCAGATAAATATGGCTCGAATCTTCTGTATAAAAGGCATCTTTATCTATTTCAGCAGAATATCCATATAACAATTTTTTACCATCTGCTGAAAGAATGAACCAATGCATATTTTCCGGCATATTATGTATTTTGCTGTTAAAATGCTTTTCGATTCCCTCTATTGGGTTTTTAATGTCATGACTGATTCCCAAAACATTACATCCACGTTCTTTACATTCTTCCAACTCAGGTAAAAGCAATTCGTACATCTGATTCCACATTGAAATAATGACATACTGATCCGCTTCATTTAAGAGCTGTCTGCAATAAGCAACTATATTTTCTTTCCCTTTTACCGTAAAAACATAAATATCCTGTTTATTTTCCTCTGCTTCTAAGTCCTGAAGATTGCTTTTTACTTCTTCATAATCGCTTTCCCATTCCTTTTTTATTTTCTCCAAAAATATTTTACTTGGTACAGGTGTATAAATTTTTACGTTTTCACTGCTTTCTTCCACCATAGCAAGTCCACGTTTTGTAATGGATTCCAAAACATCATAAATTCTTGCTCTTGGTATACCGGATTCCTTGCTTATTTTGTAAGCGTTTGACGTTCCAATTTTTAACAGACTTGCATAAGCCTTTGCTTCATATAGGTTTAATCCGAACTTTTGTAACTTATCAAGCATTGTATCTTTCATCTCAATATTTTCCCTTTCACTTACACTAATTTCTTAACAATAGTCAAATGCGCTCTGCAATCAGTTTTCCCATATCTTCCGTACCTACCTGTTTAACAGACTGATTCCTGTTCTTCTCTTGCGGCATTATATCAACTGTGCGATAACCTTCTGCTAAAACTTGTTTAACTGCCGTTTCAATCCTTCCTGCTTCTTCCTCTAAATTGAAAGAGTAACGAAGCATCATTGCCGCACTTAATATTGTTGCAATCGGATTTGCCACACCCTTTCCGGCAATATCCGGCGCAGCGCCACCACTTGGCTCATATAAACCAAATTTCGTATCATTCAAGCTCGCTGATGAGAGCATACCGATTGAACCTGTAATAGCACTTGCTTCATCTGATAAAATATCACCAAACATATTTTCGGTAAGAATGACATCAAACTGATTCGGATTTTTAACAAGTTGCATTGCACAATTATCTACAATCATATGTTCCAATGTTACTCCTGGATAGACCTCTGCAACTTCCTCAACAATTTTTCTCCACAGCCTTGAAGAATCCAATACATTTACTTTATCTACACTTGTCACCTTTTTACTGCGCTTCATCGCAATTTCAAACGCTTTAACTGTAATACGCCGTATTTCCTTTTCACTATATGACAAAGTATCTACCGCTGTAACTTCCCCTTTCACTTCCTGTGTTCGCCGCTCTCCGAAATATAAACCACCCGTTAATTCCCTTACAATTACCATGTCAAAGCCATTACCAATAATTTCTTTCTTAATCGGACACGCCTCCAGTAATTCTTCATAGAGGTATGCCGGTCTAAGATTTGCAAACAAGTTCAACGATTTCCTCAATTTGAGCAAGCCCGCCTCTGGTCTTAATTCCGGTGCAAGTTTATACCAAGGTGATGTTGCTGTGTTGCCACCAATTGACCCCAATAAAACTGCATCCGCTGCTTTTGCTATCTCAATTACTTCGTCAGTAAGAGGTTCTCCATATGTATCAATTGATACTCCACCCATCAAAACATCTTTATATGTGATGTTATGTCCAAACTTTTCGGCGGTTTTATTTAGAACTCTTTTCGCTTCTGCAATTATTTCAGGTCCTATGCCGTCGCCCGGTATACATACAATATTCAAATTCATTCCTGTTCTCCTCATATAAACACTTTACATATTGCTAACCCTTTAATAGTTACCACTTTAATGGTTACTATATCATTTCTATGTATGTTTGTCAAGAACTGCCCGTTTTTTCCAAAAAACTCTCCCAATATTGGAAACTTTTATGCTTTGCCTTGTAACTCCCGTAGATGCCTAAGCTGTGCTTCGCTCATTATTCTTGGTTTCCCAATCTTGACAAGATTTTTGGGTAAAATATAGGTCTTGCTTACTTCCGTCCATGACTTTAAGCGGATTATATCCGGAAATTCTTTATGCAGCTTATCCATTTTCCGTATCCACACCGGATTTGCTGTGTAAACAGTTGCCTCGTCCTCATCGGCATTTAAATTGATGACAACCTCCTGCTCATATCTTGATAATTTCATTCCATACCCCTTTCTCCGGTTCCGAACCGGTTCCGAATTTATCTGACAGCACCCTGTCGGTGCCGAGTTTTTCTGCCCAAAATTGGGCGGTTTTATAAATCTGCTGTTCTCCCCTTGCTGTTTCCTGACAGGCAACCCTTGTCGGCGCTGTATCGTCCAGTATTGGCGCTCAAATTATTTCAAAATTGGTCTTGGCGGTATATGTCAGCTTGGACAGTCATTTAATTGTACTGCCATTATCCAACAAAACAGCCTGCTTTCCCGTATATCCATCATGTCGGAAATCCGCCCCAAAATTGAAAATTTCTATCATGCTGGAAAAATGTGATAGGAATCCGCCGTTTTATGTGATATTCTGTTTTTCGTAAAGGAGAGATTTATCAATGAAAACACAATTAAGTATTCAGGAACGCCTGAAAGACCTGCGTGTGGAAAAGAGACTGACTTTAGAGCAGCTATCACAGCAGACAAAAATTCCGGCTTCCACACTTGGTTCTTACGAATCTGATGATTATAAAGAAATACCCCACAGGAACGTTATTGACTTGGCAAAATTCTATGGTGT
>RAYF01000127.1 GCA_003611745.1 bacterium D16-36 | reverse complement strand
TAAGTACCTCTTTTCTGATTTAATTTATTATATCTTATTAGCCACTCCTGTTACAACTTTATTATAGCACTTCAGGTGCTGTTAAAGTTCATTGACTATGTGGACCCGATGGCCCATTATCCGGCAGTCTACCCGTCCCAGATATTCTTCTTAAAAGAAAATGTGGGATATGAAATCGTGGTGCTGTATGAGGGGGAGGAAAGTCTGTTAAGGCTTCTGCAGCCACAGGATGACTTAAAGTATATCATTGTCCTTCCCCGCATTTCTATGGCTGAAAAGTTAATGCTGCCAAAAGTGCCATGCCTGTTTGCAACGGTGGGATTTGAGGGAGCGGAGGAACCGGAAGTGACATTTTATACGGAGGAAGCAGTGTATGGAACAGAACAATTCCTTTCAAAAGGTGTTAGGCAGGGTAGAAAGAATGGCAGGGAAGCTGTGGGATCAGATTCGTCTGGTAAAGGATTGCTGTCGGGCGCATCAGCTGCAGATGGCATATGAGCAGGCACTGCGTCTGGAGGAAACGGCAGAACGTCTGGTACTCCTGACAAGGGCACTTCCGGCTTACACCGGTTCGGGCATGGCAAAGCGGGACGTGGAAAATGCCATGAAACTTTGTATTCCTGTGGATATGGGATTTACGACAGAGGGATGGTTTCGGTTATGTATTCCTACTCTGCTCCCGAAAAAAGGTAGCGGTTCGGCAGATTATATCCGTTCTTTTCTGTATCCTGCCATGCAGGAATATTTCCAAAGGAAAGAACCAGTGCGGTTTACGGACTGTGTGCTGGTATACCGCCATGTGTATGACAGGGAACGCCCGGAACGGAGGATGAGGGACCACGATAACATTGAGACGAACATGGTATCGGATATCGTGGCAATGTATGTGATGCCAGATGATGCCCCAACGGTATGCAGCCATTATGAGTGCAGCGTTATGGGAGAGGATGACCGCACGGAGGTCTATGTGATTCCAAAAACAGATTTTGCAGTATGGTTATTACAGGAAAATGAGAAGTTCGGAGAGGAGGAAAATGTGCATGAAAAGACATCGGAAATGGCTAAAAAAGATATGTAAAAACGGGGCAGATTCAGCCGGGCAAAATGACATATGGGTGAAATATATGAAAAGGCTTCTGGTTTCTGGGATTTTCAAGCGGATGGTGGAGCGAAATTGCGACAAAGAGAGCAGTCACGTTGTCGGAATCATTCGTAACAACACTTCGGCTCGTACCTGCCAGTTGCTTCAGTTCGGTGGTGAGCCGCCATGATACATTTCTCTGCAAAGAGCCATGTGCGCCGGCTCGTTACGGTGCTGTCTTTTGTCGGTGAATATCCGGTACACTCCCTTTATCTGCTTGGTAAGGAGCGGGTGATGAAGGAGCTGGTCCACAGACTGACAGCGGTTCAGATGTTCCGCAATGATGAAACAGGGGAAGAGCATACCTGTCGCCTGCTTACCATAACAGGAAAAGGCAGGGAAAAATCCATCCGGTTTTATAAGGCTGGCCTTGCCATACTGGGATGGGTGCATCCGGATGCATATGGGTATTACATGCGTTCTTTTTGGAACCACCGGTTTCCGGGGGATAAGGCACACAGGGAACGCCATCACCGGGTTGCGGAAGCAGCGGTTATCTGCATGAAAGCCGGTCTGGAGGTGCGGCCGTATATGCTGCCCCAGTTACAGAATCAAGGATTATACCGGGTGGTGTCTGACAAACCCGCATTCTATCTGGCAAAGGACATCAAAAGAGTGGGCGGAGCGGAGATGAACAAAACCATGTTTACCCGTATGGCAGGGGCTGTGTTTTCACCCGGAGGCTGTTATGCTGTCTACAATACCAGGGCAAGTGCCATGAAATGGAGCGGTATGGGAGAGTTCAAAGCCCTGCACAGCCTGATGGAGATTGGCAGGATGAATGCCGGGGTTCCGGAAGTTGATTCAGCGGTTCTGTTCGGTGAGTCTTACGAGGCGGCAGTTAAGACACTGCTTGCCTCCGAGGAGAGTAAAAGGCTGGAGTTCCGGTTTGACGGGATATACCGGCATATTTATTTTATCGCCATGAATGAACTGGGAGTCCGCCAGATGAGACTGCTTATGCTGTCAGACTGGAAAGGAAAAATGCAGGAAGCGTTGTTCGACGAAGAGAACCTGGCATTCGACAGGGGGATTTTTGAGTACGATGCTTTTGTGGATGGTGTGTATGTGTTTTCGCATCTGGACAGTGATCTGGCAAGGCTTATCCGGTTTAAGGAGGCGGTAACAGGAGGTGATGGAAGATACGAAGTGGTCTGCTACCCGCATCAGCTGGGATTTCTAAAGGAATATCTTGGAGGCAGAGTGGGATATAAGACCATCGGAATGGAGCTGCTGGAGGCAGCGCTTGGGAAGGAGGGATGGTGATTGTTTAAATAAAATAAAAATGTATTGCTATTGTACGCACATATTGGTATAATAAAAGCAGAAACAGGAAATCATACAGATCAAGAAAGGATGTGTGATACTATGGCAGCAAAAACGTCAAATTTGTACGCAAGAATAGAGCCGGATGTCAAGGAAGAGGCAGAAAGTATTCTGGCAGCACTTGGCATTCCAGCCTCAAACGCAATTAATATGTTTTATAAGCAGATTATCTTAAACCGTGGGATTCCCTTTGAGGTAAAAATCCCCCCTGCAAGACCAGTCAATGTAGCAGGACTTTCTGAGACGGAACTGGATGCAGAGCTGGAGAAAGGATATGCGGATATGAAGGCAGGGAAGACAAAGCCTGCGAAACAGGCATTTGCTGATATCCGCAGAGATTATGGGCTATGATGTATGAAGTGGAAACCACTGACCAGGCAGAAACCGACCTGCGGGAAATCTATAAATATATTGCTTTTGAATTGCTGGCACCGGATCATGCTTCTGGGCAGTTAGACCGGCTGGAAGCACATATCGAAGGGCTTGGGGAATTTCCTGAAAAATTCCGGCGGTATGACAAAGAACCGTGGCATGGCAGGGGAATGAGAGTCATGCCAGTGGATAATTATCTGGTTTTTTATATTCCGGACGTAGAGACAGCACTTGTGACGATTATCCGGGTCATGTATGCAGGCAGGGATGTGGATGCACAGCTGCAGGAGCATACGGTGCTGTAACAGAATAGAATAAATGAGATAAAGGTGTATGGAATTTATTAAAGTCCCATATGCCTTTTTTGTTGGAAGCAAAAAGTGGCAATGTGATGAAAAAAGCAATAACAAATGCCACAGAGAGGAGTCCATACATGGATAAACGTAAAAAAGCGGGGATCATTCTTGCTGTCATACTGGGAACAGGTGGACTGCTGTATCTTGGCGGAATACTGGGGCAGTTGATTGCAGGATATCGGGCTTGGCTTGGCGGAAATGGCATGTCCGGGGAGATAGTCATGAAACCGCCAGACTGGAACTTATTAGTCTGCATCCGGCACGCTTTCACATTAAATGGTTTAAAGGGCATATCTGCCGCCATAGTTCTTGGTGCAGTGGTTATTCTGTATGTGAAATTCCATGATAAGTTTGATGGAAATGAATACGATCCGAGGGGATTTAAGAAAAGTAAAACAGGAACTTACGGCACTGCTACATGGATGAGTGAAAAAGAGTTAAAAGAAATCATGGAGGTGACGACGCCGGCAAAAGCAGAGGGGGTAATCTTAGGTGAGTATGAGGGAAAAACGGTCTGTATGCCAAAAGACACCAGACTGAACCGGCATATTGCCATCTTTGGGGCATCCGGTACCATGAAATCACGAGCTGTTATCCGAAATGCCTTGTTTCAGGCATTAAAGCGTGGCGAGTCGGTGGTCATAACAGATCCCAAAGCGGAGCTGTACAATGATACCGCCCAGATGTACCGTAATGCAGGATATGAAGTCAGGGTCTATAATCTGGTCAACCCAGAGCATGGGGATTCGTGGAACTGTATGTCAGACTTACATGGGAATACCCTGATGGCCCAGATGCTCACGAACATCATTATCGGCAACACCAGTAACGGCAAGGGCGACCACTTCTGGGATAACGGGGAGGGAAATCTCTTAAAGGCACTGATTCTGTTAGTGGATTTAGATCCCAGCCGCAGTCCGGAAACGAAGCATCTTCCGGCTGTTTACCAGATGCTGACTCGCAACACAGAGAGACAGCTGACAGCTTTATTTGAAAAACTGCCGTTAGACCATCCGGCAAGGGCACCTTATAACTTGTTTGCCCAATCCAGTGACACAGTGCGCTCTGGAATCATACAGGGACTTGGCACCAGACTGCAGGTACTTCAGAACCGGGAGGTGCAGGGGATTACAAGTCGGTCTGACATTGACCTTGCCGCACTGGCAAGCAAACGATGTGCCTATTATATTATTCTGAGTGACCAGGACACCACGATGGCATTCCTGTCGTCACTCTTTTTTTCGCTGATGTTTATCAAACTGACCCGGTATGCGGATGCCAGACCGGGTGGGCACTGTGACATCCCGGTGAATTTAATATTAGATGAGTTTAACAATATCGGACGCATCGGCGGGGCGGCAGACGGTTCGGATTTTGCCAGGTCATTGAGCGTCATCCGTTCCAGGGACATCCGGGTAATGATGGCGGTGCAGAGTCTGGGACAGTTACAGAACCGCTATGGCAATAACCTGTGGGCTGAAATCATTGGAAACTGTGTGCGCCCAGAAGTCGCCAGCGCAATATAAATTTTGGCGGCGTGGTATTTATGGAATACTGCCTTTAGCAAGCAGTAGGTAAAAGTATCAGGTGATGTAAAATCACAGCCTATTATTCTACAACTTATCCGAGAGGGGAAACCCGAAGGGGAGTGTAGCATGTTGTTGTCCTGAAACAAGGACGTAAATCTGGAAGTGCTAATCCTAAGCGTTTACGGATTTAAGAATAAAAATCGGTGTATGAGGAATAAAGCTAAACTGCCTGAACGATAGCCAGAGTGGGGGAATCCGTGCCCTGCATACGAAAAGGGTTGAAACGTATGCCCTTCCGTGTTGGTTTCATTTCGCAGTTATGGAACCAAGTGATACTCATGGGAGGAACAACCGCAAGACAGCGGATAAATGGCGAAAGTCGAATCCGACAACACTGAATGCTAATTCTGTATTTACTAACTGGGGATGCCCTAAACCTGGTAACAGGCATGGGTACACAGCACCCATAGTAGTCCGAGAACCCTGGACAGACAGGGAAAGCCGTAAAAACGGATGCAGGTAATTCTGCTCACATGGCGAAGGGGTGCAGCCTATTATTTCATACTAAAAGAAAGGACGGTGCGTGAGGCATTGAGAAATCCGATTGAGGTATTGAAAAGTTTGACGGATGAAGTGCTATAATAAAGTTGTAACAGGAGTGGCTAATAAGATATAATAAATTAAATCAGAAAAGAGGTACTTATTA
>RAYF01000126.1 GCA_003611745.1 bacterium D16-36 | reverse complement strand
GCTGATGTCATTATATCGGTTAATTCTGTGACAATCAATCAGATTTATTAGACGTCAGAATAAACAGGCAGCAACAATATAGGAAATATCCGTAGAAAAATCATTGTTCTTATTCCTTACTCTCTGCTGTTTAATAATGTCGCTCTCAATACCGAGATACTTTTTCTGTAAGATTTTTGTTGTCAAGTCTTTTGGTATCGGCACCACATCAATGCTTGTGATGGAATGCACCGGAAGGGAAGTAAGCTCTGTTAAAAATTCATCCGACAGGCTGCTTGGGTATTTCTTGATGAACATTACCCTCATGTATTTACTCTCGTCCTCTATATGATCTGGAAAATATTTGAGCATGCCATTACACAAATCATTGCGGAAGTCTGCCCCTACCTTTTTTGCGTGCCGGATGTCAAAAGTAAAACCGTCCTCATTCCCCAAATGGTAGAAGTCATGCAGAACCTTAATCCTCTCATTCCCATCTCATGGGACAATATCCGTCCCCAGCTCCATAAAGGACTTGTGTATGGTTGCCTCCAGCGTGGCAAACTGTGCCTTTGCCTCCTCAAAGTTCTTCCGTTCAATGGTAATTGTCAGGTACTTCTCCTGCTCAATTCCCTGCCTGCCCTCCCGTATCTTACCCTCAATAATGTCATTGTATATTTTGCGGAAGTTATCGTACCCATCATACTTGTATGCAAGCAGGACTTCACCCCGGAGATTCCCCATATCCTTATTCTTATTATTTATGGTAATCTTGTAATTGCACTCCAGCGAATTAAGGAATTTACAGTAACCCATAAAAATGTTACTCTGTTCCTCTGCACTGGTCGTTGAATAGTTAATATCCCTGAAACGGTAACTTTTGCTGTACCGGCTCATTGCGGGGTTACGCCCTTTCCCCACTTCAAAAATACCGTTTTCCGCCACACTCATAATCTCAATCGTTTCCTGTATGGATTTCGGGGTTTTATAAAGCGGTTCGCTCGCCTTTTTCAGCTCCTTAAACCCATCTGTGAATAATCCCATGCATCTTACCTCCAATCTGCAATATTGCTTACGGGCATTTTGCCCATGAATACAGCCGGGCAAAATACCCGGCTGTAATATCTGCCTGTCCTACCGGACAGACTGCGTTCTGTTATTACCTAAAATACTTATACCAGACGGCAGCTCCTGCCAATGCACCTAACATAATCAGTAATAAAAATACAGATAAAAGCATCTTTTTTGCCGTTTTCTGAAAATCTTCTCTGCTGTCTGCCTTTTTCCGTCTGCCCTTCTGCTTCTTCCTTTCCTTTTTATCCGCAAGCATCTCCTGCTCCCGTATATTCTGGATTACGTCCTCCCCCTCTGTGGAAACATAAGCGAGTGCCCGGTTTCCACAGGCAAAGTGCATTTTCAATTTCATCATTTCAATAAACCCCATACCATTATAGGAATAGAAACCGCTTAACGCAATCGGTGTGACTGCCGGAATTGCGATATACGCACTGACCGTCAACCCTACTTTCTGATATAAAAGAAGGACAATGCCCCCACCCACTGCTACGGATAAAACGGAGTATATCAGTTGCTTTGCGGTCAGACCAAGCACCACCGTTTCCTTATAATTGTCAATATTTTTGTTAATGTCTATTACCATAATTCCTACCGAAATAACCGGACCGCTGCCCGGTTTCCGGCATACCTCCTTTCTTTCTCGCATACAAAAAGCCACTGCATATTTCAGCAATGGCATGTTATCTGTTACCCTGTTTCATTTTGTTCTGCAAAATCATCTTCAAATTCCTTTTTCAGACGTTTTAACAGTTTATTTTTTCTTTTGCGGTAATATTGGTAAATCTCTCCGTCCGGTATCCATATCCCTGCATCATCAATTTTCTGAAAAACATAGGAAAGCACCGCACCCTCTTTTCCTTTCTGTGGGATTCTGCCGGATTCCAGATAACAGTTCCGATACGCTTCATACATCCATTCCGCTATCTTCACTTTCTGCCGTTCCTTCAATGCGGAAAACTTCTTATCTGTCTGTAGAAGTCCCCTATCCGTCATGACATGGTTTTTTCGTGACATCGCCTGCCTCCTTCCCATCTTTTATTAAATGAAAAAATTATAACACGAAAACTCCTGCATGACTATATCGCCTATTCTTTTTGGAACTCCCATACCTTCAAAATTTCTTTACAATCCCAATACCTTGCCGGTAAGGCTCTGCGCCCCTTTCACACTCCCTACGGTAAGGGCAATGCTGAAAGTCATCTCGCACAGATAAATCAATGTCTTTGCCCAATCCGCATAATCCCCGGTAAACTCTGGAAGCCCTGCATTAATAAAGGCATTGCAGACAATGATTGCCAAAGCCATTGTTACTGCTTCAAACGTGACGGATAGGAAGTATTTTGCATACGTTACTGCCGTATGTGCCACCATGCGGTTTCCACTCATGGTAGAAAATGCAATAGAGCCAATCGGCACAATAACCATAAGCTTTAGGAAACGGAAATACACTGTGTAAAGCAAAAAGAATCCGCAGATAATAACAATAATGGATAACAGTGCCGCCAGTATCAGCATGATAAGGCTTTCCCCAAATCCCAAATTCTCAATGACATCTGCTTGTTCCTTTGCAATTTTCAGTGTCGTCCTGTCCCCTTCCGTAAGCAGCCCTACCAGATTCCCCACCGAAGTAAAAAACGCTTTCATGATAGTAACATTGTTTGCCACCATATATTCTGCCAGCCCCAGCCGTATCAATATCCGGAGTATGACTTCAAACCTCATTTCCTCCCGGATATCTATGCTCTCCGAGCAAAAGCCGATAACAAAGAACAGAACCACCAACGAAGAACCCACTGCCACAAATACAGGCTCAATCCCCTCAATCACTCCCCAAGGACCTCCGCCCTTAAAGGCTGTGGGGGACTGCCTCAGCAATTCAAATACAAGGGAAATCTGGTGATTCCAAAATGCAAATACCGCATTCAGTAAATCCAGTATCTTATCCCCCAGCTTAAATATGTCCATGCCATCTCTCCTTCCATAAAATTAAACTGTCCGCAAAAGAAGAATCGCAAAGCGATTCTTCAAAGGTGCGGTAATAGTTTTTCTTGCACATGGTTCTTTCATGTGCTATGAAAATCCTCGCACCTTGCTTCCTTAAAACCCCAAGAAAGACAGTACAGAGGAAATCCCCGCCATCATAATGCCCGCCACGATTCCCTTTAGGGCAGAGTTCATCGTGGACGAGTCCTGCTGCTGATAGGCTTGAGCAAATTCCATCACATTCTTTGCTAAAATAATTATACCAACAGCGCCGATCACAGCAATAATCAGTGTTTTCAAGTTGTCTAACGGCTTTGTAACTGCACTGGTATCTCCAGCCGCATACACCACCGAAGTCATATGGTTCATGGCAAAAACCGCACCGGACAATGACGGAATTATTACCTTTCTTCCAAAATCCTTAATCCTGTTTTTCATTGAATTTTTCTTATTTTCTCTCATGATAATCTCCTTTACATTCTGAAAATGACCGGGAGACAAAAATGGATAGAAGTAATCTATCCGGCTTGTCTCCACCGGATGGATTACTTCCATCCACTTCTTTGCTACTGTTTCTGTTTCATTCATGCCGGGCTTTCTCCGGCTGTTATGCGGTAACCACCTCCTAAAAATTTTTAGTATTTTTTCATTTTCTCTTGCAAAATCATCTAAATTGTATATAATAATACTTAATAGAGCCCACCACGCCTCTGGTTTTCCATGCGCAACCCGGTGGGACTTTTTTTCTTATGAGGTGATATAATGCAAAATTATCCAAAACAGATTTTAACCATAGAACAACAGGTACAATCCCTAAAAAATGCCGGTATGTCTATTCCATCAGATGAGGAAGCTGCAAAATACCTTCAAAAAGTAGGTTATTACCGCCTGAGGGGTTATACCTATACCTTTTATGATAACGCATCCAAACAGTACCGGGCAGGCACTGATTTCACAAAAATAGTAAAACTTTATGAATTTGATACAAAATTATCAAGCCTGCTGTTTTCCTATCTATCTGTTATTGAGGTTTCCTTAAGAGTCCGACTTACAGAAAGTCTGCTGATTTTTGGCGATTCCCTAATCCTTGCTGATCCCACGCCTTTCAAAAACAAACAGATTTACTGGAAGAATCATGCTTCCATCTGTTCCGAAATCGGACGCTCGCATGATGTTTTTATAAAACACAACTTTATCAATCATGATGGTAAAATTCCCCTTTGGGCAGCCGTAGAGGTCCTATCATTTGGCACTCTTTCCAGAATTATTAAAAACCTAAATACCGGAAGCGGAAGTGCTTATGCAAAATTATCAGGCTACTATAAATTCAAATCCAAAAAAGGCAATCTGGTCACCCCCTCCAACAGCACCCTGACATCATGGATTAAATCTTTGGTAATACTGCGGAATACGTGCGCCCATAATGCAAGAATATACAACAAGCCTTTTAACATAACCCCGGAAATCATCAATGCTGATAAAGTAGTACCGCAGCCTTCACATTCCGGTTTATACGAATTGGTATTAGCCATGAAATATCTCCGTCCGGATGATTCCAGTTGGGAAAATTTTTCTGCAGATTTAAAACAGCTAATTAATGAATACGCTTCCTATATAAAGCTGTCTGCAATGAATTTTCCTCATGATTGGGACAGCCACTTGAACATCACTGCATAATCCCTGCCCAATTACATATACTAAAAGTGATAGAGCCTGTTACACCTCTGCTGCAAGTGCAAAAAACAGGACTTTCATGGGATTTCTGGAAACTTTCCGGGAATCCCTTTTTTTCAACATATTACTGCACCTGCTCATACTGCCTGCGGATTTCCATCATTTTCGCAACTGACGTCTCAGGATAAAAATAGGACAGAATCACATCCTTTGGCACATGAACCAGCATAGCTCTCTGCACCTCATTCAACTGTTCCTTTGTAAAGTGCATGCGGAACATTCGGTTCTGGATAGAATCTTCCGGCTGTGTCGCCTGTTCCTCCGGCATAGTTTTTTCTGTTACCATTTCTTCCTCAAAAGCTTCCTCCGGTGTCTGATATTCCAATTCCCCTGCATGTTCCTCATTATAGCGGTCCTTCTGCTCCTGTTCATCCAAGTCCATAAAACGCTTATCCATATCCGCCTGCCCCAGCAGCTTAAATTCTTCATAGGAAAGGCTGTCGATATATACCGGCTCCCCCTTCTCTTTTTGTTTCTCGTAATACCGCAATGCCTCACTGTTAAGCAGCACGAAAGGCGGTTCTGCCGATTTCCCCTCATCCGGCAGCCCATGCACATAAGGCGTTCCTGCCCCATCTGCGGTCTGGTCAAACATCGGATGCCCAAACGGAACAAATTTATCATCCATAACCGGAAGAAGCCCGTTGATAATCACAAGGCATTTTTTCCTGTCCATCATCCGCACTTCATCCGGTGTCATAAGCTCTTTGACACATTGTCAAGTGAAGAATTCATTCCTTTTGCTTTTTCATACACGGAATCTTGTAGATGTT
>RAYF01000017.1 GCA_003611745.1 bacterium D16-36 | reverse complement strand
TGAAGAAAGGCTCGGATTGAAAGTAAATGCGGAGAAAAGCAGGGTGGATAAGCCCAAAGGAATTAAGTATCTGGGATGTGTATTTAGTGGTGGAAATGTGATGTTAATAGCTGGAATGGAAATAGAAAATATTTGTGTTTTTTTGCTTTTTCAGATATACTTTATTATCGTGAAAAATTTCTGAAATGGAGGGGGAGATATATGCGCGGAATTAATACACAGACAAGGAAAATCAGGGAAAGGGTTTTTGAGGAGGTGGCCAGGGCGGCGTTTCACATGGGGGATGCGAGCCATGAGCTGGAAGAAATTCCTTTCCGGGTGACGCAGCCGGATGTTCCGCTGTATTGCGAAAGCATCTGGAGGGAGAGGGCAATTGCGTCGGAGCGGGTGCGCCTTGCCATGGGCCTGTCCCTGCGTCCGCTAGACAGGCCGGTGCATTTGACAGAGGGGTATGAGGAGAGCAATATTACAGAAAAGTATTATGAGCCGCCGCTGATGCAGGTAATCCCTTCTGCGTGCGATAAGTGTGAGGACAATAAAATAGAAGTAACGAATTTGTGCCATGGATGCGTGGCACGCCCCTGTATGGAGGTCTGCCCGAAAGATGCCATCTCAAGGGTGGATGGAAAGGCTTTTGTGGATCAGGACAAATGTATCAAATGTGGGAAGTGCATTGCTGTCTGCCCATACCATGCGATTGCAAAGAGGGTCCGTCCCTGCAGGGAGGCGTGCGGGATTGGCGCCATCGGAAGTGATGAATATGGGCGGGCAATGATTGACAATGATAAATGTGTTTCCTGCGGCCAGTGCATGGCAAGCTGCCCTTTTGGCGCGATTGCCGATAAATCACAGATTTTCCAGTTAATCCGGGCAATTTTGCAGGGTGGGGAAGTGATTGCGGAAATTGCGCCTGCTTTTGAGGGGCAGTTCGGCATAGAGATTACCCCTGCGCAGATTAAGGCAGCGCTTTTGGATGTAGGCTTTTCTGAAGTGTATGAGGTGGCTCTGGGGGCGGATATAGGGGCTATTTCCGAAGCGCACCAGTATGTTAATGAAGTGGTAGACGGGGATCTTCCATTTCTTTTAACTTCCTGCTGCCCTGCATGGTCTGTCCTTGCAAAAAAATATTTTCCGGAAACGATTGACAGCATATCGGAGGAACTGACGCCGATGGTTGCAACAGCGAGAAGCATTAAGAAAAAACATCCGGACGCGAAAGTGGTATTTATCGGCCCATGTGCAGCGAAGAAGCTGGAGGCATCCAGAAGGACTGTCAGAAGTGATGTTGACTTTGTAATTACTTTTGAGGAGCTGAATGCAATTTTCAAAGCGAAAGACATTGATTTTGGCCGGTATGAGCCGGGACGCGCTCTCCATGATGCGACTGGCGCCGGGCGCGGTTATGCAGTTGCCGGGGGCGTGGCGCATGCCATTGAGCAGTGCATTAATGAATATTACCCGGGGGTTGGAGTGAAGATTGAACATGCGGAAGGGCTGGCAGAGTGTAAGAAGATGCTCCTTCTTGCCAAGGCTGGGAAAAAGGACGGCTGCATGATTGAGGGCATGGGCTGTCCGGGCGGGTGTGTTGCCGGAGTTGGCACGATTCTGCCAATCAAGCAGGCAAAAGCCGCCGTTGCCAGATCGGTGGATGAATCCACAGAGAAAATCCCTCCAAGGGATTTATTGGAAATTGAATTAGACTAATTGTGCGTATCTTGGCATAGATTGAACAAAGGGTTGAATGTGCAGGGAGATGTTCTGGCAGAACAGAATGGGGGGATATATCTATGGAGATTTTGATAGCTGTTTTATTTGGCATAGTGGAGGGGGTAACAGAATGGCTGCCGATTAGCAGCACAGGCCATATGATTCTCTTAAATGAGTTTGTGAGCCTGCCTGTCTCAGAGGAATTTATGGAAATGTTCCTTGTCGTAATCCAACTGGGGGCAATTCTTGCGGTCGTACTTTTGTTCTGGCGGGAAATCTGGCCATTTACCAGTAAGGAAAATGGCTGGGTTAAAAAGGATACATTTTCCATGTGGTTTAAGATACTTGCAGCCTGCATTCCTGCTGCGGTACTTGAACTGGTATTTGGCGAGGGGATGGAGGAATTATTTTATAATTACCAGACAGTCTCCATTATGCTGATTGTAGTGGGGGTTCTATTTATACTAATAGAGAACTGGAATAAGGACAGGAGGCCGGAAGTGGAGGATATTTCAGGTATAACTTACAGGATGGCAGTATATATCGGAATCTTTCAGCTGGCAGCCGCAATGCTTCCTGGGACATCCCGCTCCGGGGCCACTATTATCGGGGGGCTTGTGCTGGGGCTTTCGCGGACTGCAGCGGCAGAATTTACATTTTATCTGGCAATCCCGGTGATGTTTGGGGCCAGCCTGATTAAGGTACTGAAATTCGGGATGGCATTTTCAGCCAGTGAAATCTGGATCTTGTCTGCCGGCCTCCTAACGGCTTTTGCTGTATCGGTGTTTGTTATCCGCTTTTTAATGGGATATATCAAAAAGCACGATTTTAAGGTTTTTGGATGGTACCGGATTGTTCTGGGCGGGATTGTTATTTTGTATTTTAGCTTTTTGTAGGAAACCTGCTGTAAATGGCACCAAATTAATGGGGGCAGTAATGCATATATACTGAAAATTGATTCCCGTGATATTTATATGGAGCAGCAGATATATCTTGGAAATTGATTTCCGGACTGAGATATGTAACTATTGACAGTATTAAAAAGTTGGATTATGATAAGACGGTCAGGGGATATTTTATCTGGAAAAAACTGCTTTAGGAATAGTTGTATTGTAATGATTGACAGAACAGGCTATTAGGCTTAAGATAAGAGAAGGTGTAAGAAAAGGAGGATATCCTATGGAATTTGAGAGAATCGGGAAAAACACCGTGAAGTGCCATATGACGGTTGAGGAAATGAATGAATATGGTCTGCGAATTGAGGATTTTTTTACCAATCAGGAAAAATCCCGTGATTTCTTAGAGCAGTTAGTTGAGCGCGCAGAAGAAGAGATTGGTTATGAGGTAGAGAGCGGCATGATTTCCATGCAGCTAATGCGGATGCCGGATGATTCCCTTGTGATTACATTTTCGGACAGAGGAGAGGAAGGGCTTCAGAATATGCTGAACCAGATTCAGAACCTGGCTGGGATGATTGACGAGGAGACGGCGGAATCCCTGATGGAAGCGATGGCACGGGAGACGGGTGCCACCTCGGAGGATGAGCTGCATCAGGAAGAGAATATGCTGGACTTTGAGGAGAATCCGGGCAGGAAAAGCAAGGGTTCCTACCGCCAGCACCAAAAAGAAGCGGAAAAGAGAAGGCAGGAAAAGCTCAGGAAAATACAGAGCGCTTCCAGAGTATACCGTTTTGGGAGCATCACTCCTCTTGAGGATTTTGCACAGAATCTGGAGATGCAGAAAATGTTTCCGAGTAAATTGTATAAAGACAGGAGGGCCGGTGAATGGTATCTTCTGATTAAAAAAGGCAAGCTTAAGCTGGAGGAGTATCAGGCAGTGTGCACCAGGCTGATGGAGTATGGTGAGCTGGAAGCCAGCCAGCCGTTTATGGAACAGTACTGTAAAGAGCACTTCGACTGCATTATTGCGAAACGTGCCGTACAGACCATTCAGGAGTATGTTAGTTAGGGGTATTCTGGATGAAATATGATTTTAATATAGAAAACCGCAGGGATTCGGGGAAACGAATTTTCAAGCAGTGCCTCATTGCGGTGCTGGAAATCGCCGCGGTAGTCTTTCTGGCATTTGCTATTACACATTATGGGATGGAGACATTTACGGTTGCAGGGCAGTATATGAGTCCGACTTTAAATGACGGTGATAAGATTTTAGTAAATAAAATGTCTTACCGCATTCATTCTATTAAAAGGAATGATGTGGTTGTGGTAAAGCAGAGCGGTTCGGAACATAATTATTATTCCGTGGAGCGTGTGATTGCGCTGCCCGGGGAAAAAATACAGATTAAATCTGGGAAGGTGTACATTAATGGCAAGGAGCTTGAGGAAAAATATGATTTTCCGGTGATGGAAAACGGCGGCCTTGCTATTGAAGATGTTGTCTTGGACGAGGACGAGTATTTTGTCCTGTGTGATAACAGGAATAACGGGGAGGACAGCCGCAATGCCACAGTAGGCAATATTTTAAAAGAAAATATTGTCGGCAAGGCGTGGATACGGATGAATACCCTTCAGTTTATCAGCCATCTGGATGGTTTTGAGGAACAAAAGGAACAGAAAAAACAGGAGGCATCTTCTTCTCAGGGATAGTATGCAGAGTTGTGAAAGACGGGGGACAGTTATGCAGTTTCAATGGTATCCGGGACATATGACAAAGGCGAAGCGCGCCATGCAGGAGGATTTAAAATTAATTGATGTGATTATTGAGCTGGTAGATGCCAGAGTTCCTCTGAGCAGCAAAAATCCGGATATTGATCAGATGGCGAATGGAAAATCAAGGATTATCCTGATGAATAAATATGACCTTGCGGATGATGCCAGAACAAACCAGTGGATGGATTATTACAGGCAAAAGGGGTATTTTGTCACAAAGGTCAATTCGAAGAAAGGGACTGGCGTTAGGGCGGTTCAGGATATTATCCAGAAGGCATGTAAGGAAAAGATTGAGCGGGACAGAAAACGCGGCATTTTAAACCGTCCAATCCGTGCGATGATTGTGGGGATTCCAAATGTCGGTAAATCTACATTCATCAATAGTTTTGCAAAGAAGGCATGTACAAAAACGGGGAATAAACCGGGTGTTACTAAGGGGAAGCAGTGGATTCGCCTGAATAAAAATGTCGAGCTTCTGGATACGCCGGGAATTTTATGGCCAAAATTTGAAGACCAGTCAGTGGGGCTCCGTCTGGCATATATTGGTTCTATTAAGGATGAACTGTTTAATATATATGAATTAAGCATTTTATTATTAGATTATCTGCGTGAAAATTACCCGGAAGCAGTGCCATCTTATTATCAGATTGAGGAGGCGCAGGATAGCGTCTGCCAGCTGGAGCTGATTGCAGCCAGAAGGGGGTGTATGAAGGCAGGGGGCGCCTATGATATGGATAAGGCGGCAAAATGCCTTGTAGATGATTTTCGTGCGGGTAAGCTGGGGACAGTAAGCCTGGAAACTCCATAACGGGTGCGGGCCTGCTGCCCGGCTTTCTTTGTGGAGGTTTGGAATGTATAATAAAGATGAGATAGAGGACAGCCTAGAGTTCTGCCGAACTGCGAAAGAATATTATGGTCCTTTTTTTGATGAAAAGGAAGATTTACATAGGAGGCGGAAATCTAACAGTGCCCTGCTTGACGCTGAATTATCAAGGCCGCATAAAGAGAAGGGCTGGAGACGCCCAACATCAGAAAGTACGGGGCTTCGGACAATCAATAACCTGTTTGTGCTGCTTATCTGCGTACTGCTTGCCTATGTGATTGCTTCGGCCGTAACGCATTATGTAGCGCACCAGACAATGGTGGAGGGGGATTCCATGGAGCCGACCCTGTCGGATGGGGACTCAATTATTATACAAAAACTCAGTTATTATTTTAGGAATCCTGAGCGTTATGATGTGGTCGTCTTTCCTGTTACAGAGACAGACCAGAACGGAAATAATGTAAATGCATATTATGTAAAGCGTGTCATTGCCCTGCCGGGGGAGACGGTGCAGATTGCAGACGGCAAGGTAATGATTAACGGCGAAGAATTAAAGGGCGACAAATACTGCCTGTCCAAAATATTAGATAGCGGCAATGCGGCGCAGCCGGTTACGCTTGGTGAGGATGAATATTTTGTGCTGGGGGATAACCGGAATATGAGTACAGATAGCCGAAGCGACTATGTTGGCCTTGTCCACAGGAAAGATATAGTGGGGGAGGTTTTTATGAGAATATGGCCGTTTTCCCATTGGGGATTGATTCCGGGGTGAGCAGCCCTTGGTTTCTGTGTCTGCTGTTAGGAGGAAATCCATGCAGCGCTGCATGGATTTTGTATTAGGAATGGGGATTACTGATGAAAGCGATATCTGTGATAAAAGAGGAACTGGAGCAAAGTTCGGACGGTAAGAGGCAGGCTTTGCTGGCGGAATATGAGGGTGATGGACGCAAGGGAGTGCAGAACCTGATTTTAAAGTATAGGAAGAGAGCGCAGGCGCTTGAGGAGGAATTGTCCCGTCTGGAGGGGATGAAGGTATTTGAGAAAAGATATGCATCCTCCTATTGTGCAATCTGTGGTGTGGACGAGGCAGGCAGGGGGCCGCTTGCAGGTCCGGTAGTGGCCGGCGCATGTATCCTGCCGCCTGACGCAGAGATTTTGTATTTAAATGACTCGAAAAAGCTCAGTGCAAAAAAACGCAGCCTCTTATATGATGAGATTTGTGAGAAGGCGTCTGCCTATGGGGTTGGGATTGTACCGCATGGGCGGATAGATGAAATAAATATTCTGCAGGCAACATATGAGGCCATGCAGCAGGCGGTTGCGAACCTTTCTGTCAAGCCGGATCTTCTGCTGGTGGATGCCGTGACGATTCCAAAGGTTCCAATGAAGCAGGTCGGGATTGTCAAGGGTGATGCAAAGAGTGTATCGATTGCGGCGGCAAGCATTCTTGCAAAGGTGACAAGGGACCGGATTATGATGGAGATGGATTCGCTTTATCCGGAGTATGGTTTCGGGCAGAACAAGGGGTATGGTTCTGCTGCCCACATTGAGGCGATCAGGGAGCATGGGGCGTGTCCGGTCCATAGGATGACGTTTATTAAAAACTTTTTGGAATAAGGGGGGTGGTGCCTATGAAGGATACTGAAAAAAAGGTATATGGGCGTGATGTGTTGGAGCCTGATATGAGGAAATCCGCCATTGCATTGGAATATGAGGCGGGCGATACGGCCCCAAAGGTAATTGCAAGCGGTAAGGGGCATCTGGCGGAGAAGATCATTGAGACGGCGGGGGAACATGACATTCCGGTTTATAAGGATGAAAAGCTGACAAAAAGCCTTGAGGAGCTGGAGATTGGCGAATATATCCCAAAGGAGCTTTATCAGGTGGTTGCTGAGATACTGGTGTATGTGGATGCTATGGATAAGATCAGGGGGAAGGTAATGAATAAGGATGGGAAGGGAAAAAGAGAATCATCGGGAAATCGGAACAGTCTATGAAAATAAGGCTGTTTTGTTTTTACAGGAAAAAGGCTTCCAGATACTGGAGAGGAATTTTTATACACGATTTGGCGAAATAGATATTATTGCAATGGATAGGGATTATCTGGTCTTTGTGGAGGTAAAATACCGGAAGGGGGCTTATCAGGGGGCGGCCTTGGAAGCGGTAACACCGGCAAAACGCAGGCGCATTGTCCAATCTGCAAGGTATTATATCTATAAGAAGTATTACAGGGAGGATGTCCCCTGCAGGTTTGATGTCATTGCTTTTGAGGGCGAAGATGTCCTGCATATACAGAATGCGTTTTAATATGGTGCGGCAGGTTTACCTCATGGAAATCAATTTTCAGTATATATTCATTACTGCCCCTATTAATTTGGTACCATTTACAGACGATTGTTTTCTAAATGATAATTCCCTGTTATCCGTCAATTTTTGTTTGTGCCTGCATCCGGTTATGTTTCTGTTTTTTGCTTCACAGACAAGCAAAACGCCTAAAAGGAAGGACAGGATATGCCTTGCAACATTTCGCCTTTCTGAGGAACTATCTGTCTTGCGGCTTTGATGCTTGGTTTATGCGCCTTTCCGCGAACTCACACCATGCAGCGGTTTTCATGACCTTCCGCAGAGGCACTCTCGAATCGCCGGTACTTGCAGGGCGTATTTTGCCCTGCTATGTACTGCTGCGTTATGAGAGGTAGCGGGAGCGTGCCTCCTAGGAAAGCCTGAAACCGCGCATGCTGCTCAGACAGCGCTGCAAGGCGCATATCCATCAAAGCCCTGCAAGACAGAGTTCCTCTGGAAAGCCGCTGTTGTCTGGCGGCATATCCTGTCTTTCTTTTTAGGCGTATCATATTCTGTGAGGGCAAAAACAGAAACACAGCCTGACACAGGCACATTGGAAAATGACGGATAACAGGGAGTTATCATTAAACAAACATCGTCTGTAAACGGTGACATATTGATTTGGGGCAGTAATGAATTTATATACTAAGAATTGATTTCCATAGGTTTACCTGCAAATAAACGGCAGGGCAGTAATATATAATCTGGGAGGTATGGGATGGCGGAAAATGAGGTCTTGGAGTTATGGGAGATGGCGCTGCAGAAGAAGGAGGAGCTTTTAAAAAGGCTGCCTGCAAGGCCATATGATTTAGCGGAGGACAACTGTTATCTGGAACATGCGGACACTGTCCCGCTGATACGCTTTCTGGCTTTTGAAGGGTTTTCGTTTGTGAATGCTGCTTTTTCTACACGCTTTGGCGGTGTGAGCAGCGGGCATCTTGCCGAGCTGAACCTTGGTTTCGGTCGTGGTGATTCAAATGGGGCTGTAGCAGAAAATTATAAGTTATTTTGTGGGAGCATGGGGGTGGACTGCAGAAGTCTGGTTTTGTCAGATCAGGTGCATGATACGAAGGTTTACCGTGCCGGAAGGAATGATATCTGTCAGGAGACAACCGAAAAGAAACTGGAAGGGATTGATGGCCTGATGACAGATGAACCGGAGGTCTGTCTGGCGACCTCATATGCTGACTGTGTGCCATTGTTTTTTGTAGATCCCATAAAAAGGGCGGTAGCTTCTTCCCATTCCGGCTGGCGCGGCACGGTGATGAAGATGGGGGTGGTGACGGCTGCTGCCATGGAGAGGGAATTTGGATCAAAAAGGGAAGACCTTGTGGCTGTTATCGGCCCGTCTATCTGCCAGAAATGCTATGAGGTTGGTTATGATGTGATCCGTGAATTTGAAAAACATTACCATAAAGGGCAGATGGAGGAGATTGCCTATTGTTCTGATAAAGAAAATGGAAAGTACCAGCTTGATCTGTGGGCGGCAAATTATCTGCAGCTGAGGGAGGCAGGGCTTTTGGCGAAAAATATCCATGTGTGCGGCATCTGTACCTGCTGTAACAGCAGGCTCCTGTTTTCCCACAGGGCATCAAAGGGGAAACGGGGCAACTTAAATGGTTTCATCAGCCTGATGCCAAAAACACGGAAATAAATTTTCAGTATATATTCCTTACTGCCCCTATTAATTTGTCACTATTTACAAACGATTGTTTTCTAAATGATAGCTCCCTGTTATCCGTCATTTTTTGTTTGTGCCTGCATTCGGTTATGCTTCTGTTTTTGTTTCACAGACAAGCAAAACGCCTAAAAAGAAGGACAGGATATGCCTTGCAACATTTCGCCTTTCCGAGGAACTATCTGTCTTGCGGCTTTGATGCTTGGTTTATGCGCCTTTCCGCGAACTCACACCATGCGACAGATTTCATGGCTTTCCGCAGAGGCACTCTCGAATCGCCGGTACTTGCAGGGCGTATTTTGTCCTGCTAGGTACCGCTGCGTTATGAGAGGTAGCGAGAGCGTGCCTCCTAGGAAAGCCTGAAACCGCGCATGCTGTTCAGACAGCGCTGTAAGGCGCATATCCATCAAAGCCCTGCAAGACAGAGTTCCTCTGGAAAGCCGTTGTTGTCTGGCGGCATATCTTGTCCTTCTTTTTAGGCGTATCATATTCTGTGAGGCAAAAACAGAAACACAGCCTGACACAGGCACATTGGAAAATGACGGATAACAGGGAGTTATCGTTAAAGAAACATCGTTTGTAAATAGTGACATATTGATTTGGGCAGTAAGGAATATATATACTGAAAATTTATTTCCGTGTGCCAAAAAATAAATAAGTTGACAATAAAAGCAGGTATGGTGTATACTTGTACAAATATTTGAAGCTACTCGTAGAAAGTGGTACACCAAACAGTCATAGCACGCAGGAATCCCCCTGCGTGTTTTACTACATAACATGATGCCAGGGCCATAAGCAAATAGCGATGTAGCAATCCGTGGCATCAGTGGGGGGATGCCTTTTGCCCCCAACATCATAACATTACATAAAGGAGGATAATTAAAATGGGCAGGATTATTGGTGAGGGGATTACATTTGATGATGTATTGTTAGTCCCACAGTATTCAGAAGTGATTCCAAATCAAGTTTCTTTGGCAACAAATTTAACAAAGTCCATCCGGCTTAACATTCCGATGATGAGCGCAGGCATGGATACCGTTACAGAGTATCGTATGGCAATTGCTATGGCGAGGCAGGGTGGGATTGGTATTATTCACAAGAATATGTCAATTGCGGAACAGGCTGACGAAGTTGATAAGGTAAAGCGCTCAGAAAATGGCGTTATCACTGACCCATTTTATTTATCGCCGGAACATACGCTGGAGGATGCAAACAATCTGATGGCAAAATTCCGTATTTCCGGGGTACCGATTACAGAGGGCAGGAAGCTGGTAGGAATTATTACAAACAGGGATTTGAAATTTGAGACAGATTTTTCTAAAAAAATAAAGGAGTCTATGACTTCGGAGGGGTTGATCACAGCAAAGCAGGGAATCACTCTGGATGAGGCAAAGCAGATTCTGGCAAAATCCAGAAAAGAGAAACTTCCGCTGGTAGATGACGAGGGCAACCTTACAGGGCTTATTACCATTAAAGATATTGAAAAGCAGATAAAATACCCATTAGCGGCAAAGGATTCCCAGGGGCGCCTGCTCTGTGGCGCGGGTGTAGGCGTTACCGCCAATATTCTGGAGCGTGTGGATGCCCTTGTTGAGAAGCATGTAGACTGTATCGTTATTGATACGGCACACGGGCATAGTGCCAATGTACTAAAGGTGGTGAAGATGGTCCGTGACGCCTATCCGGATTTACAGATTATTGCTGGAAATGTGGCAACCGGCGAAGCTACGGAGGCTTTGATTAAGGCGGGTGTCAATTGTGTTAAGATCGGTATTGGGCCGGGTTCCATCTGTACCACGCGTGTTGTCGCAGGTATCGGTGTGCCGCAGATTACTGCCATCATGAACTCTTACGAAGTTGCAAGAAAATATGATGTCCCGATTATTGCAGACGGTGGAATAAAATATTCCGGCGATATGGCAAAAGCAATTGCAGCAGGAGCCAGTGTCTGCATGATGGGGAGCATTTTTGCGGGATGCGATGAAAGCCCGGGAGAATTTGAATTATTTCAGGGGCGCAAATATAAGGTATACCGCGGCATGGGTTCCATTGCTGCTATGGAAAATGGAAGTAAAGACCGTTATTTCCAGACAGATGCAAAAAAACTGGTTCCAGAAGGCGTAGAGGGGCGTGTGGCGTACAAGGGCACCGTCGAGGATACCGTATTCCAGTTAATGGGAGGGCTGCGTTCCGGTATGGGATACTGCGGCGCAAAGGACATCAGGACGCTTCAGGAGACAGGGCAGTTTGTTAAGATTTCTGCGGCATCTTTGAAAGAAAGCCACCCACATGATATCCATATAACGAAGGAAGCACCTAATTATAGCGTAGAATAGAATTATGAAAAAATTAACAAGGGCACAGAAAAGGAAATTAAGGTATTTTGCAGTAGTCGTAGGAGTGGCATCTATGGTGTCCCTCCTTGCTATCCTGCTAGTGGTAGGGATTGCCCATCTTTTTAGAGACGGCAGCAAAGAAACGAAAGAGGTTATGGCATACGATTTTTCCAGTATCAATGTTGCAAAGCCGGCAATTTCTGAAATGTTCCTGACAAAAAATGTAAACTCAAGGCCGGGGACGGCATTAAATAGAATAAATGGCATTGTGATTCATTACACTGCAAATCCGGGGACAGATGCGGAGGCGAACCGCAATTATTTTGATTCCAGAAAGGATTTTCCGGATGAGGCGGGCTATAAGGTGAGCAGCCATTTTATTGTCGGATTAGACGGTACAATTGTGCAGTGCATTCCAGAGAATGAGATTGCATATGCTTCAAACGACCGGAACAGCGATACGATTTCCATTGAATGCTGCCATCCGAAAAAAAACGGGAAATATACGAAAAAAACATATCAGGCGTTGATTCATCTGGCAGCATATCTCTGCGATAAGTATGAGATTGAGCCGGAGAAAATAATTAGGCATTACGATGTAACTGGTAAGATCTGCCCGAGATATTATGTGAAACATCCGGACGCATGGGAAAAATTAAAATCAGATGTGGATGTTTATCTGAAAAAATCCCTTAAGAAAACGAAGGCGGAGTAATTTGTTAAAAACAGAGATTTTATCTCTGTTTTTTTGTTGAAATTGCATATTGAATAAAAATATCCAAATGTTAAAATGTATTTCATAACGTATTATTTTAAACATATGTTGTAGGCGATACTTTGTTAGGCTTGGGAGAGCACAGTGGCCTGTATAAAGATATCTCTGAAATTGGAAAAGTGAAAGGAGAAAGGGCCAGAAATATGAAAAAACGGAGGATTATTCAATTTGCATTTGCAATGATATTGATTGCCGCAGGTATTCTGTTCGGCGGAAAAGAGCTGATTGCTTCAGGATTGGACACCAGCGAAGTAGGCGGGCCTTCTGATATCGGCAAGTTTGATGACAGGATTGGGGGATATTCCCATGTAGGGATTAAAGTATACTGGAATGATACGCTGGAATGTTATGCACTTGATACTTACAAGAAGAATGAGTATGGTATGTGGCAGTATATTATGTCCGATATCAATGGGCATAAGGAGATAGCGCGCTCTTACGGAGCAAGCGACAGTCTGTTCTGGCTTAGGGATGAGAGGTTTGATTCGGCCGGGCGTTTCGTAATGCGCAACAACCTTATCAAGAAAGAGCGCACCGATTTCAGTGTTTATCTGGATCTTTATTTAAAGGGGGAGCTTATCTGGTCAGGTTATGAGATTTCTGATGTCAAGTCTGGGCATGGAACAAGGGACTGCGGAAGCCGCTCTTTTAAGCGGGATACTGTACAGGACGGGGGATATGATGCGGAGGGGCTGTCGCTTGTCTATCGGGTATACAGTTCAAATCCTATCGAGGTTAACGGGGATGGATTATCCTTGGATTCCCATGGGGGCACTGTAGAAAAGGCCGGAAAAGCATATTACCGGAAGGAAGGGCTTTATCTGCTTGAACTTCCCACTGTCAGCATGGAAAAGCCGGGACATACCTGTACCTTTGAGGGCTGGTACAGTGCAGCGCAGGGCGGCACGAAGTATAAAGAAGGAGATATCCTGCAAAAAGGCGATAAGCTTCATGCGAGATGGAGCATTACTCCAAACCAATATGACGTCACCTGCATTGATATACGGGGAGACAGCCCGGATGGGCAGGTTTTAGGGCGCACAAGCTGGAAAGCGGAGTTTGGTACTGTGGTATCTGCCTCAGCGGCAGGTGTGGATAAGGCAGTTGGCGCCTACTATCCTCACTGCTTTTATAAAGATTCTACAACAGCACAGGTTGCGGAAAATGGTGCCGTTGTGTACCGATATTTTTCTTACGAATCCTGTCCAGTTGAATATATTGACCAGATAGAGGAGGGGAGCCGTAGGGGGGAAAATCTAGGCACCATCACTCAGCGAAGGGAATATTCTACAACAGCACAGGGTTCCGATATCGGTAAGGATTCTGCCGCCGGGACTTATTACAAGGGATACTATTATACACACTGCACTTCGAAGCAGGTCAGTGAACAGGGGACGGCAGTATACCGGTACTTTAAACCGGTAAGGTATACAGTGGTATTTGACGGCAGCGGCGCTGAGGAAGGCGGGATGGCAGATATAGAAAATTGTGAATATGACCGTCCTGTTGTGTTGGAGAAAAATTCTTTCCGTAGAAACAGCCTTATTACTCTGTATCAGGACGGGCAGAAAAATCCTGCGGAAACTACTAATATGACAGTGAAGCATAAATTTATGGGCTGGTCTATACAGAAAAACGGTGTAGTGCGTTATACAGACGGTGAAACAGTTAAAAATATTGCAGACCAGAATGGGACAGTAACGTTATATGCTGTCTGGAGCGAGGAGGCCGTCACCCTGCCTTCTTTGGCGGCGCCCATGGGATATCATTTTCTCGGCTGGGCAAAGGCGGCGGATGCCCAGACCGGCCTTATGCAGATGGATGTCACCGATTCCTCGGAGCTGTATGCCGTATGGAAGAGGGACATTGTAAAATATCATGTGGAATATTATAAAGAAAATCTTGCGGGAGGATACGATCTGGCTTCCAGCTACCAGTTTGATGGATATACAGATGATGAAGTTAGTGTCGATTCGATTGATAAAGTTTCGCCGGGTTTTGCACTGGATGAATCTTCTTCCAAGTTAAGCGGCAGGATAAAAGCAGATGGAAGTTTAATTTTATGCGCATATTACAGAAGGAATTCTTATGATTTTCAGTATGATCTAAACGGGGGGTCGCTGGACAAAGGCGACGAACTTTCCGGGCAGCGTATCAAATTTGGGACAAACCTCATTCTGCCTGCAGTGGTTCCTCACCGTGACGGCTATCTCTTTCAGGGATGGTATCAGGATGATGATAAGACGCATACACTTTATCAGCCGAGAGACAGCTATGCCATGCAGAACCATGATGTGGTGCTTCATGCACAGTGGAAAAAGACTTCTTTTAAGGTAACATATCATAATAATGGGGAGTATTCGAGAATATCCGCTATCTCAGGCAAAGTGGAGGATACAGACTACATTTACCAGAAAGACTCGTTTGCAAGCAGTGAGCTGTACTATTCTGAGGAAGCGGAAATGATTTTTTGGAATACGAAACCGGATGGCAGCGGTGTCAGTATCCTTCCGGGCACAAATATGAAAGGGCTGTTTGATTCGGAAAATGAACTTACGCTGTATGCCGTATGGAAACGCAATGACAGTGACGAATATGTTCCATTTCAGTTAAAATTATGGAAAGAGGAGAATGGAAAAAAAGAGGTTCTTGATACACTTAAGTTATATGGCAAACCGGGAGAACGTATCAGCGTTTCACTGTTACGGCTGTTCCAGAAAGAATTGGCTGGGGAGAGCGTTATCTATTTCTATCAGGGGTATGAAGTGGTCAATGAAGATGCCTTGCAGCACATTATTTCCCTTGAATCTGATACGGAAATTTCCCTGACTGTCAGGGAGAGGTCCTGTACGGTATCATTTTTGTCCGGCAAGGAGGACGGGGAACATTTAATGCCGGAGATAACCGGAAAATACCATGAAGAATTTACCCTGCCAGACAGCCTTTCTGATGGAACAAAGGTTGACCGTTATGAGGATAATAATGGAAAACATTATTTTCCGGGGGATAAAATTATTCTAGAAAAAAATATGAAGCTATATCCTCAGCATGAAATTCATCTTCATGATGAAAAAGGCGGTGAAAAGGATGTACATGTCTATATAAACCATGGTTCTGATTATGTTCTGCCGGAACTCACACAAAATGGGTACAAATTAGCAGAATGGCTGGATTCTATGGGGGCAGGTTTTGGAAAGCCCGGGCAGACTATCAAAAACGTAGCAAAGCGCTATGAACTATACGCAAGATGGTCTGAACCGTTGACCTATCAGATTACATATGATTTGGATGGCAGCGGTATAAAAATTCTGGAAAACAGCGTATCATACTATCAATATACAAAAGGGGCTTTATTGCCTGATGCAAATCAGGTTATCGTGCCGGAAGGATATCAGTTTGATGGGTGGTATGAAAGTCAGGATGTGAAAAAGACGTTATTTGCAAAAATTGCCCCTACTGAATATGGGGATAAGGTTTTGAAGCCGCATTTGTCGAAGAAAAATAGTTCTCAGAATTCCAATGATAAAGATAACAACAGTGGCCAGAATGGGAACCCGTCCGGCTCTGGAAATGGGGATCAAAATGGGAATCCATCTGGTTCCGGCAGTGGGGATCAAAGTGGAAACCCGTTCGGTTCCGGCAGCGGAAACCAGAATGGAAACCCATCCGGTTCCGGCAGTGGAGACCAGAATGGAGACCCGTCTGGTTCCGATAACAGCCAGAATAGCAACGGAAACGGTTCTTCCGGCAATGGCGGGGCATCTGGGACAGGAACTGATGGATCTGGCAGCAATAATACAGATAAAAATATAGGGAACCCTTTGGGCAGCAAAAAGCAGGCTGGCAAAGATACCGGAAAAGCAGGGAGGACATTCTGGAAAGGAAAGTTAAAATATCAAATTACTTCCATCAGGCAGGGAAAGGAGAAAGTTAAGGTAATTGCTGTCAGGAAAAAGGCCAAAAAGGTTTCTGTTCCGTCCAGAGTAGTTTTTGGAAAGAAACGCTACCGGGTTGTGTCCATCGCAAAAAGGGCATTTAAGAAATCAAAAGCGGTAAAGGTTACACTGCCAAAGACAGTAACAAAAATAGGGACAAAAGCATTTGCAAATATGAAATCCTTAAAGACTGCAGTACTTGGAAAAGGATTAAAGGGTATCGGGAATAAGGCATTTTGGAACGATAAAAGGTTATCTAAGATTGTGATTAAGGGGAAGAGGGTTTCAAAAATCGGCAAAAAGGCGTTTGTGCGGATTTCAAAAAAAGCAGCTTTCCGGATTCCAAGGAGTAAAAAGAAAACCTACCAGAGAATGCTAAGGAATTCTGCCAGAAGGCAGCTCACTGTTATCAGCATTCTAAGATAGGAAACTGCTCAGTATTTTCAGTAAGGTGCGATAGTAGTTTTACATGGCGAGGTGTTATCGGGCCTGCAAAAACTATAACATCAACGGGATTGATTTGCCTGCATTCTGGTATCTGGTATAAGTGATCCCGGCAGATTTCATCATCCGCTTTGCTGCGATGACAGAGGATTGGTCTGAATATTTGTCGCTTAGGTAGATTACTTCAGAAATACCGACCTGGATTAATGCTTTGGTACACTCATTACATGGAAAGAGTGTTGTATAGATTTTGGCGCGCTCCATATTTGTGCCAGTATAATTCAAGATAGCGTTAAGTTCAGCATGGCAGACATAGAGGTACTTCGTATCTAAATCAGAGGAAGCTTCGCGGCTCCATGGATATTCATTATCTGAACAGCCGCGGGGCATTCCATTATATCCAACAGAGAGGATTTTATTATCCTGACTGACGATGCAGGCACCAACACTGGTATTTGGGTCTTTGCTCCGTTCCGCTGAGAGAAGGGCAATCCCCATAAAATATTCGTCCCATTTTAAATAGTTTTCTTTTTTCATCTATGTAGCAATCCTTTCTTTGGAGACAGCAAAAAGACTGCCCACACCCTGACAGCCTTCTTAAGATACATTTACATTATGCGATTTTATTAACAGCAATTGTCATACGGGAAATCTTTCTGGAAGCTGTCTTATGGTGGTAAACACCTTTGCTTGCAGCTTTGCTGATTTCAGAAATTGCTGATGTTAATGCTGATGAAGCGGCAGCCTTATCGCCGACAGCAATTGCAGCGTTAACTTTTTTAATAGCTGTCTTCACTCTGGATCTGATAGCTTTATTTCTCTCTGCATTTCTACGCTCAACTAAAATTCTCTTTTTTGCTGATTTGATATTAGCCATTTTTACACCTCCCCGTTTGTGAAATCTTTTGTTCTACAAAGCGGACACGGTCACTTTGAATAAACACACTCATATATGATATAAGATGATACAGAATTTGTCAATACATAATTTTTATATTTTTGGAAATGCTGTTACTAGGCACAGAGTGAACAGTAAGGAAGGTTGCAAGTGGAGGGGGTTTATGGCAAATCAAAAATATGAGAAGCGTACAGATCTGGCGATTGAAGTCAGGGAGAGTTTTCCTAAAGACCATATTGAGGTGGAAGGCGTTGTTTTAACGGAAGAGAGGAAGGCAGGAGGCAACCTCAAGGTTACTACGGTGGAGATAAAGGACGAGAACGGTGCAAAACAGATGAAAAAGCCAATTGGGACATATGTCACTTTGGAACTTAATCCTGATATGCCTGGCGGGATGCTTTGGGAGGAAGAGACAGATTCTATTGCGAAGGAACTCGGCAGCATTCTCCAGTATATGATAGAAGAAGCTGCCCGGAAAGGGGAAAAGGCGGGAAAAGTAATCTTGCTTTCGGGGCTTGGGAACCGTTTTGCCACACCTGACGCTCTGGGGCCGTATGTGTTGGAAAATGTATGTATGAACCGTCATATAAAAAAAGAGTTTGGCAAACACTGGGGAGGGGGCAGCAGTTATACATTGTGTGGAATTGCTCCCGGCGTCATGTCGCAGACAGGAATGGAGACAGGGGAGATTTTGAAAGGGATTATAGGGAAAGTGCAGCCGGATATTCTGCTGGTTATTGATTCTCTGGCGTCAAGGAGCGTAAAAAGGCTGTGCCGCACCATACAGATAACAAACACAGGAATTTCGCCGGGTGCGGGGATTGGCAATAACCGGAACCAGATTAATGAGGAGACAATGGGGATTCCAGTCATTGCCATCGGCGTGCCGACTGTTGTGGATGCCGCAACAATTATTTATGAGGCATTGGAAAATGCATTGTCAAAGGAAGGCTACACAGAAAAAGAGATATATAGTTTTTTTCGCAGTATTACTGGGGAAAATGTGAAAAATCTCTTTGTAACACCGAAAGATATAGATGAAGAAATTCGTCAGGTTGGTAAGATGATTGCGGTCGGGTTATCCGATTTTGTTTCCATGCATACTTCGCTTTCCACCGGCATAGACTGATACTGTAGCGCAAAGCATATCTTTGGAAATTTAATCGCAGGATTGGCCACAGGAGGGATATATGGAAAATTTCAAGCAGACGGCTAGAGCCCAGGAAGAGAAAAAAATTTCCGGCTCCAAAGTTATTTTATGTCTGTTGTTTGTAGTTTGGACAGGTATTTTTGTGTGGTCTGGCCTTAAGCAGTATTATTCCAGTGATAAAATAGAAAAAAAAGTGGTATCCCTGCTTCTCGAGCATGGCGGGGCTAAAATGGAAGAGTTTCAAAATATGGAACCGAGGGGGTTGTCCTCCTTTCTTAGCAGACAGGTTTTATCCCAAACCGGAGTGCTTTCTTATCTGATGGAATATCAGGGGGAAATTCCCAAAGGGGAGGAAAAAGATATTGTAAAGATTGCTTCTTTGTTTTCTGGAAAAAATGCAGATTCGGCCCACTGGTGTGCCGCCGCAGGCAAAAAATCTATAGAGTGCAGCCTTTTTGCCAAATCTGACCAGACAATCCCCAAATTACTCGCCAAGGAGAAGGCGGCAGGAAATAGACAGCATTCCCAAACTGCAAAAAAAGATACCGTGGAAGAACAGGAAGAAGAGGAATTGGACACGCCTGATGAAACGCTGGCTGCGCCTGTCCAGAATATCCTTCTTTTTCGGAATGGAAGCCCGGATATCACCAGTAAAAATAAAAATGCATCAGGAAAGAAAAAAGATTCGAACCAACTCCTCTGCGACAGCAATGAGAAGGTGGCGGCAAATTTAGCCACTATAAATAAGTTAAAGCAGAGTTACAGCCGTTCTTATCTTCTTAAAAAGTTCTATATTACAGACTCCTCCACATCAATTGACAACCATGTCTTTCAGGTAAAAAAACTGGTGGAGATGGATATGACACTGAAAAAGCAGAGTAAGCCGCAGATATTGATTTTTCATACCCATGGCGCGTCGGAGGCTTTTATCAACAGCAGGGCAGGGAAAAAGGAGGATTCTATTGTTGGTGTGGGAAGCGTCCTCGCCAATATATTGTCAGAACAATACGGTTATCAGGTGCTTCATGACAAAACAGAATATGACAGGATTAACGGCAGGATTGACCGCAATAAGGCATATAACAATGCATATAACGGACTGCAGAAGACATTGGAGAAATATCCGTCCATACAGATTATTATTGACCTGCATAGGGACGGCGTGGGAAATAAGGTGCAGCGCACAACTACAATTGCAGGAAAGCGTACTGCGCAGGTTATGTTCTTCAATGGGCTTTCCAGAAATTCTTCGGGCAATATCGCATATTTACATAATGACAATCTTCAGGGTAATCTTTCATTCAGCCTGCAGTTAAAAATGGAGTGCATGAAGCGTTTTGAAAATTTTGCAAGGCCGGTCTATCTAAAAGGATACCGCTATAATATGCACCTTAGGAAGCGTTATACACTGATTGAGCTTGGAAATGAAAACAATACGGTACAGGAAGCGAAAAATGCGATGGCGCCCCTTGCGATGGCATTAGATGCTGTTTTGACTGGAAAATAGAAATGTGTTAGAATCAATAGATAATGCAAACTGAGATTATAAAAGGGGCGAAAAGCTGAAATTTGGAAAGGATACGGACATGGAGAAGATAGATCAGGCACATATTCGGAATTTTTGTATCGTGGCGCATATTGACCACGGTAAGTCAACTTTGGCAGACCGCATTATCGAAAAGACAGGACTTTTGACCAACCGTGAGATGCAGGCGCAGGTTTTGGATAATATGGATTTAGAGAGGGAACGTGGTATTACCATCAAGGCACAGACGGTGCGCATTGTGTATCAGGCGAAAAATGGGGAAGAATATATTTTTAACCTGATTGATACGCCGGGCCACGTAGATTTTAATTATGAGGTTTCCAGAAGCCTTGCAGCCTGTGAGGGGGCTATATTAATAGTTGACGCTGCGCAGGGAATTGAGGCACAGACTTTGGCCAATTGTTATCTGGCTCTGGACCATGATTTGGAGATTATGCCGGTAATAAATAAAATTGACCTGCCCAGCGCAGAACCGGAGAGGGTAAAGGAAGAGATTGAAGATGTTATTGGGCTGGATGCCTCTGACGCACCTTTGATATCTGCCAAAATGGGAACAAATATTGAGGAAGTATTGGAGCAGATTGTCAGAAAAATCCCTGCACCGGGAGGAAAGGAAGATGCCCCTTTGCAGGCATTAATTTTTGACTCTATTTATGACGCTTATAAAGGAGTCATTATTTTCTGCAGATTTTTTGATGGCTCTGTGAAAAAGGGGCAGGAAATCCTTATGATGGCTACCGGCGCAAAGGCGGAGGTAGTAGAGGTTGGGATTTTCGGGGCCGGCCAGTTTATCCCTACAGACGAGCTGAGCGCTGGGATGGTCGGCTATATTACAGCCAGCCTGAAAAATGTACAGGATACCCGTGTCGGGGATACGGTCACTCTGGCAAAAAATCCTTGTAAAGAGGCACTGCCTGGCTATAAGAAGGTACAGCCGATGGTATACTGCGGTATGTATCCGGCAGACGGCGCTAAATACAATGATTTGCGTGATGCTTTGGAAAAGCTGCAGTTGAACGATGCGGCTTTACAATTTGAAGCGGAAACTTCTATTGCCCTTGGCTTCGGTTTCCGCTGCGGTTTTCTTGGACTGCTCCATCTGGAAATCATTCAGGAACGTTTGGAGCGCGAATATAATCTTGACCTTGTAACAACGGCTCCGGGTGTAGTGTATCATGTCTATAAGACGAATGGTGAGATGATTGAAGTGACAAACCCTTCCAACCTTCCGGAACCATCCGAAATTGACCACATGGAAGAGCCGATTGTCTCGGCAGAAATTATGGTGACTACAGAATATGTGGGCGCTATTATGAACCTCTGCCAAGAGAGGCGGGGGACGTATCTCGGTATGGAGTATATGGAGGAAACAAGGGCACTTTTAAAATATGATCTGCCGTTAAATGAGATAATATATGATTTCTTTGATGCATTAAAATCACGTTCCAGAGGATATGCTTCTCTGGATTATGAGATGAAAGGCTATCAGGCATCATCTCTTGTCAAGTTGGACATGCTGATAAATAAAGAAGAGATTGATGCACTGTCTTTTATCCTTCATGCGGATACTGCTTATGAGAGGGGCAGGAAAATGTGCGAGAAATTAAAGAAGGAGATTCCGAGGCAGCTTTTTGAAATACCGATTCAGGCTGCGATAGGGAGCAAAATAATTGCCCGTGAGACGGTAAAGGCTATGCGCAAAGATGTTCTTGCAAAATGTTACGGCGGCGATATTTCACGTAAGAGAAAGCTGCTCGAAAAACAGAAGGAAGGGAAAAAACGTATGCGCCAGTTTGGAAGCGTAGAAATCCCACAGCAGGCATTTATGAGCGTGCTGAAATTAGATGAAGAGTAAACAGCCGTTGTCGCTGTATATCCATATTCCGTTCTGTATCCAGAAATGTTTATACTGCGATTTTTTATCGGCGAGTGCATCAGATGACGCAAAAGATGCATATATTGGGGCATTATTGGAAGAACTTGCATTTTGGAAAGAAAGAATCAAGATGCAGTATTATATAAGGACTATTTTCATAGGAGGCGGTACGCCTACCTGCCTTTCGCCAGAGCAACTGTTCAGGCTGGGGGATGCGCTGCAGCAGTTCTTCACATTTAACGAAGAGCCGCCCATGGAATTTACGTTAGAAGCGAACCCCGGGACGGTTACAAAGCCCCATATCCAGATTATGAAAGAAATCGGTGTAGACCGTGTGAGCCTTGGCCTGCAGTCAGCACAAAATGCAGAACTAAAACGGTTAGGCCGCATCCACACATATGAAGATTTCGTAGAGAGCTACGGGATGCTCCGGGAGTCTGGATTTCATAATATCAATATTGACTTGATGGCTGATATTCCCGGCCAGACAATTGGCAGCTATCAAGCTACATTAGGGCAGGTACTGGCATTAGGGCCGGAACATATTTCATCCTACAACCTGATTGTGGAGGAGGGGACACCGTTTTATCAGATGCAGGAGGAGGGGAAACTTTTGCTTCCTGATGAAGATACAGACAGGGAAATGTATGAGTTGACACGCAGGTTGTTGGAGGAGAAGGGATATAAACGGTATGAAATATCTAATTATGCCAAAGAGGGAAAACAGTGCCTTCACAACCTGACATATTGGGAAATGGGAGAGTATCTGGGGATCGGGCTGGGTGCATCATCCTACTTTGATGGATGCCGTTTCTCAAATGTCAGGGATATGGGCTGCTATCTAAGCAGGCATGGGGACAAGAGGGAAGATGATATCCATAAGCTTTCCAAAAAAGAAGAGATGGAAGAGTTTGCTTTTCTCGGGCTCCGGAAGACGGAGGGCATTTCCCTGCCGGAGTATAAAAAACGCTTTGGCGTGGATTTGAAAGAAATATATTGTGGCAGATTAGAACCTCTTATGAAAAAACACCTATTGGCAGAAAGCGGAAACCATGATAGAATTTATCTGACCAATCTTGGAATTGATGTCAGCAATGTGGTGCTGGCAGAGTTCCTGTTAGATGATTAGGTATATTTGTACAGAAAAAAGCGCAGAAGGATGGGTGGATGGGAAAACACAGTTGATGTATATGAGATAGCATATGCAATAAGAAGAGAAGAAAGGAAGTTGAATTATGACAAAAGTAGGTATTTTGATGGGCAGTGACTCAGACCTGCCGGTTATGGGCAAGGCAGCGAAGATGCTGGAGGATTTTGGTATTTCTTATGAGATGAAGGTGATTTCAGCGCACCGTGAACCGGATATTTTTGTAGAGTATGCTAAAAGTGCAGAGGAACGCGGGATTGAAGTGATTATAGCAGGGGCGGGCGGTGCTGCCCATTTACCGGGAATGTGTGCGGCAATATTTCCGCTTCCTGTTATTGGCGTTCCGATTCATACAAAATCACTTGGCGGCGTAGACTCCTTGTATTCTATTGTGCAGATGCCGTCTGGAATCCCAGTAGCAACTGTGGCAATTGACGGTGCAGCAAATGCGGCAATTCTTGCGGCAAAGATGCTTTCAATCAGTGACCAGTCCCTGCGCAAAAAACTGGCGGAGTATAAGGAAAGCTTGAAAGAACAGGTGGCAGCCAAGGATAAAAAGCTGGGGGAAATAGGGTATCATGCTTATCTGGAGCAGATGTAAGTAGTCATATGCAGAGGCGCTGCGCGGATAAATTATTAAAGACAGGCATCCACAATCCATGGCTGTTACACTATAGTTGTGGATGCTTGTCCTACGCTATCGCACACGTCTGTCTTTCGTATATCTGTTTCCTTATTTACTGACCCGTATTTTTGTTTGCTATCCCTTCTCTTTTGTTCTGATGCTGTATGTTGCCAAATGCTTTATCGAAATGGTATTGCTTAAGTAGATAATCAGATGATGCATTAATTATCATTTAAAAAAGAATGACCAAAAAAAACGCCAGTTGCCAGTTCCATATAAATTCATTATTTCACCTCATTTCTTATAGATTTCTTAAGGATATATCGCGATAGTATCCCTGCTTATTTATATTAACATAGCAATATACCGCATTTCCAGCCTAATGTTCTGAATAACTACATTTTGATTTGAACGGAATTAAAAATAGAAATATAGGGCTTCTTTTGACGAAAATAGAAAAATACATTGACCGATTCCTCATTTTGAGATACACTTGCTTCAATTAAGGTTTCACTGCCAGAGAAAAAGAGGTATATGCCAATGATGATATCATTTGTTTTAGAACTTACTACATTACTATGCATATTTTACTTTTTATTAGGTGCTGATTTTAGAAAATCCCCTTTGAAGATATTTTTTGCATGTTTCATTATATGTTCCTGCTGCATTTTTCTTTGTTTTCAGGAATTTCCTTTTCCTCATACCTTCTTGTTTATGCTTATCCTCTTTTGCCTATTTGATGAAAAAATCCTTTTTACAATGGCACTCACTACTGTCGCTACTCTTGTGGAAATGACTGCTGTTTATACATGCGTTAACGCAATACAAATTTTAACACAAACTAAAAATAGTGTTACTTATTCTTTTTTGCTGCAATTAGACAGTTGTATGTATATGATAGAGATATTCTTATCTTTGTCTATGCATAAAAAGCGGAAGATCCATGCCAAATTCCTTCATGAGATAGATTCAAAAAGTTATGGATTTCTTTTTATTATTTGTCTGTTTTCCATATGCTTTATATCTTTGGCGGAGACTTTTCTTTCTGTCGAGATAGAAGAACCGAAGTATTATTTCGCTGCACTATTGCTCTTAGTTGCTAATATTGTTATGCTTTTTGTCACATCTGTAATAACAATTGTATTACGCCGATATAATATAAAATTGCAGCATATCAATTACCTCAAACAGAGATGCCTTGATTTGGAACAGGCGAATTATTTTGAATCCAAAAGCAGGGATGAGAAGCTTAGGGCATTCCGCCATGACTTTAACAGCCATATTCTTGCATTAAGAAATCTTGTTGATTTAAAGGAATGGGATAAATTAAACCAATATATTCATCAACTATCTATTGATAAGAATAGTTTTAACCTGTATAATATTTCTACAGGTAATGTAACTGCTGATGCAATCATTAACCACTTCCAGCATTCTCTGGAAGACGATATTGTATTTAAAATAGACGGCCAGTTCAGAAAAGAATGTTTTGTGGAGGAGATGGATATCTGCATTATTTTTTCCAATCTTCTGAATAATGCCCATGAAGCTTTCGAATACATAGATAAAAATCGTGCAAAAGAGATTTATCTTTCAATTGCTGAAGATTCTGGCAAGATGGTTTTTATGGTTGAGAATACATCCAAGCCTTACTCCCTGAAAGAATTAGAACACCTGCAGACGGTAAAGGCAGATAAATTAAATCATGGATTTGGATTGTTTAATGTTCAGCAGGTTTCCGAAAAATATCATGGTGAATTGCTGGTTAAGTTTTCGGAAGGTTTTTTCATTACTACAGTAGTACTTTACAACAGATAATGAAACGGCTACACAAATCTCTAATCAATTAGTACACAAAACAGGAAAGGAGCGGATTTCTATGAGAATTGGAATTTGCGATGACAACACAAACGAATGGGGACGGTTAAAGGAAATATGTGAGCAGTCAGGCTACACTGATGTCCGTATTTTCACTTCCAGCACTGAATTTCTGGAGTCAGAAGACAGGCCAGATTTACTTTTTCTGGATATTGAAATGGATGGGATGTCTGGAATTGAGCTGAAAGATTTTCTGGAAACCAACAGCCATCAGACTTACATTGTCTTTTACACAGCCCACAGCGAGTGGATGCCGGAGGCATTTGGTAAAAATGTGATTGGTTTTCTTAGAAAGCCTGTGAGCCAGCGTGAAGTTCAACGATGTATTACGAAGGCCATTTTTCTTCGAAAAGAATACTGTATTCTTACACTTGACCCTGATGTACGTATTTTTTGCGGACAAATTCTCTATATTCAGGCAAATGGTGTATATACTACTTTCATTTGTGAGGATAACAAAAAATATTCTATTCGAAAACCTTTAAGAAACTGGGAGGATGAATTAAGAGAGTTCGGGTTCTGCTGTCCGCATCGCTCATATATCGTAAACTTTCAGCATGTTGAGGCGATGGATGCAAATTATATCACCTTGAAGAATGGGGAGAGCCTTCCAATCAGCCGACGCCATGCCAAGCAGACAAAAAATGCTTATAAGGATTACTGTCTATCAAAACTGATATAGCAGGATACTTTTTTATGCACTTTATAAAGGGGGCAAAGTTAAATTTGTACCCCTTTATTTTTATATATTAGGAAAGTTCTCGGTGTGTGGTGGTGCACCAACAAAAATGCAAAGAACTTTAGTTCTTTAGCATTTTTGTTAGGGCACAAGCGAAGTCTGTGCCCTTTTTTATACACAGGCGCGCAACACTTTGTGTTCCTGCAGCAAGAATTTTCGCAGAAAATACTTGTTAGGGCTAAATTTTGATTTCCGTGACAGGAAAATTATAGGGTTGCTTTTTATATGGAAGAATGCTAAACTATTTAAGTAATTACTGGAAATGATTGGGGTGCAAAAAGGGGTTTCTGCTGGTTAAGTAGGGAGGGAGTAGATTGAAAAAAAGGATTATCGTATTCATTTCTGTTATCATAGTCTTTATCACTGTTATAACGATTAAATGTTTAAGAAACAGAACTGTTAAAGATAGCTCTGAACTTATTGGTGGCAATTATGACCCAGGTTATACAATAGAGGGAAGGGTGACTAAAATTATAGACCAGCATCTGGTTTTAGTAGAACTAGTTAATGTCCTGAGGCAGGATCTTCATAAAGGGGACAATTTAGCCATTCAATATAGTGTATCATACAAAAATCCTATTTTAGAAGAGGAACCAACAGAATATCAGCCGCTTGATGTAACGCCGGGGGATATTGTTACCGTCCATTATTTTACCAGAGAAAAACGTAATATTGATGGAGTTAAGGATTGTAATTATATAGATACATACCATCTGCTTATAACACCAAAGGAAGAATACAAGCCAGAAGCTAATAATTTTGCAGTAACTAAAGGGGCTTAATATTCATTGTACTAAAAAGGACAGGACCGGAAGCTGTTACAGTTTCCGGTTCTGCCATACAAAGCTGTTTTTATTCCATGCCAAGAAATTCAGCCGGTGTCATAATTGTTGGATTCTCCAAACCTGATTCCAAAAAATCCTTGTCGCCGGTGAGCAGGATATCAGCCTTTGCCGCAATCGCCGCCCTTAAAATGGGACGGTCATCTGCATCTCTGACCTGTGATTCCGACGTGTTTTCGTCTGTTGGGATGGGTACTAATTCCAGTGTCAGTAAGGCTATTGAAAGAAATTTGTCCAATGCCGCCAGACGTTTGGAAAATTTTTTATTGAATATCCGTTTCATTTCGTCCACATTCTGCTCACAGATCAATCCGTGGTTAGGATAAGAGGCTGCTTTTACATAAGCCTGATAGGGAACACCGTTTGCGCTCAATGCAGCAGATATGAGGACATTCGTATCAATCAGAACCCTCATGCGTTTTCGTCCTCATTTCTCAATTCTTTTACAAGCGTCATAACATCATCGTCAGATGTAAGACCGGCCCGCTCTGCTTCGCCTGCCATTTCCCCCTGAAGCATCTGCATGGCATAGACAGCCGAATTGACGATACGAACAGTGCCGCCCTCCACAATAAAAGAAATACGGTCCCCGCTTGCCACGCCCAGCACTTCACGGACATCTTTTGGGATTGTGACCTGCCCTTTGGCCATGACCTTTGCGTTGTCAACAAAAGTGTTTGCTAACATATCTTTCACCTCCTGAAATATGGAAAGTAGGGATTTCCCTACTTGTATTATATGCGATTGCCAAAGAAAAATCAAGTCAAATACCCCGCAGCAGAGCAACGGGGCATGACTTAGTTTCTCTCTAGCAAGTTTGCCCCAAGGGGCGGGGTATCTGGTCTACGCTCTGCTTCGGTCGTTGCTAAACGAACATCCACTGGATGTTCAGCAACCCGCGCGCAGTCGCCAAGTGAAAAGGAACTTTCAGTTCCTTGCAAGCATTGCGTTTGGCTCGTTGCGTACGCGAGAATGAAATTCATGGAATGGGCTATATTGGACACTGGAAATACGAATTCAAATTGGTGTATAGTATTCGTTCAAACAGTGGGCAATTTGATAAATCTAATGATTTTATTTTGAAGGGATGCAAATGCACTCTGGATAAAAATGCCAAGAGATGCTATAATCAAAGAAATTGCCCTGCTGCCCATTTTGGTGGTGCACCAAATATATGAGAATACATATATGCGGGCATTGTCATATGTATAGGAACTGCTAATAAGTAACTCATATACTGAGCCTTTGTCACAAGTTATTTACTAACAGTTCCTTGGCAGAATATACAAAAAAAGTAATAAGAGGAGGGATTTACAATGGTTTACAAATGCAGTATCTGTGGATATGTGTATGATGAAGAAAAGGAAGGGAAGCCATTTTCTGAACTGACAGAATGCCCTGTCTGCAAACAGCCGCCGGAAAAGTTTAAGGCACAGGAGCCGCAAAAGCCTGCTGTTTCGCAGCCTGAACCTGAAAAGCAGCCCGCTTGTGTAAATGCAGAAGGCTTGGATTTGAGTTATCCGAAGGAAACACAGAAAACAGACAGCAGTTACCGGTACATGAAGGAAATTCAGGAGATGGCAGTAACCGGAAAACCGGTGATTGAGGCAATGGGCACACAGATGAAAATGCCCGACTGGGATGATGTGCTTTTGCTGGGGGCGCAGTTAAATCCAATGCCTTTGGATGAACATGAAGGGGTGACTTTAAAAACTGTCATCGGAAAGCATGCCAAAAAACCGATGGTGCTTGACATGCCGGTCTATATTTCTCATATGTCTTTTGGTGCGCTTTCCAAAGAGACAAAGATTGCCATGGCAAGGGGAAGTGCAGCAGCCGGGACAGCAATGTGCAGTGGGGAGGGCGGCATCCTTTCGGAAGAGAAGCAGGCGGCATATAAATATATTTTTGAATATGTGCCGAACCTGTACAGTGTTACTGACGAGAACCTTAAAACCTCCGATGCGATTGAGATTAAAATTGGACAGGGAACCAAACCCGGCATGGGCGGCCATCTGCCGGGCAGCAAGGTAACCCCTGAAATTGCCAAAGTCCGGAACAAACCGCTGGGGGAAGACATTATCAGCCCATCTAAATTTTCCGGAATAAACAGTGCAGAGGATTTGAAGAAGTTAGTTGGCGAGCTGCGAAACCGTAGTGAGGGCAGGCCGGTTGGCATTAAGATTGCTGCCGGACGTATTGAGAGGGATTTGGAGTTCTGCGTCTATGCCGGGCCTGATTTTATAACGATAGATGGGCGGGGCGGCGCAACAGGGGCTTCCCCTGCCATTGTACGGGATTCTACCAGCATCCCGACAATCTACGCACTGTACAGGGCAAGGAAATATCTTGATTCTGTTAATTCAGATATCGATTTAATCATTACAGGCGGCCTGAGGGTATCGTCTGATTTTGCAAAAGCGATTGCTATGGGGGCGGATGCGGTTGCAGTTGCCTCAGCAGCTATGGTTGCAGCAGCCTGCCAGCAGTACCGCATCTGCGGTTCCGGGATGTGCCCGGTAGGAGTGGCTACGCAGGATGAAAAACTGCGCGAAAGGCTTCATGTTGATGCCGCTGCAAAGAGGGTGGAGAATTACCTGAAATGCTCTGCCGAGGAATTGAAGACATTTGCAAGGATTACAGGCAACAGGGACATCCATGGTTTGTCTGTTGACGACTTGTGCACAATCAGCGAAGAAATTTCAGAACATACAAATATTGCACATGCCGGCAGCGTATCTGCGCTATCTGTGGGTGTGCCAATCCAAATCAAGGAGGAAAAGAGCATGAATAAAACAAAATATGCGGGGACGCAGACAGAAAAGAATCTGGAGGCGGCATTTGCAGGAGAATCACAGGCAAGGAATAAGTATACTTATTTTGCCTCTGTAGCCAAAAAAGAGGGATATGAGCAGATTGCAGGCCTGTTTTTAAAAACAGCCGATAATGAGAAAGAACATGCTAAGATGTGGTTTAAGGAGTTAAGCGGCATAGGGGACACAAAGGAAAACCTTACGGCAGCTGCAGACGGTGAAAACTTTGAGTGGACTGACATGTATGAGAATTTTGCCAAGACTGCAGAGGAAGAAGGTTTCCCAGAGCTTGCAGCAAAGTTCAGGCTTGTGGGCGAAATTGAAAAGCACCATGAGGAGCGGTACCGGGCTTTATTAAAGAATGTGGAGACGGCATCTGTATTTGAAAAGAGCGAAGTTAAAGTATGGGAATGCCGTAACTGCGGACACATCATTGTGGGCACAAAAGCACCTGAGGTATGCCCAACCTGCAATCATCCGCAGAGCTATTTTGAAGTCCATGAAGAGAATTACTAATCTGGCTACATAGCTATAGAATAGGAAAGGGCTGCCACACTAAGAATAAGTATACAATCTTAGTGCGGCAGCTCTTCTTAAATTAATTCTTCTTAAATTCTAAAAGTTCCAGCCCTTCGTTATCTTCAAGGACCATCCGGATCATCCAGTCGTTGACAAACAGAAGGAGCGGATTGCCCTTCATGTCTTTTACCGTCTTAACATTATTTAGGCGTTTTAGTTTTGTGACATCCGTGGAAGGGTCGCCTACCCAGCGGATAAATCCATATGGAAGGGATTCCAGACGGATTTCGCAGCCGTATTCGTTTTCCAGACGGTATTTTAGGACATCAAACTGCAGGACGCCGACTACGCCTACGATAATTTCAGACATTCCGGCGGAATACTCCTGAAAGATCTGGATAGCGCCTTCCTGCGCAATCTGCGTAATCCCTTTGACAAACTGCTTGCGTTTCATAGAGTTTAACTGGACAACCCGGCAAAAGTGCTCTGGTGCAAATGTTGGGATCCCCTCGTATTCAAATTTGCTGCCGGGCAGCGTCAGGGTATCACCGATGGAAAATATTCCCGGGTCAAATACCCCGATAACATCCCCGGCGTATGCCTCTTGGATAACCTGCCGGTCCTGCGCCATAATCTGCTGCGGCTGTGACAGTTTTAATTTCCGTCCGCTCTGTACATGGAAAACTTCCCTGTCGGCATCAAATTTGCCGGAGCAGATGCGCATAAAAGCGATTCTGTCGCGGTGCGACTTATTCATGTTTGCCTGAATTTTAAAAACAAAGGCGGAAAAATCATTGTCAACCGGGTCAATAAGCCCCTCGTTTGATAATCTCGGAAGAGGGGAGGACGTCATTTCAAGGAAGTATTTAAGAAATGTCTCCACGCCGAATGTTGTGAGCGCAGAGCCGAAAAATACCGGGGATAATTCGCCGCTTTGTACCAGCTTGGGGTCAAGCGGGTCGCTGGCCCCGTCTAAAAGCTCTATCTCCTCAACGAGCTGGTTGTAGAGGTCCTCTGTCGCCAGTTCTTTTAATTCCGGGTCGCCGATGTCATAATCGGTCTCCGCAGCGGATTTTGCCCCTCCTGTGGAAACTGATTTAAATGTCCTGACTGTCTTTGCCTTGCGGTCATAAATGCCCTTAAAGCTCTTTCCGGAACCGATTGGCCAGTTGACCGGGCAGGTGCGGATGCCGAGTACGGACTCGATATCGTCCAAAAGCTCAAACGAATCCTTTGCATCCCTGTCCATTTTATTGATAAATGTAAATATCGGAATATGGCGCATCACGCATACCTTGAACAGCTTAATGGTCTGTGCCTCCACGCCTTTGGAAGCGTCAATCACCATAACAGCAGAGTCGGCCGCCATCAGCGTGCGGTATGTGTCTTCTGAAAAGTCCTGATGCCCCGGTGTGTCAAGAATGTTGATGCAGAACCCATTATAATCAAACTGCAGGACGGAGGATGTGACAGAGATACCTCGTTCTTTCTCAATCTCCATCCAGTCAGAAACTGCGTATTTTGAGTTTGCCTTGCCCTTTACAGAACCGGCTGTGTTAATTGCCCCTCCGTATAAAAGAAATTTCTCCGTTAAAGTAGTCTTTCCGGCATCCGGATGGGAAATAATCGCAAAAGTCCTGCGTTTCTTAATTTCATTTGTAGTGGTATTGTCAGCCATAATAATCCTCCCATGCCGCTTTTTGCGGCATAAAATAGCCAATGTGAACAAGTTCACATGTGAAAAACGCCGCCTCTGCAGCTAAAATAACAATGTAAAACAACAATTTCATATTATAATATATTTTGCCATGGGTTTCAAGATTTTAAGGAAATTGACACGGTAATCAATTTTCAGTATATATTCATTACTGCCCCTATTAATTTGGTGCCATTTACAGACAATTGTTTTCTAAACGATAACTCCCTGTTATCCATGATTTTTGTTTGTGTCTGCATCCGGTTATGTTTCTGTTTTTCGCTTCACAGACAAACAAAACGCCTAAAAAGAAGGACAGGATATGCCTTGCAACATTTCGTCTTTCCGAGGAACTATCTGTCTTGCGGCTTTGATGCTTGGTTTATGCGCCTTTCCGCGAACTCACACCATGCGGCGGCTTTCATGGCTTTCCGCAGAGGCACTCTCGAATCGCCGGTACTTGCAGGGCGTATTTTGTCCTGCTATGTACCGTTGCGTTATGAGAGGTAGCAGAAGCGTGCCTCCTAGGAAAGCCTGAAACCGCGCATGCTGTTCAGACAAC
>RAYF01000016.1 GCA_003611745.1 bacterium D16-36 | reverse complement strand
TCAAAGCCCTGCAAGACAGAGTTCCTCTGGAAAGCCGTTGTTGTCTGGCGGCATATCTTGTCCTTCTTTTTAGGCGTGTCATACTCTGTGAGGGCAAAAACAGAAGCACAGCCGGATGCAGGCACATTAGAAAATGATGGATGACAGGGAGTTATCGTTAAATAAACATTGTCTGTAAATGGTGACATATTGATTTGAGGCAGTAATGAATATATATACTGAAAATTGATTTCCGTGGAAATTAAAAAAAGTACTTGACAAATAGGAGAAGAGTGATTATAGTGTATATATAACACATAAACAGTTAGAGGTTGTTTAAAAATTTACCGGGGATTTTGCTCAAACACCGAAAAATGATTATGCTGCAAAGAAAGGAGGCTGCTTTTGAGAATACTACAAAATTCAGGAGTTCCTATTTACCAGCAGATATACGAGCAGTTAAAATCCGATATTCTGGCAGGGAAGATGAAGCAGGGGGAGTACCTTCCCTCCATCCGGAGCCTGGCAAAAGATTTAAAGATCAGCGTGATTACAACGATGAAGGCATATGAACAGCTCGAAAAGGAAGGGCTGGTGACGGCAGTTCAGGGAAAAGGGTTTTATGTGAATGCGCAGGATAGCGAAATGCTTAGGGAGCAGCATCTGCGGAAAATAGAAGAGTGCCTGACGGAAGCGATTGCTGCCGCAAGGATTGCAGGGATGACAGATGAGGAGCTGCTCTTTACATTGGAAACCTTGATTCAGGTTACTGCGGAAGAATAGTAGGAGGGGAAAAATGGAATTTGAGAATGTAATCTATGGAACGAACATTAAGAAAAGTTTTAAAGGCTTCGATTTAGATGTTGAGGAACTAAGGATACCAAAGGGATTTGCTACGGCGCTGATTGGCGAAAATGGGGCCGGAAAGACAACGCTGCTGCGTATCCTTGCTGGAATCTGGCTGGACTATACGGGAAAAATCCAATATTTTGACGAGAAGTTGGAGGATGTGGAGAGCGTGAAGGAACGGCTCGGCTATACTGGCCCGAATTCTTTTTTCCTGCCGCAGTGGACCATCCCGCAGATTGAAAAAATCAGCGGCCTTCTTTTTGACAATTTTGACAGCGTTAAATACCGGAAATTGTGTCAGGAGCTTTCTATTTCCGCAAAAGGAGTCAAAAAGAAAGTAAACAGCCTGTCAGACGGCAACAAAATGAAATTGGAGCTCGCGGCAGTGTTTGCGAGGGATGTGGACTGCCTGCTGATGGATGAGCCGGCATCGCCTCTTGACCCTTTGATGCGTGATACGCTTTGCGGGATGATACATGAGTATATTGAGAAAGGCAATGGGGAGAAAAGTGTTTTCTTTTCGACACATAATATTACTGACATGGAAAATGTGACAGATTATGCTATAATAATGGATAACGGTAAAATTGCAGAACAGGGGTTTGTGGAAGATTTAAAGGAAAAATACATTCTGGTAAAGGGAGAGACAGGGGACGTTTCCAAGGCGGAAAAATATCTGTACAGTTTCAGTGCAGGCTCCTATGGGTTTGAGGGGCTGTGTCTTGCGAAGGATTTAGATAAATTAGCCGGGCTGGATATCAGCAGGGAGACGCCTTCCCTGTTCCAAATCAGTGTCGCAGTAATGAAAGCGGCGGGAAAACTAAGGAACCGGGAGGGGGACTAGACATGAAACAAAACATAAAATGTTATTTTGCCGTTACTTCCAGATTATACCGTATCCTCATCCTACTTGTTTTTCCGGCAATCACGGTTGCAGTGAATGCATTGATTAAATGGATTTCGGGAGACCATATATTTTATGGTTTTTCCCTGACCAGCAGTTTCCTTCTGATAGAAATTGCCGGCAATTACTTATTGTCGGGAGGGATTGCCTCTAGGCAGACGGAAAAGCTCGGTTACCTGAAATCCTCAGCAAGAGGGGAATGGCTTCTGAAAAATGTCATGTGTGCAGATATGGTACGCAGATTCCTATATTTCCTGCTGGAATTAATCTGCGTGTCCGCTATATCGGAAATCCTGCCGCAGAATGGATGGGCAGCGGATGTCAGATATAATGAGGGGATGCCTGTTTTTTTGGGTCTCTTGTCTGTCGGGTATTTTTATGGGACATTTGGGATTATGATAGTAAGGTTTTTTGATTCCTTCCGGGCAACTCTTATCGTATGGTATCTGTCTGTCATTCCGGTATCTATTAGCTGCTCTGCCCTCAATAAATTCCCTTCCTCCTATGTGGTGCCTGCCATATACCTGCTGTTATCCATATTAGCCAGCATTTTCAGCATCTGGCTGGTCATAAAAAGATTAAGGAGTGAACCGCAATGATACGTCAATTAAAAATACTTTTTCGGCTTCTGCCGTTGTCGAACCGCTTTAAAATTTCAATTATAGCGATGTCTTTTATGAACATTCTGGGAATTGCGATGACGCTTATATACCCGGGGGCGGGCATCGGTATTCTTTTCCTGATGATGGGGCCGATATGGATGTCGCAGCTTATCACCAGCCTTACCGTGTCGGATATGGTGCAGGCATCGCCGTTGAAAAAGGCACTGCAGACACGCCTTGTGGCGGCTGCTACGTTCCTTTCCCTGGTTGTTTCCTATTTGCTTGTTATTGTACTGGATGGAATTAACCGCTATCTCTACCCGGCCTACACAGACACGGAAAGTATCTATGAACGTCTGGAATGCTGCATTATTATTTTCTTGTTTGTGCTGTACATATCATTCTGTTATAAATATTTTGTGCTGTCGAGTATTGTGTTTTTTATCGGTATAGAGACTATCACGATGTTAAGTTCTTTTGAGCGGTTTAACCCGGTACATCACGGGATTGCCATGAATGTGCCGCTTCCGCTCATGACACTGATCGGGTTTGTGGTAATTTGCCTCAGCTCCCTTATGCAGTACGGGATTACCTGCCTTTTGTATAGAAAGCCGCTGTCTAAGGCAGCACAGTGTAGCGGTTTAAGGAAGCAGATGTAAAGGAGATTTTTATGAAATCAATTTTAGATTATGAGACAGTGGATTATGACAGTAAAAAGAAGGCGCTTGTCATTATTGACCAGACGAAGCTGCCGAATGATATTGAGCTTCTCTCCCTGCGAGGGGCGGAGGATATCTGGAATGCGATTTATGAACTGAAGGTGCGAGGGGCGCCTGCCATCGGCGTAGCTGCTGCCATCGGCCTTGCCGTTCTGGCGGAGCAGATTGAGGCGCAGGACCGGGCAGCATTTATGGAAGCTCTGGAAAACCACAAAGCTTATCTGGTTTCTTCCCGTCCGACGGCGGTCAACCTCTCATGGGCGTTAAACAGGATGATGCAGGTGTGTTATGGCCATGCAGGAAGTACAGTAGAAGAGTTAAAAGAGATGCTTCTGCAGGAGGCGCTGCAGCTTAAGAGGGAGGATATTGAGGTATGCAGGAAAATCGGGGAGTATGGGCTTACCCTGTTAAAGCCGGGGGATGGCATCCTGACCCACTGCAATGCCGGGCAGCTTGCCACCTGTAAATATGGGACAGCCACAGCGCCGGTTTATCTGGGGCATGAAAGGGGCTATAATTTCAGGCTTTATGTAGATGAGACAAGGCCGCTGCTCCAAGGGGCACGGCTGACGGCGTTTGAGCTGTATTCTGCCGGGATTGATGTCACGCTGCTGTGCGATAATATGTCGGCAAGCTTAATGCAGAAAGGGCTGGTTCAGGCCGTCCTTGTAGGCTGCGACAGGGTCGCTGCAAACGGGGATACCGCAAATAAAATAGGCACTTCTGTTGTGGCAGCGGTGGCAAAACAGTACCATGTGCCGTTTTATGTATGTGCGCCAACCTCAACCATTGACTTTAATACACCTTCGGGAGATGGGATTGTGATTGAGCAGAGGGACAGGGAGGAGGTTTCCCACATGTGGTACCGCAGGCCGATGACTGCGGACGGCGTGAAGATTTATAACCCGGCATTTGATGTGACAGACCATACCCTGATTTCCGGCTTTATCACGGAAAAAGGCATTGTAAGCACGCCTGCTGAACTGGAGCGTATTTGAAAATTCATTCTCAAACACGCTTCGGTATAAAATGTAACCGCAAAATCTTACTTTTTCCTTATTATTTTCCTGGATGCTTGCAGGGAACAAAAGAATACGGTAAACTGTTTTAATATTAGGAAAGTTCTCGGTGTGTGGTGGTGCACCAACAAAAATGCTTTAGCATTTTTGCTAGGGCACAAGCGAAGTCTGTGCCCTTTTTTAGAAACCGCCGAGAGCGGTATATGGAGGATTATGATGAAAGAATTGATTCAAGCAAATCATCTTTCGAAAACTTTTAAACTTTCTGCAAAACAGCAGAAAATTGAAGGGACGAAGGAGAAAACCAAAACAGCTGTAAATGATTTATCATTTACGGCATACGAAGGAGAAATTTTCGGCCTGTTAGGGCCGAACGGGGCTGGCAAGACAACGACGCTGCGCATGCTATCTACGTTAATCCGCCCGGATTCCGGCGATGCTATTATAGATGGAAGCAGCATATTAAACAATGCCGAGGATGTACGGAGCAAGATAGCGTTCTTGACAACAGATCTGAAATTAGAGGATTTTTTTACACCGAATTATTTATTTGATTTCTTTTCAGAACTGCACCAGATTCCGAAGGAAATGACAGCAGAGCGCAAAAAGATGCTTTTCGGGATTTTTGGGATTGATAAGTTTGCCGAAGTTAAGGTTGCCAACCTTTCTACTGGAATGAAGCAGAAAGTGTCACTTGCCATCTCACTTGTACACTGGCCGAATGTTATTATTTTTGATGAGCCGACAAACGGGCTTGACGTACTGACTGCCAAGGTAGTGACAGATTTCCTGCTGGATTTGAAAAAGCAGGGGAAGACAGTGATTGTCTCCACACATATTTTCAGCCTGATTGAGAAGGTCTGTGACCGTGTCGGTGTGGTAGTCGATGGACATATGATAGTCTGTGATACCCTTGAAGCGGTGAAAAACGGTTTATCCCTTGAGGACCGTTTCTTTGAAATTTATAAAGAAAGTGTAGGTGATAGGGATGTATAATGCTATTATAACAATATTTAAAAAAGAAATTGCCCGTTTCTTCGGGGATAAGAGGACTGCTTTTTCAACAATCCTGCTGCCGGGCATCATGATATTTGTGATGTACAGCTTTATGGGGGATGCCCTTTCCAACCAGTTTTCAGTGGATGAGGATGAAAAGACAGTCTGCTATGTACAGAACCTTCCGGCAGACGATACGCTGCAGGGCATGCTACAGTCTGGTTTTACTGTGAAGGAGCTTTCTTCGGAAAAGGATTTGGAGAAAACGAAAGAGGACATCATAAATAAAGAAGCTGATCTATGCGTTGTCTTTCCTGAAAACTTTGAAAAGGATGTCCATATAGACAGAAGCTTGGTCAGCGCTGATAACACACCGGAAGTACAGATTTTTTATAATTCTTCTGAGACAGCTTCCAGTGCCGCATTCCAGACAATGACGGCGCTTCTGGATGAGTTTGAGAGCCTGTTGGCAAACAGCTTTGATGTTAACAGGCAGAAGGATGGTGTTACCTTTGACCTTGCATCGGACGAGGATTCTGCTGCAAGCGTATTTGCTTCCATGCTGCCGATGCTCCTGTTGATGTTCCTCTTCTCAGGGACGGTTGCGGTTGCACCGGAATCTATTGCGGGCGAGAAGGAGCGCGGAACGATTGCTACGCTTCTTGTCACACCGGCGAAACGCGGGCAGATTGCACTGGGCAAGATTCTTGCGCTCTCCTTTATTGCATTGCTAAGCGGTGCATCAAGTACAATCGGAACGATTATATCTATGCCGAAGTTGATGGGGAGTGCATCTGACAACCTGAGTGGTTCTGTGTATTCGGTGACGGATTATCTACTGCTGGCACTTGTTATCCTGTCCACGGTACTGCTTCTGGTAACTGCAGTCTCACTGATTTCTGCATTCTCAAAGAGCATCAAGGAGGCACAGACATACTGTTCGCCACTTATCATCGTCGCCGCTCTGGTCGGCATCACAGCTATGTTTGGCGACGGCGCCAGCACCAATACTGTGCATTATATCATACCGCTGTATAATAGCGTACAGTCTATGGTGCAGATTTTCAGCTTTGAAGCTGTCCAGACACCGATACTGCTGACGGTGCTCAGTAATATACTATATTCATTGATTGGGGCATTCGGGCTGACGAAAATGTTCCAGAGCGAACATATCATTTTTTCTAAATAAGCAGTCAGATAATATATTTGCCTTGCCGGGATATACTTTATATAAGGTATCCTGACAGGGCATTTCCTGCTTTAAAATTATCAGTACAACAGGATATTACTGTGTCGGTGCATAGGAAGAAAGTCAGAGTGCCAAATTTTGATTGACATTTAGGATAAGATGATAGAAAATAAATAGGAGCACGGCATGGAGGATTTTTATGATTAACAAGTATTTTCGGTTTACAAAAAAAAGGATTGCTGTATTTACGGTACTGGCTGTTCTGATTATTGTGCTTCAGGTTATTTTTACCGGTTCCATGATTGCAAGGCAGAAGGCGACGGTAGAGTCTGGTAATTCAGAAAGTGCCGTAATTGGTATTTTAGATAAGACAGAACTTGTCAGGCAGAAGTTCCGGTTTAGGCGGAAGGTTATTTTAAGTGAATTTGCCTTAAGTTTTGGTGCTTTTGAGAGGGACAAGGTAGGGGATGAGCTTAATATTCAGATGTTAGATGGGGATAATAATATTGTCTATGAGACAACTGTCCCGGTTGACAATATCTCCCCAAATGCCTCTTACCGTGTGGCGATGGATTATACGGTAACGATTCCAAAGGGCGTAACCTGCTGTATTAAAATAAGCTGCAGTTCGAAAGGCAGGCAGTATGATACGCTTCCTACCCTGAATACAACAAACAGGACAGACCCGAATACTTATCTTTCTACATTGAAGATGCAGACGAGGAAGAAATGTCTGAATATTTCTTATACGTATTATTATCGGCAGATTTTTCCGATTATTGCAATTATCCTTGAATTCGCCATGCTGTTTGTACTGTGCTTTGAGCGTGTGACGGAGTACGGAAAGAGGATCCGCAGGCAGCTTCGCAAGGAAAAGCGCCTGCATAAAAAGAAAAAGAACCGTTCCCTTAAGGATTTTGTTAAATGGTGCCTGGTGGAGCCGAAGGTACTTCGTGGCGTGCGCATTGGGCTATCGGTTATAAACCCGCTTTTTATCCTGTTTTTAATCGAGCTGATGCATGACAATTTATTAAATATGGGGCCGAATGTCTGGATATTTACATGGCTCCTGCTGTTAGGTGTCCAGTACTTCTTCTTTGCCGTAATTGGCAATATGGGCATTGCCATGCTTGTGATTGATCTGATTTTGTTCCCGTGCGGGCTTGCAAACCTAGTGCTCTTAAATGTACGCGGCACGCCGTTTCTGCCGTCTGACCTTCTGGCGCTGCGGACAGCTACAGAAGTGGCCAGTACCTACACGATATCTTTTACGCCGGCGCAGTTTGTAATACTTCCGGCATTTATCCTGTGGTGCTATATTATATTCCGGCTTAGGACGCCGGGGTTTCGCAGGCGGGCAAAGAAGCGCCTTATCTCGGCCGCGCTTTCCTGTCTGGCGGTGGGGATATTATATAACACGCCGATTTTGGAAAAATGCAAGATTACAGATAATGTCTGGAATAAGGTGGCATCCTGCAGGACAAATGGCTTTTACATGAATTTCTTTATCAACATCCATTATCTGACGGTTTCAAAGCCATCCGGCTATTCAAAAGATGCAGTCAGTGAGATACTGGATGCCTTTGAAAAAGATAAAGTGTCTTCTACAGACGGCACAGCCCCGGGGGAAGGTAAGGTTCTCGGCAACAGTGATTTTAAGACAAATAAGAGCCTGCAAGGTAAAAAACCGAATATTATTCTGATTATGAATGAGAGCCTTGCTGATTATGATTTGATTGGCGAGACGAATTATAATAAGGACCCACTTCCTTTCCTGCACAGCATGAAGGAAAATACAATCTATGGAGAGGATTATGTGTCGATATACGGCGCAGGCACCAGTAACTCTGAGTTTGAGGCCATGACGGGGAATTCTATGAAATTTTTCCCAAGTGGGTGTAATGTTTATCAGCAGTTTATGCATGATTCTACGTTTTCTATGGCATATTATTTAAAGTCCCTTGGATACCAGACTATGGCAGTCCATCCAAGCAGCGGTGCAAACTGGAACCGTATCAAGACATATGAGAGTATGAGGTTTGACCATTTTGTAACGATAGATGAATTTAAGAATCCTGAGTATGTCCGCTATATCAGCGACAAGGAGAGTTACAAAAAAGTAATAGAGCTGTATGAGAACAAGGAGAAGGGGACGCCTCTTTTTGCTTTTGATATGACGATTCAGAACCATGGCGGATACCTTACAAACACAAACTGGAAGGATCCGGTATATGTGAAAGGTTCTTTTTATGAGGAGGCGAGGGAATTCCTTTCTGCCACCAAGGTATCGGATGAAGCGTTTGAGTATCTGGTTGATTATTTTAAGGAACAGGACGAGCCAACAATTATCTGCATGTTCGGCGACCACCAGCCTTCGATTGAGATAGAATTTTACGAGGAGCTTATGGGCAAAAAGCAGGAGGACTGGTCGTTGGAAGATATTCAGAAACGCTATGTCACGCCATTTGTTATCTGGGCGAATTATGATATTGATGAGGGCAGGGGTGTTGTCCTTGGCAACAATTATCTGGAGAATCTGCTTTTAAAGCAGGCAGGGCTTGAGTTACCGCTCTACAACCAGTATATTGAGAAGGTATCTGAAAAAATACCTGTGATGAATGTCAATGGATATATGGATACAGGCGGCAGATGGCATCGGTATGATACCGACGAGACGGAGGATGTAAAGAAGCTTCTGGAGGAATATGAACTTCTGCAGTATGGCTATTACAGCGATATGGATAAAGACACCATAAAAAAATTATTTAAAATAACAGATTAGTGCAGTGAAGAAGGGCACAGACTTCGCTTGTTAAAGTTCTTTGCAGTTATTGCTGGTGTACTTTCTGTTGGAAATGGAGAGAATATGGATAACAAGGAACTGGAGAAGATGATAAATGATATGAAAGCTGCCGGAAACGGCCAGCCTTCTAAGGAGTTTATAGATAAATTAAAGGCTTCCCATGTGGTAGTCCCGGCCCTGATGCCGCCGGATACAGACCCGGAAATCATAAAGAGGCTTTTGCAGAACCCCGGCAGGGAACTGGCAATCCCGGACGGCGTAAGCCCGCAGCCCTGCCTGCTTGAAAATGAGCAGGGGGATAAGCTTCTGGCTGTGTTTACTTCGGAAAGGGAGATGCAGAAAAATAAGGAGGCCCCGAAGTTTCCGATTACGATGCGGGTTGCGTTCGAGGACTGTATCAAATTGATCCGTAAGAGTGATGAAATCCTTGGGGCGGTTATTAATCCTTTTACCCACAATATGGTATTCCGTGTGGAGGAAAATAAGGCTTCAAGCCAGCCCCAGACTGTACAGGTTACGGTAGAGCAGTTCCATAATCTGACAAGGCAGCGTATGGAGGCAAATTACCTTCCAAGGACGCTCTTTGACAAAAAGGAGGAGGCCGTCATGAAGCTCAGGGACGGGCGCGGGGAATACCTGAGGCTTCTGTATGAAGATTTATATAATACAGAGATAGCGTGCCCGTATGCCGCAGAAGATTTTGAGGTGATGAGCCTGAATATCAGTGATGAACTGCTGCTGATGCGCATTTCCATGCCGAAGTTAAATCTGGCGGAACGCACCTGTCCGTGTGTTTTTGTGGGCTGGAATGGGAAGGCGCAGAAAGTATGGTATTATGCGGTCGTAATGGAAAAGGGCAGAAACGAGGTTCTGCATCAGCTTATGGAAGACGGTACTTCTGAAAATCTGGGAAGGGCGCCGGAAGAGGGAAGTGAGTTGACTACAATTATTGATTTGATACAAGGAGTTCGCAATGAAGAGTAGGATTGTTAGGGGGGCGCTTACCGCGCTGTGCATCTGCAGCCTGACGGCCGGTCTGTCAGGCTGTTCGAATCCGCCAGAAAAAGAAGGGGTGGAGAAACAGGACGAACCAAAAGAAGTAGTTGACTACAATGAGGATGAGAATTCAAACCTTGGCCCGTGGGCGAGGGCGATGGGCTCTGTCCTTATTTTGTTAAATGACGGGAACCCTTACTACTTTGGGGGCTACCAGATTACGGAGGACAATAAAAACGGCGCGGCAAATATTTTATCTGCCAGCTGGGGCATTGAGAGCCGCAGGGATCTTCTGGTACAGGTACAGGGCCTTTTAGATGCGGGAGACCGCATTGCTTACCGCAAGGAGGCGAAGGAAATGGACGCCATGTCTAAGAAACAGCTTAGGACTGCTATGAAGCAGCTTAGCGGCGACCTTTTGACCCATTACCAGATGGTGCAGTATAATTGGGAAAAATGGGGTGCTAAGGGGCTTATTGCATGGGATATGTGCCGTATTTCCCATCTGGTGCAGTGGGGGTATGTGGCAGGCTATCTGGACCGCGGGGAGGCACAGGCGCTGATTGAGCCGGCAGCAAGGAGGCTGCAGAAGGATTTCACAAGCTGGGAGGAAGTACAGAATAATTGGCTGGACGGCTTCTGCCTCTTTGCAGGGATAGATCCGAAGGCATCTGAAACAGATTACACAAACAGAAAGGGCCTGTATGAGAGGCTCCTGAAAAATGAGGAGGGGCATAAAGACAAACTGCTCTATGATGACAGCTTGTTTACCGAAGAGATTACGGTTATTCCAGACGTGTCCTACAAGGCTATTTTAAAGGAAGCAAAGGAAGAAGGCGGGGCATAATCATGATAATATATTTAATACGCCATGGGAGGCAGAACTGTTCTGACTGCAACTTAGATGTCCCGTTATCAGCGGAGGGGAGGAGGCAGGCGGAGCTTCTTGGCAGGCGCATGGGACGTTATGCTGTGGACGCCCTCTACAGCAGTGACCTGCTGCGCGCGCTAGAGACTGCCCGGATTGCTTTTGCAGGCCACGGGAGCCTGCTAAAAGGGCACCAGATCCGCCCGGGGCTTAGGGAAGTGGATTTTGGCACCCTTACCGGGCAGGCAGACCCATATGTCAAGGCGTTTTATAAAGATTATTACCAGAAGCAGCTTGCGCTGTTTTCTGGCAGAAAGGAACATTATGTGGGGGGCTTTTTTGTCCCTCCGGAGGAAATGGTGTATCCGGAAGGCGAATCCGGCGTTATGGTTATGGAGCGTGTTATGCCGGTGGTTGCGGAATGGATAGGGAGCGGATACCAGAGCATTGCCGTTGTCACCCACGGGGGGCTGATACGCATTCTTTTGTGTGCCCTTTTTGGCGGTGATTTTGCGAGAAGGCTGCAGTTTGGCACTTCTCTGGAAAATTGCAGCATCACACAGTTAAACTACGATGCGGGAAAAAATGCATTTTCGCTGGAGCGGTTTAATGACTATGCGCATATTGAGGAAGAGCCGTCACTGCTGCGGAAAAATTTTTTAAAGCCTGCCGACTGATTCTGTGGCTGGTTAAATTTTGAAAGGAATGGTTACATATGAAGCGTGTTGTACTAGCATCTGCATCCCCCAGAAGGAGGGAACTTCTCGCGCTGGTGGGAGTTGATTTTGAAGTCCTTCCAAGCACCGGGGAAGAAATCTGCAATGAAACAGAGCCTGCAGGGATTGTGGAGGCCCTTGCCCTGCAGAAAGCGGAAAATACGGCAGGCCTGTTATCCGGTGATTTTATCGTTATCGGCGCAGATACTATTGTCACAAAGGATGGGACGGTTCTTGGAAAACCGGCAGATGAAGGGCAGGCATTTAAGATGCTGTCAGGGCTGCAGGGGGGCAGGCATCAGGTCTATTCGGGGGTTGCGCTTGTGTGGGCGGAACATAACAGGAGGCATTCAAAAAAGTTCCATGTTATGACGGAGGTTGAGGTGCTTCCGATGACAGAGCAGCAGATTCTCGGCTATATTGCTTCGGGGGACTGCATGGATAAGGCGGGCGCATATGGAATCCAGGGATGTTTTGCGGAATATATCTGCGGGATTACCGGGGATTATTATAATGTTGTAGGGCTTCCGGTATCTAAACTGATGCAGGAGCTGCGGCCATTGCTTGACGGTCCGCTCTGACAGGGCAGGAGAGATGAATCTTTAGGAACTGTAAGTAAATTTATGTACAGTTCCTTTTATCCTGTCAGGAAAGAAGATAGAAGGAGGCGGTGATTTTGCAGGATAAAACAATGAATTATGACAAAAGCTGCGGCTCTTCAAAATCCAATGAAAAGAATTATTATCTGCTGAACAAGGATGTAACCGTTGCAAGGTTCCGTGTTAATATGCGCAATCAGGTGATTACGATAGATGAGCAGTATATAGAGCTTCCTGAATGGTTTGGGGAACTTGATACCTTTATCGTAAACAGACGTTCACCAAAGAAAAGGGAAAATATAGAGGAACTGCTGAAACTAAGCGGCTGTGATACGATAACTGGGTTTCTGGATATTTCCCATGCCCTGTCTTTAATTGATACTTTTTGGGTGAAGGAGGTTACAAGCGATCTGTGCTGGGAGGATGTATCGCTTTATACACATCCATTTAATGAAGTTATCGCCAAAACAGCTTTTGAGGGGGGCTTGCATGGCAGGCAGCTTAGCACCACTTCTCCAGAATATGGCACAGACGGTTCGTTTGCGAAATGCTGGATAAGGGAGGATGATACCATTAAGCTGCTAAAGCGTGGTTCAACGGGCGCTTTCAATGCAGGGCTTGAGCCGTATTCTGAGTTTTATGCAGGTCAGATTATAGACAGGTTTACAGATGACTATGTCAGTTATGGGCTTCGCTCCCGCAGCGGCCATCTGTGTTCTGCATGTGATATTTTTACATCGGAGGATTATGGGTTCCTTCCATATGCTGCAGTTGACTCCGGCAATTCAACGGTTGTTTCTGTTCTTAGGAAAATGAAGTCTTTGGGGCTGGAAGAGGAAGCAAGGAGGATGTTTGTCATTGATGCACTGATTTTAAATGAAGACAGGCACAAAAACAATTTTGGATTTATCGTAGACAACAGGACGCAGAAGATAGTAAAAATGGCGCCTCTGTTTGACCATAACCTCTCTCTGCTGACTTATGCAGTAGAAAGAGATGGCGATCTGGCTTACGGTGGAAAATATTTTAAGGAAAAGGGGCCTAGGATTGGCGAGACATGGATTATTGACGCGGATATCTGTATGACGCCCGTTTTAAGGAAGGTACTGATCGGCTTAGCGGATTTTACATTCCAAAGGCATCCGAAATACAACCTGCCGGAATCCCGCCTTGATGCCCTGGAGAAGATTGTGCGCAGGCAGGCCGTTGAAATACTAAAGTTTAGCGAGTAAACACCACTATTATTGGTGCCGTCCAAGGCACGGCATTGGGGATTTTAGGGAAAATGGGTATAAATTGTATCTATTTGTTTTAAAATGCTTTATACATTTAAAATATCTTTAAAATATATAAAATGGTTTAATTATCTTAAATTTGTGGTATAATAGCTAAAAAAGGAAGAGGTGAACTGGTAATGGCATTAAAAGCGGAAGATGTATTTAGGCCGGGAGCGTTTCCAGAGTACACATACATATCGCGTAAATCTGCTGTTTCAGATTTATCTTACGAATTTCGTTTAATGCAGGCTATCAAGGTGTCTGGATTCTTGACTTCTTTGGTTGGGCCTTCTAAAATGGGAAAAACGATTCTGTGTGAGAAGGTAATAGGTTTTGAGAAAATTGTTGAAGTATCAGGGGCGGATTTTGGGGAGGAAACAGATTTTTGGAAATTAGTCGCTTCTAAGGCTGGTTTAGCTTATGAAGGGCAATTTTCCTCTGAAAAATTAATAACTGGCACACAAGATAGATATTCTAAGAATGAGGCTTTTTCTTTGACAAAGGATAAAATAATTGACTATTACAAAAATGAAAATCTGGTTTTGGTTATAGATGACTTTCATTATGCGCCAGAAGAGAAAAGGATGCGGATTGCCCAACAGTTAAAAGATGCAATTAGAAGAGGTTTTAAAGCTATTGTTATTTCACTGCCTCACAGAGCTGATGAAGCTATCCGAAGGAATGCAGACCTTTCAGGGCGGTTAAGTATGATTAATATGGAGCCATGGGAAGTAAATGAGTTAAAAGAGATTGCAGTATTAGGTTTTGAGAAATTGGGAATACAGATTGAGGATGCTGTAGCAACCCAGATTGCAATAGAGAGCTTATCTTCACCGCAATTAATGCAGTATATATGCTTGAATATATGTACAATACTGGAAATGTCAGAGAGTAATACCAGATGTGTGAAACAGGAAATTTTAGAAACAGCATATCGTTATACAACAGCAAATTTCGAATATAGCGATGTTGTATCATTGATGCAAAAGGGGCCAAATACGAGAGGGAAAAACAGAAATAGGTTCAGGTCAAATGATGGACGGGAATATGATATTTATGAATTAATTGTAAAATCCATTGCAGAAAATCCGCCTATTATGAAATTGAAATTTGAGGATATCAAGGAACGTATTTACTGTTTGGTTTCAGATGATTGCGGAAAGCCTGCTCCCCAGACCATTAAAGAAAGTTTAGCTAAATTGCGTGAATTATTGGATGCCCGTGAAGATATCTTTAAAGTCCTTGATTGGAAAGAAGGGATTTTGTATATTCTGGATCCCCTGTTTTTGTTCTATTTGCGGTGGGGAGGCGGAATAAAACATGTTTAGCGGCAGTGATGGAAGCATAAGAAGTATGAGGGATGCTGTAGAGCGGATTAAAAATGCTTCTGATAGCAATACTTTTGACTGGATAATCAATGATTTGCGGATATATTTGAAAAATCTTGGAATGGACCCGCAGCTTCTTATTGAATTAGAGCGGCGGGCATATTATCTTTCGAATGAATATTCTGAAAGAGATACAAAAAAGAGAATGGAAGATGCCAAAAGGAGAGTACTTGAATTTCTTGCGGATATTATGGATAATCATGACAATAAATCGCTTATTTATGAGGTGTTGGAGAATTTTTATCTCTTTTTAGAAAATCTTCTGGAATCTGAAAAAAGCATATGAAGAAAAAATGAAAGGTAAAAACATACATATCGTGATTCACCAGCCTAAGATTTTATAAGATTTAAAGAATCTGATGATTGCCGAAATAGGAATCAATAGCCAGCCACACCTAGAAGAAACAGTGCGGCTGGCTATTTTTCCAGAACACAAGCGAAGTCTGTGCCCTTTATTCTTCGTTTAGTTTTGTAAAAGCCCCCTGCTTCATTGCACGTACCTTAGAAGAGAGCCCGAACAGGTTAATGAACCCTTCTGCGTCCTTGTGGTCGTAGAGGTCGCCTGTCGTAAAGGAAGCAATTGATTCGCTGTAGATAGAATATGGGGAAGTAGTACCCATTTTAATGATATTGCCCTTGTACAGCTTAAATTTCACTTCACCGGTTACATATTTCTGCGTTGACTCGATAAACGCCTGCTCTGCTTCGCGGAGAGGGGTAAACCATTTCCCTTCATATACAATGTCAGCAAATTTATTTCCCATATCTTTCTTTGCGGTATAGGTGTCGCGGTCAAGTATTAACTCCTCCAACTGCTGATGCGCTTCCATAAGGATCGTTCCGCCAGGGGTTTCATAGACACCGCGGGATTTCATGCCGACAACACGGTTTTCCACAATATCAACAATGCCGATTCCATGTTTGCCGCCCAGTTTATTTAATGTGCGGATGATATCAGAGACCTTCATCTCCTCGCCATTGACAGACTTAGGGACACCCTGCTCAAATGTCATAGTAACAATTTCCCCTTCCTCCGGGGCCTTTTCAGGGGTAGTGCCAAGTACAAGAAGATGGTCGTAGTCCGGCGCATTCGCAGGGTCTTCTAACTCCAGGCCTTCATGGCTGATATGCCACAGGTTCCTGTCGCGGCTGTAGCTGTTATCGGCAGAGAATGGAAGGTCGATCCCATGCTGCCTGCAGTATTCGATTTCAGATTCACGGGAATCCAGCGTCCAGTGCTCGTTCCTCCATGCCGCAATGATTTTAATGTCAGGGGCAAGTGCCTTGATGCCAAGTTCAAAACGGACCTGATCATTTCCCTTACCGGTTGCGCCATGGCAGATGGCAGTAGCGCCCTCCTTGCGTGCGATTTCCACAAGCCTCTTTGCAATCAGCGGGCGTGCCATGGAAGTGCCTAGAAGATATTTATTCTCATAAATTGCATTTGCCTGTACACAAGGAACGATATATTCATCACAGAATTCGTCAGTAACATCCTCGATATATAACTTTGAGGCGCCGCAGAATTTTGCCCTTTCCTCCAATCCGTCTAATTCACTTTCCTGGCCTACATCAATACAAACACAGATTACTTCATAGTCAAAATTCTCTTTCAGCCATGGAATAATGGCTGTCGTGTCAAGTCCGCCGGAATAGGCGAGTATTACTTTTTCCTTCATTGAAAAAACCTCCTAAATTAATATGTAATTTTCGCTCCTTACCACAGTATCGGTTCCGCAACAAAAGCGGCATGTCCTCTGGATGGAAAACCATCCGCTTCTTAGTATAATCAGAAATTCCGTTTCGTGCAATCCTTTTTTTCAAATCTGTTATACCGAAATTAATATTTATAAATATACATCAAAATGAATATTTATGCAACAGTTTCTTTATAAAGTTTAAACAAAAAGCAAAAAGTTCTTGCATAAATATAAATATCGCCGTATAATAGCAAAGGTATAGAAATTGAAATATCGCTGCAGGGCAGCGGAACGGAGGTTAGGACGGCAATGAGTGCAGAAGAAAAGGAAAAATATATGGATCAGATTACGGTAAAGGCGGAGACCCTGATTGAGGCGCTTCCCTATATCCGTGATTTTAACAATAAACGCGTTGTGGTAAAATATGGTGGCAGCGCGATGTCAGATAAAAAGCTGGAGGAAAGCGTTATCAAAGATGTTGCGCTTTTGAAATTAGTAGGGATGCAGCCGATTATCGTACATGGGGGTGGAAAGGAAATCAGCCAGTGGATTAGCAGGGTCGGGATGGAAACCCATTTTGAGGAGGGGTTCCGTGTGACAGACAAAGACACGATGGAGATTGCCGAGATGGTATTAAACCGTGTCAACAAATATTTGGTACAGATGGTGGAACACCTCGGCGTCAAGGCAATCGGCATCTGCGGCAAGGACGGCGGCATGCTTCAGGTAGAAAAAAAGATGCCGAACGGAAAGGATATCGGATACGTTGGTGATATTGCCCATGTCAATACGGAAATTCTGGATACCTTACTGGAAAATGACTTTATTCCGATTATCGCACCAATCGGCATGGATGCGAAGGGCGAGACTTACAATATCAATGCTGACGATGCCGCATGTGCAGTAGCAGGTGCAATCCGGGCAGAAAAACTTGCATTCCTCACTGATGTGGAGGGTGTGTGCATGAACCCGGAGGATCCGTCATCCTTAGTGCCGGTGCTGAATCTGATAGAGGCGAATAAACTGATTGAGAGCGGCGTGATAAGCGGCGGCATGCTGCCGAAAGTGAATAACTGCATCAACGCTGTGAACAGCGGCGTTAACAGGGTCCATATCCTTGATGGGAGGAGGGAGCACTGCCTGCTTCTGGAATTCTTTACCAAGAGGGGTATCGGGACTGCGATTATCGGGGACGACAGTGAGCCGTACTCAAACGAGAAGAGAGAATAGGAGGGACTGCTATGAATGATTTGGACTTACATTTAATCCATACATACAACCGTTCCATTACGTTTGTAAAAGGGGAGGATGTATATTTATATGACAATACAGGGAAAAAATATCTTGACATGGGAGCCGGCATTGCCGTATCTGCCCTCGGCTATAGCAATGATGAATTTAAACAGGGCCTGAAGGATCAGATAGACCAGCTGATCCATGTCTCTAATCTGTACTATACGGAGCCTGTGGTAAGGGCCTCTGGGCTGCTTGCTGCCGGCTCCGGCATGGACAGGGTATTTTTTACAAACAGCGGGGCGGAGGCAATCGAGGGGGCTCTAAAGCTTGCCCGCAAATACGCCTATTTGAAAGACAAAGGAAGCAAGGGCGGGATTATTGCCATGGAGCATTCCTTCCATGGGCGCACCATGGGGGCTGTTTCCGTGACAGGGACAAAGCATTACCGTGAGCCGTTTGAGCCGCTGATTGGCGGAGTGTCTTTTGCGGAATACAATAATCTGGAGAGCGTTGAGAAATTAATTACAAAAGATACCTGCGCCATTCTATTGGAAACTGTTCAGGGCGAGGGCGGCATCTATCCGGCCTCTGAGGAGTTTATCAAAGGAATCCGCATGCTTTGCGACAAAAATGATATTGCCATGATTCTGGATGAAATCCAGTGCGGCATGGGACGTACCGGGAAGCTTTTTGCCTTTGAGTACTACGGCATCAAACCGGACATCCTCACATCCGCAAAAGCCCTTGGCTGCGGTGTCCCGGTCGGCGCATTTGCCGCGGTAGAAAAATTTGCCTCCGCCATGTACCCGGGAGACCACGGGACGACCTACGGCGGCAACCCGCTTGCCGCACAGGCGGTATGCAAGGTCTTTGAGATATTTGAAAAAGAACATATTCTGGATCATGTAGCTGAGACTGCGCCATACCTGTACGGGAAGCTGCAGGGGCTGGCACAGAAATATCCGTCCCTGATCACAGATGTCCGCGGAAAAGGGCTTCTTCTCGGCCTTGAAGTTACCTGCGGCAATGCAGAGATTGTAAAAAGAGCCATGGAAAAGGGGCTTGTCCTCCTGACAGCAGGGGCCGATGTCGTGCGCCTTGCACCGCCTCTGGTTATGAAAAAAGAGCAGATGGACGCAGGGATTGCTGTTCTGGATGAAGTGTTTGGGGATATCTGACACTGCTTGCTGCCATACAATGGAGTGTGTTTGAAAAATGTGCCGGAGGGGGCTTCTGTTCATTTTTTTCTCCGCATAATTTCCGAAAAAACATGCATAATACTTTTAGATGCAATTGGAGGCAGGGTCTCCCCACGGAAATCAATTTTCAGTATATATATTCATTACTGCCCTAAATCAATATGTTACCATTTACAGACGATGTTTAATGTAGCGATAACTCCCTGTTATCCGTCATTTTCCAATGTGCCTGCATCCGGCTGTGTTTCTGTTTTTGCCCTCACAGAGTATGATACGCCTAAAAAAGAAGGGCAAGATATGCCGTCAGACAACAACGGCTTTCCAGAGGAACTCTGTCTTGCAGGGCTTTGATGGATATGCGCCTTGCAGCGCTGCCTGAGCAGCATGCGCGGTTTCAGGCTTTCCTAGGAGGCACGTTCCCACTACCTCTCATAACGCAGCGGTACCTAGCAGGGCAAAATACGCCCTGCAAGTACCGGCGATTCGAGAGTGCCTCTGCGGAAAACCATGAAATCCGCCGCATGGTGTGAGTTCGTGGAAAGGCGCATAAACCAAGCATCAAAGCCGCAAGACAGATAGTTCCTCGGAAAGGCGAAATGTTGCAAGGCATATCCTGTCCTCATTTTTAGGCGTTTTGCTTGCCTGCGAGGGCAAAAACAGAAGCATAACCGGACGCAGGCACAAACAAAAAATGACGGATGACAGGGAGTTATCGTTTAGAAAACAAGCGTCTGTAAATGGCATCAAATTAATAGGGGCAGTAAAGAATATATACTGAAAATTGATTTCCGTGGGGGTTCCCTTTGCAAAACTCCTTTTGCGTCAATCTGGCAAAAAAGGAGTTTTTTTATGTGGGGAATGGTGATATCAGTTATATCCGGAGTTTTAATGGCACTGCAGGGTGTATTTAATACACAGGTGACGAAACAGACCAGCGTCTGGGTTTCCGCATCCTTTGTACAGCTGACGGCACTCCTTGTCTGTCTGGCGGCATGGCTCGTAACCGGAAGGGAGGGGAACTTTTCCGGCATCCTCCATGTCAAACCGTGGTATATGCTTCTTGGCGGCGTGATGGGGGCCTTTATCACGTATACGGTTATTGTGGGAATGGAGCAGCTCGGGCCTGCAAAAGCGGTGCTTTTTATTATTGCGGCGCAGATTATCGCCGCCTACCTAGTGGAGCTTTTCGGCTGGTTTGGCTCGCAGAAGGCGGGCTTTGACTGGCAAAAGCTTGTCGGGGTGGCGGTTTTTATCGCGGGCATCGTTATATTTAAGTGGAAGGAATTATTTAGTTAGCATTTAATAAGAATATGCCCGCTGTACTAACGGTAACTTGCAAAATGTGTGTACTCAGCGCTGTAAGCGCTGTTGTTACTGGGCACGGAGTGAACAGTAACCATTAAGAAAGATTTAAGATATTTTGTGCAAAGTATCTCTTGTAATTATCCTCTAAATTAGATAAAATATTGTTTGGAGTATGCAGCCGTGTATCGCTTTTGTACTTTATAGGAAACTGCTCGCTGTGTGGTGGCTAAGGAACGCCGAGCGTTCCTGCAAGGGCACAAGCGAAGTCTGTGCCCTTTTTGGTTCATGTTGTTTTTCCATTGTGATTGAGCCGCAGAATGCGGCAATGGAGGACTCTATATGAAAAAAGATACACGGATTATCATAGGAATCTGTATCGTTCTTGTAATTGCAGCAGGATTTCTCTTTGTAAGGCAGCAGCGACATGCGGGCAGTTTTACAGATGAATTTGTTTCCGCCGGAGGGCAGGAAGCTTTATTAGAATCCGGCACAAACACAGCGCAGGATTCCGCAGGGCAGAAAGACGAGGAGACAGCCGTAGAATGTGCTGTCTATATTTCCGGTGCCGTAAAGCACCCCGGGCTGTACCGTTATCATGGTACAGCCCGTGTCAGTGATGCCATTGAGGCAGCCGGCGGTTTTAAAAAGAATGCCGATAGGGAGGCTGTCAATCTTGCCCGCATTCTTGCTGACGGGGAACAGATTTGCGTATTGACGAAGAAACAGACTGCGGGGAACAAAAAAGATTCTGGAAAAGAAAACAGCACTCCAGATACAAAAGAACAGAGTGCGAATTTAATTAATATTAATAAAGCATCCGCCGAAGAGCTGATGTCCCTGCCGGGGATAGGGCAGGCAAAGGCTTCTCTGATTATTGATTACCGGACGGAACAGGGAAATTTTTCTAAAAAGGAAGACCTGATGAATATTTCCGGCATCAAAGAGGGTGTTTATAATAAGATTAAGGATTTGATTTCTTTGTAGACGGCAGGGAAGGATGTTTTCTGCCCCTGCCATGAGGGGCTGCATAAGAATCATTTCTATCTATAATGAAACAAAAATCATTCTATCTTGAACAATTTGTATGAAAATTTTAGGGGGTAAAAACGGAATGGCCAGGAAAGTATTGGTAGTGGATGATGAAAAGTTAATTGTTAAGGGAATCCGTTTCAGTCTGGAGCAGGATGATATGACGGTGGATTGTGCCTATGACGGGCAGGAAGCGCTTGATCTGGCATCACAGAACCATTATGATGTAATTTTGCTGGATGTGATGCTGCCGAAATTTACCGGTTTTGAAGTCTGCCAGCAAATCAGGGAATACTCCGATGTCCCTATTATCATGCTGACTGCAAAGGGCGATGATATGGATAAGATTCTCGGCCTTGAATACGGGGCAGATGATTACATCACCAAACCATTTAACATTCTTGAGGTAAAGGCACGCATCAAGGCAATCATGCGCCGGAGCGAGCCGAAGACACCAAAGGCACCTGAGAAAAAGGAATTATCTTTTGAGGAGCTTAGAATTAATTTAGACAGCCGCCGCGGGTATATTAATGAGAAGGAAGTCAACCTGACTGCAAAGGAATTTGACCTTCTGGAGCTTCTCATGATGCACCCAAATAAAGTTTACAGCAGGGAAGAACTTCTAAATACCGTATGGGGGTATGATTATCCGGGGGATGTGCGGACGGTTGATGTACATATCCGCCGCTTACGGGAGAAGATTGAAAAGGCGCCGAGTGAGCCGAAGTATATCCACACAAAATGGGGGGTCGGCTATTATTTCCAGAAATAGCGGGCCATGCAGCGGCAGCCCCAGAAAGAAATTCCGGTTCCCGGCCAGCCGATAGGAGAACCGCTTTGGAGGAACAGTTTTGAAGGAAAAATGGAAAAGTGTATGGTACAGGCTGCGTTCACTGCGCGTGCAGGTGTTTTCGGTTATGTTTCTTGTGGGGATTCTGCCGGTTATTCTTATATCAAATATTTTGTTAAAGGCGTACAATGCACAGATTATTTCCCAGAAAACAGACGAACTCCAGTCTTATGGCAATGTGATTTCGAATCTGGTCCTCTCCTCCGGTTCGCTTTCCGGGCAGGTTTCAGAAGATGTGGAGCGCGAGACAGAGGAGGTAGCGAACGTCTATCAGGGGCGTGTCATGATTGTTAACCAGAATCTGACAGTTATCAAAGATACCTATGGCTTAGAGGAGGGGAAGATTGCTATCTCCAAGGAAATTGTGCAGTGTTTTCAGCAATCCGGGGCGAAATATGTCAATGAGATCGGAGATTATATCCAGCTTACCCTTCCTATCGTGGAGCCTGCTTCCGAACGTATCCAGGGCGTTATTCTGGTGAGCTTTTCGACAAAAAACCTGAATTTGGTGGAAGAGTCTGTCAATTACCGGGCAATCCTTCTTTTGGTGGCTATTGCAATCTGTATTCTGATTTTCTCCCTGACGTATTCATCCATTTTGTCTAAGCCCCTCTTGAAAGTGACGGAATCCATTGACGAGATTACGAGGGGTGATACAGATGTATCACTGGCTCTTAGTACATACTCTGAACTGGTGACAGTCTCTGATTCTTTCAATAAAATGACAGGCTATATCAGGGAGCAGGATACGGCGAGGCAGGAATTTGTCTCAAATGTGTCGCATGAGTTAAAAACGCCATTGGCGTCAATGAAAGTATTGTCAGATTCCCTTCTTTCACAGGAGGGGATGCCGGAGGAGCTGTACCGCGAATTTCTGGTGGACATAACGGATGAGATTGAGCGTATGACTAAAATTATCAATGATCTGCTCTCAATGGTTAAAACGGAAAAAAATACAGCAAATATGGTAATCAGCAATATCAATGTCAATGATTTGCTGGAAAAGCTTTTGAAACGCCTCCGGCCGATTGCCGCGACACGTAATATTGAGGTGATCTATGAGAGTTACCGTCCGGTAATGGCGGACATCGATGAAGTTAAGATGTCTATTGCATTAAATAATCTGATTGAAAATGCAGTAAAATATAATTACGACGACGGCTGGGTCCGTGTTACGCTAAATGCCGACCATAAATTCTTTTATGTTAAGATAGAGGACTCTGGTGTCGGGATTCCGGACGAGTTTCAGGATAAAGTGTTTGAGCGCTTTTATCGGGTAGACAAGGCCCGCTCTAGAGAAACCGGAGGTACCGGCCTCGGTCTGGCATTGACAAGAAATGTCGTATTGCTGCACCGCGGTTCCATTAAGCTTTACAGCAAAGAGAAAGAGGGGACTACATTTACCGTGAGAATCCCGTTAAATTATGTAGCGCCGGAATAATGAAGGAATAATAAGGCATGGAGGATTGCTATGAAACAACGGAAATTAAAAGAGGGCACAGATTTTGCCTGTGCCCTGCCGAAAATGCTAAAGCATTTTTGCTGCAGGAATGCTCTGCGTTCCCTGTCCGCTTTGTATCGGTTTGTTCTGCCCTGTTTTCTTTGCTGCCTAGGGCTTTTTCTGGCAGGCTGCAGCCGCAGGGGGCACTCCCAATATAATGGTTACTACATTTATTGCCTTGATACCAATGAGACAAGGGTGGCTTCGGAGGAGTACACGCCGTCTGCCACAGAGACGGAACCGCTGATACGTGAGCTGATGAAGCGCATGGAGCAGGAGCCGAAGGATATTTCGCTAAAAAAAGCAATTCCTGATAATGTTATTCTGGATGAATATATCCTGACTGCTGCCGGCGACCTAAGCCTGTACTGGACGGCATCGTACGGCAGCCTGTCTGGCGTGTCGGAGATCCTTCGGCGTGCTGCCATTGTAAAAACTTTGTGCCAGATACCGGAGATAAAGAATATACAGTTTTATGTATCCGGCCAGCCGCTCACTGATTCCAATATGAATGCAATCGGTTTTATGGCGTCAGACACATTTATTGATAATACCGGGGACGATGCTTATATGCAGACTGCAACCCTGAATATGTATTATTCGAACAGCCAGGGGACCGGGCTGCTAGCGGTTCCTGTCAAAGTCACTTATGATGCGACAATTCCGCTGGAGCAGCTGGCAATGGAGCAGTTGATAAAGGGGCCGGATAATATACAGGGCACTGACAAGGATATCCTGCTAAAAACAATACCGGAGGGGACGAAGATTAACAAGATTTCTGTAAAGGAGAACACCTGTTATCTGGATTTGTCTGCAGAGTTCTTGTTAAAGCGCTCCAATATTTCGGATGATGTGGCAATCTACTCTGTAGTCAATACGCTGGTCGAGCTGCCAAATATTAATAAAGTCCAATTCAGCATTAACGGGGAGCAGGTGCTGCTCTTTGATGATACGGTAAATTTCGGCGAGCCTTTTGAAAATAACCTCAGCTTAGTAAATTAAACGCCGAAGTAATATAACAGTGGAAGGGAGGTAACTTCTATCAAACGTCCATTTTTGTGGGTGTTTAGTGTCCTGTGTCTGGCATTTTTATTTCTGCGGTTGTTTTACGGCAGGGAGATGGACAGCCGTTATTATTGTATGGACCCTTTTCTGGGGCATTCCGCAGATGCTGTACTGACAGGGACGCTGGACCACACTGAACCGAAAGCAAATTCTTCTTATTTTTATCTAAAAGATGTTTCCGTCCGGCTTATAAAGGAAGGGGACAGGCAATTCTATTTTTCTGATTTTCTTGTTATTGTTAAAAATAATCCTGAGGATTCCTTCAAAGACAAAAATACGCCAGCCGGATTACCTTCTGCATCAGCCGGCAGGGGCAGCCCGGCGGATATTCCTGTTTGCGGAAACCTGCTCCGGGCGTCCGGGACGGTCTGTTCTTTTGCATCACCGACGAATCCCGGCCAATTTGACGAAAAAGCTTTCTTTAAAGAAAAAAACATATTTTACCAGATGGCTGCGTCAGATTTATCTGTTATAAATGAAAGAACCAGTGTCGTAAAACAATCCTTGTATCATCTGAAGGACAGGATCCGGCAGGTGTATGAGGACGGTATGCCCCAAAAGGAAGCCGGGGTGACATCGGCAATGCTTCTTGGCGACAAAACGCTTCTGGATGCTGACATGAAATCCCTGTATCAAGTCAATGGGATTGGACATATTCTGGCAATCAGCGGCTTACATATTACAATATTCTGTACATTATGTTTCAAGATACTTTCTATCCTTCCCCTCCCAAGGCCCATTCCATTTCTGGTTACCTTCTTTGTACTGGCGGCATATGCTGCAATGACTGGATTTGGCATTTCCACCAGCCGTGCGGTTATTATGATGCTTCTGGCGCTTTTTGCCAAAGAAATCGGTCGGAGCTATGAACCGCTAACTGCAGCTGCGGCCAGTGCGGTCTGTATTCTTCTTCAAAAACCATATGCACTCTTTTCCTGCAGCTTTCTCTTATCCTACAGCGCTGTCCTTGGTGTCCTTTTAACCTATCCGGTGCTAAACGCTATCCTGTCCGGGCGTTTGTCTGGCCAAGCGGCAGGGGGGCAGAGGGTAGGGCAGGGGCCTGTCATGAAATTTTTGTTTCTATTACGGGAAAAATTGGTATCTTCCCTGCTTGCCAGCCTCTCTATCCAGATAACCTCCCTTCCGGTTTTGCTGTACTTTTTTTATGAAATCCCCACATATGGGATTTTTCTAAATCTCCTTGTCCTGCCGCTTGTCTCTGTTATTTTGGCGCTCTCGCTGTCTGGCGGGATTTTAGGGCTTTTTGTGCCTGCTCTGTCCAGCCCGCTGCTGTATAGTGCCACACAGATTCTCCGCTTCTATGAAGCCTTGTGCCGTCTCTTCCTAAAACTTCCAGAACCCATACAGATATTCGGCCGTCCTTCCCCGGGGCAGATTGTTATCTATTACCTGCTTTTAGCTGTTTCTCTATGGACGGCAGGTTCTAAGGGGAAGTGGGAAATATGCCGCGGCAGGCTGCGCCCCCTGCTGGTGCTTTTGTGCATGCTCCTCTCTGTGGCTATTCTTTTGCAGCGGAGACCTGTATCCGGCTTGCGGCTTACCATGTTGGATGTGGGGCAGGGAGACGGCCTGTTCCTGCAGGAAGAAAACGGCGCCACGGTATTAATTGACGGCGGAAGCAGCGATGTATCAAGGGCAGGCACCTACCGAATTATGCCGTACTTGAAATATTATGGAATCCGGCGGATTGACTATATGATTATGAGCCATTCGGATGAAGACCATATTTCCGGCCAGAGGGAATTGTTAGAGAACCCGCAGTCAGGCATTGAAATAGGCTGCTATCTGATGCCGTACCTGCCGCAGGAGAGCCAGGATGAAAGTTATCGGAAGATAAAAGAAACTGCAAGAAAAGCCGGAGTGCCTGTCCGTTTCTTTAATACCGGGGACAGCATCCGGATTGGGGATGCCGAACTGCTCTGCCTGCACCCGGACAGGGAATTTAAAAATGATTCCCCAAATGCCTGTTCCGTTACATTGAGCCTAAACTATGGTTCTTTCCATATGCTTTTGACTGGGGACTTGGAAAAGGAGGGGGAAGAGGCAGTGTTAAAAAGGCTGCGGGAGCGGGGGAATATAAGGTACACTATGCTAAAGACGGCACACCACGGCTCTAAAAATTCTACAGGAGATGCCTTTCTGTCCTCTGTCCAGCCAAGTGCAGCCCTGATTTCCTGTGGCAGGAAAAATCGGTACGGGCATCCGCATCAGGAACTTTTGGAACGCCTAAAAACTGCAGGAAGCCGTATTTTCAGGACAGATGAAAGCGGGGCGGTACGGATTGATACCAATGGAAAAGAGGTTTTCATAAGCTGCTATATAGAGGACTAAAGTTTCATCCCTATATGGTAATATTTCTCTTTGTATTCTTTCGGGGTGCAGCCCATTTCCTGCTTAAAGCACTGGATAAAGTAGCTCTGTGATGTAAAGCAGAAATACTCTGCAATTTCGGAATAAGAATAATCAGAAAATTTCAGCATATTTGAGGCAGCCTTGATTTTTTTCTGCCGGACAAAATGGTTGATGCACTGCCCGGTTTCTTTTTTGAACAGTTTGGACAGATAGCTGGCATTGAGGTTCAGGGCTTTTGCAATTTCAGAGGCGAATAATTTTTTCTGGATGTTTTTATAGATATAATCAATAGCCCTTTCAACCTGAATAGAATAAATATTTTCCTTTTCCAGACGGGACATCTGTGTGGTAAAGTCAAGCAGCATATCCCCCTGTATATTTAAAATGGCACTGGTGCTGGTGCAGGCATCCATTTTATTAATATATAAATCGCTTAATGTATATGCCTTCTCACGTTCAAGCCCATTTTCCACACATAGGCGCGTAATCAGGGCTGCAAATATAACAAAATGATATTTCGTATTCTGCAGTGGATTTTTAGAAAGGATGCCGTTGTTGGCATTGCTCGCGGCATCCGCCTTCTTGTACTCCCTTGCATATTCCATTGCCGTCTCAATATCACCAGAAGCCACTGCATGGTAGAGGGCATATTCCTCCTCAAACCCTACGTGGCTGCTTCCATGTTCCCTCTGCTCAAACATGCGGTAACTTAACTGCTTCTCTAAACCCATAAACTGCCCCTTTCCCCATAATTGTGTGATGCAATATTATCCCCGGTGTCTTGTTTAGTGCACTCCCAAGGTTATCAGGGATGTAAGATTACCCTTAACATTTCATTCGCCGCACGCTTCCGCTTGAAGAGCTACGTAATGGTGCATAGGAATGTAAAAAACACATTCCAAGCACCAACGAGCTCTTGACAGCGGCATCATTGAAATGTTAAGGGCAATCTTACATATCCAGATAATGGCTGCTGAAAGAGTGCGCCAAATTTACGATACCGGGGACAATATTACATTTTAGTTGTTGAAACCCATGTTGGACGGAAGGCTGTGGGAAACTTGCAGGGTGGGAGAGTTTGAAGAACTCAAACCTTTATAAATGCAAACTTAGTTTTTAAATGTTATATTTATAAGTTATAGCTTATATCTTATATCTTATACCTGCAACTTTCCACAGTCTACAACTTAAATGCGTGTCCTTCCACTTGCCACAGCCAGTGCTAAAGATTTCGAACACACATCTTTGCAGGGGCATTCGAAGACGCCGGTACTTGGTTTGCGTTTTCTGGGCAGCGGCAGAGGTACGAAGTACCCCATGAAAATCGGAAAAAATGCGTCAAGCTTGCTTGTAAGCATTCTTTTTGATATTCATGAGGCGCTGAAAGCGCTACCGCGCCCAAGCAAACCTATGTACCGTTGCGTCTGAGCATGAGCGCAAGCGTCCCACGCAAAGAGCGTGTGGAGAAATCCAAAGCACGTCCGTTTCGCCAACCCGTAACAATAGCCAATTAAAATTGTGAACAGGGATAACCCGTGATTATCATAGGTTCAAAATATACAACTTCATTATATCAAAATTTTGATATAAAGCCAATAAATCTGATATATAAAAGGAAGAAAAAGTATAATATAAAGACATAAAGAATAGAAACCAGAAAACAGCAGACGATATAATGAATGGGGAAGTATATGGGCTTCCCAGAGTGGAGGAAAATTATGCAGTATGGATATTTTGATGAAGAAAAAAAAGAATATGTGATCACACGCCCAGACACCCCTGCACCATGGGTCAACTACTTAGGTTCGCCGGAATACGGGGCAGTAATTTCAAACAACGCGGGTGGTTACAGCTTTGAGAAAAGCGGTGCAAACGGAAGAATCATCCGCTATGTCTTCAACCAGTTTGACCAGCCGGGACGCTATATCTATCTGACAGATATGGAGACGAAAGATTACTGGTCGGCATCATGGCAGCCTGTTGGAAAAGATATTTCTGTATACAAAAATGAATGCCGCCATGGCACCGGATATACTAAAATGACAGCACAATATGAAGGGATAAAATCCGAAGTACGCTACTATGTGCCGCTTGGAAAGACATATGAAGTCTGGAATGTAAAAATAGAAAACCTGTCGGGCAGGAAAAGGGAATTGTCCCTGACAGGTTACTGCGAATTTACAAACCACAATAATTATGAGCAGGATCAGGTCAACCTGCAGTACACGCAGTTTATTTCCAGAACATATTTTAAAGGAAATAAAATTCTGCAGACAATTAATGAAAATATCAAAGAAGATGTAGACAAAAATGAAAATACAACACGCTTTTTTGGTCTGGCAGGAGCTGTGGCAGAGAGTTACAATGGCGACAGGGACAGCTTTCTTGGTCCATACCATGGGTATAATAATCCTATAGCAGTAGAAAAGGGGAAATGTGATAACACATTGAATTATAATACGAATGCATGCGGTGCCCTGCAGACTACGATAACATTAGAGCCATCTGAGAGCAGGACAATTACCTTCCTTCTGGGCATGAAAAAAGAAGAAGAGGCAGATGCTGTCATTAAGAATTATGAAAATGCAGAAACAGCAGACAGGGAAATTGATGCATTGATAAAATACTGGCATGGGCAGCTTTCCCATCTGCAGGTAAAAACCCCATCTGAGAGTTTTAACAGCATGGTAAATACATGGAATGCATACCAGTGTTTTATGACATTTATCTGGTCAAGGGCGGCATCCTTTATCTACTGCGGGCTTCGCAATGGCTACGGCTACCGCGACACTGTTCAGGATATTCAGGGGATTATCCATCTGAACCCGGAAATGGCATTGGAAAAGATCCGCTTTATGCTGTCAGCGCAGGTAGATAACGGCGGCGGGCTTCCTCTGGTAAAATTTACCCACAATGCCGGGCATGAGGATACGCCGGATGATGCTTCCTATGTAAAAGCAACCGGGCACCCTGCGTACCGCGCGGATGATGCATTGTGGCTGTTCCCAACGATTTATAAATATATTGCGGAATCCGGCAATTTAGGTTTTCTGGATGAAGTAATCCTCTATGCAAATGGCGGTGAGGACACAGTTTATGGACATCTAAAGAGGGCAATTGATTTTTCCATGAACCGCCTTGGCAGCCATGGGATGCCTGCCGGGCTCCACGCCGACTGGAACGACTGCTTAAGGCTGGGCAAACAGGGGGAGTCAAGCTTTGTCGCAATGCAGCTCTATTATGCCTTTACAGTGCTCCACAGTTTTGCACAATATAAAAATGATGTAGAATATATACAATATCTGGAAGAGAATCAGAAGAAATTAGGGGGCATAATCCAAGATACATGCTGGGAGGATGACCGTTTTGTCCGCGGATACAAAGAAGACGGACAGGTTATCGGATCAAAAAAAGATCCGGAAGCAAATATGTGGCTGAACCCGCAGTCATGGGCTGTCATTTCCGGTCTTGCATCCGAAGAGCAGGCAGAGCTTGCCCTGGAGTCCGTCCATAGGGAACTAAACACACAGTATGGCGTGCGGGTTATGGCGCCTTCCTACAAAGACCATGCATTTGACGGTGCACTGATGCTGCTTTTCAACAAATCCACAAAAGAAAACGGAGGAATCTTCTCGCAGCCGCAGGGATGGATTATTCTGGCGGAAGCCCTTATGGGGCATGGCAACCGTGCCTTTGAGTATTTTACGGAATCTTCGCCTGCATCCATGAATGACAGGGCAGAAATCCGCAGACTGGAGCCGTACTGCCATGGGCAGTTTACAGAAAGTGCAGAATCCCCGTTTGAAGGGCGTTCCCATGTGCACTGGCTGACCGGGACGGCATCCACTGTTATGGTTGGCTGCGTGGAGGGAATACTGGGGCTGCGCCCGGACTTTAACGGCCTCCGTATTGATCCCGCTATCTGTTCTGGATGGAAAGAATTTACCATGGAAAAAGAATTCCGCGGCAGCAGGCTCCATATTACAGTTAAAAATCCAAACGGCAAAGAGTCTGGTGTGGTGAAAACAACGTTGAACGGGGAGGTTCTGCCGGAAAATTACGTAAGGGCGGATTTACTGAAAGCTGAGAATGAAGTGATAGTAGAACTTTAGGAGAAAGCAGCATACGCAACAAACCAAACGGACATGCTTAGCATTTCTGCGAGCATGTCCGTTTGGTTCGTCGCTTCGCGGGAATAAACTTTCAATTTACGAGAGTCCAGTGAGGCTCTTCCCATCTTTTATATGTATATGACCATAGTCTTTTCCAGACTTTTCCATTTTTTCTCATGCAGTAGTAGCTATGGCAGAATTACTATTTATCCACAGATTGGTTGGTGAAACAGATAATAAAAGTGATGACAGCATAACTAGGAATATTTTTTTCTTCATTTTTTATTCGCCTCCTCTGTACTACTATATACCCTTAATTTTTGTAAAGTGTCTTGAATTTCATCCATATGATCTATAAACTTTTCAGGATATAGATATAAGTCATACCCATCCTTTGTTTTCACAAAATAAAGACCGCAGTCTTCATCTGGAATTTCCATACCCTCCTCATAATCGGATGCTTCCGGTTCACTATATGGTTGAATTACAACTGCATAGGATAACAGAAAAATAGATAAAATAAAAGGCAGTATAACAAAATGGGCCTTTCTCTTATTCTGGTAATAGTTCCCAAGAATCATATGGAAGCGCTGTTGCAACTTTTCTGTGTCCATTTCCTCCACAAGGCTGTTGGAAAAGGATGGGGCAATGTTGTTATATTTTTTATTGCTGATGACCTTTACAATTCCATCAATATATTTTTTCTGCTGGACAGCGTTTAGTCTGGAGCATACAGCCTTATCCGAATGCATTTCCAATGTATGTGCCGTCTCAGCCGACAAAGTCCGGAACAGTGGATTCCACCAAAAGCATATACTGATAAATTCTGCAATCAATTTAATAAAATGATGCTTATATGTATAATGTGAAATTTCATGAACAAAAATGCCAAGCAGCTCATCGTCTTCAAAGGCAATCTTAGGAAGAAGAACTACAGGGTGGATGCATCCTACAATTGCGGGGGATTCCACTTCGCTGCGGACTATTATTTTGACATGATGGAGCCTGCCATAAGTATCAGCCTTTTTAACAAAATGATATAGGCGTTTGTCCTCAGAGGCCGGAAGAAAATTCAAAAATCTTTTGAAATGATAGTAGTTCCAGAGGCGCCGGAGGAGGATTACAATGGCTCCCAGTATCCATATGATACTAATAAGAAGCATCAGGCTTATATGGATGTTACCCAATCGTATGAATGGCGTTCTAAAAAAGTCCTGCACCATCGGTACGATATTTTCTGATTTAATTACGATGGTGTAGGGCAGTTCCAGAGGTAAAATAATTCTCAGGATACAAAACAGCAGTAAAATAAGCAGGGGATACACCGAAAAATACTGCAAAATCGACATTCTTTTTCTTAACACAGAAATAAGCTTTGCAAAAATTCCAGTCCACACAACGGCCATAGCGAATGAAAAAACAGTAAAATCCATGCTCCTAATTCCCTTCGTTCTCATACTCCTTTATAAGGTTCTGTAATGCCTCAAGAATTTCCTCATTACCTGCAGAGGTATTTCCTAAAAGAGATGACATCATGGAAAAACAGTCTGCTTTGCCATTCTGATAGTACCTGCCAAACTGCATTGCCGCATATTCATTGGCAGATAATACAGGGCGGAACATCCTGCCGTATGATTTACCTAATTTTGTAATAGCATCAACACGAATGGCGTTCTTCTTTTCCAGGCTGCGCAGTATCGCCTGAATAGATGATGCCGGCCAGCTCCGGTCCGGAATCCGATCCGCAATCTCAGAGGCGCTCAAAGCATCCTCCGTCTCCCATAGTACCTTCATGGCAGCTTCCTCTTTTGGTGGTAAGTAGAAATACTTGTGGTTATTTGTTTTCATGTAAATACCTATCCTCTTTTTATCTTTGAATAGTATACATGTTTTTATCTTTTATGTCAATTTCTACTGCAGAAATGATTTAATCGGAATAAATGATTTTAAATGGTAAAATTATTGTTGACATAGATGAAGTATAGGGATATAATGATTTTAGAAAGAAAAATCATTATACTAATTAAATTCAAATGGGTGGTCGCCTTTTAATTATCTGGGAATGTAACGTATGTCTTTAGAATACAGGAAATAAAGCCATTTCCATAGTAATGGTGGCATAAAAGATGGTTTTGATAAGTTTTATAAGCAGCACAAAATGGGATGGGGATGTTAATAATGGATAAAGAATTTGAAGAAGCAGTTGCAGTTAGAAAATACAATGATCATATTGCATTAATTAATAGGGAAGAGGGAACTTGAATCTGCATATCTGAAGCTGTTTATCATAGTCTATGCTGGCATATTGGCAACAATATAGAATTTGATTCGAAATATGACAATCTCATCGGGATATTAAAAGAAAATAGCATCTTAAAAGCTAAAGAAAATAAAAGACTGGAATGCGTTACTGTAATGCTTACGAATAGATGCAATTTGTCATGTAAGCATTGTTGTGCAACGCAGGTTATGAGTAAAAAAGATATTTCCTTTGATATATTAGGGAAAGTAATAGAACTTAATCCCTTGCAGATAGCGCTTTCAGGCGGGGAACCGTTATTACATAATCAGATAGAAGATATATTAAAGTTCATTAGAAAGCAGTATACAGGACAGATAGAATTAGACACGAACGGAACATTAGTAAATAAATATCTTGATTCTATTATAAAATATGTTGATAAGGTTTCTATAAGTATAGATGGGATAAATGATGAGGGTACAGCAAGATACAGGAGTGGAGGTATATTCCAGCGTGTGTTAGATGCTGTGGATACGCTTAAAAAAAATGGCATAAAGGTATCAATGTCAATGGTAACTTATGACAATACTGGGATTGACGAATTCCATCAATTAAATTCTGCTCATGGAACAATACCTATAATGCGTGATTTATTTATTAATGACAGGGTTTTAAAAAACATAACAGATATTGTTCCACAAGGAAAAGAATATTTCATTTCTGCCAGAAAAAAAATGATAAAGCAAGCAGAGGGCAATAACAGTCTGTCCACGTGTGGGGCATGTTCCTATCAGTTATTTATTGATTCTGAGGGCGGGATGTATCCGTGTGGCGGAATGGCAGAAGAAGATTATAAGTTAGGCAATATACAAGACGAAAAAGAAGTCAAGCAATTGCTGAATAATCCTAATAGATATTATAGGCAAGTGACAGATAAAATGCTTGGTCAGGAAAAATTTGCAAAATGCAGGGATTGTAATGTCAGAGATTTTTGTTGGTCGTGTATTAGCGAAGTTTTATCAAAGTCTGCTATTCATGAGGTATTTGAGACATTTTGTGAAAGTAATTATAGAAAATGGACTAAATTAGTCTGGACTGGTGGGAAGGAGGGCTAGTATGCAGTATACAATCTGGTTAACCTATGCGTGTAATCTTAAATGTACATATTGTTATGAGGAAGAAGAAAAAAGGAACCTCTATTTGAGTAAGGCAAAAGCAAAGCAACTGTTAGCTTATATAAAAAGTAGAAGTATCACATATTCTGATAATGACATAAGTATTGTTTTGCATGGTGGTGAACCTATGCTGAATTATGATATATTATGTTATATTGTTAAAGAGGTAAAGTCATGGGATAGTAATGTAACAATTAGTATGACTACAAATGGTACTTTGATAAATGAAGATAATATAGAATTTATTCTAGAAAATATAGATGATTTATCCATAAGTTTAGACGGTGTTGCCCAAGTCCATAATGCTAACCGTAAGTACAAAAATGGCAAAGGCTCATTTGCTGATGCATCTAAGAATGTAATTAAGATACTTGAAAGAAAAAGGGATACGATTGCAAGGATGACTGTGACGCATGAGACAGTCGGAAATATATATGATAATGTGATATTTTTACATGAATTGGGTTTTAGATTCATATCACCAATCATTAATCAATATGACGCTGGATGGAACGAAGAGACTATGGCTATTTTAGAAGAACAATTATTACAGTTGACAAACTTCTGTAATCATCAAGCAGAAAATTTACATATCGGAATGCTTGAAAAGGCGAAGTATAGAAGGAAAAGTAGCTGTTGTCCCGGGATGACACTAAATATTGATACACAGGGAGACATCTATCCGTGTGTCTATGTTGTTGGTGATGTAAGATTTAAAATGGGAAATGTCATCGATGGTATAGACAAAGAAAAACTGTCAGAGATAAATCATATCAATAATAAAGAATTAGAGCAATGCAAAACATGCTTCTGGAAAGATTACTGTCACGGTTACAGATGTAAGTTATTAAATTTTGCAATATCGGGGAAATATGAACCGGGATATGCTGCATGTAGACTGGAACATGCACTTCTAAAAACATATAAGCAGTGTGCAGTCTGTGCAGAGTAAAAGTAAGAAGAGGATATGTGATTATTTTTGGTATCATTTTGTAGCATAATATATATATTATTTTGTGCTATATCATATATTGATACAGTTAAAATCTGTAATTCCGGAAAAGCAGATGAAAATGCAGGATACTGCTAATTTTAGGAAAGGAGGTACATCAGTATGGAAAAAGAAATTCTGGGTTTAACACCTATTTCAGAGGAAGAACTGAATGACTATTATGGTGGCTTTACTGGCGGAGGCTGTACTTGTCCAAGCCCATCGTCAGATAAGCCAAAACCTTATAATCCAAATTGCTGCTGGCATGATTGTAAAATACCAGGCAGTCGGCTAGGCAATAAATTTTTCACTGCTGGTCAGTAACAATTAGGGCATTTGCACATATAACAAATCAATTGTTTTATCAATAATTTTCTTGGTTCTGCTTGTACATGTTTTGTACAATGAAAATCATATACAAGCAGAACATAATTAACTTATGTGAAAGGTAAAAAAATGATTTATTTAGAAGCGTATAAATTTTTTAAAAGAAAACTTGTCTGTGTTTTGTTAATTGGCATTTTTTTTTTAGTAGCTGTACCAGAAATAATTGCTATCTCGCGACAAATACCAGATTATGATAAGTTGCAGGGGAGAATAAATACATATGAGAAACATAACGGGATATTTACAGAGCAAACGGCAGAAAAGTTCTTATTGGATTATAAAGAAATATTGTCTGATAAGGAAATGGAAGACTTATATTATGAGAGTGAACATTTAAAAATGCTGGCAGATACCCTGCCGAATATTGGTTTTAACATTATATTTGGATTTTATGGAGAATGGCAAATGTCTTTGGCTTGGCTTATTGACTATATGCAATATATTCCGGTATTTGTTGCTGTTGCAATTTCAGGGATTTTTACCTATGATAAATCCTATGGGATGCAGGAAATTATGCTAAGCGCAAAGAACGGAAGAAAAAAGTGTACAAAAGCAAAGGTGATTCTGGCGTTTTTAGTAACGAACAGTATGCTTTTTGTGGTGGCATTGATAACGTCTTTGAAGCTGCTTCTTTTTACGGGCGGAAGGGGTTGGAACACTAGTATCCAACTAGCGTTCTGGCTTAGTGACAGCCCATTGGATATGAGTTTTGGGGTTCTCTGGCTACATACTCTGTTTTTGTCATTTTTAGCAATAAATATGATTCTTTTGATTACACTATCAGTTTCATTTTTGGCAAATAGTCCGGTGACGGCAATGTGCGTTAGCCTCGGAATATTATTTTTATTGCGGCCCGATGTTATAGAAATATATCTTGGTGGTGTGGAAGCATTGAATAAAATTATTTCATTGACGCCTTACAATATTATTAACACATATAAACTGGCGGAACGAATACCGCTAAAGTTAGGTGAAGTAACTGTACATTGGATTTATATAATAGAAGTTCTATATTCAGTTCTATTGTTAGTGGGAGGAATCTTTTTCTTTCAAAAGTTAATTAAGAATTACAAATATTTTGCATCATAAGATTCTATAAAAATGGGGTATTAAGGATGAGGCTGGAATTAAAAAATGTCAGACAGTGTTATGGGCAGAAGGTGGTTATAGATAACCTGAACCTTGTTTTTAAGCCGGGGATTTATGGTTTTATGGGACCGAACGGGGCAGGTAAGTCTACGACTATCCGAATGCTGTGCACAGTGGAGGAACCTGTTTCCGGTGGGATCTATTACAACGGAGATGACATTTATGGAATGGGAGAAGAGTACAGGGATAAAATTGGTTATGTACCGCAGAAAGCGGGTTACTATCCTGATTTTAATGCATATACTTTTCTTCGGTATATTGTGGGGTTAAAAGGGGTAGAACAAGCGGATGAAGTCATTGAGAGGTATCTCAAATTAGTCGGATTATGGGAGGAGAGAGAAAAAAAGCTGAAAAAATATTCCGGTGGGATGAAACAGCGCATCAATATTGCGCAGGCACTGTTAAACGACCCGGAGATCCTTATACTGGATGAGCCGACAGTGGGACTTGATCCAAATGAGAGGATGAACTTAAAAAATATGCTGGCAGATCTGGCGCAAAATAAGATCATCATTTTTGCCACTCATATTGTATCTGACGTGGAAGACCTTGCGGAGCAGGTGATTATATTAAATAAAGGAACCGTCCTGCTAAACGAGGAGATGGAAACGGCTGTATCCCATATAGAAAATAAAGTATGGCAATGCGATCTTACGGATATGGAAGAAATTAACCGTATTAAGAAAATGTATCAGGTCAGCAGGGTGCAGCGCCATAAAGGAGTAGCAACCATCAGAGTGATTAGTGACACGAAGCCTCATGAGGATGCATTTGAAGTAGACGGAAGCCTTGAGGAACTTTATATGCAGCTTATAGAAAGCCGGGCATCCCACATATAACTGCTAATTAAAAATGTAACACTTGGTTTATTACAGGCGTTGCGGCTGGCGTATCGCCTTTGTGGGGATAAAAAGGACATACTATGCGGAAAGTTAGGTATATAGCTCAAATCCAGCAGACAGAATGCGGTCTGTGTGTTATTGCAATGATTTTAAATTATTATAATGCGCATTATAGCTTGTATGATATCAGGCAATCAGTGCAGGTTGGAAGAGACGGGATATCAGCAGCTAATTTATTAGAAATTCTTGGGAAATTTGAGATGGATACCCAAGCCTATCGGTGTAGTGATATAAACGTGCTACAAAAATTAACAGTGCCTTTTATCGTTATGACGGAGGAAAAGCATTATAGTATAGTAGAAAAAGTGACACAGAAAGCAGTATATGTTGTTGATCCGGAAATAGGGAATCTTAAATATTCCTATTCAGAATTTCTTGAAATATTTAATGGAATATGTATTTTGGCAGAACCGGGAGAAAAATTTCAGAGAAAAAAGAAAGAGTATAGGGTGTTAAAGGATATGTATCCACTTTTGGAAGAAAAGAAGATACAATATCTGATATTTACTATATTATCAGGATTTCAATATCTGGTTATGATTGCTTTACCTATGAGTATCCAAAAGCTGGTTGACGGAGTATTTAACAAAAAGAGCCTTTCTAATTTAGTAATGGTGATTTTTCTGGTATCCGTGTTATATATCATATCTAGTTTATTTTTAAAATTTAATATTACGAAGTTAAAAGTTGATGTAGATAAAAAAATAAATAAAAAAGTTTTCGGGCATATGGTAAAATTGCCATATTTCTTTTTTGAGACTCGGAGAAAAGCGGATATCATTTATACTTTAAATCATATTACTGATGCTAAAGATGTTCTTGTGACAGATTTTTTGTCCCTAGTCTTAAATATTGGTGTCTTGATTGTTATATGGATTTACTTCTTTTTTTCAAATAAAGTATTGGTTCTGGCATTAAACATTGCCCTGATTCCTAATATTATATTAGCAGCCGTTTCCCAAAAAGTGGTGACAGGGAATATGAGAAGGCTGGTAATAGAAAACAGTAGAGTACAGGGTTATCAGACCGAGGTTTTGTATTCAATGTTTGATATCAAAGCAGGGGCTAGGGAAAATCATGTATTATGTGAGTGGCAGAAAAAATACGATAAATATAGTAATAAGTATGGGAAAAGTGAGAAGGCGTCAGCCATCTGGAGTACAGTTCTTAGCATATCTCAGACATTATCACCTATCTTTGTATTAACAGTGGGCATTCTTTTATCTAAAGATGGTTTGATAACAATGGGGGAAATTATTGCTCTCTTCTCATTGGCCGAGATTTTTTTTGGGCAGGTCTATGGGGTATTTGATTCTATCCTAAGTATTGGGTTAAATTATATATACATAGAACGTTTGGGGGATATACTTTTTGTCCCAGAAACAGAAGCATCAAAAGCAGGTATCAGAATGATTGAATGTATTGATACAATTGCAGTTCAAAATTTAAGTTTTCAGTATACAGAACAATCAAATTATATTTTAAGAGATATTACTTTTAAGGTAAATAGTGGTGAGGTGGCTGCAATTGTTGGTCAGTCAGGTTCTGGAAAAAGCACATTGATTAAAATAATCAGTGGTTTATATAAAGCTTCAGAAGGTAAAGTATTGATTAACGGAATGGATATGGCAAATATAAGAAAAGAATGCATTGCTCCAATCATTGGAGTTGTACCGCAGGATTCATGCTTATATAATAAAACTATCCACGAGAACCTGACTCAGGGAAATGATAGTATTACCGAAAAGGAACTGTTGGAGATTTTAAAATTGGTTAATGTATATGATGAAATTATGGAAATGCCAATGGGACTAAATACTTTGATATCAGAAATGGGACTGAACCTGTCTGGCGGACAAAGGCAGAGAATTGTAATAGCAAGGGAGTTATTGAAGCATCCCTCATTATTGCTGTTAGACGAAGCAACAAGTGCTTTAGATTTTGCCAATGAGTCGGGAATACTAGAGAGAATATCTAAATTAAATATCACAGTTATAATAATCACACACCGCCTGTCTTCGATAAAAAATGCAGATAAGATTTTATTTATTGATAAAGGAAGAATCGCTGAGCAGGGAACTCATGAGGAATTACTTAAGATGGGGGGATTATATCATGCAGCATACTGTAGAGATAAAGAATAATATCATGTGTAGTCTCGGAAAGTCGATGAAGAAATAACAAAAAATTATGCCATATGATTGGGTGAGACAGAAGGGAATAAAAAATGCTTATTTTTGAGTTATTTTTGGACAATGGATAGAAAAAATGGCATGGCAGTTGAGCCTGTTAAAAATGTGTTTTTTTACAGACTGAAATTTAGTTTTTTTATTATGTTTGCAGATCAATCAGTATACAGGTGGGCGGCTTTGTATCTTGCATCCGGATGGATGCAGACGGTGTGTCCATAGTTTTCGGGGGAACATTTTTCTGCATGGGGACAGGAATCTATGCGGCCGCATTTCAGTGGGCAGCGCCATCTTCCAGCTTACCATCAGGGCCGAGAGTTTTATCCGGCTTTTTGCTGTTCCTGTCTTTTGGCAGGACGCCTGGTTTCGGGATAAAAGGCGGGGATGTAATCCAGAAGGAGATCCAGATTGAGGTTCAGGAGTTTCTGGCGCTCCCTGTCATAAAGGTCAAAGGAATATTTGGGGTTGTTGCGCGAAAGCCTGCAGCCATAAGTATTGACAATGGTTCTGTACTCGTCGTGGATCTGCCATAATTCGGTTTTGAACATAAATGTGCCTCCTTTGTTTTATATGTGAAAGTGAAAAATTATTTATAAAACGACCGCACATTTTTAGGTATTTATCAAGTTATTTTTAAGAAAAAAACAGAAGAAAAATCAAGTTTCTTCTGATAGAAAAAGTTGTAAATGTTACAGAAAAATAGAGGTGAAAGTGGAGTTTCGGAAATGGAAAAAGCCAGTAAAATAAAGGACTGGGACTTTCCGAGAGTACACTATTTTGAAGGGGGGTGAGAGAATGTATCTTGGCAAGATGATAGTTTACAGAGAAAGCATTGAAAATGCGTTCTTGCTGTAAATGTAAAAAGAAATGATGTATGGTAAGAACGCAGTCTGATTGCAAGTAAGACAAAATTCAGTACATTGCGCTATTATACTCACGGACGATAAATTATGCCAGATGTTTCAAGAAAACAATTCTGATGAGTTAACACTATCTGGCGGGCTTTAATGTTTTTGGGTATATATGCGGTATGTAAAAAATCAAACAAAGGAGATGTTCGTAATGAAATTAAAATTTATTTGCAAAGCATTTTTATCGTCTTTGACTGCCGTTTCACTATTTGTATGCCCATGCAATATAGCATCGGCTGCCACTGTACATTTGCCAGAGGAATCTAATCAGACAGCTGTATGCATTGAGGCACAGAATCTGGATATAGTTAATTCTTTGGTTGAGACTGACAGAACTACGACAGTTACATATGAAGATGATTTAGTGATTACAGAAACCGAGATATCTTATGGTCGGTTGCCGGGCGCAGGATTTTCTGCGGCTTCGACCATGGCAAAATCTTCTTATACGACTGATTGGAAGACTAAAACAACAGACATTGCTACAGGTTCTGGAAAGATGTTGTTACGGGTAGTTCAATTTGCTGAATTTCAATTCAATGGTTCCTATGTATATGTAAGTGATAAGAGTTGTGTATATTATACATATTCAACTTTTTCATCGAAATTTGTTAATTCATCCGAAAGCTATACATCATCTTCTAATAAGAGCTCTAAAAAGGCAAAATATGTTGTGGCGGGTGATTTAAAGTGGACCACTGATTCAGGTACTCATAAGAGTCATTGGACATTCAAAATAACGTGTTCTCCTTCTGGTTCTATAAGCACGAGTGCTAAAAAATCATAATAAGGAGGGAGTTGCTTTGAATAAATATGCTAAAATTGCAGCAGGAGCAGTATTCGTAGTAGTAGTTGTTGTTTTCTTTGCCTGTTTTAGTGTGTATTCTGTACATTCTAATGCTGGTGCCAAGGAAGAGGTAAGCACATCGCTATCTAATATGAATGAAACGGATGTTGCTTCTGATGAAGAAGATCAAGTTGAACGTGAAACAGGTCTTTCCATAAAAAATGATGAGATTGAAGAATATGATGGTTACATTGTCAGGTCAAGAGAATACCAGATTGATTCAGAGGATGATGCTTCAAAAATTAAGTCATATATGAAAGAAGAAGTAAAAGATGGGGAAGCTCATTCTATAAGATAGGTAAAATGTGTAGTGAGTCAAATTGTACATATTCATACTCATTAGGAAAAATGAAAAGGGAGAAGAATTTCGTTATGATTCGTATAGAGTTTAAAAATTTCTTCACAATTTAGCTTGTCCGTTTTTTCGATAGTATATATACAAAAGTTATAGTGCAGCTTGCTGCGCTCTGGGGATACATATGCGCCCTCGAAAAATATTCTCAAGCATAATATGCGGACAAATGGAAGCAAAAGATGTTTGGAATATGAATGTTTTGCAGGCTGCGGTGTTGATTATGTATGTTTCACTTTAACTGCCATTATGTTTTGCACAGGATAAATTTTCACCCTGCAGGTTTTGGGATGTCCGGAGCGGGCATTATCCAAAAGAAGTGAGGTTATCTTAACAAGTAGTTGGATATGTTGATTCATATACTACATATAGTTATGCTAATACAACATTCAAATGGGTTGAAAGCATTAATAAGTAAACAAAGCCTATTGAAAACCATAATATTTTAAAATTTGTATCATACAAATCTGAATTTTGTATCAAGACGGGTAAGAAAGCAATGCAAGGTTTTGGTATTTTTTCTGGTATCCCACCACACAACGGGAACTTTTCTAAGTCAAATACCCCGCAGCAAGCTTGTGTTTGGCTCGATGCTTACGCGAGAATAAATATTTTTTATGAACATTTTAGAATGAAATGAGGGAGCTTTATATGAAAACAAATTTGAAGGCAATAGCATTATCTATAGTTATGGCAGGCACATTAGCGATAACATCCATACTGCCTGTTTCAATAGAAAATACGGTACAGGCTAAAAGTAATAAAATACAATATAATAATTCTATTTTTACAGATAAGCTTTATAAGAAAACAGCTATGATTGAATTTAATAACAAGAAGACAAAGGATAAGAAAACAATCAAAAAAGTTTATAAGTTGCTGGCAAATATGAAGTTGGAAACAAAAGAACCGGATGGGAAAATCAGATATGGCTTTGTCTATGTTACTCTAAAGACTAAAAAAGGCAAGAAGCTGACATATTTTTTTCAAAATGGGGAAGTACATACAGAATCAAAAGAGTATATAATTGTTGATAATGACCCGCTTGATGGAATTCGGAAAATTTACAAATCAATGAAACGATAGGCCAAATGGAATAACGAATCTTGCATGTAAGAGGAATCGTTGCTTATTAATTGGTTATTTGCAAGGGATTTCCGTCTTATATTGGATACACAGTATCATTTTAATTTATAATCTGCATTGGGAAGCCATGCATCCAGAATACATGGCTTCCCATATTTTGGCGTGTTAATGAAGAAAACAAGGGATAAGGGAGAGACAGATGAAATCAAATAATAAATTTACGGAAGATTTAGTCTATTTTCTGCGGAAATATCTGTTTACTTATATTTTTGGCATTGCAGTGTTTCTGAATGCATATTTCATGTTTACCAACAGTGAGGTTTTTACCATCGCCGATGGGGATGAGTTTGACCTTCTTGCAAAGCTGCAGGTATCTTTTATATTGAACTGGAGTGGTTATTTCACCCCGGTTCTGGTAGCGCTGCCACATGTTATGAGATTCCATGAGGAGAAAAGCAGTGGGGCATACCGGTTTGGACTGGCCCGGTCGGGGCAGTTGAAATATGTATTCTGTAAAGTGCGGGATGCCGCAGTGTCCGGGGCATTAGTCATGGCGTGTTCCCTTCCTTTGTTTGTTGCAGCAGTTTCAGTATATGCCTTTTTGCACGAGGGAACAGTTACATTATACCATGCCGGTATGTTTGGCGATGAATATACTCCGAATTTTTACTATGATCTGATTATAGACGGCAAAGGAATTGTGGTCTTTTTGATTAACTGCATGTTCCTGTTGGGATATAGCATTTACTGGTCATGTATAGGCACCGTCGTTTCGTTCTTTATTAAAAATAAACGGATTGCGCTTGCTGGGCCGTTTATTTTCCAAAGAGTATTTGATTATATTATACCAAGGTCCATGTCTTATCTGCATGATGGCAATCTACGGCTTTCTTCTTCTTCACAGGCAATGCATCTGGGCGGCATCCCTTATGCCATAAGTTATGTCGGAACCGTTTTTGTCCTCAGCGTGACAATCTTGTATTTTGGAATGGAAGTCTGGCTGCGGAGGCATGGATAGGAGGATAGGATGAGAAAAGCATGTTTTTTTGCGGTAAAGCAGTGGAAAATGGCAGTTAAATCTCTGGATTTCTGGGGTGTGGTTTTTGTCCTTGCGCTGTTTTTTTCTTTATTTTTTCAAAAGGCAGGGCAGGCGGTGCGGGCAGCAGGGGAAGATATCAGCATCTTTGCTATGCTGCCTATCTCAGTAATGCAGCGTGATTTCATCATGCTGCTTCTTGGAGGGCTGTTGTTTGTAGTTTCAGATGCCCCGGCGGTTTTTGACGGGGCAGCATTCTACCTGCTGCGGGCGGACAGGGCGGCATGGTATCTGGGGCAGCTTTTTTACATGGCATTGGTGACAGTGACTTACTTTTCCGCAGTCGTTTTCCTGCAGACCGCTTTTTATTTTCCAAATGTCAGGGTGACAGGCGGGTGGGGAAGTGCAGTTTACAGTGGGACAGCATTTTCTTCGGAATATGACATGCTGTTCCCTAAAAAACTTCTGGAGCAGAATCCGGCTGGCGCATGGCTGAAGTGTTTTGGATTTTTTCTGCTTCTTGGGCTGCTGTTTGCCTTGATCTGCTGTGTGGCGAACATGCTTCTGGAGAATGACAAAATCGGGGTGCTCATTTGTGTGCTTCTGACTATGGAACAGATGGATATCATGGATCTCGACCTGCATGCAGGCCTACTCTCCCCGGCAGGGATAGCGTTAGAGGGGATTTTTGCACAAGGCTTTGGCATTCTGGCTACCGCCTGCTATTTTGTGTTTCTGATCATGCTGCTGGCAGGTGTGGGGATGCGTGCGGGCCAGCGGTTAGATATATTGAAGGGAAGGAGGGAATAGGGCATGATAAAGGCCGAGGGAATAACAAAGGTGATACGGAAAAAAACGCTGGTAAAGGATGCCACGTTTTCAGTGGAAGATGGCAGTATTGCTGGGATTGTGGGGCGGAATGGGTCAGGCAAGACTGTCCTGTTAAAAATCATTTGTGGGTTTATGCTGCCGACAGAAGGGGCAGTTGAGGTAAATGGCGAGAGGGTAGGGAAGGATGTAGATTTTCCCTCCAGCCTTGGCGCAATCATTGAAACTCCGGGCTTTCTGCCATGGCAGACTGCTGAGCAGTGCCTGATGGATTTTGCGAAACTTGGGAGAAAGGCCGGGCGTACGGAGGTGTTAAGGGCGCTGGAACTTGTCGGGCTTGAACCAGGCAGTAAAAAACATGTCGGAAATTACTCCCTTGGCATGCGCCAGCGCCTTGCCATTGCGCAGGCAGTTATGGAAGACCCGGACGTACTGGTGTTAGATGAGCCGATGAATGGGTTGGATATACAGGGGGTGGAGGACGTGCGGAAGATCCTGCTGCAGATGAAGCAGGCGGGAAAAACGATTTTAATTACCAGCCACAACAGGGAAGATATCGCCGTGCTCTGTGATCAGGTATATGAGATGGATGCAGGCAGTTTCTTACAAAATTGAGAAAGGCGGGGGATGGAAATGAGAAAAAAGGATGCTGCTTTACTGATTACCCTGTCTATTGTTATGACGGGGACTTTTTTGGTGATTTCGAATCTGGAGTCCAAGTCTAAGGGGCAGAGTAAAGCCTGGGAAGAACTGCCAGCCACCTGGGAAGAATCTCCCCCACAGGATTTAGGTACGCCGGAATCTCCCGGATATGCGTGGGATGCTGCTGCCAGCTCCAATCTTACCAATATTATGGATATCTCTGAACTGGCGAACTACCCGGTTTATTATTTTTCTGTGCCGGAGGATGCAGAAAAATATAGTGAGGGGATTGCAAGGGAGCTGCTTGGCAGCGATTATGGGGATGCAGAAGTATCCTCGGAGCGTATGCAAGGGGAAATCTTTCCGGGATGGGGGGATATAACTAATTATCAACTTTCGAATGAACGCCCCACCAAACTTGCAGTAAGCCTTTACCATGTGTCATATACTGACAGTAGGCAGGCGGAAAATCTGGATAATGGGGAGGAGGCGGATTTGGCCGGGCTGACAAATAGGTATCTGAAGAAATTCCGGTGGGGGCTTTGGGATGGGGCGGGTTCCTGCTCAATTCTAGAAGAGAAGGACGGAACTGTTGAGGTTTCTACGTATTTGTCAGGGCTGTCGGCTGACAAATACACCACCACAACTCAGATAAGACATGAGGACGGCTATTTTTATGATGTTGCAAAGAGAAAAATGATTTTTTCGTATAGCGGGGGCCGTCTGTCCGGACTGGAGTTTGTTTTTTCCGGTACTTTAGACAGAAAAGAGGAGCTGCAGGTATCATACAATTCCATACAGGAAATTATGGACACCATAAAAACCAGTGTTGAGAGGGAGGTAACTATGGTAAATGCCCATGCCGATAATCCGACCTATACCCTGTTTGAGCCAAAATCTGCTGAGTACTGCTATATTATCGGGATTCACCCGGAAAACCCGGGATACAAGGCAAGCCCATGGCTGGTAGTATCTGGGCCGGAAAGTGTTTATTGGTTCGGGGACAAAAAGTGGACAAAGAATAAGGATACCCATATCGGCATCAACCTGGCGACTGGGGAGGTTTGGGATCTTATGGAATTAAAATCATTATTTTGAGAGGAAATTAGAATGATTTATTTGGAAGCTTATAAATTTGGGGGGAGAAAACTTGTCCGTGTTTTGTTTATTAGCATCTTTTTTTAATAGTGGTACTGGAGATAATTGGCCTCCCAAAGAAGATATCAAATTATGATATACTGCAGGAAAAAATAAATATATATGAGAAATATAATGGGACATTCACCGGGCAAACGGTACAAAAGTTCTTAACGGATTATCAGGAGTTTTTAATAAATTATCAGGATAGATTGTCTGATTCGGAAATGGAAGATTTATATTGTGAGAGTGAACATTTAAAAATGTTGGCAGATACTCTGCCGGATATTGGCTTTGATATTACATTTGGATTTTATGAAGAATGCCAGATGTTTCTGAGTTGGCTAATTGACTATATACTATGTATTACGATATGTATCGCTGTTGCAATTTCAGGAATCTTTACCTATGACAAATCATATGGGATGCAGGAAATTATGCTAAGTACAAAGAACGGAAGAAAAAAATGTACAAAAGCAAAGGTGATTCTGGCATTTTTAGTGACGAACGGTATGTTTCTTGTGGTGGCATTGATAACGTTTTTGAAGCTGTTTCTTTTTACGGGCGGAAAGGGATGGAATACCAGCATCCAACTAGCGTTCTGGCTTAATGGCAGCCCATTGGATATGTACCGCAGAGGCAGGTTATTATCCTGATTTTAATGCATATGCCTTTCTCCGGTATATTGCACAGGCACTGTTAAACGATCCGGAAATCCTTATACTGGATGAGCCGACAGTGGGGCTTAATCCAAATGAGAGGATGAACTTAAAAAACATGCTGGCAGATCTGGCGCAAAATAAGATCATCATTTTTGCCACTCATATTGTATCTGACGTGGAAGACCTTGCGGAACAGGTGATTATTTTAAATAAAGGAACCGTCCTGATAAACGAGGAGATGGAAACGGCTATATCCCATATAGAAAATAAAGTATGGCAATGCGACCTTACGGATATGGAAGAAATTAACCGTATTAAGAAAATGTATCAGCTCAGCAGGGTGCAGCGCCATAAAGAAGTAGTAACCCTCAGAGTGATTAGTGACACGAAGCCTCATAAGGATGCATTTGAAGTAGAAGGAAGCCTTGAAGAAGTTTATATGCAGCTTATAGAAGGCCATATCCGTGTTAAAATTAAAACTAATATTGACATGTATCATTGATAAGTATATAATGATTTTAATAAGTAAAATCATTATATTATTGGAAGGTTTTACTTATTCATAATAATCCTCATTTATGCACACGTTCTTTGTGCATAACAAATTTGTGGCAAGTGTGCGCAGACACAAATTTGCGTTAGAAAAATGTATTTTTAACACTGCATTATGGGGGGGACAGAAGGGATAAAATTGCATAGTCCAGCATTTGCATAAAGTTATGAGGGAATTACTTTACATGAAATGAGAGGATACAAGGATAGGAGATGTTTATGCTTATGAAAACGTATGGAAAAAACATTTTGTTACGCGTGTTTTTAGCAAGTTCAATAATTATATTGTTTCTGTCGGCAGGAAATAATATAGCACAGGCTAAAAATGATTCAATTCAATACAATAACAAGGTTTTTACAAAGAAATTGTACAAAAATACAGCTAAGATTACTTTTCGGTATACGGATGCGAAAAGCAAAAAAATGATAAAGAAAGTTTATGTGCTGTTGGCAAAAATGAAGTTAGAAGGTAAAGAATTGGACATAAATGAACCTAAAAAAGTTGGCTTTGTTACTGTTACTATCGAAACAAAAAATAATAAAAAGAAAAAATTTGTATTTCAAGGTGATGAGATGCATGTTGGTTCAAAAAAATATATTATCACGGAAAATAATCCTCTAGATGAAATTAGGGAGATTTATCAGTCTATAAGAAAATAACCGGTTTTTGGATTGAGATTTATGAGACAGATATTAAAGCCGACAACCTATTGCAAGTAATGAGGTTGTTGGCTTTAATATTCTTCTAAGAGAATTTTTGAATGGGGGCGATTTATATGAAAACAAATTTGAAGAAAACAGTATTATCTATCGTTATGGCAGGTACTATGGCAATCACATGCATGCTGCCTGCCACGGCAGAAAGCACGGCGCAGGCCGAAAGTAACAAAATACAATACCATAATAATCTTTTTACAAACAAGCTTTATAAGAAAACTGCTGTGATTGAATTTGGTAATAAGAAAACAAAGGATAAGAAGACAATTAAGAAAGTCTATAAATTGCTGGCAAATATGAAGCTGGAAAAGAAAGAACCGGATGGGAAAATCAGATATGGATTTGTTCATGTTACCTTACAGACAAAAAAGGGGAAAAAGCTGACATATTTTTTTCAAAACGGAGAAGTACACATCAACTCAAAACAGTATACAGTCGTTGAAAATAACCCCCTTGATGGAATCCGGAAAATCTACAAATCAATTAAACGATAGGACAGGTACTGCAGAATGATTCGGAAATACTGATACAGTGTAAATTAATTCCTTATTTCTTTACTTCACAGAATAATTACTGTATACTGAATTTATCCGCACAAAAACAAAACATTTAACGGAAATATATGAAGCAGGAGAGTCAGCATGAATGGGTGAGATTAGGAATGGCTTTGAAGAAGGCAAGAATCTTCCTGCCTTTGATACACGGGATATGACGGAATTGCAGTTACTTTCCACCAGTAAAGGAAATCAAAGAAAATGGTATTTTCCCAAGAAGGATATTTATGTCAAAGAACAGTTTTTTTATCAGGGAAAATACTGGAAAGACTATCTTGTAGAAGTAGTTTCCAGTGAAATTGGCAAGCAGCTCCCTGCAAAATGTGTTAAAGTTTTAGAGCAGTGGGAATGTGCAATTATAGATTACACTGGAAAATTTCATGGTGTTTACTCTGACAATTTCGCTGCAGGTTTGAGTTATATACCGTTTAAGCGAATCATGGATTCGCATAATTCATATTTTGATGAGAGGGCAGGAATTGATGAAAAATGGGATTTTGTTCTGGAGAGCATAAAAAAGAATTGTAAGCTCGACTATACAGATTTTCTTATTACTATGACAATAATGGATTATCTGGTTGGGAATGAAGACAGGCATCTTAATAATTTTGGGGTTTTATATGGGCACGGTAAATTTTCTATGTCTCCTTTGTTTGACTTTGGATTAGGGCTATTTGAACATGATTTAAAGTATGAACATATACCTTTTAGAAAGTGTTTAACATTAATGTATTCAAAGCCGTTTCATATTGATAACCAGAAGGTGATTGATTATTTGGCTAAAAGATATCATATTGGTGAATATGTTCCCAGGCATCTGGATCTGTCTGGTGTTAAAATTCCAAGCAGTAAGGCGGGCTCTTATCTGAGAAACCGTTGTTCGCTGCTTGGTATTCATCTGGAAGGGGTTGAGTGAATGGATGGGATTAGAAACCTGTCAGGAACGTTGATGAGAGAAAATGACTGTCTGGTGAGGTTTACGGTGCAGGATTATTTAGTTATATCTTGTGAGGTTTTAACCGATGTAAAAAATTGTCCGGTTGAGTTTTTGTGGGCAAAAACGAAAGAGGATGCTTTGATATTATACTTAAAAGACAGGCTTCCGCCAGAGACAAGAATTGGTTTGTCTATGACACTGCAGGCTGCCGGCATACCGTATTATGATCCGGAAAAAATCATTAAATACAGCCATGGTTATAATGTATCAGATAAAGAATGGATTCAGCTGGATGGCGAAAATTATACATTTGAAGAAATTGAGGAAAGAGCCGCCAGAGAATCAAAAGTGCTTTATGACAGGATGGCTGAAATGGTGCAGGTACCTGCAAGCGACAAATAATAGGCAGATAGAAGTTTTATAAGCGAATACGCCACCTCTGGCCTTAACCGAGGTGGCGTATTAAATGTCTTAATATCAATCTCTGCAAAGTGCTAATCCATAATCAAAGGTGGCTTTTGATATAGTTTCCGCTCAATCTGTTTCCGTTCAATCTCAATTTGCTTTAATGCTTTCTCATCATCTGTAACTGCCTCAATGCGTTCTAAGATGCTTAGCTGGTCAAACAAATAACCATTATATTCTTTTTCAGTTGTCGGCATAATATCACCTTCTTTCTATACTCGTTAAGACATTTCTGCCTTATTCTCACATAAAAACCGGATACCTACTTTTTGTAAGTGCTTATGTTTATTATAATGGATGGGATATAGAATGTAAAGGGAAAGAATGTTACTATCACGGAAATCAATTCAAGGATAATTTCAGAAACATAAATTCAGAAAATGGCCAGACACGCTGTGAGTGGTAATGATGTGACAATGTCCTACAAAATATCTGCAAAATTCGCTTCAAAATATATGTGACAAAAATATTTCTATATGTTACAATAAAAACGATTTTGGTTATTTTTGACAATTGTGCATTTTATTTGCCGTACAATCGGCAGAATGGAGGCAATAATGGACTACAAAAAGGCAGGAGTTGACATTGAGGCGGGCTACAAGGCTGTTGAACTGATGAAAAAGCACATTGCCGGTACCATGCGCGACGAGGTAGTGACGGATATTGGCGGATTTTCCGGTGCTTTCTCTATGGATTCATTTAAAAGCATGGAGCAGCCTACGCTGGTATCTGGCACAGACGGTGTCGGAACGAAGCTTAAACTGGCTTTTCTGATGGATAAGCATGACACGGTCGGGATTGATTGTGTGGCGATGTGTGTCAACGATATTGCGTGTTCGGGCGGGGAACCATTATTTTTCTTAGACTATATTGCTTGCGGAAAGAATGAGCCGGAGAAGATTGCTGCGATTGTAGCAGGAGTAGCAGACGGATGCAGGCAGTCAGGCGCTGCGCTGATTGGCGGCGAGACGGCAGAGATGCCCGGTTTCTACCCGGAAGGGGAATATGATCTTGCCGGGTTTGCGGTAGGCATTGTTGACCGCAGGCAGATGATTACCGGAAAGAATATTGAGGACGGCGACCTGCTGGTAGGGATTGCATCTTCCGGCATTCACAGCAACGGATTTTCCCTTGTGCGCAAGGTTTTCGATATGAAGGAAGAATCCCTGAACAAAACTTATGAATCGCTCGGCGGCAGGACTTTAGGGGAGACGCTTTTAACCCCTACGATTATCTATGTCAATGCACTGCGGACCGTGAGAAAGGGCGGCATCACCATAAAAGGCTGCAGCCATATTACAGGCGGCGGTTTCTATGAAAATATTCCGCGCATGCTCCCGGAGGGGGTTCATGCCAGAATCAATACGGACAGTTATAAGATTCCCCCTATTTTTGAGATGCTCGCAAAAGACGGCAGCATTGAGAGAGACGCAATGTACAATACCTATAATATGGGCATCGGCATGGTGTTTGCAGTCAACCCGGCAGATGCGGACAGGGCAGTCTCCCTGATTGACCAGTCCGGCCAGAAGGGATATATTATCGGTGAGGCTGTAAACGGCGACAGGGGTATTACACTGGTATATTAAGAAAAATAGAGAAAGGACAAATACAGGCACGGGTACTTTACCTTTTGTGCTTGTACCTCAAATGAAGATATTATTATTTTCACTTGAGGCCGGTGCAGACTATGCAGAGATTAGGGATATGCGTTTCCGGAGGCGGGACGAACCTTCAGGCTATTATGGATGCAATAGATAATAAACTGATACGGGATACTGAAATTGCGCTGGTTATCAGCAACAAGGAGAATGCTTTTGCCCTTGCGCGTGCCAGAAAAGCAGGCATTCCGGCACAGTGCATCAGCCCAAAAGCATATGCTACCAGAGAAGCTTTCGGTGAGGCGATGGTAGCCATTCTCAGGGAATATAAAGTAGATTTGGTGGTTTTGGCAGGATATCTTGTCATTATCCCCAAAATTCTGGTAAAAAATTATCCGGATAAGATAATCAATATCCATCCATCCCTGATTCCGGCACACTGCGGCATGGGATATTACGGGCTGAAAGTGCATGAGAGCGTACTCGCTGCCGGAAACAAAGTGACAGGGGCAACAGTCCATTTTGTAGATGAGGAAGCTGACCATGGGCCGATACTGCTGCAGAAAGCGGTAGATGTCAGGGAAGGCGATACGCCGGAAGTGCTTCAAAAACGGGTGATGGAGCAGGCAGAGTGGAAGATACTGCCGTATGCTATTGATTTGATTGGGCAGGGCAGGGTAGAAATCGTAGACGGCATTGCCCACATAAAAGATAGTAGAGAGGAGTAATAGTTACATGAAAGTTTTAATAGTTGGCAGCGGCGGAAGGGAACATGCGATTGCTTGGAGCGTATCGCAAAGCAGCCGTGTGGACAAGATTTACTGCGCACCGGGGAACGGCGGGATCAGCCAGTATGCTGAGTGTGTCAATATTGCAGCTATGGAATTTGAAAGGCTGGCCGATTTTGCAGAGGAGAAGGAGATAGACCTTACAGTTATTGGCATGGATGATCCGCTCGTAGGCGGCATTGTTGATGTTTTTGAGGAAAGGGGGCTCCGGGTTTTTGGCCCTAGAAAAAATGCCGCAGTCATTGAAGGCTCCAAAAGCTTTTCAAAGGATTTAATGAAAAAGTACAACATCCCAACCTGTCATTACGAAACATTTCATTCTCCGGAAGAAGCGCTTTTATATCTGGAAAGTGTATCGTACCCTGTCGTGTTAAAAGCGGACGGGCTGGCTCTGGGCAAGGGCGTTCTTATCTGCAATACGCCGGAGGAGGCTGAAAACGGAATTACAACACTGATGCTTGACAAACAGTTTGGCGAAGCAGGGGAAACCGTTATCATAGAGGATTTTATTACCGGGCCCGAGGTTTCTGTTTTATGCTACTGTGACGGAACCCATATTAAGCCAATGACGAGTGCGCAGGACCATAAAAGGGCAAAGGACGGCGACGAGGGGCTAAATACCGGCGGAATGGGAACATTTTCCCCAAGCCCTTTTTACAATGAGGAGGTGCAGAAATTCTGTGAGGAAAAGATTTACCAGCCTACTATGGATGCCATGAAGGCGGAGGGCAGGGATTTTGTAGGAATCCTCTTTGTAGGGCTTATGCTGACCTCTGACGGGCCGAGGGTTCTCGAATACAATGCCCGCTTTGGCGACCCGGAAGCGCAGGTGGTACTTCCACGCATGAAAAATGACATTATTGATGTGATGGAGGCATGTATTGACGGAAAACTGGATAAAATTGACCTGCAGTTTGAGGACAATGCGGCAGTCTGTGTTGTGCTTGCATCGGAGGGTTACCCGGAAAAGTACGAAAAAGGCAAGCTGATCACAGGGCTTGAAAATTTCGAGGGCAGGGACGGCTATTATGTATTCCATGCCGGGACGAAAAAAACAGAAGAGGGTATTGTGACAAATGGCGGGCGCGTCCTCGGCATCACGGCAAAGGGCAGAAGTTTAAAGGAAGCAAGGGCCAACGCATATAAAGCAACAAGTTGGGTATCTTTTGAAAATAAGTATATGAGAAACGATATCGGAAAAGCGATAGACGATGCAGAGTAAAATATTACACAGGCACCGCTTATCTGATAGCAGAAATGGAGGATTTTAAATATGTATTCATTTGCAGAAGTGGAGAATTTTGATCCGGAAGTTGCCAAGGCAATGGCGGACGAAACCGGAAGGCAGAGGGAAAATATCGAATTAATCGCATCGGAAAATCTAGTCAGCAAGGCAGTCATGGCGGCTATGGGAAGCACGCTGACAAACAAATATGCAGAAGGGTATCCCGGCAGGAGATATTACGGCGGCTGTGAATATGTGGATGTCGTGGAGGATCTGGCAAGGGACCGCGCCATGGAGCTTTTTCACTGTACGTATGCCAATGTGCAGCCGCATTCCGGCGCACAGGCAAATATGACAGTATTCTTTGCCCTGATGAATCCGGGGGATACCTTTATGGGGATGAACCTTGACCACGGCGGACACCTTACGCATGGAAGCCCTGTCAATCTCTCGGGAAAATATTTTCACTGCGTGCCTTACGGCGTCAATGATGACGGTTTTATCGATTATGATGAAGTCGAGAGGATAGCCAAAGAATGTAAACCGAAGTTAATCGTAGCTGGTGCCAGTGCCTATGCGCGCAAAATTGACTTTAAGCGTTTCCGCGAAATCGCAGACGCTGTCGGTGCTTATCTGATGGTAGATATGGCGCATATTGCAGGGCTGGTTGCCTCCGGTTACCATGAAAGCCCTATCCCATATGCGCATGTGACGACTACCACGACACACAAAACGCTGCGCGGGCCGAGGGGCGGCATGATTCTTTCCAGTGAGGAATTTGCAAAAGAGATTAATTTCAATAAGGCACTGTTCCCGGGCATCCAGGGTGGCCCGCTGATGCATGTGATTGCGGCAAAAGCGGTATGTTTTAAGGAGGCGTTGTCGCCGGCATTCAAGGAATACGGTAAAAATATTATTGATAATGCGCAGGCGCTCTGCAAGGGCCTGCAGAACCGTGGGATCAAGATTGTCTCCGGCGGCACGGACAACCATCTGATGCTTGTAGACCTTTCAGACAAAGGGCTTACGGGAAAAGAGGTAGAAAAGTGGCTGGATGCGGCACACATTACCTGTAATAAAAATACAATCCCGAACGACCCGCAGTCCCCATTTGTGACAAGCGGCATCCGCCTTGGGACAGCGGCAGTATCCACACGTGGGTTTAATGCAGGCGATATGGACAAAGTTGCAGAGGCCATTGCAATGATAATTGAGAATCCTGAAGGAAACAGGGCAGAGGCTGTTAAAATAGTAAAGTCATTAACTGAAAAATATCCGCTCTACGAGGATTAGGCAATACTGTTCACAGCCGGTTAAACAGAAAGGGGCATCGCCATATGACACATAAAGAAGCATATTACGAAAATCTAGCAGAAAGCATTATAGAGAAACTGGCCCACCGGAATATGGAGGGCTATTACTGTAAAGACAGGGAAGAAGCAAATGCCAAAGCAAAGCGTTTTCTGACGCCGGACTGTTCCATTTCATGGGGCGGTTCTGAGACTCTGAAAGAGATTGGGCTGCTTGATGATCTGGCGGAGGCAGAAGATGAATATGTGATTTACGACCGTAAGAAACCGCACCCTGATATGACAGACAGGGAGTTCTATGGGAAGATGGTTACTTCTGACTTTTTCTTTATGAGTTCCAATGCTGTGACTTTGGATGGCGAGCTGGTTAATATTGACGGCAACGGAAACCGTGTAGCCTGCCTGTGCAATGGTCCGGAAAACGTTATTATCATAGTAGGGATGAATAAAATCGTACCTGATGTGCAAAGCGGGATTGCGAGGGTGCGAAACATGGCAGCACCGCCGAATGCTGTCCGTTTGCAGACAGACACGCCTTGTAAAGACTATGGGAGATGCACAGACTGCCTCACAGACGACTGTATGTGCTGCCATACGGTAGTTACCAGAATGAGCCGCACACCGGGGAGGATTAAGGTGATTTTTGTCGGCGAGGAATTAGGATATTAAGGAGCGGCTGTGAATACGATTACATTGATAGAAAAGCTGTGGCAGGATACCGTATTGGCAAAAGAAGAGTACGTGTACCTTATCAGAAACTGCAGCATGGAAGACCGGGAATTGCTTGCCGCAAGGGCAAATGAAGTCCGCCAGTCTTATTATGGGAAAGATGTCTATGTGCGCGGCCTGATTGAGTTTACAAATTATTGCAGGAATAACTGCTATTACTGCGGAATCCGCGCGGAAAATAAGAATGCCGACCGCTACCGCCTTAGTGCAGAAGAAATCTTAGAATGTGTGGAAGAGGGGTATACGCTTGGCTTCCGTACATTTGTACTGCAGGGCGGGGAGGATTTTTCTTACAGCACGGAGGATATCGGCAGCCTGATTGCAGAAATCAAGAAACGCCATAATGACTGCGCAGTAACGCTCTCTCTGGGGGAACGGGAGAGGGATGTATACCAGTACTGGTATGACTGCGGCGCTGACCGCTATCTCCTGCGGCATGAGACGGCTTCTAAGGAGCACTATGAAAAGCTTCATCCACAGAACCTTTCTTTCGGGCACCGCATAAAATGCCTGTACAACCTGAAAGAAATCGGCTATCAGACTGGTGCGGGGTTTATGGTCGGCTCCCCCTTCCAGACAGCGGAGCATCTGGCAGCCGATTTGCTTTTCTTAAAGGAATTACAGCCGCATATGGCAGGAATCGGCCCGTTTATCGCACAGAAGGATTCCCCGTTTGCAGGATATGTGGACGGGACGCTGGAGCAGACACTTTTGATGCTCTCCCTCGTCCGCCTGACGCTGCCGCGGGTGCTGCTTCCGTCCACGACAGCTTTAGGGACAATCCATCCGCAGGGCAGGGAGCTTGGGATTCTCGCAGGCGCCAATGTCGTCATGCCGAACCTCTCACCTGTCTCTGTGCGGGAAAAATACCAGCTCTACGATAATAAGATCTGTACCGGGGAAGAATCTGCGCAGTGCAGGCAATGCCTTGATAAGCGCATGGAATCGATTGGATATCACATCGTAACGGCGAGAGGTGATTTTGCAAATGTGAGCCGTTAAGAAATGGAGGGAAAAGTGAAAAATAAATTTTTCACTTAGCAAGTTTGTGTCTGCACTGCGACACAAACATTGCGTTGTGCACAATAAAGCAAAGGTGAACGAGGTTCACCTTGCAGAAATGAGGTAAATTATGAGTAAATGTAAGAAAAAGGCAGCTGATTTGCTTGCCCCTGCAAAGACGCAGGTAAGTGTCACAGTCAATGTAACCAATATTGTCAAGTATATTTCCCTTGCAGGAGTATCAATTGTCGGTATTATTTTTGGCACAAAAAGTTATATAGAGTACGCCAAAGTACAGAAAGGCTGCAGTGAGAAAAATTAACAGTACCGCTAGAACGGGCGTGTTTGGCAATGAATTTTCAAACACGCTTAGGAAACATTTTTGTGCAGCAAGGCTGGCATACTTGGAAGGTTGAAAAATGGGCAAAGATTTATTTATCGCGGAAAAGCCCAGCGTAGCAAAAGAATTTGCTAAGGTGCTGGGCGTTAACGGCAATGCCGGAAACGGCTATCTGGAATCCGGGGATTCCGTTGTAACATGGTGTGTCGGCCATCTGGTGACAATGAGTTATCCGGATGCCTATGACCCTGCACTAAAAAAATGGTCGCTGCAGACACTCCCTTTTCTCCCGCGGGATTTTTTGTACGAGCTAATCCCGGATGTCAAAAAGCAGTTCCAGATTGTATCAAAACTGTTAAACAGAAAAGATGTCAGCCGCATTTATGTCTGTACTGACTCCGGGCGGGAAGGGGAATATATTTACCGTCTGGTGGAGCAGATGGCAAAGGTGCCTAAAACCAAGGAAAGACGGCGCGTCTGGATTGACTCCCAGACAGAGGAAGAGATTAAGCGCGGCATTGCGGAGGCAAAACCCCTGTCAGAATACGACAACCTTTCCGCGTCCGCATACCTGCGCGCCAAGGAAGATTACCTGATGGGAATTAATTTTTCTCGCGTCCTTTCCCTGAAATACGGCAGGACAGTGATGGATTACCTTGGAAACGGAAAGTGGTCCGCTATTTCCGTAGGGCGTGTCATGACTTGTGTACTTGGAATGGTAGTGCGCAGGGAACGTGAGATCAGGAACTTTGTTAAAACGCCGTTTTACCGTGTTATTGGGAACTTCTGCTATATGGGGCAGGAGTTTGAAGGGGAATGGCGTGTTACGGAACAGTCAAAATACTTCCAGTCCCCTACACTTTACAAGGAAAATGGCTTTAAGGAGCGGAAAGATGCGGCAGCACTCTGCCAGTCCCTCGGCTTTGCGGTGGCAGATCAGGAAGGGAATCAAGACAGCATAGCGACGCCAAAAACCGCTATTGTTACAAAAATAGAAAAAAAGAAAGAAAAGAAAAACCCGCCGCTTCTGTTCAATCTGGCGGAACTGCAGAATACTTCATCAAAGCTTTTCAAAATCAGCCCGGACGAGACATTAAAAATCGTACAGGAATTGTATGAAAAAAAGCTTGTGACATATCCGCGTACCGACGCCAGAGTGCTGTCAACTGCTGTCTGCAAGGAAATACATAAAAACTTAAACGGCCTGAGGGGGTATCCTGTTGTATCTGAAATAGCCGGGCATATCCTTGAGGAGAAGAGTTATCAGGGGCTGTCAAAAACCCGCTATGTCAATGATAAGCAGATAACAGACCATTATGCCATTATTCCGACAGGACAGGGGCTTGGCGCGCTGAGGGGCGTCAGCCAGACAGCAGCAAGGATATATGAAGTGATTGTACGGCGCTTTTTGTGCATATTCTACCCTCCGGCAGAATATTTAAAACTTAGCATAACTGCCTGCAGGGATACAGAGGCATTTTTTGCAAATTTTAAGGCCATGGCAGAAGCCGGTTATCTTGCGGTTGCAAGTGCCTCTTTTTCCAATAAAAAACTGGATGCCCCAGACGTTCCCAAAGACCGCAGAGGTCAGGGGGAAGGGACAGAATCCTCTGTCAGCCAGTCTGTCCTTTCTGTTATCCAGAAGATTAAAAAGGGCATGGAGATTGATTTGACATCCCTATGTATCAAGGAGGGGGAGACTTCGCCTCCGAAACGGTACAATTCCGGCTCTATGATTCTCGCCATGGAAAATGCAGGGCAGCTAATTGAGGATGAAGAACTCCGCTCGCAGATAAAAGGCAGCGGCATTGGCACGAGCGCCACAAGGGCGGAAATCCTTAGCAAACTGGTAAAGATTAAATATTTAAACCTCAACAAGAAAACACAGATGATCACGCCGGAGCTTCTGGGGGAGATGGTATACGATGTGGTAAATATTTCCATCCGCTCCCTGTTAAACCCGGAACTTACAGCCAGCTGGGAGCTGGGGCTGACACAGGTTGCCGATGGGACCATCACTTCGGACGAGTATATGGAAAAATTAAACGGATTCGTGATTCGAAGGGTGGAAGGGGTGAAGCAGACAAATTATCAGGCCATGCTGCGCCAGATGTTTGACCAGGCGGCGGTGCATTACAAATCCCCACCAAAGACCTCAAAAAAGGCATAGGCAGGAAAATGCCGGTATGCGGTATCAGCTTCAGGCAAGATACTTTTTTGCTACATTTAAATATGGAAAGAAGATGCCGTGTTCCAGCGTTCAGACTGCAGAAACGGAGACGATATGTATGAACAGTTAAAAAATAAGACTCTTTTTAATCTGGATGAAACGATAGCAAAAGATATTTTTCAGGATGTAACATTTCCATGGGAGGTGCTTCCCTTAATTAAGGACTTTATAGGGAAACTGGGCGCCAGCCTGCCGGAAGAGGAGTATGACCACCCACAGGAGGATGTCTGGATTGCCAAATCAGCATCTGTTGCCCAGACGGCAGTGATAAGCGGCTCCTGCATTATCGGCAGGGACACGGAAGTCAGGCCGGGGGCGTTTATCCGAGGAAATGCCATTGTGGGGGAAAATTGTGTAGTTGGGAACTCAACGGAACTTAAGAACGTAATCCTTTTTAACAATGTGCAGGTTCCGCATTATAATTATGTGGGGGACTCGATTCTCGGCTATAAGTCCCATATGGGGGCAGGCTCCATCACATCTAACGTAAAATCAGACAAGACAAAGATTGCCATCCGATATGAGGGGGATGTGATTGAGACAGGATTAAAGAAGATGGGCGCTATCCTTGGCAATTATGTAGAAATCGGCTGCAACAGCGTACTAAACCCTGGCAGCATTATCGGAAGCAATACAAATGTTTATCCGTTATCCATGGTGCGCGGCTATATCCCAAAAGCCAGCATTTACAAGCGGCAGGGGGAGGTCGTCTTAAAGAACAATTAATGAGGATTACTGGGTACGGAGTGGACAGTAACTAATGGCGTGGATTTCGTGGGATTTTTTGTCAAAAAGAGTAGACGAAATGGAAAATTTGTCCTAAAATATAATTAGGACTGCGGTTTGATAACCGTAGATAATAAGCATTATTGAAAGGAGCATAAACATGATTTATTCACAGGAAGTAGAAAACATGTGCCCAGTTGCCCAGGGTGTCAGCCATGGCTGCGCACCAATCCCGGAAGAGGCAAAGTGGGTTAAGGCAAAGGAAGTAAAAGACATCTCCGGTTTCACACATGGTGTGGGCTGGTGTGCACCACAGCAGGGTGCCTGCAAGTTATCTCTCAATGTTAAAGAGGGCATTATTCAGGAAGCATTAGTTGAGACAATCGGATGTTCCGGCATGACTCATTCTGCAGCTATGGCAGCAGAGATTCTTCCGGGGCGTACTGTTATGGAGGCCCTGAATACAGACTTAGTCTGTGATGCAATTAATACTGCAATGAGAGAACTTTTCCTGCAGATTGTTTACGGACGTTCCCAGAGTGCATTCTCAGAAGACGGGCTTCCGGTCGGCGCAGGCCTTGAGGATCTTGGAAAGGGGCTCCGTTCCCAGGTTGGTACCATGTATGGTACATTGAAGAAAGGTCCTCGTTACTTAGAGATGGCTGAGGGTTATGTTACAGCTATCGCACTGGATGCAGATGATTTGATCATTGGTTACAAGTTCGTTAGCCTTGGTAAGATGACAGACTTCATCAAGAAGGGCGATGATCCTAACACAGCTTGGGAAAAAGCATGCGGACAGTATGGCCGTGTAGATGATGCTGTTAAGCTTATCGACCCGAGAACAGATAAAGAAATCGAAAAATAATAAAAAGGAGGCAAACGAATCATGGCATTATTTGAATCATATGAAAGAAGAATTGACAAGATTAATAGCGTGTTAAACAGCTATGGTATTTCTTCGATCGAAGAAGCAGAAAAGATCACAAAGGATGCTGGGCTTAATGTGTATGATCAGGTTAAGGCAATCCAGCCGATTTGTTTTGAAAATGCATGCTGGGCATATACAGTAGGCGCAGCAATCGCAATTAAAAAGGACTGCCGCCGTGCAGCAGATGCGGCAGCAGCAATTGGTGAGGGCTTACAGTCATTCTGTATCCCGGGCTCTGTAGCTGATACCCGTAAAGTAGGGCTTGGGCATGGTAATTTAGGCAAGATGCTTCTGGAAGAGGAGACAGAGTGCTTCTGTTTCTTAGCCGGGCATGAGTCCTTTGCAGCAGCAGAGGGTGCAATCGGTATCGCAGAGAAGGCAAACAAGGTCCGCCAGAAACCACTCCGCGTTATCTTAAACGGCCTTGGAAAAGACGCTGCACAGATTATCTCACGTATCAATGGATTTACATTTGTTGAGACAGAATACGACCCATACACAAACACAGTAAAAGAAGTATTCCGCAAGGCTTATTCTGAGGGCCTCCGCGCAAAAGTAAACTGCTACGGCGCAAACGATGTCTGCGAGGGTGTTGCAATTATGCACAAGGAAGGTGTTGACGTATCCATCACAGGTAACTCCACCAACCCGACCCGTTTCCAGCATCCGGTAGCTGGTACATACAAGAAGGAATGCATCGAGCAGGGCAAGAAATACTTCTCTGTAGCATCCGGCGGCGGTACAGGGCGTACGCTCCATCCAGATAACATGGCTGCAGGCCCTGCATCTTATGGTATGACAGATACCCTCGGACGTATGCACTCAGATGCACAGTTCGCAGGTTCTTCTTCCGTACCTGCCCATGTAGAAATGATGGGCCTGATTGGTGCCGGCAATAACCCGATGGTAGGTATGACTGTTGCAGTTGCTGTCTCCATCGAGGAAGCAGCGAAGGCTGGAAAGTTCTAAATATATTTATTGAATTGAATATGCCAAAAGGCTTGGAAGTACCGTAATCTTCAATGGTTGCGGTACTTTTTTCATGCTCAGGAGAGAAAATGGAAATTTGCTCTGAGCAGCCGTGAAAGTTGGTAAAAATTGGTGAACAGGCAACAGGCAGGTAACACAGTATAGGTAACAAAATTTCAAAGCCCGGCATTGAACCGTGTACTGGTTTTGGGGCTATATGCCGGAAATGGTTGAAATAATATGCCGATTTCTGTGATAGCATTTTCTATGGGGACTATCAAGACGGTAGGCGGTTGGCTCTCTGCGGAGGGTATGTGCCCCTCCAATTACAATGTATCTTTGATACATAGGAACCCGAAAGGGAATCTGGGAAAGGAGGGCGTGTGTTATGCTGACTATGGAAGGTCTGATAGCAGTGCTGGCATTATGCGGTACCTGCTTCGGGATTAAATATACGATAGGATTTCATCATGGAAAAACACAGAAATAGCCGCCACGATCTGGAAAACTAGGCGGCTATTTCTTAGCTAACTATAATACGGGTCAACCGTTTGCCGGTAGTACCTGAAGGGTATCTGTTACCAGCAGATGCCCTTTTCTTTTAGATAATATCCCCGTTTAACGGAAAAGTCAATGCGTTTTGGACTTTTGGGTTTCCCATTTTTTCTAGCGGCAGATTTTATCACAAAAATAAGAAATGCAAAAACATGTCCTAAGCGTCCCCTTTCGTTGCACTTTGAGATAATCAATCATATTTAAAATATAAATAAATTTAAGTCACAACTGCAGAAAAGGGGAACGAACCATATTTTTAATAATCCAGACTGTCAAAATCAATTTGTAAATTCGCAAAAATTCCCACCGGAATACTGTCATGAAATGTATATGTTTCCACTTCAAAATGTTCTTTCTCTAAATGGTAAACAAAAATGCGTTCTTTGTAAGAATCTACTATCCAGTATTCCCTTACTCCGGTGTCAGCGTACAAATTCAATTTGAGAATATAGTCATGGCTGGAATTGCTTGGAGAAACAATCTCGATAATCCAGTCCGGGGCTCCGGTACAGCCACGGTCTGTAAGCTTGTTCTTGTCACAGATAACGCTTATGTCAGGCTCTACTATGGTGCTTCCGTTTTCCCTCAGCTTGACAGCAAATGGAGCCGGATAGACACGGCAGGAACCTCCCTTTGATTTGATATGATTATTTATAATAGTATAAAGTTCACCTAATATAGTTTGGTGTACTCTGGATGGCGCAGCTTGGTTATAGATTAGGTCTCCCTCAATAAGCTCAGCACGGATATCCTCGGATAGATTGTAATAATCATCTTCTGTGTACAGTTCCACTTGTGCTGATGCCATAATGAATTCCTCCTTGCTCTTGGTTCAATAAGAGTGTTTATATTTACCTATGTTTTTGTTTTTAGTTTAAATACATAGTAACGCAATCCATTTCAAACGTCAAGAAAGCAATACAAAATAAGCCACTTTGCCTTCGCGAAACTTACACCATGCATGTGATTGATATTGCTCCAAAAAGCAGGTATAATGTTTTGGAGAACGAGGGCTATTATATATGAAAGGCGGTAATATGATGGATATAAATTTGCAAATAACTGACATGGCAGGGGCAAGTCCCGAACATTCTCTTGTTATAGTCAATTTCGTTTCTGCGATTAGAAAACAACTGAAGCATAGCACATGTTATGTATATTCTGATAATGTGCAATACAGATTTAAAACAGAAAATGGAGAAGATAAAACAGTTATTCCAGATTCTTCCATTAATTGCCGGACGAAATCCAGACGCGGCAATACTTTTGTGGATGCCCCGAGATTTGTTATGGAGGTATTATCCCCAACTACTGAAAAATATGACCGGACAGAAAAGATGGAAATATATCGCCAACAGGAAATTGAAGAATATTGGATAGTAGATTGGAAAAACAGGGAGGTTGAGGTTTACGAATTAGACTATGAAAAAGATATTCCTAAATATTTTTTATGGAAAGTAATTACAGAAAAAAACAAAGATGAATTGAAATTTATTCATTTTCCAAACGTTAAGATTACATTCGACGAATTATTTGAGGAGGTTGGAGAATAATTTTCTTCCTTTTTGTCCATTCTATAACTATCAAGGAATTAATTTGGATTATACTATCTAAAGGAGGACGTGGCTTTTGGCGGGATATTTTCCGCCATTAGGCCATAATAGAAAAATGGACAAATCAGCATTATTTCACTTGGAATATGGCCTATACTTATTATCAGCCAGAGAGGAAAAAGACAATGCCTGTATTATCAACACAGTGATGCAGGTTACAGACAAACCTGTCCAGATATGCGTTGCAGTAAACCATGCCAACTTGACACATGACATGATAACAGCAACAAAAAAGTTTAACGTAAGTGTTTTATCAGAAAGTGCGCCTTTTTCATTATATTCTGATTTCGGCTATGTCAGCGGCCGCCAGAAAGATAAATTTTATGGCAGGACAGACATTGCCCGTTCTGAAAACGGGATTTATTATCTGACAGATAACACAACTGCTTATTTATCAGCAGAAGTAAAAAATACAATCCATTTACAGACACACACTTTGTTTTTAGGGGAAGTGACAGAAGCGGTTTCCCTGTCTGACAGCCCTTCCGTCACCTATAATTATTATCAGAAAAACATTAAACCTCAGAAAAAAGACGAGGGAAATTCTGTGAAAAAAGGATATATATGTGAAGTGTGTGGCTATGTTTATGAGGGGGACGTGTTGCCTGATGACTATATATGTCCCGTATGCAAGCATGGGGCAGAAGCCTTCCGCCCATTATAAGAGGATTGCACTGCCTATAGAACTGGCGGTGTTTTTTGCCTAAACGCTGCTTGTTCCTAGGCACGGAGCGAACAGAAACAAAAATTCAACTATATTAATCATTTAATTCTGGATAGTGGTAGACGTTATTCCAATTTTATGTTATGATATTTTTTGGTAATAAAAGATTTATTGCAACGAAAATTAAAACCGTTTTGGCAAAATGACTTTAGTTTTCGTTTATACTGTTATGGAGGTGACATAAATGCCGGCTATCCGTCGAAATCATGAACCTGAATCAAAAATAAAACACTGTCCACAGTGCGGAGTGCAGTTAAATGAAATGTATCCTCATGAGCTTTGCCCAAACTGCATTGAACAGAACTTATTCAATGAAGTAAAAGAATACATACGGGAAAATGAAGTCCGTGAGCAGGATGTTGCAGATCATTTCAATATTCCAACTAGAAAAGTGAGGTCATGGATAAAGGAGGGAAGGATTCAGTATAAAGGTGATGACAAAGACACGATATCAGGGCTTTACTGCCGTTTCTGCGGCAAACCGATTTCGTTTGGTGTTGCTTGTTCAGAATGCCATTCCCTGCAGAACCTGCAGGTAGTAGCTGCTGCACAGAAGAGGGAAGACGAGGCAATGCGTTTTATCAATCGCAAGTAACTGCAATTTATTCTTGTTGGCGACCACCACACACCGAGAACTTTCCTAATATATAAAATATTATATCTACTGCCCTTTTGTAATAGCAATATTGCAAAAGGGCAGTTTTTTGATAGATAGGAATATTTTGATTCAAAGGAACGAGCGTCCACCGGACGCTTAAAACCGTTGATTCACGAGCACAAAAGAACGCATCTTCCGAAAATTTGTTCTTTTTCCTATTGACAGCCGTCTGTTTGTTTGGTATAGTGAGAGTACAGGAAAACAAACAAATGTTCAAAAGGAGGAGAAGATATGTACAGACGGTTATTAAACAAATTTATTTATTCTATGGTTCAGCTGCTTGGTGTGGTTCTGGTTATCTGTATCCTTTCTTTTGGGCTTTATTATTTAACTGCTTCCGGTTCTGTCGGGGCACCACAACAGAATGGCACAAAGGAATTAAGTTTCAAATCCATCTGTGTCAGCCCTAACGATACGCTGTGGAGCATTGCGAAAGAAAATTACACGGAAGAGTATGGCTCATTAAATAACTATATTAAAGAAATCAAGCGGTGCAATTCTTTAACTACAGATAAGATTAATGCCGGCAGTTCACTGCTTGTCCCTATATACGTAACCCAGAATCCTTCTGGTTCCTGATGGGGTGATTCTGGCAGCGATGTCACTGGAAGTTTCTCAGTATGCGGTGGACAAGGGACGCGGAGCGTTCCCTAGAGCGTATTTGAAAATTGCTTTTTACAAGATGTGTTTCACACTTTGTGGGAGGTTTGTTCCAAATGTGTGTCTATAGAAATTAGTATCCTTTTAGGCCACTCGAAAGAATCGCGTGGAAAATCCTGTCCCTTGCGCCCGGGTGTTCTCTGTCCAGCATATGCACCAGATTCTTTGCATATTCCCGTTTCGTATGCCCGTCTGCAGGGCAGGGGTTTTTCTGGACTGGCAAATCATATTTATGGCAGAACCCAATAATATCGCGTTCGTCCACATACAAAAACGGGCGGATAACTGTCAAATCCATACGGTCCAGATATGTTTTTGGCGGGAATACATAAAAATGCCCCTCAAATATCAAAGAAAGCAGCACAGTCTCAACAAAATCATCCTTATGATGTGCATAAGCCACCTTATTGCACCCTAACTCTTTTGCCTTCGTATTCAAGGCGCCTTTGCGCATCTTTGCACAGAGGGAGCAGGGATTGCTTTCTTTCCTGTCCTCAAAAATGATTTTGCCTATTTCGCTTTTCACTTCATAGAACGGCACTTCCAGCTGCCGGCATAGTGCACTGATTTTAGATAGATCCATTCCATCAAATCCAAGATTTACCATAATTGCTGACAAAGTAAATTTGTTAGGGTAGAACCGTCTCAGCCCTGCCAGGGAATGCAGTAAGGAGAGGCTGTCTTTGCCGCCGGATATCCCAATGGCGATATGGTCATTATTTTCGATAAGCTGGTAATCATCCACAGCGCGCCTTGTATAACTCATTAACTGCTGTAATTTCATCCTTATACCTCCCTATATTGTCAAGTGATTTTCCTTAAAAAATCAAGGAATTTATAGTTACATATCTCAGATGAATGAGCCAA
>RAYF01000125.1 GCA_003611745.1 bacterium D16-36 | reverse complement strand
TTCTTTTTAGGCGTTTTGCTTGTCTGTGAAGCAAAAAACAGAAACATAACCGGATGCAGGCACAAACAAAAAATGACAGATAACAGGGAGTTATCGTTTAGAAAACAATCGTCTGTAAATGACACCAAATTAATAGGAGCAGTAATGAATATATACTGAAAATTGATTTCCATGGTATGATACCGAACACGCTGTGTAAGCAGGTGTTAGGATTCTGCTAAGTATTTTTCGTTTATTTCTATAACTTTGGCCATAGCTTCCTGTCCCGGGGCGCCGATGGTATTGCGCTTTGACACACAGGTTTCCATGCTGATGGCATCATAGATATCTTCTTCAAATACAGGGCTGATTGCCTTGTACTCCTCCAGTGTCATTTCTCCAAGGGAAATGTTTTTATCAATGCAGTAAAGGACCAGCTGGCCTACGATTCCGTGGGCATCGCGGAAGGCAACGCCATGGTTCACCAGATAGTCGGCGGCGTCGGTAGCATTCGTAAAACCGCCCTCCGCACTGGCGCGCATCTTGTCCTTGCGGAATGTTAAAGTGTCAAGCATGCCGTTAAACAGCACGATGCATCCCTTTGTCGTATCAATGGCATCAAAAACGAACTCTTTATCCTCCTGCATATCTTTGTTATAGGCAAGGGAAAGCCCTTTCATGGTAGTGAGCAGGGAAATCAGGGAACCGTACACACGCCCTGTCTTTCCTCTGACAAGCTCTGCGATATCCGGGTTCTTTTTCTGCGGCATAATGCTGCTGCCAGTAGAATAAGAATCATCAATTTCAATAAACTGATATTCATTGCTGTTCCAGATAATGATTTCTTCACAGAAACGGCTTAAGTGCATCATAATAATGGACATTGCAGAAGAAAATTCAATTAAATAATCCCGGTCTGAGACGGAGTCCATACTGTTTAGCGTAGGGCCGTAGAAATCAAGCAGGGAAGCGGTGTATTCGCGGTCTAACGGGTAGGTAGTCCCTGCAAGGGCGCCAGCTCCAAGAGGACAGTAGTTCATCCGCCCATAGATATCGTGAAGGCGGGAACGGTCCCTTTTAAACATTTCAAAGTAGGCGCCCATATGGTGTGCAAGTGTAATTGGCTGTGCTTTCTGCAGATGGGTAAAGCCCGGCATGATAGTATCTGTATTTTCCTTCATAATAGAGAGCAGGCTCTGCAACAGATGTTTTAAAAGGGCATCCATTTCCAATACTTCTTTCCGTGTGTAAAGCTTCATATCCAAAGCAACCTGATCATTGCGGCTGCGCCCGGTATGCAGGCGCTTTCCGGCTTCCCCGATGCGTTCCGTCAGATGTGCTTCCACAAAACTGTGGATGTCTTCGTGCTCCTCGTCAATTACTAAACTGCCTGATTTAATGTCATCGCAGATGCCGTTTAGCCCTGCAGTAATAGCCTCCTTGTCTTCTTCAGACAGGATTCCCTGCTTCGCAAGCATCGCAACATGGGCGATGCTTCCGGCAATGTCTTCCTCATAAAATTTCTGGTCAAAAGAAAGGGAAGCATTAAAATTGTGTACTAATTGGTTTGTTTCCTTTGTGAAGCGTCCGCCCCAAAGTTTCATAATAGTCCTCCATTTCTGCAAAGCAAACATCGTCCGCTTTATCTTCCTTGAAATAGTTTAATAGCAATGAAATACCGAAATGGAAATTCCATTTCGGTATCAATTCTCTTAAGGAAATGCCAGAAAAAAACCGTTCAGTTAATCTGCCAGTATTTCCTTACAATATCAGATGGCCGTTAAAAGCATTAGTCCTCTGCTTCCGGCTTATCGTCAGAAAATTCAATAAAATCGTCATCGAAGTTATCATACATATCATCGGAATCAAAATCATCCAGATAATCTGGTGTCAGGTATTTGTATACAGCAAATGCGATTGCAGCAACAGCAGCAACAGCGCCCAGAATAGCAAGGACAATAACGATTGTATTTTTGTTTTTCTCTTCCAGCTCCTTTTTGTGAAGTAACTCATTTACTTTTGCAGCATTTAATAATTCTTCTACTTTGCTTGACATAATGAACACATCCTTTCTTTTTGATATACAAGTATCTCTATTATACCATATTTTGTCTATAATATCTATAACTTTTTTAATTTGGCAAAGGAAGCCATCATTTTCCTGTTAATGCTATTATCGAAAGCAACCGTCACCTGATAGTCGCTGCCAACCTCCTTCATCTCAGTCACTGTCCCCTCCCCGAAACGGACGTGTGCTACCCTGTCCCCAGTGGTATAGTTTACAGCGGCTGGGCTGCCGGAAGCGGATTTTGTGCTTCCAAAACCTTTTGAAATATAGGGGTTTCCGGCAAAAAGGGCACCGCCTTTCCCTGTTTTCTGGGAGCTTGGTATTTTCTTTTTTTCTGATCCCATAGAGCCTGCATTCAAGCTGGAGGAGGCAGAAGATGAAACTTTGGCAGGGACAGCCCCGCTCTGCTTTAAAAGATAGCGCGGAATCTCATTAATAAACTGGGAAGGGCGGTTGAACTGCTGTTCACCGTTGCGGAACCGGGAGCGCGCACAGCTTAGGGAGAGTTTGTTCATAGCGCGGGTGATGCCGACGTAGCAGAGCCTGCGCTCCTCTTCCATCTCCTCCTCATTGTCCGACATAATAGCAGAGTAGCCGGGGAAGATGCCGTCCTCCATGCCGACAAGGTAGACATACGGAAACTCAAGGCCCTTTGCACTGTGGAGTGTCATAAGAAGTACAAGGTCGTTGCTCTCGTCAACATTGTCAATATCTGCGACAAGGGCAACCTCCTCCAAAAATCCGCCGAGCGTCGGCTCTTCCTCACAATTTTCCTCATAGGAAGCTGCCTTGCTTATCAATTCTTCGATATTTTCAATCCTTCCGTTTGCCTCGTCACTGTCTTCTTCCTGAAGCAGCCGTACATAACCTGTCTCTTCTATAATCTCACGCAGCAGGCCCTCAAGGCTGTATCCCGGCTCTGCCAAATGCCTTTTAAACGAATCAATCAGGCTGACAAAGGAACCCAGCTTTGCGGCGCTCCGGCTGATGCCGTCGATGTAGTCACAGTTTTCCAATGCATCATAAAAACTTATCCCATGCTCTATGGCATAGTTTGTGATGCGGTCAATCGTAGTCAGGCCGATGCCGCGTTTCGGGACATTGATAATACGCTTTACGCTGATATCGTCCATTCCGTTTTCTATCGTGCGCAAATAGGCCAGAAGGTCTTTTATTTCCCGGCGCTGATAGAAGTTGACAGCACCGACAATGCGGTAGGGGATGTTATGGAGGACCAGTTTTTCTTCAAAAACACGGGACTGTGCATTTGTGCGGTAGAGAATGGCAAAATCCTTGTAGGAGGCAAGCCCTGCAGAGACAACATTTGCAATTGCATCCGCAATGCAGCCGGATTCCTCGTATTCATTTTCAAAGCGGGTGTAATAAATCGCATCCCCCTTCGGTTTCTCTGTCCAGAGAGCCTTGTCCTTCCTAACAGCATTATTTTTGATAACAGCATTTGCGGCATCCAGAATATTCTGGGTGGAACGGTAATTTTCCTCCAGTTTAATCACTTTTGTTTCCGGATACTGGCTTTCAAAATTTAGGATATTATAAATATTGGCCCCCCGGAATTTATAGATGGACTGGTCATCATCGCCGACAACGCAGAGGTTATGTAAAATAGTGCCGTCATCATCTGCTGTATTCGCCAACAGGCTTATTAGGCGGAACTGCGCAGTATTGGTATCCTGATACTCATCCACCATAATAAAGCGGAAGCGGTTCTGGTAATAGGAAAGGATATCTTCATTTTCCTCGAAAAGCTGAATCGTCTTGCAGATAATATCATCAAAGTCTAATGCATTGGCATCATGCAGCCTTTTCGCGTATTCCCGGTAACAGCGCGCATAGATTTCCTTTGTGTAGTCGCCCTGTGCGCGGGTTTCATACTGTTCTGGTGTGATTAATTCATCCTTTGCGGAAGAAATGGCACTTAGGATAGTACGTTCCCTGTATTTTTTAGGATCTAACTGCAGGTATTTTAAAATATCACGCATCAGAGATTTCTGGTCGTCACTGTCATAGATTGTAAAATTCCGCCCATAACCGATTGCTTCAATCTGGCGCCTGAGAATGCGGACACATGCCGAATGGAATGTGCTGACCCAGATGTCCCCTGCTGATTCGCCGACAATCTGGTCGACACGCTCGCGCATCTCCCCTGCCGCTTTGTTGGTAAACGTCAGGGCAAGGATATTCCACGGGTTTACGTTGTATTCTGATATCAGGTAGGCGATACGGTGCGTCAGGACCCTTGTCTTGCCGGAGCCTGCTCCGGCAAGGATTAGCAAGGGGCCTTTAAAGTGTTTTACTGCCCTTTCCTGCTCAGGATTTAAGTTTTCTAAAATATGCATAGTAATCCTCATTTCTGCGAGGTGAACTTCGTTCACCTTTGTTCTGTTGTGCATAACAAATTGTGGCAAGTGTGTGCAGACACAAATTCGCAAAGCGAATATCGTTTGCTTTTCATCCTCCATACCGCCTTTGGCGGCTCATAATAGTAAAGCCAGAGGACCTGTTTTTATTACTTCTACGGTTAAATATCAAAGTTTTTCGATAAATTAAAAATGCTGCTTCCGCATTTTCCTGTGTGAAATGATTATATGGTGTCACGGTAAGATTTTGCATCTGAGAAAAATTCAGTTAATGCTTCGCCGTCCCCGTTTTTAATATTGTCCCTTACCTGTTCCAGCCTTCCTATGTAATCCTCCAGAAAATTTAGAATTCCATCAGGATTGGTAAGGCAGATATTCTGCCACATTTCAGGGGAGGAGGACGAGATACGTGTGATATCGCGGAATCCTCCGGCAGCAAGTTTTGCATAATTGCCGTTATTGTCCCTGTCAGCTACCGCATTGACAAGTGCGGCTGATATAATGTGCGGCACATGGCTGATTCCTGCAGTGATACGGTCGTGGGAGACATCATCAAGAACCATGCAGATGGAACCGGCAGAATGGATGAACCTTTTCATCCATTCGACATACTCCGGGTCAGACTCCGGAGTCGGTGTCAGAATATAGTATGCATCTTTTAAGAAAGAAGCGGCAGAATTGGCATATCCGGTTTTTTCTGAGCCAGTCATGGGATGGCCACCGACAAATTGCCTGCTTAGGCCAAGCTCCGCCACTGCTTTGTGGATGTTTCCCTTTACGCTGCCGACATCGGTCAAGATGCAGTCACTGCCCAGAAAGGGGGCAAGTTTTTGGAGATAGGAGACATTTGTGAGAACTGGGGCGCACAAAAAAATCACCTCGCAGCCGGAAAAATCCGACAGGGAAGTGCAGATTCCGGATAGGGTTCCTTCTTTTTTGGCAAGTTCGAGTTTGCTGTGCGGCTTCGTCCCATAATAATTGTATGCGAGGATTTCGCTTTCTGGGTAGAGGATGCGCAGGGCATGGGCAATGGAACCGCCTATCAGCCCGAATCCGATAAACCCGAAATGAGAGCGTTCTTTTATTTTATTCATATGTGTTCTCCATCTTTAAATTGATGTTTCTATTTTAGCGAAGTAAGAAATGCGTGTCAATAGCGGCACGGAAATCGACACGGAAATCAATTTTCAATATATATTCATTGCTGCCCCTATTAATTTGTCACTATTTACAGACGATTGTTTTCTAAACGATAACTCCCTGTTATCCACCATTTTCCAATGTGCCTGCGTCCGGCTGTGTCTCTGTTTTTGCCCTCACAGAGTATG
>RAYF01000124.1 GCA_003611745.1 bacterium D16-36 | reverse complement strand
AACTTTCACGTTCTTTTATTAGTGCCTGTTTTTGTATGCAGTTTCCTACAATTTTATATACAGGAACGTGTCGCACCTTCATGAATAAATGCAATTTCCTCTGGTGGCACTCCTTTCCCCACCAGCTTATTTTTTATATCCTCATAAACATTAAATGTACCATCCCCTTTCGGTGTTGATAAATCACAAAAAATTAGCTGCGCAGACTTCTGTTCCTTTGTCTGTTCCCATATCTCAAACGCTTTGCTGACATAGGTTGCCGCTTTGGAAGTATCATTGTCCGGCAGCATATTGTTGATAAGGCGCTGATCCAAAGCCAGCTTCCTTGGCTCATCTTTCTTCACGGCAGAGGGCGGCGGCTTCCAGTCCGCCATCGTCTGCCCCGTGAGGGTTTCCACGGCTTCCACAAAGCCATACTCCTTGACTTTCATCAGATAATCAAGGGCAGAATAGCCGCCGAAGCCCCTCGACCACCAGTACCATTTGCCCTTGGAAATCTTTAGGCTGTCATGCTCGGCGGTACAGTAGACGTTCGTCGTGCCTTTGACTTTGACAAGGTTGCTTGGCTCGTAAGCCCGTAGATAGGAGAGTAAATCTATCTGTCTTGCCTGCTCAAGCACGTCTGGGTCAATCTGCACATAGGGTCTGTTACTTCTCATTCAATAAAATCACCTCCAGAAATAGAATTAGCCGAGGGATTTTCGTGAATGAAAACCTCTCGGCTATGTATTTTCTTTAAATTTCTCTACAAATTTTTCAATCTGATTATACACAATCTAGTACTTTGGATTTTATCTGGACATTTTTAAAATGACCAAAATCTCAAAAAATTTACATAAACTTACATACTACCAATTTTCTTTAAATAGTTTCCTGCTATAACTTTTACATTTCTCCTATCACCTTTAACGGAATATTTAATAAACTCTTTAACTTTGGTACTAGAAAAATCAAATTTATCTATCTCAAATTCCTCAATAATTTCACACCAGCGCCCAGTACGTTCATCACCTACTTGCATCTTACTTAGCACTTCTTCATCATAGGGCAAGCACTGTTCTATATAATATACCCAATCGCTCTCTGTTAATTTTCTTAAGATTTCCTTTGCTGGTTCTACTGCGTCAAATGACCTTCCATATGCATTGCCCATCAAAATCATAAATGTTGCACTTATAACTTCTTTTATTGCTGGTCTTGGTATTTTACTTCCCATTCTCCCCAATTCTTTAACTACGCTCGGTTCGTTATAAAAATTATTCATTGCATAATGGACAGTTTTAACTCTTTTAGCAACACTGACAAAACTTAAAGAACGCAAATTTTCTGGAACATAGTCAAATCCTCCTACTTTTATTAAAGCATTTTTAATAGGAACAATATATTCTTTAGCACCCTTATTCACATATTTACTATATGTAATTCCAACAAAATATTTATCATCTGATGACAATTCATCCCACACTGCCGAAAGTACCACATCAAAGTTTGAAATCACATTTTCAAATTCAGCTCCTTCAGTAGTCGAAATAAGATTTACAAATGTTCTTATTGTCGTCCTTTTATAAAAATATGGACTATTTTTTAGCATTTCGATTTTTGTTGAATCTCTATCAAATTTCTCTAGTTTAAGAGAATTTCTAAAATCATTATATTCAAAAACAATCTCTGATTCATCAATCCCTAATACATACTGCACACATGCTCTTATTATACTTTCAACTTCATTCTTTGTCATTTCATCCTCGACATCTCGTTGAAGATAATGCGTTATCGTTTCATAAGAGTGCATCAAACGCATCTTCCCTGTATTATTGATAAATCCCAGTTCCATCGCTAAATTTATGACTTCAAATTCAGGTAATTCCCGAACATATTCAATCTTGTCTATACCGACCATTTCACTAACAAATTCTTCTCCTAATGCTAATACTCTCTTACGCAGTAAAGACATAGTTCGATTCCAAAGAGGTTCTGCTGCAAATTCATAACTTTCATTTTGATAATTATTATATATTCCTTTTAATTCCCTTTCCTTTAATTGCACATCATTTCTTAAAATCTCTACAACATCTGCACTTTTAGAAATTAGAATACCCGCATTAGGCTCCCATAACACCATGCTCTGATTGTTCACTATACTTAATTCTGTATTCACTTCTAATACCTCCTTCTTCTGTTCCTTCACAATTCCTTTATCGTATAGTGCATATTCATACTCTTTTTCATTTCTAATTGCAAAATCAGCATTACCTATAATAGAACCATTTAATGTCGGTGTCTGAATATGACCATTATTTTTATCTTCTTCCCATTGTTGTAAATCTCTACATACTAATATCTTTAATGCTTCAAAAGTAATTTTCTCACTCAATTTCCATTTTTTAATTTCTTCAGATATATAATATGTAAAAATTCCTTGTTCCAACTTATCATCAGAATAGCTACACTCATTTTCAGAACAAGCGGCTAAAGTCGCCCAACTACTCTTTATGATTTCTCTTATGAATCCATTTTCTCGAATGCCACGAACATCCTTGCCTGAATGACATGCATCAAGAATTCTAAATGTATTTCCTTTTGCCTTTTTCAAAATACTATTCAAATATTTTAATGATAATGCTGTTCCCTCAATATCATTTTGTACAGTATCTGGCAAAATAAGATACTCGTCCTCTCTATATAACATACCATGACCTGCAAAATAAAATAAAAAGGTATCTTCTTTTTCCATTTTATTTATTATTTCACTAATTGTCTTATATAAATAACTCACATCATTTTCAAAAGCGTCTATATATATTAATAAAAGTTGTATATCTTTTCTGTCATAATCACAATAATCAACTAATGTATTTTCCATAAGCACTGAATCACTATGACAAAAATCAATATCGTCAAATTCTTTATATTCTTCACAGCTAATAAAAACAGCATATCGCCTCATCTTTATTCCCCATTTCGACATTTATATTCTAAATTATACCATTTTTACCTACGTTTTTCCACCCTCAATCTTATAAAAAGACGGCATCAGCACTCACGCCGACACCGCCTTTTTCTCGGTCAGTCCGTTATAAAATCCCTGCCTTTTTCAGATACCCCACGCTGTCATAACATCCACGGAAGTAGACCGACTGCATCTCCATGTCCGTAAGTTTGTTCCTAAGCTCCATCACTTTAATCAGTGCGGCACATTCTTCCTCGGTCAGTTCCTCCGCTGTTTCCGTGTCAAACACGCCTAAGACTTTCGGATATTTTTCATACAAGCCCTCAATCTCGGCTCTTATGGCACGGTATTCCTCGTTTTCTCTGGACAGCTTTGCCACAACAGAGCCGAGGTATTCATTAAAGACATTGCTATGGGCATCTACAAAGGTTTCAAATCTGAACGCATCAGACATTCTTCCTCACCTCCGATTTTTTCTAATCGTCGTTATTATAATACCCCAAAATCAGCAGTACAAATGTGCAAACTGGATTTAACGCTCCCTGTCCGTGCATTAAAAGTATCTGGGCAAGCGGCATAGCTCCCGCATCTTTCAGATAAAGGTTGCAGAGGGCAAGGTACAGCACCATGTCGTCATTTCTGGCGTCCTCATTCTCTTGCAGGACAGACTTCACTTTCCCCTCTATGGTTTTCAGATTTTCCATATCTACCTCCATACATGGAAAGAGGGCGGTATTTTTCAACCGCCCCAATCCACATCAGTAAAATATTTCTCAAACTATTTTCTGCGGAGATGCAGCCACGCAGCCGCACCGCCGATAAACGCCACGAGCATAATGGCGATGATGGTTTTTCCCCTCATCCTGCTTAGTCCTCCTTTTTCTTTCTTCCGCACTGGTAGCCTGCAAACCCGAAGATTCCCGCACCGGCTGTAAATGCCGCCGCAAGGCTCACCCACAAGCCGAGATTAAAATCGTCGCCTGTTTTCGGGGTGTCACGCAGTTCGTTGTGCATGGTTACGGTTGCTGTTTCATCTGTCTTGATGGTCACTTTCTGGTCGGCGGGCAGGATATAGCCTGAGGATGCCTTGTCGCTGACCTCGGACACGGTGTACTCGCCGATACGCAAGCCGTCAATCACGATTTCGCCGTTTTTGTCCGTCTTGAATGTCTGGTCGTAATCCTTGCCGATGACACGGAAAGAGAATCCCTCCACTTTTCCGTCAGAGGATGTCTTGACGATTTTCAGAGAGCCTTTCTGTGCTTCATTTAAAAATCCTTTTCCCGCTTCATTCTCCACGTTGTAGGTCTTGCCGTTTTCCTCAATGGATACGGGATAAACATTCTCGTCCAGAACGAAGCCTGTCGGGGCAGTTTTCTCACGGACAAGGTACTTGCCGTATCTGAGGTCGTTCATCTGGTACACGCCTTTCTCCACCTCGCCCATCTCGCCGAGCAGCTCGTCTTTCTTGTCCATTTTCCCGTCGCCGTTGGCATCAGAGTAAACCTCGAATACTGCACCCGTGAGCTTGTTGTCGGGATAGTCCTTGTCTACCTTAGTCAGAGCGATATTTCCCGTAATAAAGTAATTGACAAGCTCAATCTCCACAACTTCATCAACCTCGCCGATTGTCACGCTGATTTCTTCCTCGGAGAGTACATATCCTTTCGGGCTTTCGATTTCACGGATTGTCCATGTGCCATACGGAACTTCCTCAAAAGAAAAACTGCCGTCATCCTCGGATGTGGCAGTTGCGATTGCATTTTCCTTTGTATATTCCGTTGTCCCCGTCTGAAAGATGCCGATGAACGCACCGCCTAAATCTTCGCCGTCCTCATTGGATTTCCTGCCGCTGACAGAGCCATAAATCAGTTCGTTTACAATGGATTCGCCCTCATTTGCTGTAATGGTTACGACGGCTGTTTCCTGCCCTGCGTACTCAAAATCAACAGGGTATTTCTCGTCGCTGACAAGGTAGGCGGCATTTGTTGATATTTCCTGCACATAGTAGCTGCCTATCGGCAGGTCGCTGATTGCCTTTCCGTGACCGTTCTCGTCAAGGAAAATGACTTCAATCAATCCGTCCGCAGGAATTGTTGTGCCGTCTGCGGCGGTAATCTCCTCGGCGGCATACAGACCGAACGTGACGTCCTTGATTTCGCCATTGTTGCCCACGCCGTATGCTTCATCCACCTCAAGGGTTTTGTTGAGGTCGATTTCCACACGCTGACGCTCATTGTAAAACTCCGTGCCTGTTTCCGTCACTTCGATTTCCTGCCCCGCATACACAAGCTCCACGGCGTGGACTTCCTCACTTAACACCATGCCATACGGGGCGGTCACTTCCTTAACCTCATACTTTCCGAGATAAAGCTCTTTTGATTCCGCTGTTCCGTCCTCGCCAGTCGTTACAGTATCCACGACCTCGCCTTTCTCGGCTCTTACCGTTCCGTCTGTTGTGATGATGTCCTCGGCTGCGGTAATCTCATAAACTGCGCCCTCTAAATTATCCACGGCAAAAATCGGCTGGTACAGCCCCTTGTTTCCTGATACCCTGCTGAATACCTCCCCAGACTTTCCTAGCGTGATTTTCCCTTTCTGCGCCACGTTGGAGCGTTCCACCTTGACAATGGTGACGCCGCTTTCCTCCTCGGAGTTTTCCTGCTCCACGTCAAAATAAACTGGCTCGGAGTCGAGGACATAGCCGTATGGGGCTTGCACTTCCACAAGCGAATAGCCCTTGCCGTATTCTAAGGTCTGCGGCGTGATAAGACCGCCGTCCGCCGTGGTGTAGAACGTGTCAATCTTTGTCACTTCGGGATAAGTGAACGTCATCGTCACAAGCTCTCCGTTCGGGTCGTAAATCTGGAAGCCTGCGCCCGCATAGGGGATGACCTTGCCCGTTTCCACGTCTTTCTTAACGATTTTGATATAGCTTTCAAAATTGGCGTTGTTGATAAGGTAGCGGCAGGTCTGGCTGTCCTTGCAGATGAATACGTCAAAATCTTTCATCAGCTCCCGACCGTCCCATCCAGAAGTCTGGTGTACGGTATAGATGCCATACGGCATATCCTTTGTCTGGGCAAAGCCATTCTCATCGCAGATAAGCGTGTCACGCTCGGTTTCCTCTGCCGCATCAAAGCTGCCTGCGGATTTTAAATATACTTCAAAGACAGCCCCCTCCTCTGGCGTTTCAATCCGGGTTTCGCCGTTGTCGGTGTGCTTGATGATGGCAATATTGCCTTTGATAACCTGCTCGTTTACGTCGTTCTTGATA
>RAYF01000123.1 GCA_003611745.1 bacterium D16-36 | reverse complement strand
TGTATTTAGATTTATTAGATTGGGCTTTGTAACTATTAACCAGTAGTCATTCTTGACTACACCATTATTATACTAGGTGAAAATATGTCGATTTCAAGGGATGTATCTGGCGAAGGAGTACAACAGGCGTTGTTGAAAATTATAGAGGGTACTGTATCAAGAGTTCCGTTATCTGGTGGCAGAAAGCATCCACAAGCTGAATGTATAAATATTGATACATCAAATATTTTGTTCATTTGTGGCGGTGCTTTTGATGGGCTTTTGAAAATTATTGAGCAGAGAAATAATAAGGGGAAATCTATTGGATTTGGAGCGGATATTAAACGTTCCGATGAGAACGGAACGTTAGAATTATCAGATGTGCAACAGAAGGATTTAACAACTTTTGGTTTGATTCCTGAATTAATTGGCAAACTTCCTATAATTACAACATTGAATCCATTATCTGAAGCCAATCTTGTCAAGATACTTACAGAGCCGAAGAATGCGCTAACAAAACAGTATCAGGAATTACTTGCTATGGATGGCGTGAAGTTGGAATTTGAAGATGATGCTTTGAATAGGATTGCTGAATTAGCAATTAAGAAGGAAATAGGAGCACGTGGATTACGAAGCATCATTGAAAAAGCAATGCAAAATGTTATGTTTTCTATTCCTGATAAGGCGGACGCAAAAAAGGTTGTTGTGACTTCTGGTGTGATTGATGGCACAGGAGAAGCAGTTGTTTATGGTGCAAGGAATAAGAAAATTGCATGAGGTAAATTCCAAAAGTTTCAGTAGTTTTAGTTTAATACAAGGAATGGAGAATAAAGAAATATGGACAATAAATTTACAGTAATTAATTCAACTGATGAAGATAAAAACAAAGAAATGGAGCGTATTTACCGAATTGGTAAATTAAATGAATGTTGGGAACGGCAATATTATACTGCATTAGAAAAGTCATGCAAAGGAAGGGAAGGTAAAATATGTGACTTGCCACAAGACGAACTGGCGAAGATTGGATTTGCTGGCATCAAATATATCTGTACCATGCGTGATGTAGCAAGGGAAAATAGAAGGCTTGGCATTGATGAAGGCAGGACATTAGCAGAGGAACAGGTCAGATTTCAGGTGATAGATGGCATATTTACAATATTAGGGTGCCTGACATTGAGGAATTTTGTTGATACATTTCCAATAGATAAAACTTATGATGGTGAGAAATGGCAGTGTAAGGATTATTTTTCTACAATGGAAGTTTTATCTACAATGGGTTGGGATATGCCTATTGGTCGTGATGAACTGTCAGAACTGTTATGGGATTATGACAATGAAGATTTGAGACATGCCTATATTGAGTTTACTACTGCCATGAGTGCGATATATCGGGCACAGACTGGTAAAGGGATCGCGGAGAAATTTCTTGAGGATTGCGGAGTTCCTACATATACAATGGATAAGAAATCTGGAATTATGAGGAACAGTCAAACAGGCGATATTTTGAAGCCTAAGAAGGCAGGACATTTTCATATTGTGAAATGATTTTGTAAGCAGAAATGGTCGGATAGTTAAACTGTTAAAGGGAATTACAAGGATATTCCTTATCCCTGCCATTTGATATTTAGGAGCGGTTGGTTTAAACAAAGTGGTGAAAATGTATTTTTGGTAACGGTTACTAAAAAGAAAGGCAAGCACATGGAAGAAAGAAAAAGAGGAAGGCCAGTAAAATTTAGCAAGGAATATATGGTAAAAATGAAAGCTGTATACAGTGGGACTAAAGCAGGAGATAGGCATATACAAAACCATTTCTATCAAGCATGTTCTTTCCCGGAAATAATGAAATACCATAAGGAACATCCGATAGATAATTTTGACTTCCTTTATAAAGACGAGACACATTTTAAAGAAACAATTTTTACAGAGCTAGGAAGAACAAGTGATTTTATATATCAGTATTGTAGTAAAAAAGAAGCAGATGAATACATAATTAATCTTGCAAAAGAAATATGTATATTTGCTAAGAATGAAAATAATAAGATAACTTCTCGGATGGTGGAGCGTTTAATTCGTGAGGATAGGAAAGAATTGAAAGATAAATTAAAGGGGGAACCGAACAATTAACAATACAAAAATTCAATACTTATCAATTTCAGATAAGATCTACAAAGTAACAAGCATCGACTGGCAGCATCTAACATTAGAAGCGGAAGAAACAGGGCTTCATGTTTATGGTGTGCCAGAAAGCGAGTTATGGGATGTTTCAGAACTGGAAGAGTTTAAGATAAGGCTAACCAATGGCAAGGGGAAAGCAGATGTCATTGATATGGCTGGGTGGAAAATGGAGTATGGCCAAAGGGATTGAATTATGGCAATGAAACACGCCTTTCAATAATTGGTGTCAGGGCACAAAATTGCGCTGCATATTGATGTAAATATGTGCTGTATATGCGTTTATTTGGCTGATTTTGGGCTTTTATTAGTATTTGTTAGGCTGAGAATCTTTAGGGGCTTATTTGGGCGTATAGAGAGGATAATAGCCCCTTCGTGAATAGAAGGGACTAATAATTATTCCATATTCATTTTTGCTAATTGTTGTAACTGGTCACGTTTAGAGTATATAACAGCAGTTATTTGAACTGTCATATTATCTTCATCTATCCAGAAATAAACGAGAAAATTCTTTATTGGTAAACGGCGTATTCCTTTACTATGCCAAGGTTCATCATCAACTAAGGTTATGCGGTGGGGAAACTGTGCGAGTGATGTAAAAGTATTTTCTAATGTATCCAGTAAATGTAAAGCAGCATTGGTGGATTTGAGATCATGTGATATATAATGCGCGATTTCCTGTAGTTCTCTTTCTGCCTGTGAAATAATCTTTACAATATAATTTTCTGTCATTGCATAATCTCCTGTCTTAAATCTGCCATTACTTCTGAAACAGGACGTGACTGGTCAGTTTGTGCCTGTCCTAGTCCATTTTCCATGATAGCGTCAAATTCAGTAGTAGTCATTGCATCTAAAGTAACAGGTTCCTTTGGCAGTGAAAGAGAAAATGGGATGCTCTTAGTTAAAATGATTTGCTTATATAAAGCATTGATAGCAACAGAAGCAGGAATGCCAAGTTTTGATAAAATTTCTTCAGCTTGTGCCTTTATTTCCGGCTCAACACGGGCGAGTACATTAGCACTTTTTGTAGCCATAATAATACCACCTTTCCTTTTTGATATTATTATACTCTATTGTATTACGATTAGCAATACAAGAATAGGAAAATAAAAAGAATGTTGGTGGTATTTTTTACACTTGATAGACGTATATATGTTCTGTATAATGGCAAACGAATATTCTGGCATGACGTTTAGAGAAGGATGGAGGAAATTAAAATGTGTAAGGAGACAAGAGAACGAGCAAAAAGAATTTTAAAAGATGGGATATCAAACATGAGCATTGAACGTCTTATCCAGATGCCGCAATTTGGGTTGATGGGAAATGTTGTTTTATCAGATGGGATAGTATCTATAGAAAATGTGTTTAACCGTATCAGTTATAACGAGGAAAGTAGCATTATTACATTATCTGCTGAAGAATCACAAGGCAGTTACGGTTCAATTTCATTTTCAATAGATGCGGTTACAGATATTTCAGGATGTGAAGACAAAGAGAATCCAGAAGAATATCTGAATGTCAATATAAAATTGGAAAATGGTATAGAGATTACAATTAAAATACTGTACTAGCGTGAAATAGAAATGTAGAAGTAATTACTATAGGCGATATTAATTTGATATTGCTTACAAATAAAAAAATATTTAAAAGGAGACCAAAAACTATGAAAACTTTAAAAATTACTTGGAAGGGAATTTCACCATTAATTATGCACTCTTGTAAGTGCGTGAATCCATTGCATCCGATTTCAAAAGAAATCAGGAAATTGAATGATAAGCCGAGAGGACAAAAACTTACAGAAGAAGAATTAGAAAGGTTATCTGATCTTGAATGGGAAGCTGGCGCATATTGGCAGGACGGAATAGGATTATATATACCTGGCGAAAATGTAGAGGCTACGATTAGAAATGGTGCAAAAGTAAATAAAAAAGGAAAAGATATTGAAAAATATGTAAATGTTACAGATTTATATATTCCATTCAATTATGGTGAAAATCTTTCAAAAAAGGAACTTATTAAAAGATTAGAATATCGGGATACAAGGCCAATGGTTGTAAGCAGGTCAAGAATTTTACGGACAAGGCCAAGATTTGACCAGTGGAATATTACATTTAATCTTATCTATGATGAATCAAAAATTGATCTTGACACAATTGTAAATGCTATGACTTATGCAGGCTCATATGTTGGACTTTGCGATAGCAGACCAAAATATGGCAAATTTTGCGCAACAATAGAGGAAATTGACTGAAGATATTAATTTGAGCTATGTGTTATGAGTTGGGCTAGGGTTAGTTCTGGCGTGGTTTGCTTGGTTAAGTTAAGCTGAGATGAGTTCTGTTATGTTAAGCTAAGTATTTTGTGTTGAAATCTGTTAAGTCAGGGTAGGCTATGGTTAGTTTAGTTGAGTCAAGCGTTTTATGTTAAGTTATGATGAGGTTTGTTGAGTTAAGTTCCGTTATGCTGGGCTAGGATGGGTTAAGTTAGGCATTTTAAGTTATGCTTCGTTGTGTTTTGGTGAGGTGGGTTAAGCTCAGTTATGTTAGGCGTTTTATGTTCTGCTATGCTCGGCTTCGTTCCGCTGGGCTAAGTTGCGACAAGATGAGTTGGGGTGAGTTAGGCATTTTAGGCTAATAAAAAATTTAAAAAGAAAGGAAAATTGTAAGTATGAATGAACTTATTAAAAATGAGAAAAATAAGACAAAAGCAGAAATTCTTGTAGAAAAATTAAACGAATTATCTTATGGGGATTTCATTTCCCATGAGCAGATTGCTACTTTGATTGAAGAACCATATGGAACAAATAAATACACAAGTGTCATTGCAAAAGCAAAGAAATTATTGCTGAAAAAGTATAATAAAACGATTGAAAATATCGTTGGCGATGGCTATCGTCTGGTTTCTCCCGATGATTTTGTCAATCAGTCATTGAAACATTATAAACGTGGATTTAATGAAATGAAAAAAGGCTATGAAGTTTTGGAATATGCGCCTACAAAGAATATGACCAAAGAGGGAAGAGATGCATATCGGCGGGTACATGACAGAGCAATTACATTGGCGGCTGCTATGAAGGGGGCTAGTGTGGAATTGAAGACACTTGGACAGAAAAAACACCCGTTTGCCATAGAAAATATGCAGAACAATTAGTAATAGGACAAGCCATTTTGGATGTAAATATTATTGGCATCCAAATAGGCTATTTCCCTTAAAGGAACAATATATCAGATTGGTTTTTCCCTTTGAAGTGAAATTAGCGTGTCGGAAATTGATTGAAAACAGAAGTAGTATATATAGTTGTTGTTGTGGAGGTGGGTAATAGTGGGGAACTTAGCTGAAAAAGATGATAAAAAACCAAAGGTAGCACCATTAGTATTACTTCGGCTATTAAAACTCGAATTTTTAATAGCCGTATTTTTTTATGTACTCAAGTTTTTTGTGTTCAAACAAGCAAGTTACTTTTTTCCGTTCATTTTGCAGACCTATCATAAAAGCTTCCGTTTTTTTGTGTATCTGTTCCTTTGTATGCGGTATAATCCCACTATGGATATTCTGTTTTAGATTATGGTTCAAATATTCATCCGGATTAATTTCCGGAGAGTAGGGCGAAGTATAGAATAATTCTATTTCGTCTTTATGGTTTCCAAGCCATTCCTGTACAATCTTCCCATGGTGCACTTTCAGATTATCCACAATAAAAAGAACTTTCCGGTCAGCGTCCCCTGTCAAACGCTCCATAAAGTTTATAAAAAGCTGCTGTGTCATGTTTTCTTCATAGCACATAAAACGGCATGTGCCATGATTGGTTATGGCTGATATCATGTTGATTTTTTCAATTTTAGAATACGATGGTATTTCCGGAGTCTTTCCCTTTGGCGAATATCCTTTTACATGATATGCCTGATTATTGATGCCTGTTTCATCTCCCCAGTAAATCTCCGCATCTTCTTTCTGTGCTTTTTTCACAATCTCGGGATATGTTTCATGCATAAATGTCTGAAGTTTTACGTTATCCTGAAAATATGCTTTTTTTGTTGTAAACGGTAGATAGTGCGTACCTATACAAAACCGGAGCAAACCTGTATGATAGTAACAGATCTGCTCCAGTTCTAA
>RAYF01000122.1 GCA_003611745.1 bacterium D16-36 | reverse complement strand
CAACACACCATTAATAAGGTTATTTTTGCTTGAAAATTCAAACAATTACACCATTTGCATGGGTGGGAAAGTTGAGTTAATAATTACAATAAGGGAGGAATTCTGTATGTCTCAAATGATGAAAAAGCAAACAGGAAAAGTTGTGGGTACAATAATATTACTTTTAAGTATTTTTTCAATTTTGTGTGATTTGTTAAAGACAAAAATTGCTGGTTTTACTTCTTTTGCCAAATTAATTCAGGATGCAAGTGCGCTTTTGACCATTATATGTGTCATATTTATAATAGTTGAGATAGTTGGGGCAGATTCTTATAAATTAGTGTTTTTATATATTGTTGATATTATCCTTATCAATCGGTTATACAGCAATACAAAATGGTCAGAAATTATAATGAAAATCAAAAAAATAGATAAGGGAATGATTATTTTGGCTATTTTTGCAGTTATTATGATTCTGTATGTTATATATGCGTTAGTTTCAAAACGTACAGAGGAGTTGGAAAAAAGTCAGGATAGTGTAATGGAACAGACGCAGGAAGGTGCTAAAATATTTCGGAGAAAAATTCAAAAAAGTTTTGGGGATTTTTCGGATTTTCTTAAAAAACTATGCGTAGGCGTTGTAGTATGGGGGATTTTTGATTATATAGTATATAATCAGCCTATTATTAGCATAGAACGGCCTGCTGGAATGTCATGGGTGCCGGAAATATTATATTATGGTGCTGTTATCTGTGCAGTTATACTAGTTGTTTTATCTTTTGCGAGCAGGTTTAATGATGCAAAAGAAACAGATATTTATGCTGTGTCCGCATTTTTGTCGTTGGGTTTTGAAGTGTTTCTAATTGCTTTTAGTAAAAAAATGGATTTGACAGGAATGGTTGGAAAATTTTTGAATGTCTTATCTGAAAACTGGTTTGTAACACTTATTGCATTTGTTGTATTTTTTATGATTATACAGATATGTATAAGTATTCTTTTAAGCTTGATTATACCAAATAAAAAACTAATAAATTAGGAAAAAGTTTCATGACAGTATCATACACATAGAGGAAAGAATGGTAGAATTGGCTTGTAATATTATTCAGGGATGCATAGAACTTATGGGGTTTATTCCTGATTTTTTCACTACAATAGGAGCTCTGTTATTGGATGAGGAAATTAAATTAGAAAAATGGGATGGTAGGGATTCGACTAAAACGGGGGAAGAAAAAATAGAATCAGTGAAAAATGATGATTTAAACGAAAAAACGGAAAACAAGCAGATAAAATAAACGGAGGTAATATATGATGAAAAGTAATAGGTGGGTTATCTACACAATTATGTTTGTTGTCATAACAATACTGTTATTCTTTGTTATTATGTGGAATCCTATGTGGGGATGTTTTGCTTTCTTGCTGTTGCTATTGGCATTTTTTGTAGGAAATATAGTAAAAACTTTTTTTACTAATTTTCAAATTGTTAATAACAATATTAACATAATACCTTTGAGTCAAGAGGAGATTGATAATAGTAGACGGTTGTTACGTTATGCTACATCTATATTAGCGTTTTTATCCTTGATTACTACAGCTAGCGGAATGCAAAGTTTTGTTTTTGATCAATCTTGGATGGCATACATAGGATCATTTGCTGTTCAGAGTATTTTAGTAGTATTTAGTCTACTTTTATGTAGATTTTTTGTTCAAATTACTGTATTGAATTGGCCCTTATATATTAAAAAATTGTAAACGGATTAATGCTTATGTTTTTTTGTACTGCATTAATTGTATCTTCAACATTTAGTTTTACATTTATTGCAAACAATGCTTATAGTGGTATATGGCCATCAGATAATGAATTGATTATTCAGGAGTTTTTGTTGAAGGAGACGGAAAATCTGAATGATGAAAATGAAAGAAGAGGAAAGCAGATTATAGAATTAATTAACAAAAATGCAGGAGATAAATTAAGAAGTGCAGTTTCTGAGACACGGAACAAAAAAGAAAAAGAATGTAAACAGGAAATTTTAGATTTAGTTCGCTTGCTTCCGACAGAGCGCGCGAAAAAAGGAGCAGTAGACTATAATGATAAGGAGCTAATTGGAGTATATCCGCAATATGTAGACGATATTCAATTATTAGGTGATCATTATAAAGATTTTTCAGATTATTATAATCTGGCGGTATCAGATTATAATAAGTTAATTAAACAGATTAAGGGTTGGGATGCCACTGCGGATAGTAAAAAAACAAGCCAACGGATTCAAAAATGGATCCATAAAATTAATAACGTACGTAAAGAATTGAAAAATAAGAAAGAATCAATAAGCTCACTTAAAACATATAAATTGAATAAAGATTTTTCAATAGTTCGAACAAAATATATTAATGCTGTGAATACGCTAAGGTCAGACTTTTCTGATATGAAAGAAACGCTTAGTGAGATTAAGAAAGTATCGGATGAAATGAATCAAATGTTTGCATCTGATAATAGTGGCGAGGTGGAAAAAATATTGTCAAAGATATATTTATTGGGTATCGAAGATAAAGTTACAGAAAAAAGTAAAATTTCTGAAAAGAGTTTGAAGACATGGAAAAAGGAAAGAAATGAGGATTTTAATGAACTGTCAACCTATTTAAAATCTTTGCCGGATATGTTAAATGTTGATTCAAAAAGTAAAGCTCAGTATAACACAGAGGATATATTAGGGATAGTTACTGTTTATCAACGGGATTTACTAGGCAATTTAACAGATTTTGAAAAAGCAGTTAATTATTTCAAATATAAATTTCCGGTCATGGCATATTTTTCAGCTTTTATTGCTGTTTTTTTTGACCTAGGTTCATTTTTTACAGGATGCTTTTTATATGCAACCGAGTATTTTGATATAAAGGAAAAAGTAAAAAAAGTGAATAGGGAATATGCTGATAATAAAACTGTTAGTTGAGTGTTATTGAAGCAGCATGGGATTTTGCGGATATTTAAAATAGAAAAGAATGTGGAGGTAACAAGTAATAGCAAAATCAATATGTGAGAAACTGGGCGGTACGGGAAAGGTATGAATGTGTTCCAAAACATTAATTTACAGCTTTTATGAATGGAATCTTTGCTGTAATTAAGGGAAAAACGAAATTTCTGTACAATTTTGCACTGTATTCTACAAATGCTTCCTCTTGATATGGCAATAGTTTCATTGCTCAGTATGTTATGTTAATCAAATTGGCTATCATCTCAATGCCTTTATGTAACTGCATAATGACCAGAATGTTTTCTGCTTATAGTAACTTACTTCGATATTCGCCAAAATGCATAAAGAAATAACGAGATGTACTGCATCTAGCTGCTACCGGTTTGATTCAGTGGCGCTTTTTCCTGTCATGCACACAACACATGTAGATACCCAGAAAAGCACTACTAAGGAACAAGTGTCTGGAATTATCGCTTTTTCTAGTTGATGTTACATATGCCAGAACTTTCCTTGTGCCAAAGATATTTGTGAGGACACGGCGGACATCAGCGTAATATTCTCCGATTTTTTTACTGGAAAGATTAGAATCATCCTGAACAGGAAGGCGGTGGCCGTGTTTCGCAAGCCTCCCCCTTTTTCCTGTCGGCTAATTAAGTGCACAAAGAAAGAGAGCAGGTTGCTTTCGTGGAAAGTATTTCTGAAATTATATCAATTGTAGTAAGCATTGATAGCTGTTTTTTCTTTATGACATATTTAATAGGCATATGGCAGGATAGTTTTGAGAAGAGAGTTGGATTATCTAACTCCATTATAGGGAAAATGTGATATATCTGTTGAAGGGTATTTGGGAACATTAGAAAATATATCCCAGATGGATTTGTGTACTATTTTTTCGAACGTATTAAAGAATGCAGCGGAGGCAGTAGAAGAGAACGGGGAAATCAGGATTAACGGAAAGAGAGGGAGACAGTTTGTAAAAGTGATAATCGGCAATTCCTGCTTGGGTGATGTGAAAATATCCAAGGAAGGATTACCTGAAACACTAAAAGAGGATAAACAAAACCATGGCTTTGGCATTGCAAATATTCGAAGGGCGATGCAGAAAAATGGAGGGGAATTTACATATGATGTGAGTGACGGCTGGTTTCAGGTGGAATTATTATTCCGGATGGATGACCGTACACGATAATATTTGACCGTATGCGATAATGCCTCTTGAAAGACGGGGGAGATTGTAATAGACTGCTTTATGTCGAAGCGGTCTATTTTTAATGAAAGGAAAAATGGTTTAAGCTTGTAGTCTGAATGAGTTTTTGTTATATTTGATTAAAAAATTAAAGGAGAAAGTTATGCGGAATTTCAGCATTTTTTACAGAACATTTTTGGTATGTTCAGTAATTGGATTTGTAATAGATTTCTTCTTTAATGGTTTTCAGATAGTTCTTATAGATGTTATATTAGATTGTGTCATGAATTTATTATTTGGGGCCATTTCAGTATATATTTGTGGGGAATTTGAAAGAAGTATGGATATGGATGATGCTTTAAAATTTTTGAAGGAAAATTGTATAAATGTTATAGAAAGGGATGATGTAATAGTAGGTAGGTTAAGTAAATATAAAGAATTTTATATGGGTAATATTCAATATGATAAGGTAAGAAGGGTTATGACAGGCTCAAAGGTAATTGTTAAGAAGAGAAACTAAATCAAACAATATTTTTTGTATATATAATAACTAATATTTGGAAACAGATTGGCAATTATTAGTTATATGGGAGATGGGATGTTTATGTATGATGAATTATTATCTATTGAAGCCAAATTTGACTTGTTTAATGAAACAATTAAAAGAGTGAAAGAATATTTTTTAATTTGGAAAGAAGAACTTCCAAATGACTTTTATACCTTTATATCCGAAAACAATATACAAATGGATATAGATAGTAATTTGAAAAATGTTGTGCTTAGGCCATTTAAGATTGGGTATGAAATCAGGGTAGCGCAAGAAAATATTATAGCTATTTCAGTAGTATTGGGTATGTATGGTTGGCTTAATTAGAAAAATGGGAGGATAAGAAATGGCAGTAGGCATAATAGTTTTTTTTAATGCTATGGTAGGTTTTATATTTAGAGAGTATATTTATAAATGTAAAAAATACAAACATCCTAGTGGGTATCCTACATTTAGACGTGTTTTGCAGTACATAACAACTATATTGGCAATTGTTAGCTATATGGTGCATATGCTCTTCATTGTTCAAGGAGATTATAAATTTGCAATATGTGTGTTGCTTATTAGTGTGTCCTCCCTTAATGCATCAAATCAAATTTTTTATACACAAAAAGCTATATGAGGTTAACTGTATTATTGTTAGTTTGTATTTTGTATGTCTTGATGCGGTAAAGAGCGTGCGCAGAAATGGGGATTTTTATGGATAAAGGAAATAGGGGTTTGATATATTTTTTATGATGCAAAGGAGTATTAAATGGAAAAAATGTTAGTTTTATGCGGTGTTACAATTTTAATTCTTCCTAAGTGGTTTCGGGAATCATATATTGGGAATCACAGTAAATATTGTTTGCTTACACAGATTTTAGGTTTTTTAACAATCCTCTTAGGCGGATTATATTGGTTTGATAAGATAGAAAGAGGAAATTTTCTGTGTATTATATTGTATATACTTTTACTTGTATGGAACAGTGTATTATTATGGAAGAAAAGTAAGGTGGAGTATGGGATGGTTTCAAAGGCAATATGTATAGTTGACATTGTATTATTTTTGTCATCAATTGTGATTTTAAGTGATATTGAGGAAATAGCGTCTGCTATCGTTATCCTTACATGCACGTTAATCAATATATATATACCATACAGTAAAATGAAAAAACTTAAATAGGGAGGAGAATATTAATGGTGTTATTGGTTTCCCGTATGGCTGGCAAAGAAGATATACTAATATTTTTTTTATTGATTTGGGTGGGGGTTATTATACCATTTGATCCCAATAAAAGAAATGTCATATACAATGGTTCAAAAAAGGCACGGATATTCTGTTGTGTATCCGCATTGATTGGAATGATTACAATGGTTTTATATGAGATTAATTTTAATAGCCAGGCTTTGGGCAAAAGTATTGAATATATAAGTCAATGTGCTTCGGGCATTTTAATAATTTGTTCCATACTATGTTATAGGGAGTTATTATTGAGGAAGAATAACGGGATCGTGTTTAAAATAATTGGTATTTTATCGGTAATATTGATTTTGATGGGGGCATTATGGCTTATATTTTACTGGGTAGGTATATTAGAGTTTGATATATATTTGTTCTTTGCACCATCACTTGGCTCAATTATGTTGAGCGCCCATGGAAGTACATATAATGCTGAAAAAGAGTAAGCGCCCAATTGATAGGCGTCATTAAAACATGAAACACTCCTTTGATGGAGTGTTCAAATTTTGATACGTTTA
>RAYF01000121.1 GCA_003611745.1 bacterium D16-36 | reverse complement strand
CCAATCAAGCAGTTTAGCTTTCATCCTCATACACGGATTTTCATCCCCGCATAAAATGACGGTTAGAAGATTGCGCCATTCTATGCCAGTTATAGTGAAGAACACTATAACAACGACATGCTACACTCCCCAGAGGGTTTCCCCTCACGGATAAGTCGTGGAATGATAGACAGTGAATTTTCACCTTCCTTTCTTTAATATCTTTGTCTACCGCTTGCTAAAGGCGGTTTATGGCATACACCCTAACGGGCGCACTATCGTTTCCTTACCCAAAATTTCCGCCATCTCTTTTAGAGTGGTCTTTTCCTTCCCTCCGAGGAATAAGGTGGTATCACAATTCCCTTCAATGGTGTCGGCATTGTCCTTATAAATCGCTTTAAGCTGCGACTTTGACTGCAAGATAATGGAAGCTGATATTTCCCGGCTCCGGATTGTGGCAATCAGCTTCTCAAATTTTGGTATCTGCCCAATGTTGGCAAACTCATCGAGCAAGCAGCGCACATGGACGGGCAGCCTGCCATGATACACATCGTCCGCCCTGTCACAGAGCAGATTAAAAAGCTGCGTGTACATGATTGACACGATAAAATTAAATGTGTCATCGGTATCGGAGATAATGACAAACAGCGCTGTCTTTTCATCCCCAATCATATCCAGTCCCAACTCGTCATAGCCTGTCAGGTCACGCAGCTCCTTGATGTCAAAGGGGGCTAAACGTGCGCCACAGCTAATTAAGATGCTTTTCGCTGTCTTGCCCGCCGCCAGTTTGTATTTTTTATACTGCTTTACCGCAAAATGCTCCGGCTCTCTTTCCTCCAGCTCATCGAACATCAAATCAACGGGATTTTTAAATTCCTCGTCATCCTCCCTTGCTTCGCTGGCATTTATCATGTCAAGCAAAGTGGTGAAATTCTGTTCTTCCTCCACGCACTCATACCAGATGTACCCGATCAGTGCGGTGTAATAGAGCTTTTCGGCTTATGGTGATAGGTAAGCCTACTGTTTCCAACGTTTCCGGCTTTTCCCCCACCCCGCACCGTGCATGACGGCTTTCCCGTCACACGGCGCTCCATCAACAACAATTCGCACACGTTATCACAAGTTATTACCATGAACATTTTTTTTTTTTTAAGTGGTCTGCACCTGTTTCTGCCGAAACCGATTAGGCAGAAACAGGCGGATTTCCCGCTTCTTTGCGGAGTTTATTGAGTTTTGCAAGTTGGCGTTTGTTGAGGCTCAATTCAGATAGATGTTTTGCTATGGTCGATTCAGATGTAGCGTGGATTAAAATATGTACGCTTTCCCGGACAATAATCAGATTTTGGTAGTTATCCCTGCCACCCCTGTTCTTCGGTAACTTATGGTGGCAATGAATATCTCCCAAAGATTCAAACACTTGACCAGTAACCGCACACTTTCCATATTGCGCACAAAAGAGCGATAGACGGTTATCCGCATACGCGGCACTTTGCTCGTGGACTTCCTGCCGCAAAAGTGCCCTGAGCATCTTGGTATCAAAACCAAGGTTTTCATGGATTTCCGCTCTGCCTTCCGGCGTGTATTTCTGAATAGACCTTTTCTTGCACATAGGGGCCTTAGTACGAACATAGCTGATGGGAGCAACAGGAAGATTTTTGATGTAACGCATCAATTTAGAGGAGCTATAGCGGTCTACGACAGCACCACCAATATTATCTTTCGGCTCCTTTTTCAGCCTGTCGCCCAGACGCTTCATAGTCCGGGTGACCTCGTAGCCAATGTCACGGAAGTCAAGACTGACCCCTGTTGCCATCTGGTAGTAATTGTGTTCACCCATGACGAAAGCATTATAATTCAAAATCGCTCTTGCCTCCGTCATGCCCTTTGGCGGACGGGCTATATTCTTGATTTTCTGTTTGGCCTCGGTTTTAATCCTCTTGACGGCTTTTTCGCTAACGCGCGATTGAACCACCAGCTTGTTCTTTTTCTTCGTGAGCCTCATTTTGATACCAAGAAACTCGGAGTAATGCTTATTGAGATTTACCACCCGTGTCTTTTCCGGGGATACGTCCAGCCTCAGCCGTTCTTTCAGCCATTTGGTAACCGCAATCAGCGTCCGCTCTGCGCTGTCCTTATTCTGACAGAATATACGAAAATCATCAGCATATCGGACAATGTGCATTTCTTTTAAGCGGGTTGTACGCATAGCGCGGTATCCATGGCTTTTGTCGAATACGGTGTTGCCGCCTAACTGCCTGTTTCTGCCCCGCGCCACAGCCACCGGGTTGTCTGCCCATTGGCTTTCTACCCACCAATCCAGTTCGTTCAGCACGATATTTGCCAACAGAGGCGAGATAATACCGCCCTGAGGCGTACCCTTAACGGGGGCCACCGTTGTGCCGTTCTCTAACTGGATGGGGGCTTTTAATATGCGCTTGACAATGTAAATCAGCCGTTTGTCCCGGATTCCCAGTGCCCACATCTGCTTAATCAGTTTCGAGTGGTCTACGTTATCGAAAAATCCCTTGATGTCAAACTCGACAACATAGTGCAAGTGGGACTGCTGCATATGCCGGTAGGACGCGGCTATGGCCTGTTCGCAGTCTCGATTGGGTCGGAACCCGTAACTATTCTCGCTAAACTTTGCCTCACAGATTGGCTCCAGAACTTGCAGGATACATTGCTGTATCAGCCTGTCCCAGATACAGGGAATACCCAGCGGGCGGGTCTTGCTAGGGTCGCTTTGCTTCGGAATTTCTTTTCTCCGTACAGCCCGTGGGCTGTAATTCTTGGTAATGTTTCGTACCTTCTGAACCAACGTTTCCGGGCTGCATTTCTCAATAGCCCGAATTGTCAGCCCATCCGTGCCGGGTGTCACGCTTCCGCCATTGCCCTTGATGTTCCGATAGGCAAGTAAGATGTTGTCTTTGCTGAATATCAAATCCATCAGACTATCAAATGTCTCGCCTTTTGCAGCTTTCGCATATAGCCCATCAAAAGTTTCCTGCATATCGTAATACTCGGCATAGCGCAGATTATTGACTTTTTTCAGTTTCTTAGTTGTGCTTCTTCGTTTGTTCTCGGTAACCATATAGGCATCAACTCCTTTGAGGGAAGATTGACCTTTTGGTCGTACCCGAAATCCTACTGCTCACTTGTGATTAGTGTTTTGCCTTGCTGTTGACTCGTGGCTGTCACTCCGTTCCCCATTACAGGGAACATCATCGCTATCGCCACTACTTTACCCACCGCTTCGACTGCTTATATGATTCGACAGTCTATATACCATGTTGGCCCATGATATACGCGATAGGCTTTCACCACGTTCCGATACTGCTATCTGTTCAGATGCCCTTAGGTTTCTACTATGGACCTGCCAGCTTGCCGCCGCCTGTAACGACGCATGGAATTTCAGAGGGGGAATTTTTACTCTTCCACACTGGCTCCCTTTCAGGAATGGGGGATTAGCCCCATTTTTCTTTGAGACCCGTACTATCGCAGATTGGCCTGCCCTTTCGGGCATTCTCGCCATAGGCATTTTATAGACCCCCGGCCTAACGCTCACAGCCACCTCTGGCTTGCTTTGCACCTGCCGCTGTTTCCATTGTTTACTACGCGCAGAGCGAACGCAGTCAGCCGTCTTTAACGGGCTTCTGACCCTGGCCGTTTCCAGCCAACGCCAGCCGTAGCTTTAGGGTAGGCGTTTCAGGGCGTTACCCCTTCATTCCACCTATCGCAGTATCAGTTGTTGCTTTTGATTATCTCAAAAGCCCCGCATTTTTAGCACTACTCGGTCTTAACGCCCACAAAGTTCTATTCTTTGTGGAATAGTGTTTGTATGCGAACGTGTCGCACTCACCCAAAAATCCTCGCCGGATTGCTGCCCCTCCCCTTTGGTGTTTAAGATGATTGTGTTTACGAGTTTCAAAATGTCCTTCTCGCTCCGGATATAAACGAGAGGGTTGTAGTGCATGGACTTTTTAAAGTTAATGGTATTCAGCACTTTCACCCGGTAATTGTTCTTTAAGAGCATTTTTCCGCACTCTACTAACACTGTCCCCTTCGGATCAGTGACAACATACGATGAGTGCATCTGCATCAGGTTCGGTTTTACGAAAAACCTCGTCTTGCCCGAACCGGAACCGCCGATAACAAGGATATTTTTATTCCTCGCATATTTCGGCTGTTTTGGTCTGCCCGACATCATCAGCCTTTCCGTTTCTGTGAGTAACACGTTGTTCTCAAATACCGGATCGACATAAGGCTCAATATCCTTTGCGTTCCCCCACCTCGCAGAACCGTACTCCATGCCATGCCGGAACTTCTTGGCGTTCTTGGCTTTGAAATACACCACAAGGCGGAGCGCAATGCCGCATCCTGCCCCTATCAGCAAATCTCTTGGGTGGAAACTTGGTAACGGGTTGGAGAATAAATCCTCCATCCCCGCCATGACCGCCATCATCTTTGCGGAAGCGTCCTGCCCCGGCGATACCCGCCACAGCCACGCTATTTTGTCACAGAAATACCCGGCAAGCGCATAGGGGAGGTTCATAAGGATAAGTTTCTTTTTGTCAATATTCCCCGTCTTTGCCTTTAGCTTTTCGGGGATTGATTTTAAGTCTTTGGCAATGCCCTCTACGATTTTACTCATAATGACTGCCCCCTGTCCTTTAAGTGTTCCCTTGCCCTCTCCCGGTTCTTGCCCTTTCCTAGCTGCTCCCGGAACTGCGCCAGCTTCTCCTTAACGGAGATGCGGTTATGCTTTTTCTCATTAACTTTTACAAACTCCTTAAATGCCTGCGTAATCACGTCGGCATCCTTGCCCTTGAATAATACAATGTGCTTCGGCGGTTTTTCCGTCTTATCCTTTTTCACAGCAAACTGTACGTTGTATTTCTTTGCCACTCTCTCAAAGGACTTGATGTTGTTATCCGTCACCTCAATGCTCGAAGCGCCCATACCCTGACCGACCAGCTCTTTCACTGATATTTTCCCATGCGGCATCTGCTTTCCCTGTTTTCGGTGTTCCAGATACATTTTCATAGCCTTTTTCAGCACGTCGGCAGTCAATCGGGAAGATTTGAACACAAGGGCAATCGTTTTCTGTGTCACTTCCTCCTGCATGGTTTTCCTCCTTCTTTCTTAGATTGCTGTACCCCCGTCAGGGTGGGACGTACAGCCTGTGAATCAGATATTTCATAAGCTCTCCTTCCTGCTTCTGGACAAAAAGTCCAAAAGCTGTTTTTTATCCTATAAGCACCCGGAACGGATACAGGATTCGTATTCTTCCAGTCCTGCGCCCGCATCTTCCCTGTATGACAGCTTTATGTCACAGAAGTCATGCAGTGTGCCGGATAACAGGAAATACTTATAAAACCTTGCAAAATCGCCGGAAAACTTTTCTATGATGCGTGTAAAATCATCACCCTCACTATATTCATAGTAAACCTGTTTCCCACCAGTGCTGCCCAACATATCCGTAAGCTGGTAACTAAGCTCCCCTGTCTGCTTGACGGAAATCTGTATCAGGTTGTAGTCATTCCGCAGCTTAAAATAGGAACTGTGGAACTTTGACGATACTGTAATGTTGGGATTCTCCCCCAACTCCGCACAGACCGCCGCCAGCCTTTTCAATAGCTCCGCTGTTGCTTTTTTCTGGAACTCTCTTTTTTTCATTACATCCTCCATTCTGCTTCTGGACAAAAAGTCCAAAAGTTACTTAAACGCAAAAAGGGCAGCTACAAACCGCTGTTTACGGTCTATAACTGCCCTCACGCTGTTTCTGGTATTTAATTATCTGTACCGGATTACCGGACACTGCTTTGTCTTTTTCCCTACTTTCCTCCGTTCCAGAGCGAAAACCATATCCCCGGTACGCTCAAAATATCCGATGTCTTTTTTCCAACTTATGCCGCATTTGCAGTGCTGTAACCCGATAAACTGCTGTTTCATCTTCCTTCCGCAGTTCGGGCATACTTTTTTGCTCCTGCCTATCTGCTTTACTTTCGGCTTGTCGGCATCTTCTTTCTTTTTCTCTTTCTTTTCCGGAAGCCCGTTCTCTGCAATCCTCGTTTCATAACGTGGCAGACGGTAAAGGTACAGGCTGTATACTTCATCAAAAGAAGCCTTTTCCGCTATCCCCTTTACCCTCTGGTAAATCTGCCCCACAATTTTTTCACAGTCCTCTCCTTCCGGCATCCTGCCATGCTCCCTGTAATAATCACAGGTCTTTTGGAACATACTGTCTGCTATTTTAGCTTTCTGCTTCTGCTTTAAGTCTTTATATGTCCTGTCTGCCCTTTTCAGGCGCTTCCTGTTTCCCAAACACACCACTCCTGCCTTTATCCTGATACGGTCTATTTTAACAGAAAACGTCCCGGAATTGTAAAAAATATCTGCCGCCTAACGGAAAGCATCTTCACACCGGGAAATGAAATATTTCTTCTTTTCCAAGATTTCCTCCTGCCTGTCTTTGGAAAGCGACCTGAATATCTCGTCATAGTCAAGCTC
>RAYF01000120.1 GCA_003611745.1 bacterium D16-36 | reverse complement strand
TAGTCGGTTTGCGGCACAAAACCAGTGCCTTTTATCGGAAGTCAAAAGCATACTTCCGATAAGTTATACTATAGGAAGTGAATACATACCTATACTAGGGAAGGAGGAAATCAGGATGGGTGAACCTTTTGTAACGAATGTCCTTTCAAATAAATATGATACCGCCCTTGATTTTCATGTGACGATGTACGACAACCTGCCATATGAGCGTGATTCCGATTATTGCAATATCGAAAAAGTGACACTGGTAAGCGGACGTGTTATCAAATTTTATCTCTGCCTGAACCAGCAGGAATTCTTTTCAATTGACAATAAGGATGATGTGATTGAAGATATTTTGGCTGAAGCAAAGATTGCCAAGAAACATTATGAAGCCGCTAAGCGCAGGAAATTATCTGACAATCCGGCTGAGCCTGAGGTCAGTGACAAACAGATCCAGTCACTTCTCGACGACCACGGGGAACCGCTGGAAGGTTATGATGCGCCATCTGATGAGGAGGATGATGAACTTGCCGCTCCGGAAGATGCTGTGAACGCCTTCGCTGACGTGGAAGATTGGTAAGCTAAATCACATTCGTAATAATGCTTTGCACCGTTATAACTCTTGTTATTAACATCAGACGCAAAAAGCAGCGCCCTCGTCCTGATAAGATAAGGCGCTACTTCGTGTAACAAATATTATCCCTGCACCTAGAGCATGTTTGAAAATTCATTCTCAAACACGCTCTAGGTGTACTCTAGCTTTCGGCTCTCTTGTTAAGTATGCCATATGCACGAATATTTCAACCATAATTTTCTCCACGTTTTTTTCCGCTACGCATACATTAGCCGCCCTTTAGGCTCTGGAATCTCCCAGCCCAATTCTTTAGCGCGTTCAATCCATTCTTGTATAATTACTTGCACGTTTTCCATAAGTTCACCCAATGTTTCGCCATCTGCCATGCATCCAGACAATTCCGGAACTTCTGCCAGATAGCAATTATCCTCTTTGCTCCACCATGTAATAATTTCATATTTCACCATTTTTCATACCTTCATTTTAATATTATTTCGTTTCAAAAAGATTCTAACCTGCCTGACTTGGTAAGCTTTGGCCATCGTATGCTTTTTCTTATCTGGCTGATTACAGGGGAAAAGGGAGACAACTTCCTTACGAAATGTCTCCCTTCGCTGGTGCGCTTTTTTATTACTTCTTTCTCTTAAACCCTTTTTTCTTTGCCTTAGAATCCTGAGCTTCGCCCTGTGCCCCCTCTGTCTCCTTACTTTCCTCCGGGGCGCCGTACATTGCCCTGTCAAATTCCCTAAGCAGTTCTTTCTGCTCGTTTGTCATCTTCGTAGGGACCTGAACAACTAACGTCACATAGTGGTCGCCGCGGATCGACTTATTCCGCAGGGACGGCACACCCTTTCCGCGCAGGCGTACCCTTGTATCTGTCTGTGTCCCCGGCTTCACTGTATAAATCACTTCACCGTCTATTGTCTTAACATGGATATCCCCGCCCAGTGCAGCCTGCGTAAATGTAATCGGCACCGTTGAATAAATATCCCTGTCCTGACGCTTGAAAATCGGGTCATTGCCGACAAGAACCTCGACCAGCAAATCTCCTCTCTCGCCCCCGTTGACGCCCGGTTCCCCTTTGTCGCGGATTCTGACGCACTGGCCATTGTCAATGCCCGCCGGAATCGTCACGGCAATATTCTTTCTCTTGCTGACATAACCGGAACCATTGCAATCCGGGCAGCGGTCCTTGATAATCTTTCCAGTCCCGTGGCAGTCCGGACAGGACTGCACATTGCGGACAACACCGAAGAGTGACTGCTGGGTAAATACAACCTGCCCCTTGCCGCCGCACTTTGAACAAGTCTGCGGCGATGTACCGGCCTTTGCCCCGCTTCCGTGGCAAGACCTACATTCTTCTTTTAATACAATGTCAATCTCTTTTTCCACGCCGAAACAGGCTTCTTTGAAATTAATACGGACAGAAACCCTGACATTCTGCCCCTTCATCGGGCCATTACTCCTGCTTCTGGAAGAACGGCCGCCTCCAAAGAAATCACCAAAGATATCACCGAAAATATCGCCCATATCCATGCCGCTGAAATCAAACCCGCCGGCACCTCCGGCACCGCCCTCAAAGGCAGAATGGCCGAATTGGTCATATTGGCGACGCTTGTCGGCATCACTCAGGACAGCATATGCCTCCGATGCCTCCTTAAACTTTGCCTCAGCTTCCTTATCCCCGGGGTTCGTATCCGGATGATATTTCTTTGCCAGCTTACGGTACGCCGACTTAAGCTCAGAGTCAGATGCGTTCTTCCCCACACCTAAAACCTCATAATAATCTCTCTTTTCCGCCATAATAAACCTCCATGCTGCCTTAGGCGGCACTAATAAAAATGAAAAATGCTGTTTTTGCATTTTTCCTGTGTGAAACTTAATATATCATAGGCAGCGTTTTTTGCTGCCTTAGATATATTTTTCACACTAACCTCCATGCTGCGCTTTTTGCGGCTCAAATAGTATAACGAACAGGCCCGCTTTATCAAACCTCACGGAAATCCCCGTCTACGACATCATCTGCCGCTTCCTGTCCGCCCATGTCAGCGCCCGCGCCTGCTGCACCCATATCCGGGCCTGCGCCGCCGGCAGCCTGTGCACTCTCATACATCTTCTGGAATACATTCTGCGCACTTGCCATAAGCTTCTCTTTGCCTTCATTTAACTTAACTACATCATCCGGTGAGATAGATTCCGGATTTGTGGCCTCTACAACTGCTTTCAGCGCATCAATATCAGCCTGCACCGTTGCCTTCTCCGAAGCATCAATCTTGTCACCGACTTCATCCAGAGCCTTCTGTGTCTGGAATACAAGGCTGTCTGCATCATTCCTTGCATCAATGCCTTCCTTGCGCGCCTTATCCTCAGCCTCAAACTGTGCTGCCTCCTTGACAGCCCTGTCAATTTCATCATCTGACATATTAGACCCTGCAGTGATTGTGATATGCTGCTCTTTTCCTGTCCCCAAATCCTTTGCAGATACATTGACAATACCGTTTGCATCAATATCAAATGTAACCTCAATCTGAGGAACGCCCCTTCTTGCCGGAGGGATGCCATCGAGACGGAACTGCCCGAGGGATTTATTATCCTTCGCAAACTGACGCTCACCCTGAAGGACATTAATATCAACTGCGCTCTGGTTATCTGCCGCTGTAGAGAATACCTGGCTCTTCTTAGTTGGGATGGTTGTATTTCTCTCAATCAGCCTTGTAGCTACACCACCCATCGTCTCAATGGAAAGTGAAAGCGGCGTTACGTCAAGAAGAAGGATGTCGCCTGCGCCTGCATCGCCTGCAAGCTTTCCGCCCTGGACAGAAGCGCCGAGGGCAACACATTCATCCGGGTTCAGTGACTTGTTCGGCTCATGCCCGGTCAGCTGCTTTACCTTATCCTGAACTGCAGGGATACGTGTGGAACCGCCGACTAACAGAACCTTCCCAAGCTCAGAAGCCGTAATGCCTGCATCACGGAGTGCATTTGATACTGGAGTTGCTGTCCGCTCTACCAGATCATGTGTCAGTTCATCAAATTTCGCTCTGGTAAGGTTCATATCAAAATGCTTCGGTCCTTCCGGAGTAGCAGTGATAAATGGCAGGTTGATATTTGTTGTTGTCGCAGAAGACAACTCCTTCTTTGCCTTCTCTGCTGCTTCCTTAAGCCTCTGGAGAGCCATCTTATCAGTAGAGAGGTCAACACCCTCTGCATTCTTAAACTCAGAAATCATATAATCTGTAATCTTCTGGTCAAAGTCATCGCCGCCAAGCCTGTTATCGCCAGATGTTGCAAGAACCTCGATAACGCCGTCGCCGATTTCGATAATAGATACATCAAACGTACCGCCGCCAAGGTCGTACACCATAATCTTCTGCTCTTTCTCATTGTCAAGGCCGTAAGCAAGTGCTGCCGCTGTCGGCTCATTGATAATACGTTTCACATCAAGGCCCGCAATCTTACCTGCATCCTTTGTCGCCTGACGCTGCGCATCATTGAAATATGCCGGTACTGTAATAACCGCCTCAGCTACTTTCTCTCCAAGGTAGCTCTCCGCATCTGACTTTAACTTCTGCAGAATCATTGCAGAAATCTCCTGTGGGGAGAACTTCTTATCATCAATGTTTACACGGTAATCTGTACCCATATGCCTCTTAATCGAAGAAATCGTCTTATCCGCATTTGTAACTGCCTGACGCTTTGCCGGCTCACCGACAAGCCTCTCGCCATTCTTTGAAAACGCCACGATAGACGGTGTTGTCCTTGCCCCCTCTGTATTTGCCACAACGACCGGCTTTCCGCCTTCCATTACGGCTACGCATGAATTTGTTGTTCCTAAATCAATACCAATAATCTTACTCATTGTGATTACCTCCTAAAAAATATATACAATTTGTTATGATATGCTTTTAATTTACTACCTTTACCATACTGTGCCTGACCACGCTCTCCCTGTACAGATAGCCTTTCTGCATTTCCTCTGCCACCGTACCGCTCTCCAGCGTATCGTCATCCACCATCATCACCGCATTGTGCAGGTTCGGGTCAAAAACCTCCCCCACCGCTTCAATCGGCTTCACGCCAAGCTCCTCAAACGCTGTCAATAACTGCTTATATACAAGCTCAACCCCCTGTACAAACGGAGTCTCTTTATCCTCCTCCGGGACGGCAAGAAGGCCGCGCTCAAAGTTGTCAATTACCGGAAGCATCTTTTCTACCACCGTCTTTGCACCCACTTCAAACATTTGGGACTTTTCTTTTTCCGAACGCTTTCTGAAATTCTCAAACTCCGCAAGCTGGCGCATCCTCTTATCCTCTAACTCCGCAAGCTTTTCTTCTAATTTCTGAATCTTTTCTGCATTCTTATCCCTCTTCTTGCCAAGGTGCTTCTTCTCCTCTTTCTTCCCTTCCTCCTGCTGTACAGGTTCCCCTTCCTTTACCTCTTCTTCGGCCGGAACAGTTTCCTCTGGAGCCTCCTCCGTTACCTGATTCTCTAAATTTTTCTTTTCCTCTGCCACGTCATTACCACCTCTCATTTTTACTCTGGCTGCAGTTCAATCCCTGATCCAGACATTCTATAACTTAAGGGCCTCCAGTGCGCTAGTCGCGTTTCTTTTCTTTAAATATATCATCCAGCTGGCCCATCAGGGAATTTAATGTCCCCACCACTTTGTCATAATCCATCCGCTTCGGCCCGACAATGCCAATCTTGCCATAGACGCCTTCCTGTATCTGGTATGTCGCTGTCACCATGGAACAATCCTTCATGGTGTCCATCTGCGTTTCATCCCCGATATAAACCTGAATATCATGGCTCTCCCCGGCATGGCTCCTGTCCGGAAGCCCCAGCCAGTTGTGGAGGATCTTTTTTTCTTCAAAGGCGCCGAGAATCTCCGCCGCCCTAGTTTTATCAGATAATTCAGGATACTTTAGGATATTCGTAGCGCCGCTGGTATAAACCTCCAGATCATCCTCCTCCACCAGCGTCCTGCCAATCACTTCAATAACGGAGTCAACAACCTGCGTATGTTCCCCAAGCTGTTCCTTCAGCCCCTGAATGACTGCCAGATTAATTTCCAGCACATCTAATCCATTTAATGTAGTATTTAGGATAAAGTTTAATTTTACCACCATCTCCTGGCTGACAGGTTCCTCTACCCGTATCATCTGATTTTTTACTGCATTATTGTCTAACACAATGACTGCCAGCAGATGCTCTTCATCGACCAAGGTTATCTGGATAAACTTTACCTTTTTCGTCTGATATCTTGGCCCGGAAACCATCGTGGCATAATTTGTGTTGGCTGCCAAATACTTTGCTACTTTCTGTAATACCTCATCAATCTTTCCCGCTTTCTCCTCCAGCTCTTCCTTAAGACTCTGAACCTCGCTCTCCCTGGCGTCAAGCATGGTATCCACATAAAGGCGGTAGCCTTTGTCCGAAGGGATTCGTCCGGCAGAGGTGTGCGGCTGGAGAATGTACCCCAGTTCTTCCAAATCCGACATCTCATTCCGAATGGTTGCGGAACTTAGATTCAAATCCGTATACTTTGAAATTGTTCTGGAACCTACCGGTTCACCAGTATCCAGATAAGTCCGGATGATTGCCTGAAGAATTTTCAGTTTCCTTTCATCCAGTTCCATCACACCACTCCCTTCTTTTTTTCTGTTAGCACTCAATAAAGTGGAGTGCTAATTTCTATAGAGTAAGATAGCACGAGTGAAAATCATTGTCAAGGGTTTTTTGAAAAAAGATGAAAGATTCTGCCGTAATCTTATTTCATTTCAGAAATACCTGCTTATGCCGATATATAATGTATATTAATTTTTATAAACGGTAAGGAACTGTAAAGTTATTAATTTACAGTTCCTAAGGCATATCATGTTATAGAAATGAGGAATATTATAAGTTTGAAACAAATAAGTAGAGATCAGCCAAGAAATAAAGGGCATGGCAAACAAACCACCTAAGAAGCTGGTTTTA
>RAYF01000119.1 GCA_003611745.1 bacterium D16-36 | reverse complement strand
AGCATCAAAGCCGCAAGACAGATAGTTCCTCGGAAAGGCGAAATGTTGCAAGGCATATCCTGTCCTTCTTTTTAGGCATTTTGCTTGTTTGTGAAGCAAAAAACAGAAACATAATCGGATGTAGGAACAAACAAAAAATGACGGATAATAGGAGTTATCGATTAGAATACAATCGGCTGTAAATGGCACCACATTAATAGGGGCAGTAATGAATATATACTGAAAATTGATTTCCGTGAACTAAAACAAAACTTATTGGACTTTTTATCTGCAAATTGCTATAATGCTTGGTGTCTCTACAAAACAGCCCGGAAATGCATTGCTTCCGCGGCAGTTTCTTAGGAGCTGTCAATAAATAACTTTTAGATAGTGCGTAGGATTTTTCTTCGAGAGTGCTGCTCAAAAATCAGGCGCATAGTGGGCTATGTAACTGATTTTAGAGTGGTGCTATCGGGGAAAAAGACAAGCGATATGAAAAGTTATTTTTGGACAGTTCCTTATACTACAAAAATATTTAATGATTTTAGGAGGATAGATAAAATGAGTGAAAATTGTAACCATGACTGTTCTAGCTGTTCAGCTGATTGTGCCAGCCGTGATAAGGAAAGCTTTTTAGAAAAGCCGCACAGCCAGAGCACAATCCGCAAAGTTATCGGCGTTGTAAGCGGAAAAGGAGGCGTAGGAAAATCTATGGTTTCCTCTATGCTTGCTGTCAATTTCCAGAGAAAGGGCTACCATACCGCCATTCTGGACGCAGACATCACCGGTCCTTCCATCCCAAAAGCCTTTGGCATCAACGAACGGGCTGTAGGGGATGAATCCGGCATTTATCCGGCTGTATCAAAGACAGGCATCCAGACAATGTCTGTCAACCTCCTGCTGGAAAATACCACCGACCCCGTTATCTGGCGCGGCCCTGTCATTGCAGGAACCGTAAAGCAGTTCTGGCAGGATGTAATCTGGACGGATGTCGACTGCATGTTCGTAGATATGCCGCCCGGAACAGGCGATGTCCCTCTAACCGTATTTCAGACTATCCCTGTAGACGGAATTGTAATCGTTACCTCCCCTCAGGAACTTGTCTCCATGATTGTATCAAAAGCGGTGAAAATGGCACAGATGATGGATATCCCGATTTTGGGCATTGTAGAAAACATGAGTTATGTGGAATGCCCGGATTGTAAAAAGCGCATTGAAATCTTTGGCAAAAGCCATGTAGATGAAGTTGCCTCTGAGTTCGGCCTCCCTGTGCTTGCCAAAATTCCGATGACAACAAAGATTGCAGCGGCAAGTGATGCCGGCGATGTCGAAAACCTGCAGGATAACTGGTTTGATGAAGCAATTAAAGCAATAGAAGCCATTCCTTCCAAAGAGAAATAGCTTCTTTCTACTATTGTAGTGTATGTACAGGCACCGTTTATGCGGTGCCTTATTCTTCCTGCAGCGCAATCAGCAATGCTGGAATCACCTGTTTCTTACGTGAAACCGTATGCTTCAGCACTATCTGCTCTGTATCCTGCGGCAGAGAAAATGCCTGAAGGGCCAGTTCCCTTGCACCATTCCCCGCACACAACAGTTCTGTGCTCTCCTCCATAATATCTGTCAGCATAAAATAAATCATTTCTACCTCATGCTCAGACAGTGCCTTTTGCAGATAAGGATTCATCTTATCCTTAATAGCCTCCAATTCTTTGGAAGTCATAGAATTAATCTGACCCACGCCAAGAGTAATATCCCCAAGCTCAAATTTTTTGAAGTCCTGATAAAAAATTTCTTCCGGCGATTTTACAGAAAGATTGCTCCCAGCCTGAAACATCTTGGCAGCATATTCTTCCGGCACAATCCCCGCAATTTCTGACAGCTTTTCGGCCGCATCCTTGTCAACCTGTGTGCAGGTCGGCGAACGGAATATCAATGTGTCTGATAAAATCGCAGAACAGAGCAGCCCGGCAATTTTCTGCGGAATTTTCACATTATATTCCTGAAACATCTGGAAAATAATAGTCGCCGTGCACCCTAGAGGCTGGTTGCGGAAAAATACCGGTCCCATCGTCTCAATACTCCCGATTCTATGATGATCAATAATCTCCATAATCTGAGCTTCCTCAATTCCATCAACCGCCTGTGTCGGCTCATTATGATCTACCAAAATCAGTTTTTTCTTCCTTGCCCCCAGAAGGCTCCTTCTGGATATCATTCCAAAATATTTGCCATTCCAGTCCAGAATCGGAAAATCACGGTACCGCTTCTTTGTCATAGTCTCCCTGATATCATCCAGAAACTCCCCACGCCCAAATGTAACCAGATGCTTCTGCTTCATAAAAAAACCAATAGGAATACTCTGATGGATCATACGCGACGCCGTAAACGTATCATACGGTGTCCTGATAATAAAACAGCCATTCTCCTCTGCAAGCTTGCTGATTGTAAATGACACCTTTGCCCCATCACAGACAATAATACATCTAGCACCCATCTCGATTGCACACAGCTGTGACTCATAACGGTTCCCCAGAATCACAATATCATCCTTCTCAATATAGCTTTCCATCAAATCAGGATTGGCGGCCGCAATCAGGCATTTCCCTGAACTTACCCTCTCATCAATATCCCCGTTCAACATCTCCCCATTCAATGTCTCAACAATATTGCGGAATGGCGTCCAAGAATTCGCAATCACGCAGCTATCATAAACATCCATATATGATTTTGCAATATCTTCCACCGTAATCAGCCCTGTCAGGTACCCCTCGTCATCTACAATCGGAAGAGTCTGCAGCATATCTTCCTTCATAATCTTCCAAGCATTTTTTAAAGAAATGTGGCCAGCAACGCCCGGAACACGGTTTACATCAATATCCATCACCTGTGTACGTACATCACCGAGATAATCTGGAATCCCGACCTTAAAGTATTCCAGCACAAATTTACTCTCTGCATTAATCTGCCCTGCCCTCTTCGGAACATAATTCTCCCCTGTTACCTTCCGCTTAAGATACGCGTAAGCAATCGCAGAACACAATGAATCTGTATCTGGATTGGTATGCCCGATTACATTAATTGGTGTATTTATTTTTTCCTTCATTGCTAACCCCTTTCTTAGGAACTGTTAACCATTCACTTGATTACTGATAGTCGTCCTTAGTATATTTGGATATATCAATAATATATTTAAATTTTCTTGCCAGCGCAGGCACAAAACGGAAAAGCTGGTCCAAGGTTGTCCCCTCATCCGCCAGAATCACAACAAAATCTCCATAATACTCTTCCATAATGGAAAAAATCTTTGTAATCGTTGGAAACAGCAAATCCGCCGCATTTTCAATTAGCAGGCAATTTCCTTTTAACTGGCCTCTAAAAGTAATTAAGTCCATAGAATTTAATTGATTGGCATTTATTTTTGCAATCCGCCCCTGCGAAAGGTATCCTGTCTCCTTCATAATTCGGATAATCTGCTTGGACACTCCCACAATGCGGTCTGTCCCATCCCCCATCAGAACAAAGTGTGATGGATCCAGTTCGCCCTCAATCAGCCTTAGGACATTCTGGAACGACTGCTGCAGTGCCCTTGTAGTCGGCAGATCTTCATATGTAATTTCCGGCATCTCCATATAATCTGTCTGCACAACTGGAATGTCTGGCGCCTGATATCTCTCCAGCGGCGCCCCCACAGGTTCTGCCTCCGGCCCTGACTCTCTCCTTGGAGTGTCCGGCTCTTCTTCTTCCTCTTCCTTTCTTATCTCCTGCTCTTCCTCTGAACTTTTCGGCTCTTCTTTCTTTTCTCTTCCTGCCCTCAGCTCTTCCTCTAAATTTTCCGGCTTTTCCTCTTCCCCTTCTGCCTCCAGTTCTTCCTCTAAACTTTCCGGTTTTTCTTCCTCCTCACTCGGAATATGCGGCTCTTCTTTCTCCGGTTCCATCTGCTCCGGAATTTCCAGTTCTTCCCCTGTCTCTTCCAATTCAGGTTCTGCTGCCGCCCTTTCTTCTGATTTTTCCTGTACGGCAGGCTCTGGATCCTGTATCTCCTCGTCCAGTAAATCTTTTAATATCTCAGTTTCGCTCTTCTGCACTTTCTCCGCAATAGCAGATACATCTGGTTCCCTAACAATATCATCCTGTTCTCTGGCTCTCTTTTCATAGTACTGTTCTACTTCTTTATCCAAGGCCTTCATAAGGGGATCCTTTTGCTCCTCCGCATCCTTTTCCTGCTCTTTCTGAATCTCTTCTACATCAAGCGGAATATAATTTCTCCCTGCACTTTTCTGGATTGCCTGCGTCATACGATCCACTACACTTGTAGCAATATTAACAGGCCTCTCCACTTTTCCTGCAGTACGGTTCGGCACGCGCTTTACAGGCCCCACAACACGGTCTGGTATTTCACCTTCCACTTTCGCCTCCACCTTCGGACTAGAAAGCACAGGATCAGGTGTTTCATTAATAACGGTAATGGCCTTTTCCCTCAACTGCTCCTGCTGTTCCATTTCATAAATGGCAGAAATCTCTTTTGCAAGATCCTGTGTAATGCCTGTCCCTGACTGGGAATGAGGTGGAATATACTCTACTTTCTGCCTTTTATCTTTTGGGACTGGAACCTCTGAAAGATTTTCGGGCTTTTCTTCTGCTTTTTCGTCCTGCCTCTTTTCCTGCGTTTTTTTCGGCTGTTTTTCCTGTTTTCTTTCCGGCTGTTTCTCCTGCCCCTTTTCTACTTTTTTCTCTGGCTTTTTTTCCTCCCCTTTCTCCACATTTGCTTCCGGTTTCTCTTCTGCCCTTTTCTTAGGTTCCTTTTCCGCAGCCGCATTCTGCCTCTTTTCTATCCTGTCTGCCTTCTCCGGCATCTCTGCAATAAGTTCGTTCAGTATCTTTTCGGCTGGTTTCTCCTCCTCCTTCTTTCCCAACTTCAAAAAGCCAGATAATTTCTGAATGCCATCTTTCGCCATCTGCGGCAGTACAAGGCCTTCCTGTCCAAAATCATCCTCCTCATAATCATCAATGAATCCCTTGGCGTCTTCCTCATCCCCCCACTTATCCTCTTTGTCAATAGGTTCTACTTCCTCCTTCTTTTCCTTGGCAGTGATATTTTCCCCACCGTAGCCGTCATCAAATCCCTGCGTGCTTTCTGCCGCCTTATGAACATTCTTTCCTGCACGGTGTTCTTCTTTCTTTTCCGCCTTGCGCTCTTTCAAAAATTCTTTAATATTCGGCAAAGAGCCTGTATCGTCCGGATTTGGCGCTTCCTCTCTGGGAATAGTAAAATCCTTGTCATCATAATATGGAATCGGGTCTTTTTCCTGCAAATGGTCAATTAAAATCTTAGCCCTCTCCACAATCTCCCCTGTACCAAACCAGAGTAAAATATCCTGACATTCCTCCATGCATTCCTCCCTGCGGCCTGCACGGTGATAAAGCTTTGCCAGCTCATACGCCCATTCCTCTATGTACTCTTCCTGCTTTAGTTCCTGCAAAATTTCAATAAGCTGCCCAATCGGCACTCCAGAAGCTTTATCAATCCGGTAACGCAGGATTAACGCATCCCTTGCACTTGGATTCATACGCACAAACTCCTGATAATAAGCCTCTGCATCCTCAAGTGCATTGGTGCGGATTGACAGATAAATCAGCCTATACAAAACCCTCCTCGTGCGCGAACGGCGGTAAATCCTAAGATATGTCGCTTTCGCCGCCTCATACTGCTCAGTCTTCGTATATACTTCCGCAAATGCCTTTAAATCACTAAGGGAGCGCACCTGGCGCATATCAATGGTCTGGATTACCGCCAGCGCTTTCTTATATTTTCTTTCATCTACTAAATGATGTACCTGTGCTATTCGAATTGCCAATTCATACTGTCTCATAATTAAACCTCATGCCCTTTATTCTCGCGTACGCAACGAGCCAAACGCAAGCTTGCTTGCACTTGGCGACTGCGCGCGGGTCAAATACCCCGCCCCTCTGGGGCGAGCTTACTAAAGAGAAGCCAAGTCATGCCCCGTTGCTCTGCAGCGGGGTGTTTGACTTCTATTTCCTGTTACTTAAAATAAGTTTTGTAAAAATCTTCCCTGCGGTCTGCCGCTGTGGCAAATTTCTTCCGCAGGCTCCATGCACGGTTATCTAAATCACAAATTAATATCCCCTCTTTATTAGACATCTTTCCAAGAATATTCCCAATGGAATCGACGGCCATACTGTCCCCGGAATACGCCATCCCGTCCCGTTCCCCCACGCAATTAACCCCAACTACATACGACTGCGTCTCTATTGCCCTTGCCCGCAGAAGCGTTTCCCAATGGGCGCTTCTGATTGCTGGCCAGTTTGCAACGACAAAGATAATATCCGCTTTTCTGGCCGCAATCTGAAAAATCTCTGGAAAACGTAAGTCATAGCAGATAAACAGGCTGATAATCCTGCCCAAAAACGGAGCGGTAACAATCTCTGCCCCTTTATCATAATAATCTCCCTCATGCCCATAGGTAAAAGGATGCGTCTTAGCATAATCAGCTATCATCTCCCCATTCTGGCCAACCAGCGTGAAACGGTTTGTCCCCTTTGCACCCGGCTCTTTGCCCAATGCAGCCCATCCAAAAGCAATTGCTATATGATTGGATGTAGCAAACTGTTTCATGGTTGAAACCGTAAGCGAATTATCATCCATCTCTCCAATCTTTTTCAGATTCATGGAAAATCCCGTAAAAGACATCTCCGGAAAAATGATAACATCGCAGCCGCTCTCCGCCGCCTCCTCTATCATCCTCTCTGCCTTTACAAAAGACCCCTCCTTGTCCTCCCATAACATATCAAGTTGTCCTAACGCAACACGCATATACGCCCCTCCTGCCTCTTAATTTAGTCGCTTGTTTCGTTTCCTCTTTCTTATGCTCCAACATCCATGTGCTTCCGCACATGCGCAGCTTCGCTGCTTCTGA
>RAYF01000118.1 GCA_003611745.1 bacterium D16-36 | reverse complement strand
GGCATACAAAATCGGCAGCTTTGAAAACTGCCGATAAGGAAAAATTAAAAATTTACACATTTTACTTGACAAACCCTTCTTCCATGTTTATTGTCATCTCCTATTGGTTAGCAATTGCACTTTTTTAATATTTTCAAACTCCCGTCCCACAAACTTCATACCATACTTATCTCCCCATTTTTTCAACCGCTTGGTATAATCAGCATAATCTGCCTTTGCATTACGATATATCCTCATAAAATCGTCCACGCTCAAATAACCATGCCCCCTGACAATATTTCCTAGCTGTTGTTTCGCATTTACTGTCTGATGTTCCTTATTGTCTATCTGTCCTTGCAGTTCTTTTCTGCGTTTCCCTTGAAATACACCAGTACAGAGCAGTAAATCCTGCCGTAACTGCCCCAATTCCTTTTCACAGGTAAGGAGCGTATTCTCCTGTTTTATCAACTGTTTGTAAATATTCTGTATCTTCTCATATTCCTCCGTTCCCATAGAAAACTCTGGTCTTGGCGGGATAGAATCCTTCTGTGATTTAAGATTTGTACTCACTTTTGATTCATTCTCCTTTGGCATTACGGCAGAATCAGAAACATCCATACCTCTTATTTCTGAAGAAAGTATTGTCTGTGGTACATCTGCTACCTGTTCCTCTAATTTTGGTCTTTGTAATACGGTTGCAATATCTGTCTCTGCCTGAATGATTGTTTTCTCTGTTTTTTGAACAAAAGGCTCAACCATTGAAACACTTTCTATGCTTTCTACAGGTGCAGTGTCCTTTCCATCTTTTTCAAATAAAGCAGCAATCCTCTGGAACTGCTCCCGTATTTTCTTAATCAGAGCAGACAAAACATCCACTGCATGGGTAACAATCGAAAAGAAAAGCCAGGGACGATTTCCCCACCTGTGGACCGATTCCTGCACTTTCTCGGTGATTTCTTCCCGCTTTATCTTCAAAACCTCATCTCTGCTGATTCCCTCCACCAATGCCCGGTCAACAGTACGGTTCCACTCCGTCCTTGCCCAGTTATCTGTCTTTATCTGTTCTGCTCTGGGGTTATTCTTCCCTATCTTCTTCGTGGCAAGATAGGGACTGTGTTTGTCAAAAACTGCCAGTTTCTTCTTTTCGTCAAAAACAAAAGTATTGATAAATACGGTAAAATCCTGTTTCACTTCCTCAAGAAAGCCCTCCTGCTTAAACCGCTTATCCTTGACGGTAAAAAGCATTTTATCATAAATTTCCCCTTTTTTGATAATTTTGCATTTCTTACGTACATTTCCGTTTTCATCTAAAATCTCTTTCTTGGTACGCACACGTTTCCCACTCTCATCATAAAACATGTTTCTGGTGGCAGTCTTAACAATCGGCTCGTCAAGAAGTTTCCTCTCCGAAAATATCAGATGGATATGGTAGTTGGTCTTGGCTTTGTTATGGTGCAGGGCAGAAATACACTCCACACCATACCTGTATCTGAAATGCTTAGTAAACTGTTCTAAGACATGCTCCGGCTCATACTGCACCAAATCTTCCGGCAAAGCAATAATTAGTTCCCTTGCCTCAATACATTTCCCCTCCGTACCGCTTTTCTGAAACTCGTGCTGATTACACAGGGCAAGCTTCCTCCAAAAAGAACGCTCTGTTGTTTCATATACTGCATATAAATTTTCCTGCTTTGCATGACTGGAAATATAAGTAATGCGTCCCCGTACATTGCTTAGTTTTGACATCTGGATAAATGAATTTCTCTGCACACAGCACACCTCCCCCTGTGAGTGGACACCTAGGTGTCCGTTTACGAACCCTGTGCCATTTCTGGCACTACTGCAAATGCGTCAGCATTTGTAATTCACGCTTGCGTGAATTTGCTCCCGGCAGGGCGAAATACACAGAGTACAAATCTTTGATTTGTGCGATGGGTGTATTTCGCTCTCAAGCGCCGAGGGCTTAACAGGGAACTTCTCTTGGGGCAAAAAATGACAGGTCTGCGATATTCTTCTACAGTAAAAACTATCATCAACAAGAACATCAATCTGGTGCCGTATCTGCTTATGCCAATATCCTGCAGGGTATGGCACTGTGGTAGAGCTTTCTGCAAAAGTGATATATCCAGATATAGAACTGTGATATAACTGTTCCATATCTTTCTGCGGTCTGCCACCTTCATTTTCCAGAACGATATAGCTTTGATATGCCTTTCGCCAAAACAGATATAGGGTTGATATAGCACTCTCCTTTTCTGATATAGGAACGATATAGCAAATCCGCAAAGACAAAATTTGTCCTGTCATCGGTGATATAGCTTTGATATCACTTTCCGAAAAATGATATAGTTTTGATGTAGGAAAGATGTAGAAAAACCTTTTCTCAAATCTCTGTTCCTTTATCATGGTGTAGTTTTGATGTAGATTTTACCCATACTGATGTAGAAATGGTGTAGGACTTTCAAAAAGTGATGTAGTTTTGGTGTAGAAAAAATCTACATCATTCCTACACCAAAACTACACCATTCCTGCCTTACCCGAAGAAAAGTTCTGGTTAATAACCAGAGAAGTCTGTGATACACTTAGTTTGCGTGTAGGTATATCAAGACTTCGGTTTGATTACCATAAGGGGCAGCCATTACGGCTGTCCTTTTCAGTTTTTGACCGCTTTGAAATCATGCTCATTCCGTAGGTTTCTGCCCTCATTGACAGCCATGAAACGCTCTAAGATATCCCTGCGGATAATGACTTTTCTCCCGACACGCAGGACAGGCAGTTTGTTCCACTCCACCAGTTTCCGCATGGTGTTCCTGCCGATTCCTGTGTACTCGGAAGATTCCTCGATGGTCATTCCAACCTTTGTCTCTGTCATATACACCCCTCCTTTACCCAGTGTTGCATTATGCAACTTTATTGCACCGCCTATTATAGACGGTCATATTTCTTTTGTCAAGTATTTTGCAACTTATAAAATTTTATAAAGTTGCCTATTGCCTTATCTTGTTTTGTGTGTTATCATGGTATCAGAGGAAAGGAGGTCACTTACTATGGCAGACAAGGAATTGCGTAAAGTCATTGGAAACAGGGCAAAAGAGCGCAGGCTGGAGCTTGGCTTGTCGGGACAGGACATTGCAGACTGTCTCGGTGTCAACAAGTCCACCATTCTCCGCTATGAGCGTGGGACGATTGACAACGAGAAGAAAATCATCATAGAAGGTCTTGCAGATGCCCTCCATGTATCGGTGGCATGGCTGAAAGGCGAAACAGAAGAAAAGGAAACCATCATTACGGATAACAGGGATTATCTTATCAAAAGTATTTTTGAGCAGATTTCCGGCAGTCTTACTTTTGACTTGGAAAATAAGGATTCTGATTTTTCTAAAGATGTGTTATTACTGCTACTGAAATGCTATAAGGAATTTTCTGTATCTTTTGAAAGAGCCTGCAACCAGTATGGGGACAATGCTGACAATGAGGAAATCGCCAAAACCATCGGCTGTGAAGATGGGAATGAATTTAACCGCATGATGTTCCAGAGAGAGATACAGCACTCCGTCAACACCATTCATGCAGTGAGTGAAATCATCAATGGCTACAGTGACAATGATAAGGTGGCACGCAACCGTATCTCTGCCATATTAAGGGAATATCCTGACTGATAATCAGTGCAGCCGGAGTTTTGATATGCCTACACGCAGACAAGCATTTCAACAGTTCCGATTGCATTAAGGAAGGAGATTTTATTATGGCAAAAGGTTCTGTTAGAAAAAAAGGAAAGAAATGGTACTACCGCTTTTATGTGGAGAACGAAAGCGGAAATCTGGTGCAGAAGGAGTATGCAGGTACAGAGAGTAAGTCAGAAACGGAGAAAATGCTCCGAAAGGCAATGGAGGACTATGAGGAAAAGAAGTTTGTTGCCAAAACGGAAAATATCACGTTAGGCGGTATGCTTGACCGATGGGTGGAGGAAGAACTGAAACCCGGTACACTCAGCAATGGTACGGTCATGTCCTATATTGGTGTAGTCAGAAGAATCAAACAGCACCCTGTGGGACAGCGGAAATTGAAAAGCATTACGGCTGACCATTTACAGGATTATGTGGATTTACTCTGCTTTGGCGGGACGAATCCCGACGGGACAACAGCAAAACCGTTAAGCAAAGGATATCTGCGGCTGTTTTCGGCAGTATTGCAGAACTCATTCCGTTTTGCAGTATTTCCAAAACGCTATATCACATTTAATCCGATGCAGTATGTGGTCATGCGTGGAAAAAAGGAAGATGTGGAACTGTTTGCAGAAGATTCCGCAGAAGAAAATCCGACACCGACCATAACCCATGAGCAGTATCTGGACTTACTGGAATATCTCCGCAAGAAGAAAAATCCTGCCATCCTGCCCATACAGATAGCTTATTATACGGGACTTCGTATCGGGGAAGTATGCGGGCTGACGTGGCAGGACATCAACCTTGAGGAACAATATTTGACTGTCCGTCGGAGTCTGCGGTACAACAACACCAGACACAAGTATGAAATCGGTGCAACCAAAAGGAAAAAGGTGCGGATTGTGGACTTCTGTGATACCCTTGCGGAGATACTCAAAAAAGCCAAAAAGGAACAACACCGACATCGTTTCCAGTATGGGGAGCTTTACCACCGCAACTATTACAAACAGGTATCAGATAAAGGAAGAATGTATTATGAGGTTTACACCCTGCAGAATACAGAAAATGTTCCAGAGGATTATGAGGAAATTTCATTTGCCTGTTTGAGACCGGATGGTGCAGTGGAATACCCTACAACGGTTTCAATCGTATGCAGGACTGCAAGGAAAAAGATTAAGGGACTGGAAGATTTTCATTTCCACATGTTACGGCATACTTATACCAGCAACCTGCTGTCAAACGGAGCTGCCCCAAAAGATGTACAGGAACTTCTTGGACACGCAGATGTGAGTACCACAATGAATGTATATGCCCATGCAACCAGAGAGGCAAAGCGGACTTCTGCCAGACTTTTGGATAAGGCTGTGGGTGGCAATTAAAAAAGTTTCCCTTGTTTCAACCTCATAAGGGAAGAAATAAGGGAAAATGGTTAATTTTCTGATATAAAAGGCTTGGGAAACCTTGTAAAATGGGGAAAGTTGAGTGTATTATTATATAAACTGGAATTTTAGGAATTTACCCATACATCTATTTCGTCCTTCGTTGGGACTTCAAAGATAGACTCAAATTTATCAGCAAGTCCTTCATCAACATAATACATATCAGATTCGTGATTTAAAACATCCTGATTTCTTTTTTGAATTCTTCTGTTCCACTCAACCGAATCAACATCCAAATAATAGAATTCATAATCAATATGCCTTGATGTGTAATACTCTTTCGCATATTCACGTTCTTTCCTAGTCCAGAACCCCCAGTCTAAAACCACGTTAATTCCTGATTCTGCAATCTCAACAGATTTTGCATATTGGTATGCCTTTATTCTTTCAACATAGTAATCATGTTTTTCTCCGGCATCCTGTCCAAACACCGACAACATTATTTCATCAATTGAAAGAATCACTGCTTTGTGTGTTGATTTGATTTTATTGGCATAGGTACTTTTTCCGCTACAAAGCTTGCCACACATAATAAAAACCTTAGACATTAGTCCCTCCATAAATATCGATTTGTACATTTAATAGAATACCACAATCACACTCATATTTCTATCAGATTTTCATTAAATTTCTTCCTCTCTCCGTTTCGTTTTGTTCTGTTGCCTGTTATGCTGTCGGCTCTCGTTCTGAAGCTCCCTCTCAAGGTTCTTTCTGTTGTAGCTGATTACCTCGGCATACGCTAATTCTGTGGCGGTCTTGGTCTGCTCCTTGCCGATACTGTCATATTCAGATTGCAAAAACTGTATCTCTGCTTTCCACTGTTTCGGCGTTATCTTCTCGCCATTCTGTAAAAGGCTCTGCATACGCTCCTTTAATTCGGGGTACTTCGATAAGCTGTCCTTATGCTCCTTATCGTATTTCATTTTCGCAAGTCCTTTGAGTGACTGGCTCTCCTTATAGGTGGCTTGAATTGGTGCATAGAGGGCATACATTCTTGACAGTTCCTTTAATCGGCTTAGTTTCTGCCCCTTTGACAAATGCACTGTTTCAAGCTGACTGTATTTCTGTTCCTTATCCGCTGTAAAGTTCGCAAGGCTCTCAAAGCTGTCTATCTTCCTTGTCGTGATGAATTTCTCCGCATTGTCGGCTGACTGCAAGGCGGTTCGGTCGGATATTCTTCTTAGGTGCTTTCCGCTGACAATCGGCAAGTCAAGTCTGCCTTTGCGCTCCCTTACTTTTGTAATCATCTCCATGACCTCATTCTTCACGCTGACCGCCATACTCTTAATCTTGGCGTATTGTGCGCTGTGAAGTTCCTGCTTGGCAAGCATGAGCATTTCCTTTGCCTGTTCCAACAGCAGATTGTTCTTGATGATTTCCCGATTGATATTGCCCCTCTCGGTCTGTATGCCTTTGCGTTCTAAAGCGTTGGCAACCGCCCCGATATGGATAGTTGGCTCTCTGTCAATGCCTTGCTCCTTAAAAGAGCGATGTTCCCAATGTACCGCAATCCCCAACTGCTCATTGGTGGCATTGATTGTGTCGGCTAAATCCTTGCGCCACATTTTGGCGTTCTCTTTGCTGTTCCAGTCGGTGCTGTCGGCGGTGTGGCATTTCCACTGTTTCCTGTTCCGCTTGTCAACTTTCTGCTGACCTGTCCTTTTATCAATCACTGGTATTTTCTCGCCGTTTTCGTCAAGGTCATAAATCTTCTTTTGTTTTGCTCCCCATTCCCCGTTTTCAGTGAGAGGGCGCATAGTGAGTAGAACGTGGATATGGAGATTGCGCTGTCCTTTGTCATTCTCGCTGTCATGGATTGCCCAATCAGCGCACATTCCCTTGTCAACAAAATTCCTCTGCACATAATCCCTCACGACTTCCTCCGCAAGTTCGTAGCTCCATTCATTGGGGAGTGACGCTTTTAACATTCTCGCAAGCTGTGATTTCTGTCCTTTTCCTGATGGACTAAACCATGTTTTCGTGTATAGTCGTGTTCTATGCCATCGTAATCGTTATACAGCTTGGAACAGCTCATGTAGGCGGAAGCGGCTACGACAGAACG
>RAYF01000117.1 GCA_003611745.1 bacterium D16-36 | reverse complement strand
GTAAACGTATCAAAATTTGAACACTCCATCAAAGGAGTGTTTCATGTTTTAATGACGCCTATCAATTGGGCGCTTACACAACAGGGGCAGTAAAAAAACCCTTCACTTATACAAAGGAAAAAAGTGAGGGGCCTACAACCAGAAATATGAAATTTTTTCAAAAATGTTTTGTTTTTCAAAAAAGATGACCTAGATTTGGCTTTCCAGTCTATCTAAATTATCCGATTTTTCACTTATTTTCATTGATTATGACGCACTCGCTTTTCAGGATATTTGGCTGAATTTGAAATATCTCTACTATCATCCTGCTAGTGGAATTCATAATGCAAAAAAACATAATTAAATACCTCAATCTTTTTTAAACTTTTTCTGTTTCTTAATTGATGCTCTGATAATTGATTTGCTGAGCAAACTGGAATTAGTATTTTTAATAAGGGTATTATAAAATGCATTTATTATTTCCTGTTTGCCAGATATTTGGGCAATAAACTCCCTTACCTGTTTCACAGTTTTCTTTATTCCTTGCTTTTTTCCTAGACAAATCATTAACTCTGAATAGCAAGATATAATCTCAAATTCTTCAGGAAATTGAACGACTAGCCGTTCTAGCTTTTTCGCTGTTTTTAACAATCCCTTTATGTTTTGATTTCTGCTTAAAATAACTAATCCTTTAGCATATGCCTCTGCTATATCTTTTTCATCTGGATACCGCAAAACAAGTCTACTTAAACGCTTTATTATACCTAATATCTCACCCGGTTTTTGTTTACAACATAAATATATCAATCCTTTAGCATACAAAATTATTATATTTGTTTCATCAGAATATTGAGTAGCAAGTTGCTCCAACTTTTCTATTGTTTCCTTTTGTTCATCTATGTCTTGCTTGTTGCTCAAATTGAATAGTCCCATGGCATAATTATGTACCATGGCCAATTCATCAGAATATAATATCATAAGGTTCTCAATCTTTTTTACTGTTTTTTTCGATTCTTCTAAGTCCGATTCACCGCTAAGATTAACCAAACCTTTAGCATAGGCATTTGCTATTTCAAACACACCTGGAAATTGTATAACAAGTTCCTTTAGTTCTTTCACTGTCCTAACTAATGCTAATTCCTTTTGTACACTACTCAAATCAAACAAAACATCAGCATAGACAATAGCAATTTCTAATTCATTAGGATACCGACTAACAAGTTTCTTCAACTTCTTAACTGTTCCTAACTTATTTTTCTTTTTTTGCTTAAAGCTTAAATTTAATAATGCACCAGCATACAAAAGAATTATTCTTGGTTCATTTGAAAATTGTATTGCAAACTTTTCCAACTGTCCCACTGTTCCCAACATCTCTTCTGTTTTTTGTTTGCTACTCAAATTAAGTAATCCATTAGCATAAGCAAAAATCACCTCTAATTGATTAGGATATTCATTTGTTAATTGCTCTAATCGTTCTAAAATTTCCTTCTTTCTTTGTATTTGGCGTTCGCTGAGCACCATATTAGATAAGCCATACGCATACATAACAGTTATCTCAATTTCTCCAGAATATTGGATAAATAGTTTTTCCAGCCTTCTCACAATTTTTTGTATTCTTATCATTTCTGTTTCTTTCGTACACAGATCATTCAACTCTTCAGCATATATAATTACTATCTCTAATTCATTAGGATATCTTTCTGTCAATTCCTCTAGTTTTTCTACAATTTCCCGCTGATTTTTTTTAGTTTGATTGATACTTAAATTAGCTAATCCTTTAGCATAGGCAACTGCCACTGATGATTCACAAGGATATTTCTCAACCAATTCTTCCAACCTTTTCACGGTCTTCTGCTTTCCCTCATCTTGTTTAGTAGTAAAATTAACCAAACTATTAGCGTACATGGACACTATTGTTGGCTGATTAGGGTACTTATCAACAAGTTTCTTTAGCTCTCTTATAGTTTTTATAATTTCATCTTTATCTTGTTCGATTGTCAAGTTGAACAATTTTATTGCAAATGATTCAATCTTCTTTAATTTATTAGAATCACATGAACTATCTTTCTCTAATATGTTTGTTGTTTTTTGTATGCTATTTTTTTTATTGTTTATACTTAAATTAATCTTCGCATCATTATAAGCCGTTATAATCTCGGGTTCATCAGGAAATTTAGTAACAAGTTCTTTTAATTTATTTACAGCTTCTTGGCATTTTTTCAAATCTTGAACAGCGCTCAAGTTAAGCAGACAATTAGCAAGGGATACTGTTAATTTGGGTTCATCAGGATATTCTAATATAAGATTCTCTAATCGATTTACTGTTGTCCAAATTTCATTTTTTTCCTGTATGTTGCTCAAATTAGACAGACCAATCGCAAACACAATTGCTAATTCCAATTCGTTAGGATAACTTGCAAAAAGTTCACCTAATTTTTCTATTGTGTTTTTCCGATTTTCTACATCTTGATCTACACTGAGATTAACCAAACCCTTAGCATATGCCACTATTATTTCTATCTCATCAGAATATCTTTCTGCAAGTTTTTGCAGCTGTCTGATAGTTTCCCTCCTACTTCCATTTTGTTGTTCATTAAATAAATTAAACAACCCCTTAGCATAGCTCCGTACAATAATTGGCTCATCAGAATATTGGTTAGCAAGTTTCTCCAACCTTCTCACAGTTTCCTTTTTATCGTCTTTATTTTGAATATTACTTATATTAACCAATCCACATGCGAATAAATCCACAATCTCTATCTCGTCAGGATAAGAAAAAACTAATTGTTCTAGACGCCCTATTGCTTCCAGAATTTCTTCTTCATTTCCGATATCACATAAATTCAAAAGACCTTTGGCAAATGCCACCACTATTTCTATCTCTGTAAAGTATCTTTCTGCAAGCTTTTCCAACTGTTTTACCGTTTCTTTTCTATCCTTTAGTTGCTGCTCACAGCTCAAATTTACAAGTCCATTAGCGTATTCAAGCACTATATCTGGTTTATTTGGATAACGAATAGCGAATTCCTCTAATTGTTCGACAGTCTCCTTTTTTTCCTCAATTCCTTGAAAACAACTATAATTAAACAAAGTCCTAACAAATGCATAAGCTATATCTGGCTCTTTTGGATAACGAAATGTAAGGCGTTTTAATTGTTCCATAATTTTCTGCATTTCTTCCAAGTTTTGTTCAACACTTATATTGTACAATACTTTGGCATATAAAACTATCATTTCAGTTCTGTCGGAATTTTCTTCAACAAAATTCTCTAAATGTTTTATAATGTTCTGGCTATCTTGCATTATTTGAGTGTTATGTAACTGAAGCAGACTCATTTCATATAATTCTAATATTGCAGGCACATCTGAATGCTGCTTTGCAAGTTTCTCCAATTTCCCAACAATTTCATACCATCCTTGATCATCTTGGCCAACAAGCATATTAAACAAACCTGCCGCATATTCAATTGACAGTTCTGGCACATTTTGATATTTATCTACAAGATTCTCTAATCGTTCGATAGTAATTTGTTTACTATTCAAATCTTGTTCTGCACATAGATTAACCAACCCCTTAGCATAAGCTATAACAATCTCTATATCATCTGGATATTTTTCTGCAAGTGTGTTCAATTGTTTCAAATTTTCCTGCATTTCTTCTATAGAAGATTGTTGGTTGTTAATATTACACAAACCATTAGCATAATCAGCTATTATTTCCTTTTTGTCCGGATATTGCATAAAAAGTTTTTCTAATTTTTTCACTGTTTCATGCATACCTTGTAAATCTTGTTCTGCCGTTAAGTTAAGCAATCCCTTTGAATATATAACTACCAGCTCATAATTTGATGGATAATCAATAACAAACTGTTCTAACATATTAACCTGTCTTTCACACTGTTCCATCACTTCACAGTAATTCGTAGCATTCGCCACTATCATAGCATAGAGAACTAAATCTTTCTCAGATAATGAAAGATTGGTTGGCAACAATACTTCCCAATACTCTGGATTAAAATTAAATAGATAATCATAATCGCTAAACAAACGATCAAAAAATACAACGGCAAGCTCAGAAATTTTCCATACTATACGAAGAAAATTATATATTGTTTCTTTGCGCTGTTCATGCAGCCAATCATATACAAAGTACTCTCCTACTAAATCTGGATACACTGCCTGCATCTCATCCTCAACTGCAAGTCCAATTTTAGTCAGAAATTCTACTGGCAGTTGATGGGATTTACTTTCAATCAGTTTCCATTTATCTATACAAAATTCCTTTAGTATTTCTAAAGAAATGTCCTGAAACGTTGTTGCAATACATTGCAGATATAGACACGCTTCATATACATCTCTATCCACTATTTCTGAATTCATCTGTTGTCTTATACTAAAATCTAATCTTTTTTTCTCTCGTACAATTACATAATCAAGTACATCCTCACGATCCCACTTTGTAGGGTCTTTGCCCTCCATGTATGCATCAGTCAAAAACATAGCATACAATGGACGACATAATTTCGCATCAATTACTTTCAATTTCTTTAATAACATCTGCTTTTTCTCATTTTTTAACTCCCTATCAACTCCTATGTTAATTTTTTGTAAATAACGCGCATAACTATCAATAATCTCTATTAATTCAAAATTAGACAATGGTTGTAAAACCAAAAAATCTTTTTTGAAGCATGCTCTTCTCAACTCCAATTCATGATAAACATCACTAAATAATTGTTTTTCCAATGATGATGGCTTTAAACTACCATAATTCGCCCTCTCTATCAACAAAATTCGTATTGGAAAATCACGAATTTGATCATTTAATCGCTCCATCCATTTTCCAATACTTCTTGCATGTTCCTGCACATAATCAGCAATCAATAATGTTTTTTGGGTAATTTGTGCTGTCAACTCTAAAAGATTATCGTAATCACTAAATTTTAGATAGTAAACAAACCAATCAGAGGAACATTCTTTCTGAAATTCATATGCCAATCTGCTTTTACCACATCCACCTGGTCCTATTATAGCCCACCATTTAAATGAAACATTAGTATCATCCAAAAATTCATTCAATATATGTAACTCTTTAGCACGTCCAAACAATGGCACAACATCTGCATTATATGCAAAACGATTATAAAAATTCTGTGTCTTAAGTGCCCCCACATGACAGGAAAGTTTCTGATAACTATCTGGGTTTGTTTCCTCTAAAAGATGTTCCAATATCACTCTTACAGCCTCATGGCGTTCACCTTCATATAATATTGCACGAATATTCTTTTCACCTAACTCCGAGATTTTATTAGATCTATCAGACTTTTTGCAATTGATAATAGTATAATGACTAATCCCCGCTTTTATAATTTCTTGAAGAAGAGCCATTGTACGATCTTCCTTCAAACTACATCCTAAAAATAACATAATTCTTTTTTCGAAACACGTCCTCAAATCTTTGGTCAAAGAAGAATTCTTCCCATAATGCCGTTCATATTGTTCTTTCGTAAATACAATATTACTATATTCTATCAAATTTCCACTAACTGTTCCATGCAACTTAAACAAAGCTCGATTATGTGGATATAATACAAACTGCTCTAATAATTCTGAATGTCCTGGATGAATAACTGTCTCAAAATAACAACCACACTCTCTATAAATGCCCTCCAAAACCTCATCAAAATTTGTCGTCAACACAAGATTTGGAAACAGTAACGGAAGTAATGTAATAGCTTCGCATTCTAATTCTTCTCGTTTCTCGACCAAGCGATTCTGTGAAAAAAAATTTGCAATATCACGCGCAAGATTGGTTGGTGTTCGCAATTTTTCCAATTCCTGTGCTGCTTCCAAATATAAATCCTTTTCTATTAAATTCTTAATTCTTATTATATCACTCTGATTGGTTATTTTATTAGTCAATTCCTTAAGTATACCAGACCAAGTTCCATAAGCAAATGTTGTAAGCCCCGCACCAACAAATGGAACTAAACTCGACAAATTATCTTTGATCTCATTGTATACCTCTCTATTGCCCGGGTGGTATTCCATAATTTCATCAAATGTATATGACAAAACATCACCGCCTTTTTTATAAAATTATACCATATATTTTAAACTTTTTGAATAATCAAATCTTCGTATTTTACTTTTTTCTCTCACTTATCTTCTTTCCTACAAAAACACTATTATAGATTGCATAAAATAATCAGAATAATATCATTTTTCAAAAATAGATGACCTAGATGCGATTTTCCCACTTAATCTAAGTCATCCTGTTCCCATTTCTTTTATTTTTCTCTACAGCACATACTCCCACTCTGTGGTCCATCCTGTCTCAGACATTGGGCAGGCATCGTAGTCGTAATCTTCTCCGTCTATCGTGATGGTTGCATAGTAGTGGAGTTTGTATCCGGCATAGGTCCACCGACCTTCCAGTCCCAGTTCTTTTGCGAACCGACACATAATGTCTGATGCGTCCCAGCAGTCGATGTACTTTCGTTCCCAGTATATTCCCACATCTACCAGCAGGTATACACTACCGTTCTCATTGTTTCTGTCATACTTGAAATTTTCGAGTACATATCCTCTGACTTTTTCCAGTTTTTCGTCTTTGGTCATTGTGTCATTTGTTACTTCTGCCAGAACATTTTGTACCCATTGTGTTTCTGCCTGTTCCGCATCATGGATCTGAATCTTTATACTCGCAGCAGATACCCATGTTTCTCCGACTTTCTCTTGTATAGTAAAATTTTTTGTTCCCGGTGTATCCCATGTATATGTCCGCAGGTAACCTCCTGCTACTGCGTTATTTTTTCCTGTATAGTGAACATCATCATACACATTAACATTTATGATTTCTTGGAACTCATCTTCTGTGGTATAAAAAATTCCGCTTTCATCTTCTTTCTTTACCAGCCTGCTCGTTCCACAGTCTGCTTTGAATGAGTTGGGATCAGGATTGTTTGTCTTTACATAGATTACGACTTTGGAATTGTTATACAGATTCTTATCCTTGCTATTCATGATTTTCAGTTCGTAATTGTACTTTGCTTTCACATCCACTGGTTGTTCTGGTGGTGTGGTTGGCTGTTTTGGTGTGTTGTCCTCACTCGTTTTCTTCTTGTCAGAGATTTTCTTCTTTTTGACTGTGACTTTGTACTGAATGGTTGTAAACGGTAGATAGCATGTACCTCGACTGATTTGGTCAAAAATAGGATAATAGACTATATATCTATTATGAGTAT
>RAYF01000116.1 GCA_003611745.1 bacterium D16-36 | reverse complement strand
TTTCAAGGGTTGACGGCATTTTTTATGATAGTTTATAACAATTATTAAATATCCTCAAATGAAAGGATTAACAATTTAATTTATCTGTTATAGTATAGTAAGGAGCTATAGGTTGAAAAATCATTCTAAGGCAGCAAAAAATGTGGCGTGGAGGATTAATATGGACGAAAAAAAGATAGCAAGAATTAATGAATTGTATCATAAATCAAAGGCGGAGGGTCTGACAGATGCGGAAAAGGAAGAACAGAAGGCGCTGCGTGAGGAATATCTTGCCTCCATCCGCAATAACATCCGCAGCCAGCTTGACAATGTGACGATTGTAAATCCGGATGGGACAATGGTTGACTTGGGGAAAACCCGTGGGAAGAAAAAGGGGCACTAGAGCGTAGAAATTAATTTTTAGTATATATTCAATTAGAGCAGCAATGAATATATATACTGAAAATTGATTTTCGTGGTATTAGGGCGTGTAGTGCGGGCAGTTTTTTGGTATGGAGGATTTATAAAATGACGAAGCAGGAAGCCAGGGAGAGGATGAAAGTTCTCAGGCGGGAGCTTTCGGGGACAGAGCGTGACGAGAAAAGCAGGGCGGCAGCAAATCATCTGTTCCGGCTTCCGGCAATGAAACAGGCATCATATTTTTTTCCGTTTGTATCTTATGGGACGGAGATTGATACCAGAGGGATTATAGGGCGGGCGTTGGCGGAGGGCAGGTTAAAAACTGCAGTTCCCAAAGTGGAAGGGACGGAGATGGAATTTTATCAGATAACTGCCATGGAACAGTTAAAGCCTGGTTATCAGGGCATTCTGGAGCCAGATACAGGACAGAGGATGCCGGCGGAGGAAGGGGTAATGCTTCTTCCGGGGCTGGCATTTGACAGGGAAAAGAACCGTGTCGGGTATGGGGGCGGTTTCTATGACAGGTACCTGCAAAAGCATTGCAGCAAAAATATTGTTACAATAGCACTGGCATATGGCTTTCAGATTATTGACAGGATAGAGGCTCAGGATTTTGACCAGAGGCCGCAGTGGATAGTAACGGAAAATGGAGTTTTTTAGCACAGTTTCAGGTGGCGGCAGGAAAGTATGTCTGGATAGTTTGTGGCAGTACACAGAATGAACACATTTTAAACACAATCTCTTCAAAATTGGAACACAAGTCTTTCATATTTGCTGTATAGAATAAGTTCTATAAAGCAAAGGTAGTAAACCAACAAGGGTTTTCGTTAGATAAGTGTATTTTGAAAGGAGAGATTTTTATGACAAAGAAAGATTTTATTCGTTTAACAACGTGTGCAGCTATTTTTGGCCTTGTCGGCGGGGTGACATTCGAGGGGACTAATTACATTTACAACAAAAATTTTGCAGTGGAGTCTTCTGCGGAGACATCGGGCAATACAAAATCGCCGGTTGTTTCTTCTACCAGCACAGGCAGCAGTAATTCCACAGGGAGTGTCTCTGATGTGGCTGAGAATGTGCTGCCGTCTATTGTAGCAATAGATGTGACGGTGACATCGACAGGCAGTGACATGTTTGGGAGGACTTACAGCCAGAATTCACAGGGCAGCGGTTCAGGGATTATTGTTGCACAGGATGACGACAATCTCTATATCGCAACAAATAACCATGTTGTGTCTGACGCCTCAGAGGTATCTGTGAAATTTAACGATGACAAGGTATATTCGGCAGAGGTCAGAGGGACAGACTCTGACTGTGATTTAGCGGTTGTGACGATTCCGGTAAAGGATTTATCAAGCGATACCCTTGGCAAGATAAAAGTGGCAGCACTTGGCGATTCCGATAAGGTGAAGGTAGGCGATCAGGCAATTGCGATTGGCAATGCCCTTGGTTACGGCACATCGGTTACGGTGGGATATATCAGTGCAAAAGAACGTGAGGTGTCAGCCGAGGATATGACAATGAAGCTGATTCAGACGGATGCGGCAATCAATCCGGGAAACAGTGGCGGCGCCTTAGTGGATGCTTCCGGGACTGTCATTGGCATCAATTCTGCAAAATATGCGGATGAATCCGTAGAGGGGATGGGATTTGCAATCCCGGTTTCTACAGCAATTCCGATTATAAATGATATCATCAAATCAGAGAACGTTCCGGAGGATGAGCAGGGATATCTTGGAATCCGCAGTCCGGAGGCAGTTTCAGATTATGCAAGTTACTATAATATACCGGAAGGGGTTTTTGTAAAGGAAGTATCAGAAGATTCCCCGGCACAAAAAGCGGGAATGTTAGCAGGAGATATTATTACAGAATTTAACGGCAGGTCGGTTACTTCTATGAGCAGCCTGCAGGAGAGGCTTAGCAAGCTCAAAGCCGGCACGAAAGTGAAGGTGGTAGTGAAACGCGCGAATGATGGGGAATATCAGGAAAAGACACTGACGGTTACGCTAGGCAAAAAGTCTGATGCAAAGGACAGCAGCACAGCTTCCGATGGGCAGCAGGATAGCAGCCAGCAGGGCAACCCGTTCCAGAATGGGCAGAACGGCGGTTTCTTTGGAAGAAATTAGAAAGCCATTTTTCTCATTATTTTAAATAATAACCTTTAAAATTGATTCTCGCGGATTTTCCACGGGAATCAATTTTCAGTTTGTATATTAATTTGGGGCAGCAACGTGTATATATACTGAAAATTCCTTTCTATGAGTTCATGTGAAATTTAATTGAATTGTATGTGCGTTTGTGATAAGCTAATGGCGTTGAACAACGAACTTATGGAGGTAATAGAATGAATAAAGGACATATTATTTTTTTGAATGGAGTAACAAGCGCAGGGAAAACATCAATCGTAGAAGCCATTCAGGAGCGTGATGATGTATTCTTTTATGTTGTCGCTAATGATTTGTTTGAGGAGATGGTTGGAGATAAATATTTGCGTGAAAATTATTGGAAATATCTTAGTGAAGTAATTATTATGATGTACCACACTGCGAAGCTTTATTCAGATATGGGCAAAAATGTTCTTATTGACGGGATATTAGTTGAAAGAGATGAAATAACTCCTCATTATCAGCAGTTGTTAGAAATAATGAAAGATAATCCTCTTGATTTGGTCGAAGTATATTGCCCTCTGGATATATGCAGAAAAAGAAATATTATCCGTGGGGATAGATATGAAAACCAATCAGATGAACAACAGGAATTGATGGCAAAAAATATAAAGTATAGTTTAAAAGTAGATACAAGCTTGTACAGTGCGTCTGAATGTGCTGAAACAATTGTTAAGGAATTGCTTTAGTAGATAAGAAAGAATATATAGGCATGGTAAATAGTTTGTAAAGTGTTATTAAGGGGACTGGCTTATGAAACAATTATGTTCAGTTATAAAAGGAATTATAGTTGTAATAATAGGTCTTATTTGGGGAATGGTTAGTTTCTTTTGGTTAGGGTATAGTGTTTTAACTCTAGGCAATTTTATGGAGGAACCGGGTTCATTTGATTATGTGGCTGAAGGAGAGTCAATGCGTATATATGGATTAATAGGATGCGTTTTCTATGTCATAGTTTTTGCACCTATATTATGTTTCTTTTATAAACATAAACAATATCTATATATTTTTTTATTATCAATGATGTTGGGTGGAATTTTTCCTAGCGTTTATATATTTGTGATTAGATGATAAACCGGAATTTATAAGGAGGACATTATGGCAAAAAATGATAATGCACATTCTGTTAGATTAGTAGATAGCTTAGAAAGACATATTGGATATGATACGGCAAGAGAATTTGAAGTTAATTATCCATTGTCAAAGAGTGCGGATTTTAAGAAAAAATATCTATGGGCGGATACAATTTGCAACTATCTTGAAGAACATTTTGATTCAGATACAATAATCAGTATAAGAAAAGAATGTAGATGTAATGATGGCAAATCAATTGCAAACAAACTTCTGAAATATTTGAATAAGACAGATAGTATAGAGGAATTTGTGTCTTTATTTAATCAAAAAGAGACCTTTGCTTGTCTTGAATACATATCTGACAATAAAATTCGATTTTGTTACCCTGAATGCTATTGTCCCTGTGTAAAAAGAGTACCCCAAGAATTATCAAAAACATGGTGCTATTGTACATTAGGAAATGCAGAAGGAATATTTAGTAAAGTATTCAACACGGATGTAAAAGTTACATTACTTGAAAGCATAAAGACAGGGGCAGACAAGTGTGTGATTGAAGTGGAATGGCAATGACTAAGAAAAATTTTGAGGAGTGAACGAATGGAACATATAGCAGAGTTGGGTGCAATTGTAACAGGTTTTAATATTACAGAGCAGTGTATCGACTGTATGTGCGGAAAAGAATTAATTAAAATTGATAAACACTCTCGTGACATCATCTATAAACAGACAGTTTTTGAAAAAGAGGGCTTATCAAGAAAATTGATTGCAGATGATAAGCAGATTTTTGTATATGATTTTTGCACACTGTATGTATTAAACCAAAAGAATTATGAGTTGCTTGGTAAATGGCAATTAGGCAATGATTTGAGTTCCGATATATGCGGAATAGCAGTCAACGATGATACTATTTTTTGCTCCATTCGAAATGGGAAAATTATTACTCTTGACAGACAGTCGTATTTGTTAAAGCAATTTATTGTTTCCGAAAGTAGTATGTGGAGTATTAAAACATATGGTAACTACATGATTTGTGGAACAGTAGATGGGGAGTTGCTGTTATTGGATAAAACCACTTTTTCTATTGAAAAAAGACTTGTTTTAGGGAAGAAAAATATTGGTAGTTTGTATGTTGATGGAGAAAACATATATGCCGCAAGTCACGATGGAAAGCTTTTCAAAATTGATATTAAAAGCTTTGAAATAGAATCTTTGACGAAAAATGCTCACAAAAAAATGTTTCATTGTGCCGGGGTATATGAGGATATGTTGGTGACAGTTTCTTTTCCCTGCTCGGAAATCACCCTTTGGAATAAAGATACATTAGAAAAAACAAGAGAAATTAATACACCATTAAAGTTATCTGGGTGTATACATATAGAAAATGATTCTATGTATATTTGTTCTCGTAATATCTTAGGAATTGATAGGATTAAATTAAGTGAGTAGCAAATTCCGGTTTGCCTGCTAACTGCCTTAACTTTCCTTTATTTTCAAGGCTTTGCGGTATGCCCAACCTCAAAATATGTATCCTTTTCCCTTGTTTTTGCCCTTATCAGCAAGTTACAAGGGAAAGTTTTTGATATTCAGTTTTTGTTTTTAACTCATTCCCACAACCTTATCCAATAGCTTTGCGGAATCCCGCTTCGCCTCCCTTGTAGCGTGTGCATAGACATTCATGGTTGTGCTTACGTCCGAATGTCCTAAAAGCTCCTGCACATCTTTCGGCTGCGCCCCGTTTGATAACAGGTTCGTTGTGTAGGTGTGCCGTAATGTGTGGAAGTGGAAACCCTCTAACTCCGGCACTTTCCTTGCCGCTGTCCGGCAGGCTGTTTCTACGGTAGCGGGAAGTTCAAGACAGCCATCTTCCCTCAGACACACAAAGGAGATTTCCGTATAATCCTCCGGTGCATCCTCTGTCATTGGCAGGTTGTAATACTCATAATGCACCCTGTTTTTCTCTGTGACTTCCCTGTAGAAATTCCTGTGGTAGAATTCGCCATACTGCATACGGTTTTTAAGCTGCTGTTTCCTTGCTTTCTTCAAGATGTCAGCGAGGGCGTTTCCAAAATCAACTGTACGCACTTTTTTCCTCTTAGTCGAGCCAATTTCGTGCTTATGGGTAGCACCGTTGTAACGGACACTCCTGCGGACTGTCAGATATTGTTCCTCAAGGTTGATGTCCTGCCATGTCAGACCTGCCACTTCCCCAAGCCTGAGCCCTGTGAAATAGGCTATCTGTACGGGCAGGATTGCGTCTTTGCTCCGTTTTCCAAGCTGTGCAGTCAGTTTTTGATACTGTTCATACGAAATAGGCTTGACCTTGCCTGTGTCAGTGTCCGTTTCCTCCGCAAACAAATCCATATCGTCCTTTTTGTGCCTCATTACCACATACTGCATGGGATTGAATGTGATGTACTGTTTCGGGAACACCGCAAAGCGGAAGGACTGCTGCAATACTGCGGAATAAGACCGTATATAGTCAATGGAATATCCCTTTGAAACAAAGTCCTCAACCGTTCCGCCGAATGAGAGCAAATCCATAAACTGCTGTAAATGCCCCGAAGTAACCGTTTTTAGCTTTCGTCTGCTTATAGGGTGCTGTTTAATGCGGTTAATTGCCTGTAAATAAGTACCGACAGTGCCATTACTGAGTGTTCCTGTCTTTAATTCTTCTTCTGCCCATGTGTCAAGCAATTGTCCGAGAGTGATATTGTCCGCTTTTGCAATGAATTTCTTGCTTTCATAGTCTTCCATTGCCTGCCTTAACAGCTTTTCCGTTTCGCTCTTGCTCTCTGTTCCAGCACATTCTTTCTGTACCAAGTTTCCGCTTGCATCCTCCACATAAAAGCGGTAGTACCATTTCTTTCCTTTTTTCCTTACAGAACCTTTTGCCATGATCGTTCTCCTTTCGATAAAAGGCAATCGGAACTGATGAAATGCTTTCTGCGTGTAAGTATATCATAACTCCGATTGTTCCACTATACTGATTCGGATTCTTCCCCCGATACCATAGAAAGAAGATTTGCAAGCCTTGTGGTGGCTGTTTCAGGTTTTTTGGAATAGAGCCTCACAATATCGCCCATATCGTTAAACATATTTACGGTGTGGGTGATTTCCCTGAGAAACATAATCTCATTATATTCCTTATTCGATTCAAACCCCATTGTCTGAGCGAGTGCGGCATTTTCCGCATTGTCCTTGAAATTCTTGCAGGCAAACTGAAAAGAATCCACGAACAGTTCATACTCCCTTAACATCAGCAGCAGTAAATCTTTGGAAAAATCCGCCTCATCAGGTTTCATATCATATGGGAGTCTGTTTACTATGGAACTCATCACGTCACGGATAAATAATTCCCTCTTATCCGTAATGTCAGTTTCATATTCCTCTGTTTCTCCCTTTAACCACTCTACAGATACATGGAGTGCTTCTGAAAGACCTTCCAAGACCAGCTTCTTTGTATTGTCGATTGTTCCTGCCTCATACCGCACGATTGTGGAAGTGGCAACCCCCATCTTCTCTGCAATATAAGGCTGGTTCAACCCTAACTCAACCCTCCGCTGTTTTGCCCTGCTACCAATCAGCTTGCGTAACTCTTTATCTTTCATACTGATACGCCTCCTTTGTCGGTATGGACAAAGTATAGCACAGAAAAAACAATAATGCAATATGCAACATAAAAACATTTTTAAAATTATCATAATGCTTGACGGGAGATTATAAAAGCGTTATAGTAAGCATACCATCAAAATTGCGTTATGCAATCGGAAGGAGGTGAACCAATGACCGGAACGAAAATCGCACTATCCATTGAAGAAGCTGCTGACTATACAGGTATCGGGAGGAATACCCTGCGGAACCTTGTGGAGTGGGGAAAGCTGCCCGTCCTCAAAGTCGGGAGAAAGATACTTAGTGTCTGCTGATTAATACTAAAACTCTTGATTTTACTGACTTTTACCTTGAAATTTGGTATAATACTTGCAAGG